>SVBX01000029.1 GCA_015058655.1 Pseudoselenomonas ruminantium
CATATTATCTAGTCCCTTTTGGAAAAGGCCAAGAGGAAGCTTTGTCTATCGACAAAGCTGGAACAATGGCCTTATAACAAGCAAAGTTTCTGATTCCTGCTTCTTGGCTTATCAGGATACAAATATGCCAGTTTCCCTGCTTTTATAAGGCTATCCACCACGCTGCGCAGTGTATCTGTTGTCTTTTTGTACCCCAATGCAGCAGCCACCTCATTGGTGGAAAGCTTTCTTCCTCCTGCCAGGGCTTTGAGCACCATTTTCTCAACCTCTCCCCGGCTCCTCCTTCCTGAAGCTGCAGGCATTTCATTGCCAGCAGGATGATCTCCAATGCCTTTCAAAAAAACAGGATGCACAGGAAGTATCGTCACAAAGTAACTTCTTTCGTCATCAGTTTCAAACGAAGGCAGTCCTGAGCCATTTTTGCGCATGGCCTCCAGAATAGTAGGAACCCCCGTATTCCTGCCCTCCACTATATCCAGTTCCTTCAGATAATCGCCAATCCTCCTATTGCGGTATCTTCTTGACACCAGCACCCGTCTCTCCAGGTTCTCATCAGATATAGACCTGTCCGGCCCTGGCAGGCTGGTTATCTCCATCTTCTCAGGCGTGACCATGACAGTTATGGGTTCATGTATCTGATATGACTTATGATAAACCGCATTGCTAAGAGCTTCTTCCACAGCAGCATATGGCCAATTGAAAGCACGAATAGCCAGCTCGCTGTCAGGAACTTTCGTCACATACTCTTTGATGATATAGTTCTTAATATAGGCAAGCGCATCACGAAGCTGCTTATCCAGTGGCCCTCTGAATATTTTTTCTGTCATGCCCCTGCCAGTGGGGTCAGGCTTATCTATGACTTCTATCCTGGCACAAGAAAAATACTTTTCTGGATTATCGTTAAAAAACATCAGCCCCACATTGACAGGCTTTTTGTATTCTGACGGCCCTCGTACAATCTGCATATCCGTCCCCACTTCCTCGACTGGGCGTTCCATGACCGACTGATAAAGGCTGCTGCCTACGGAATGCAGATAATCCGCTAAAAGCGTCGGCTTCAAATCCGCCACCTCAGCATGGTAGTTGATGCGATCATCAAAAGGAATATCGCGAGCCGCAGAAATAAGCTCTTTTTCCTCATTATGATTCGCCTTGATGGTTCTTGCACCTTTCCTGATGTAGTATGACTTGTTGCTTTTTTCCCCGCCTTTGTCTGTATAAATCTTTTCCGGGCACCTATACGGCCTTTCCTCTCCTCCAGGCGCCCACAAAACTATAATATGCCTCCCATCTATGACACATGGTTCTATGACGGGTATATAGCGAGGTTCAATGAAATTACACTTGTTCAGCAAGTCGAGCTGTATCTCATCAATGCACTCAGGAGCCAGCCCTTTCAAGGGTAGAACCGGCCTGCCATTTTTCTCCTCCACACCTATCAGTATATAGCCGCCTCCCATATTATCAAAATCATTGGCGTAGGCAGTCAAGGTATGGATAATCGGCTCAGGATTCCATTCCGACTTGTATTCAATGCGCGTCCGTTCTACCTTCCTCTGGTGAAGCAAGTCCTCGATGTTAATTGGCAAAGCCATCGCAAACTCCCCTTCCTCATTCAAAGCAGGTTCTTTAACTTACCCTCATTTTATCATAAGGGTAAGTTAAGAGGCAAGTTAATTCAGTGCGTTTCTCCAAATAGGCACTTCTACCATTGCCACAACTCATCACTCTTTCACCGATGCTGATAAATAAGCGGCTGGAATTCCCCTCACGGAAATTCCAGCCGCTTATCTCTTTTAAGCAGGCAGATTTCGCTATACTGCAATATTTTGCTCCGCCACCTTCCACTCCTGCAGACTGCGGCTTGCAGCATCGAAATTCACGCCTATTGCAAATATACACCGCTTATCTGCCTTGTAAGGCAGGGAATATCCCTTTTCCCGTATTTGTTCCAGAGCCTCCTCGGCACTCTTGTCTACCTTGAACTCAAAAATGTATACATACTCAGCTGTTTCCACCACGGCATCGGCACGGCCTTTGCTGCTGTGCAGCTCACAGACGATGAATTTGCCTAGCAAGGTGAAAAGCAGGTAGAGCACAGACTGGAAGTAGTGCTCGAAGGTGGCGTATGATGAAGTGTAGGGGATGCTGGCAAAAAGAGCCGTGAGGATATCTCTTATGCCCTCCGTGTCACCGCTTTCCAGGCAGTCGTCCAGGGCAAATATATCTTTGCCATTACCTTCCACCGTCGCCGGCACATAAACCGGCAGCAGACTGTCAAGGAAGCCATATTTCACTTCCTCATTTGGGAAGCTCAGTGTGATGCGCTGGCGCACAGCATCATAGCCTGCTATGCTAAGGTAGCCCGTCTGGTAAAGCAGCGGCAGCAGGTCGGGATTGTCTGCACGATAGTCAGACATGGCCCCTTTGGTGGAATAAAGCCGTCCATCGCTGAATTTCTTCAATTCAAGGGCACTCTTTGCCACCCGCTTGACCAGAAAAGTTGGCGTACCTGTCGCAAACCAATAAGAATCAAAGCTGCGCTTCTTCAGGGCATTCAGCAAGCTGTAAGGATTGTATACCCCATTTTTCGTTCCCACCGCAAAGTGATAGCCGTCATAGGTTTTCTTCAGCTTGCACAGGCATCCTTCCGTAGACAGCCCGTTATCTTCAGCCATACGGTCTATCTCTGCCGCAAAGTTTTCCTCCAACTCCGTCTCGGTGATGCCACAGATACAGGCATAATCATCATCCAGAGAAATATCTTCCAACTGGTTCAGATCGCTGAATATGCTTACCTTGCTGAATTTAGTCACCCCAGTGACAAAAACAAAACGCAAGTACCTGTCACATTTTTTCAAGGCACCAAAGAAACCCTTGAAAATATTTTTGTTGCGTTCCTCCAGCTTTTCATTTTCGAGCACTTCCAGGAGAGGCTTATCATATTCGTCCAGCAAGACCACTGCCGAACGGCCTGTCTTTTCGGCAGCCTTCCTCAAGAGCCTTTGAAAACGATCCTCCAGAGAGCGTCCTGCTTCACTGCCATATTCTTCCTCCCAAAGGCAGAGATGACTGTCCAGCACATCTTCTAAAGCACCGTCTGTCTGGTAGTTCTTGCCATTAAAGTCAAAATAAAAGACCGGGTGTGGCTGAAATGCCTCAGGATTATCTCTTTCAAGCTCTGAAATCTTCAGCCCTGCGAATAGCTCCTGCCTCCCTGACCAGTATGCCCACAATGTAGATAGGAAAAGGCTCTTGCCAAAACGGCGGGGACGGCTGAGGAAATACTGCTTGCTGGCATGGACCAAATCATAAATGTAGCCGGTCTTGTCCACATAAGCGAAGCCATTTTCCCTTAGATCGGCAAAATCCTGCACGCCTATGGGAAATCTCGTTTTGCCTTTCATAATAAATCCCCTCCTTTTTCCTCAGTATAGCACATCCCTATGGCAAGAAAAAGCAGGCCCATCAAAGGGGCCTGCTCCATAATCTCAATTTTACAGCATCACACCTTGAATGCTCCCACTGCCGTCTGCAAGCCGTGGGCCAGCTGTGCCAAAGCCTCACTGGCGGTAGCAATCTCGCTGGCAGATGCGCTCTGCTCCTCGGCGGCTGCGGAGACGCTTTCCATTTCCGTGGCTACCTTGCGGCTGTTCTCGGAAATCTTGGCGGAGCGGGTGCGGATGTTGTCCGTGTCGTTGGAAACGGCCTGCAGATCCCGTCCCATGGCGTTGGCTTTTTCTGCCACCAGATCCGAGGATGCCCTGATCTTGTCGAAGGATTCCTGCAGCTGGCCTACAGACTGGGTGCCTTCCTTTACTGCCACATTGCCCTGCTGCATGGAACTGACGGCAGAGGAGGTATCCTTCTGGATGCCGCCGATGAGGTCGGCAATCCTCTTGGCTGCGGCCTGGGATTCTTCCGCCAGTTTCCTGACTTCATCAGCCACTACGGCGAAGCCCCGGCCATGCTCGCCGGCTCTGGCTGCCTCGATGGCGGCGTTCAGGGCCAGCAGGTTGGTCTGGTCGGAAATGCCGGAGATGGTCTCCACAATCTGGCCGATTTCCTGGGAGCGCTGCCCCAGCTTGTCCACGGTAGCGGTGGAGTTGTTCACTATCTCCTCTACGCTGACAATCTTATCCACAGCGCTGCCGATGGCGGCGCTGCCCGCCTGAGCCTGCTTGTTGGCTTCCACTACATTGTTGTTCACATCCTGGGCGGTGTCATTGAGCCTGTTGATGGAAGTCATGGCATGGTCGATAGAGACCATGGCATCTTCCACATCCTGCTGCTGCTCCAGCACTGCCCCGGCAGAGTTGGTGACGGACTGGGCCACCATTTCCGTGGCTTCCGCCGCCTGATGGGCGCTGGCGGTGAGTTCCTGAGAGGAAGCTGCCAGCTGCTCAGTGGTGTGCAGCACCTTCTTGATGAGGTCGTTGACGGTGATGCGCATGGACTTCACGCACTGCTCCATGTGGCCGAATTCATCGGTGCGGCCATCGGTGCCGATTTTGCCGCCGGTGCGGAAGTCACCCTTGGAGAGCTTGTCACAGACCGCCACCACCAAATCCAGCGGGCCCATGATGTTCCTGGTGACCGTTACCACAGCGAAGGTCAGCACAAAGATGATGAGCACGCAGCAAATAGTCATGTTGCGGATGGCTGCGCTCATGTCATCTTCGCTCTTCAGCAGGGCTTCCTGCGCCCTCTCCTGATCCACCTTCTGGGCATCTGCCAGGTCGGCAGCCAGCTTCACCACCAGCGGCATGACATTTTCCTGATAGTAGTTCATAGGGGCGCGCTCGTCTCCCCCGTCAAAGGCGTTCATCTGCAGGAGTTTCCTGCTGTTGGCCGTATACTCGTTGAAAGTCTTCCGGGCCTCGGCTGCCAGGGCTGCCCGCTGGGGATGATTGGCATTGAGCTTCTCGTATTCCTGCATGGCCTCCTCTGCTTCCTTGGTGGCCTGCTCGAACTTCTGGATGCGGTCCTGGCGGCGGTCAGGCGCCACGGTATAGGGCTGCAGCGAAGACTGCACCTGCGCCCAGCGGGTATTGTAGCGCACCCTGCCGATATGGTAGATGCTCATAGTGTTGTTGTTGTACAAGGACTGTATGTCCTCCTGGGCTGATTTCAAGGAAAAATAGCCCAGCATCCCCACGATTACCGTGGCGATGAACGCCATCACACCTATCAAGGCCAGCTTTTGCGACACCTTAATATTATTCAAGAATCCCATAATAAATCCCCCCTAATATATGCTGTATGTATATGATAAAGGAACATTAAATTTTGAATTTGCCTATGGCCGCCTGCATTTCCTCTGCCAGCTTCGCCAGCGCCTGGGAGGCTGCGGCGATTTCCTCGTTGGAAGCGGACTGCTCCTGGGTGGCGGAGGAGATGGTCTGGGTATTGTCCGCAGTCTTGCGGCTCACATTGTCAATGGAATCCACGGCGTTGACGATATTGTTGGCACCATCGGACACCAGTTTCACGGAGCTGTTGATTTCCGTCATCTGGGCGTTGATGCTCTCCACCATGCTCATGATATCGGAGAACTGGGCTCCCACTTCGCGGATGGACTTAGTGCCCTCCTTCACCCCTTCGGAGCCGCGCTCCATGGACTCCACCGCCTTGGCGGTATCCGTCTGGATGGAGGCGATGCGCTCCTTGATTTGCTCCGCCGAGGTCTGGGACTCTGCCGCCAGCTTCCTGACTTCCTCAGCCACCACGGCAAAGCCGCGGCCATGCTCGCCTGCCCGGGCTGCCTCGATGGCGGCGTTCAGGGACAGCAGGTTGGTCTGCTCGGCGATGGAGGAGATAGCCTCTACAATCTGGCCAATCTGCTGAGAGTTCTCTCCCAGTTTCTTCACCACTTCGGCGCTTTCCATGACCCCCTGCTCGATGGTGCCCATCTTCTTGATGGCGGATTCCATCATATCGGCGCCGGTCTTGGCTGCGGCTGCAGTCTGGACGGAGGACTCGGCCACAGTCTTGGCCTTGCCTGCCATTTCGGTGATATCGCGGAATACCAGATCCACATTTTTCTTGGCCCCGTCAATATCCTGCAGCTGCCGGCTCATGCCCGCAGATACATCGCCTACAGTCTCAGCCACATGAACAGAGGCCTCAGCAGACTGGTGGGAGCTGGCGGTGAGCTCCTGGGCAGAGGCCGCCACCTGCTCGGAGGTCTTGGCCATATGCTTGATGAGTTCACGGAGATTGTGGCTCATGGTATTGAAAGCGGTAGTAAGGGTGCCGATTTCGTCATCAGTCCTGACGGAAATATCCTCAAGGCGCATGTTGCCCTGAGCCAGTTCCTGGGCATGGGCTTCCAGCTCCTGCACAGGCTCGGTGATGCCGTTGGAAAGCTTCCGGCACATGAAGCCCATGAGCAAAATGCCCAGCAAAGTAAGCACAGCGTAAGTGACCTTCATTTTGTTCAGAGTGGCGAAAACCTCATCCTCCGGCACTGCCAGGGACACAATCCAGCCGGTATTTTCCACGGTAGCATAGGCAATGATGGCGTCGCCCATATCATCACCGGTGTCCACCTTAAAGAAGCCGGTCTTGTTCTTCGCCATTTCGTCAAACTTAGTCCCCAAGCCGGGGATGTCCTTGAAATTCGTCATGGGCTCGGCCTTGCCCTTGCTGGCGATGATATTGCCGGTCTGCTCGATGATGGCAGCGCTGCCGATGCCGCGGTAGCTGACATTTGCCACCTGCTGGTTCAGAGTCTCCAGCAGGATATCCACAAAGATGGAACCGCCGAACTGTCCGTTCACCTGGAAGGGGCAGACGGCAGAGGTGACCAATTTGCCAGTGAACTTATCCACATAAGCTTCGGTGAAGGCCAGCTGGCCCTTCTCCCTGCCCAGCTTGTACCAGCCCCGGGTGCGGGGGTCAAGCTCCCCGGTCTTGTTGCCAGCCTGACGGCCCTGGAAGAAGCCAGTCTCCGTGCCAACCCCCAGTTCCAGGATGTCCTTGTCCCCATCAGCCAATGACAAGGAATTTGGGGACTCAATGAGAGCCGTGTTCCCCTTGTATGCGGTCATAAGGTGGGCAGCATCCACCGCCACCCGGCCCTTGGAAGCAGCCCAGCCCTCCAGCATATTAGTCTGGGCAGCCACATTGGCCACCAGCTCGGACTCTACGCTTTCCTCCAGATTAGTGCTGGCATTGTAGTACCCCACGATGGAAACTATTGCCACCAAGAGACCGGACAGCGCTGTCAGCACTATGAATTTCTCCCTGAGACGCATTAGGTTTCCCTCCCTCTGAAACATCCATCTGTGAACTGTCCGCATGAGAAGTGTTTTCTTAAGTATTCGCCTTGAGATTGAAAAAACCTTTTGCTTTTGAGAATTTTTTTACAAGTAGTTAAAATCAGTTATTGCGAAAGTGCCGTGCAAAGCCCCATCCGCGGTGACCAGCAGTCCCTCTATCCCCTCGTCTTGCCAGTCGGTCAGCAGGGCCTCCCCCCTGTCCTTTCCCAGCACGAACAGGGCGGTGGTGAGAAGGTCTGACTTTATGCCGCAGTCGGGCTCCCCGCCCTCAATCACCACCAGCACGCTGACAGGACGGCTCGCCGGCGCTGTCTCCTTGCCGCACCAGGCAGGATAGCCTGTGCGGGGGTCTATGATGTGATGATAGCGCACGCCCTCCGCTTCGAAGAAACGCTCATAGTCCCCGGAGGTGGAAAGAGCCTCATCCGTTACCTCTGCCGTTGCCATGAGGCTTCCCGCCCCTTCCTTGCGGGGATGCCTGAGGCCGATGCGCCAGGGCTTTCGCTCCTTGTTCACTCCCACAGCGTAGATGGAACTGGTGCCCAGATTGATAAGGCCGTTTTCAATGCCATGCCTGGCATAGATCTTCCGCACCTCGTCCAGGGCAAGGCCCTTGGCAATGCCCCCCAGGTCCAGCTCCATGCCCTTCTCCAGGAGCCTTGCGCTATCTGAGCCGTTGAGTTCCAATTTTTTCCAGTCCACCCTGGCTTTCGCCTGAGCTATCTCCTCAGCAGAGGGAACCCGCGCCCCCTCCGTGCCGATGCCCCAGAGCTTCACCAAAGGAGCCGCCGTGATGTCCCAGGCCCCCTCCGTCAGCGCCGAATACTGCTGGGATACTTCCAATAAATGGTACATCTCCGGGGAAACCCGCACCCACTGCCCGCTGCCTGCGCTGTCCCGCAGCCGGGCTGCATCGCTGCCCTCTTCATAGGGGCTAAGGATTTGCTCAAGCTCCTTCAAGCGGGCAAAGCTCTCCTCCACCGCCTGAGGCGCTTCTGCCCCCTCCGCCGTCAGCTGGGCCACCGTATCCATGACCAGCTCGCTTTTCTGGACGAATCTCGAATTTTCCTCCAAACCACAACCTGCTAACAATAATAATAGTGATATGAAAAATAGATTTACTATCCTGCTACGAAACAATAAACACACCTCCAAGCAATTTGACACATTATATATGCAATGGTATAATCAGTCTTAGAAGACTGACAGACACAGTTTTACCAATCGAAAAGCCCCCGCTGGACTGACGAACCAGCATTGGGGGCTTTTTCGTGTTCATCTGCCGACGACAGCAGGGGGAACAATGGCTACCTGCCACAGGTGGTATTGGCTCACATACCTAGCCAGCGCATAGCGAGCTCAGCGGCAAGACCGCCGATCAAACTCGCCAGCACAGAAAGCCAAAAGACTTTAACAGACACAGTATACTACCTCCTTCCTCGCCGGATTAACCTTTGACGAAGGCCGTGGCAATACGAAAATTATAGCACAATACCATAAAAAAAGGGAAATCCCCCTCTCGTGTAGAAAGAAGGAACTAGCTATTTCGGTAGGAGGGAATGCGTATGTTTTTCATGAATTCTGTGAAAGGGCGTCTGACCGCCATGTTTGTGGCCATTGGCGTCCTGGCCACTCTGGCAGTAGGCTCATACTTCATCTATAGCACCATCCAGGAAAACAAAGAGGAAAATATCGCCTACAGGAAAAATCTGGAGGAACACTACGACAGGGAGATCAAGCTGCAGACAGAAGCTCTGGTATCCTCCCTGAACGGCATCTACTCCCAGCAGCAGCAGGGCAAGATCACCGAAGCCCAGGGCAAGGAACTGGCCCTGGCCACCATCAGAGCCCTGCGCTACGATGACGGCAAGGGCTACTTCTTTGCCGACGAGAAGGCCACCGGCATCTGCGTAGCCCACGCCACCCTTGGCTCCAAAGTCGAAGGCAAGATGCGCCTCAATGACAAGGACAGCAACGGCGTCCTCTACATGCAGGAAATCTTCAAAGCTGCCCAGCAGGAAGGGGGCGGCTACTCCAACTTCGCCTTCCCCAAACCAGGCGAGAGCACTGACCTGCCCAAGCGTGGCTATTCCATGGAATTCAAGCCCTATGGCTGGATCATCTGCACCGGTTCCTGGATTGACTACATAGACGAGGCGGCAGCCGCCTACATGGCAGAAAATGAATCCGCCCTCTATAGCAGGATTGCCATGGCCGCCCTCATCATGCTGGTTATTTCCGCCTTGATGGTGGTCTTTGGCATCAAGCTGGCCGGAGGCTTCAGCGGCCCCATTTCCTTTGTCACCGGGCGCCTGCAGAAATTTGCCCAAGGGGATTATCGCCAGGAACCCATCAACCCGGAGTATGCAGGCCGCCAGGACGAAATCGGCCAGATGGTGGAAGTGCTGGGCGTGCTGGGTGGCAGCATGCGCGAGCTTTTGGATGCCATCCGCAGCTCTGCCCAGCAGGTATCCTCAGATGCCGCCCAGCTGAATGAAATGACCGCCCAATCTGCCACCGCCAGCCAGCAGGTGGCAGAATCCATCACTGATGTGGCCCACGCCACCAACACTCAGCTCACCGCCATCACCGAGGCTACCGACGCCATGGAGACGCTGCTTTCCCGCATAAAGACCATGGCCCACAACGCCCGCCGGGCTGCCGTAGAGACCAAGCAGGCCACGGACGAAGCCCAAAAAGGTGCCGAGGTCGTAGACCGCACCGTAAAGGATATGGCCCGCCTCAGCGAAGTAGTTGGCGAATCTGCCAGGGTGGTTGACAGCCTGGGGCAGCGCTCCGATACCATCGGCAAAATCACAGATGACATCTCCGGCATCGCCGAGCAGACCAACCTGCTGGCCCTGAATGCCGCTATCGAAGCCGCCAGGGCAGGAGAAGCAGGCCGGGGCTTTGCCGTAGTGGCAGAGGAAATCAGGAAACTGGCAGCCCAGTCCGAAGAAGCCGCCAGCCGCATCGCCGCCCTCATCACCCAGATCCAGCACGAGACGGAGCGGGCAGTAAGCAGCATGCACGATGGCACCGCCCAGCTCACCTCTACCCAGAAAAGCGTGGAAGAAACCGGCCAGGTCTTCAACCAGATCGTAACTCTGGTGGACAAGATTGCCCAGCGCTCCCAAAAGATTTCCGCCGACTCCCAAGAGGCCGGCTCCAGCGCCGAAACCTGCCGCAACTCCATCGACAATATCAGCCAGATGAGCCGCAGCGTGGTATCCAACGCCGAGACTGTCTCCGCCGCCACAGAGCAGCAGACCGCCGCCGTCCACGAAATGAATACCAACACCAAGCAGCTGGCCAGGATGGCAGGAGAACTTGAGCAGGAAGTAGCAAAATTCAAAGTGTAAGCCCCCCTTTGCCAATGCACAATACCCAAGAACACATAAATCTTCAAAAAGGAAGTGAACACCATGCAGAAGCACGGAGATAAAATCGCCTACTTTTTCATAGCCTTCGCCATCATCCTGCTCGTCAGGGCGCTGGGTGGCATAGGTCGTCTCACCATCACCACCATCATGCTCTATGTGTCCATAGCTGTGTCGCTCCTGGCCAGCAATATGCCACGAGTGCTGGACATACCCCTGCACTACGCCTACCCGGTGCGATGCGTGGAATACTTCACCTTCGGCACCGCCGTGGTGTGCTTCATCGCCCTCTGCCTGCACCACATGATAATGGCATGAAAAAAATCCTCGGCACGATGTGCCGAGGATTTTTTTGCGCTGGCTCAGGCCGCTTCGCCCTAATTCACTCTGATGGGCATGCCTTCGGTGAGCACCGGCTCATGGCGGGGGGCCTTTATGCGGAAAAAGAAGTTGTAATTTCCCGCTGGCAAGGGCTCGTCCGCTATATAGGGCTTCTCGCTTATGCGGAACTTCTCTCCCTTCACCTCAAGACCATCGTAGTCATAGAAAACGGGCACCACTTCATCGCCTTGCTGCAGCTGAGTCACCACCCTGTCCAGCTGCCCATTGGACAGTATCCTGTAGGCTCCCATGATTTCAAAGGCTTTTTTCCCCATATCATAGGCAGAAAAGAGATAATGCTTTTTCCCGTTCAAATAGAGCAGCGAATAGTAGAGATAGTAGTCAGGATGGGCTTCCTCCATGTCCATAGGGATCACATGGCCGCAAAGCCTGGGCCACTCGCCCTCGAAGGTATCGCGGAAAATGCCCTGCTCCCAGTTCTTGTCCACCTTGTCATCAGTGCCCAAGACCAGCGGCCTTCCATCTTTTTCCCAAGACAGCAGGCATTCCACCTCGCTGATGGCATTGACCTCCTCCGGGGACAAGCGCAGCACCACCGACTCCCCCTCCGTATCTACGCTCTTGTTATCCAGCTTGGACAGGTCATAGTCAAAGAGGAAACTGCCCCCCTTGTCAGGGGTGAGCATCTGGCTGTAAAGCCGTCCAAAGGCAGGGCTGGCGCCGGGCAGGTCGCAGTAGGCCTTCAGCATCTCCCTGTCCCCATCCAGGCTATAGTAGCAGGACAGGCCGTTGCCATAGCGGCGGTAAGGCCCTGTCACCTTATAAGCCACCACATCGCGCAGGGCGGACTGCAGTGCCTCTCCTCCCGGCAAGGCGGTTTCTGCTGCCAGGGAGCCCATATCCACCATATCCGTCCAGCTTCCTTCCTCTGCGCGGTTGGGACCGTAGTTCTCCACGCTGCCAGCCGCCCGGTCGAAGCCCACGAAGAAGTCCCTGGGCGCGGCCTTGGCGCTCTGCAGCGCCTCCTCTCCCAACCTTTCATAAGCTGAGTTCAGGGCTGGCAGCTTGCTCAGATCCAGCAGGGACAGGGTAGCCATATCCGCCGACTCGAACTTGCGGCACCTGTCCATATAGCTGTCGCAGATGATCTGCCCCAGCTCCCTGCCCCCAAGGGCAGGATTTGCGGCCAAGGCCCCGGCCCAGGTCCGGTAGTCCGTGCCGCAGCCAGGCATGAGCTCCTGGGAGGCCACCAGATACTTGCTATAGCCCTGCAAAGCGTTCGCAGTATCCAGCGTAGCCATCAGGCAGGTATCGAAGCATACCATTTCCAAAGGCGGCTGGGCAGGGTTCTTCCCCAGGGAGTTTTCCAGCGCATAGCGCAAATCCCCAAGGCTCAGTGTCTCGTCGGACTTCTCATCAGAGCAGAAACCTCCCAGGCTGCCCCCGCCGTGGTCCCAAAATATCACCATGCGGTGGTCAGCAGGGAAATGCTCCCCTGCAAAGGACAGGAACTCCGTCAGAGTCCCCCGTGCCCCCATGCTGGCATCAGGCAAAGTCATCAGCTCGCGCCAGCCCTTGCTGTCGTAAACATAGCGGCCTATGGCCTTGTTAGGCACGCCCTTCAGCTGCCACTTCTTGGCGCCCCCCGTCTGGACGAAAAAGGTCACATTCTCCGGCAGGGAAACCTTCATCAACTCCTCCAGATTATCTGTGGCAGCACCATACTCTGTCTCCAGATCCGAGCCGCAAACATACATATACACCGCCCAGCTCTCCTGGGCAAAAGCCGGTGCCACACTGCCCAAAACCAAGGCCAGCGCCAGGCAGAGCGCCTGCAATGCCCTCAAAGAAATCCTCCTCACCATTTTCACCCCTCCAAAAGCAAGATCAACTCACAAAATCCGCCGGGACAGCATCTCACATCAGAGTCCCAGGCTATTCCAGTATATAATGAAAGCCCCTTTTCCACAATCCCCTAAATCATCCCACTCAATCGAATATTCTCTTTATTTTGCTGCCTGCTATCATCTCTAGACCGCTCCATTGTTTGCTATCTGCCCTTCACCCCAGCAGCCTCCCTGCATTCAGCTTTTCCAGCAGCTCATTTGTCTCCCCCACGCTCAGCCTGTGTTCCAAGGCGTACCAGACCACGCTGTCCCAGGGGTCACGGACATACAGCTGCTTCGCCCCCGCATAGTACAGCAGCCGCTGTGCCTCCTCCGGGGACAGCCCCAAGGCCAAAGCCAGGGCCAATGCCTTTTCTTTGGAAGGACTTTTCTTGTACCCGGAGAAAATATGATAACCATAGACCTGATCCAGATTAGACCTGCGCACTGCTTCGGCCTTGGTCAATGAAATAAAAAAGCCCATCATTCGTGGCAATGTCATTTAGTTAAGCCTTCCCCTTGAGGGGAAGGTGCCCCGTTAGGGGCGGATGAGGTGGAGCATTCTCTCGTTTATCTGCCTTATCTTGTTCATTTGCACCTCATCCGTCAGCCTTCGGCTGCCACCTTCCCCTCAAGGGGAAGGCAGTCGAGACAATGACACTTAACTTAATGACATTGATCATTCGTGGAGGCCACTGAAAAGGGAGAGTATGCAGGGAAGATTCAGCCGTAAAACCACATACACGCTCAAAAGCCCGGGCCTTTCCTGCCCGGGCTTGGTTGGTTCAGCCAATCATTTCACTTGTCAAACAGCTCACTGTGAGACCCTTTCCTTGCCAGCGTCAAAATCAATATATCTTTCTCATAACGATACACCAGCAACCAGTCCGGCTGTATATGGCATTCACGGTAATTTTTCCAGTTTCCTGTCAGGGCATGGTCTCTATGTTTCTCGTCCAGCTTTTCACCATCTGCCAGTTTCTTGACTACAGATTTCAGCAAGTCAATATTCCTATGAGATTTTTGTGCCAGCTTTACATCTCTCTTGAATTGCCCCGTCAGCCTGACGCCATACTTACTCATGCAGGATTTCCTCGAACATCTCATCCACATCCGTGTAAGTCCTGGCCGCAGGGTCATGGGCCAGCCTCTCTGCTTCCAGCATGGCAGCGACAGTCTCCTCGGTGGGGGTGCCTCTGGATATGGCGAAGGGAATCCTTCCTTCTCTCAAGGACTGACGCACGAAGATGTTAAAAGCCGTGCTGATGTTCATGCCCAATTCCTCAAACAGTTCCTCCGCAGCTGCTTTCAAGTCAGCATCCATGCGAATGCTTATATTCGCAGTTCCTGTCTTTGCCATAGCCATCGCTCCTTTCTCCCCCTAATTATAGATTATTTGCACGAAATTTTCAATACATTGCACGAATAATGGCACTCTTATCCAAACTTAAGTAGTATCATTTATGATTCTTACAGCTCCGCTGCACCTACTAATAAGACATCTTCTTTGCCGGCCACATCACGCAGCCCTTCGGTAAAGCCATAGAAGGAAAAAATAGCGTAGTGATACTTCCCCTTGTACTTATTGCTGGGGAATTTATGCTGCAAATGCCGCAGGGCTTCTACACCTGCCGGTTCATGCCTATATTTGCACTCGCCCAGCAGATATTCTCCTTCTTGTCTATCGGTAGCTACAATGTCTATTTCCTCTGCCACGGTACGCTTCTTGCCCTCAATAGTGTGCGTTGCATTGTCCCACCAGCGACCAATTTTGGTAAAATGAAATGGCAGCTTGCCGGCTTTATTTTGGCGGCGAAGATATTCTATACATACTTTCTCATACATATGTGATACAAACTGATGGAGCTGCGGTTCAATCTGATACTGCCATACACCATCTATATCGCCTGCCTCTAGTTCAGAATAACTTCCGTATACAAATGAATACCAAAACCTAAAATATGCATCTGTCAGCTGATAAAGACCTTTCTGACTTCCTGCTTTTTCTTTAGCTGTAGCCAACACGGAAAATTCTCGTTCCACCAGCCCTATTTCCATAATATTTTTCATATAAGCAGGAATTTTATTTTTCTCAATCTGAGTTTTGCTGTGAATCAAGGCCAATTTATTATTTCCCAAAGCAACAGCTTCAATGATAGCATTATATACGCTAGTTTCCCTCAACTCTTGATGCAGCAAGAACTCAACTTCATTGTATAAGACACACCCTTTTCTCAAAATATTATACTTTATATTATCTGCAATGCTTTTTTTAGCATCAAACTGCTCTAAATAATATGGTATGCCTCCTAAAATGGAATAGGCAATAACCTGCTCTTCTATCGTATAATCAGGAAAGAATTCCTTGGTTTCCTCAAATGAAAGAGGTTTTAACTTATATATTCCAGTCGCTCTTCCATAAAGAGGATTTTTTTCTGCTAAAACTTCATCTTCCATAAAACTTATAGCACTGCCGCATAGTATAAGCATAATATTATGTTTAGATAACTCATGATCCCACATATTTTGTATTATGGAAGGAATCTCCGAATTTCCCTTGCACATATAGGGAAATTCATCTATAACCAGAACCTTTTTCTCTTTTAAGGGAATATCAAGCATACTTCGCAAAGCTGACTCCCAATCTGGGAACTTCGTCAGAAACTTTGCCGCAGGCATGCCAGTATTCAAAAGACGCTTTGAAAATCTTGTCAGCTGTTCTGTGTCCGTGCATTCTGTGCAAGCATAAAAGACAACTTGTTTTCCTTTGGAAAACTGCTTTATGAGCTCAGTCTTGCCAATCCTACGCCGCCCGTAGATAACGACCATTTCAGCTTTATTTGAATTATAGCAATCTTGCAAAAAAGCTAATTCGCGCTTGCGACCTACGAACATGCTGTCACCCCTTGATATAATATAACGAGGAAGAAGATGTCCCCCACCTCTATAGGTGGGGGTGGCGAATATCATAACAGGCGGTGAGCACATATCTCCCGCCTCGTTGAAAGGCCAAGAGGAAGCTTTGTCTATCGACAAAGCTGGAACAATGGCCTTATAATTACGATTATAATAATCACGATTATATTATAACGCAATTGTTCAAATTTTGCCATAGGCAAAATCTTCCAATCAGCGTTTTCCCACGGGGACTAGCTTCGCGTCGCACGAGGCGGGAGATATTAACTCGCCGCCTGTTAGTAGTTTGCCGCCCCCACTTATGGAAGCAATGTCATTTAGTTAAGCCTTCCCCTTGAGGGGAAGGCTTTTGAATCAATGCCGCTTAACTAAATGACATTGCCTGCAGAGGTGGGGGACATCTTCTTCCTCGTTATATCATTTCTTGCTATTAACATAGTGCCTTTGTATTTTTTCCTACTTCAAAAGCCCGGGCATTTCCTGCCCGGGCTCAAATATCATTTCCCCATCACCTAGGGCGTGTTGAAAAAGTCTTTTTAAGCAGACTTTTTCAACACGCCCTAAAAACCAGTCAGCGATCCGCCTTTATTATTCAGGATGTACATCGCTGATGCATTGGATATGAAAGCGGGAGATTTATTGAATACCAAATTTCCGAATATCTGAATATTAAAATAGCAGTAACCGCGTTACTACTATTTTTATTTAATATCAAGCCTAAAATATCTGTCTAAAGTTACACCTGTCGGAGTAATCTTAAAATTCACCTGCCAAGTTTCAACGCCCTTTGAAATGCTGTTATCCACTACTTCTTTTACCTCGTCATATTTGGTGCTTTTTTCAATTATCCGAAAGCCGGGATTGTCATAAATAAAACAAGTCAGCAATATTGCCCTCTGATGCTTTGCAAGACTTCCCGCAAGCTCCTTTATGTGTTTTGTCATTCTTCCCGTTGACGAAAATGGCGTGACCTTCTTTGTTTTTACATAATCGGGAATGTCAATCTGTAAATGCTGAAGTGGTGTTTTTACTTCAAGATACGTATTGCCGACAAGAAAATCAAGCTTTGATATTCCTAAAAACTGCTCGCGGCGAACTTCGTTCCCCTCGCCGACCATATCCTTAAAACCGCCGTTTACGAGGAAATGCTCTACATAGCGGTTTGCGGCGTTTTGATTTATACCTATCCATTCCTTTTCCATGTCCTCCGGTCTGTTTAGCGATACAGCCTCGACCGTGAACGGTGTCTTTCTTTTTTCATCTTTGCTCTTGCTCATAAGGCACGGTCTGCCCGCAAGGTCAAGATTACCGACGCGCCCTGTTGTCGGACAGTGGCAGTTATACACTTCGCCCTCAAAATTCACAAGCATTGTAAACTGACTTTTACGCTTTTCTATAACACCCTCTACAATAGGTGTTTCAAATACAAACGGTTCTATTTTCTCTGCTCCTCATATACATTCAACACAATATCCGTGTCCTACCGCTATAAACTTTGGATTTGCTTTGAGTAAACGGCTTTGTAGTTTCTCGCGCTGTTTATCGTCTTTTATTCTGTCCTCGTTAATAGCTTCCACTTCATCACTCCAAGCGGATTTGATAACATTTCCTACACCGTTGCCGTAACGCAGCATTAAATCCGCTGAATAGAAGATACCGCTGTTTTCCTCCAAGCACACAATTCCGTCTTGATTATGAACCTCTGCCGGGTAATCAAACAAGCGCAGCTTAAGCTCGCCGTCCTCTATAATATCCTCACCGCATTTTGCAATCACATTGCCATCATATCCATATCCGCCAAGCTCCCGCGCCGCAAGGTTTCCGCAAATCACTGTTACATTGGGATATTCCTTTTTGAATACGGAAATACCGCCTGCCTCGTCCGACTCCATATGAGAAACAAATATGTATTTGAGTTCTCTCTCTCCCAAAATTTCCTTTATTTCGGGAAGTATATATTTTGCTTGCCCTGCTGTTCCCGCCGCAAACAGAATGGAAGGGTTTGAAGCATACAAATACTGATGAATTGTAAAATCCATAGGCGGTATGTAGATTGAAAATTGATAAAGTTTTTTTGCTATTTCTATCATTGTCATTTCCTCTTTGAAATCGAATAAAATTTATGTTACAATTTCAGCAACATTTGTTGCTTTTATTGTATTGTTGCACTCGGCTGTTGTCAAGGTTTCGAGGCTTAACTGCAACAAAGAGAGGATGTTTGTTGCTTTATGAGAAGAAAAAACTTAACAAGTGAAATGATGATGAGTTATATCGCAGAGGCTCTTGTGCTGTTAATGCAGCAAAAACCGTATTCGGAAATCACCATAGGCGAGATAACAAAAAAGGCTGGCGTTAACCGCTCCACCTATTACAGACATTTTGAGTCAAAAGAAAATATTATCCTCTTTTACTTTGACTCCATTATGAACGAATACCTTAATAGGTTCCGCTCTAAACAAAATACGGATTTTCGGGAATATATGCTGACAATGTTTGAAACTTTTTATACTCACAAGGACGCTCTGCTTGCAATTCATCGCGAGGGATTGTCAATATTGCTCTTTGATGTTCTTATGAAGTATTTTAATTTCTCTGAAATTGAAATGTCCGCACCGCCTATACAGCAATTCGCGGCTTCATATTATCTCGGCGGAATTTATAACAATATTCTATTATGGTTTTCTCACGCTATGAAAGAAACTCCGAAAGAAATGACAAGAATTGCCTTGTCATTCAGACCGCAGCAGTCCTTGACATTGTTTAGGGCGTGTTTAAAAACTCAATAATCCAATATACATGTATTTCTAAAAACGAGAATCTTTTCTTTTTCCATAAAAAACATAGTTTCCATAGACAGTACCTCGAACAAAGCCCATCAGCATGCTGCCGGCGCTCGTAAAGACGCACCTGAATCAGATGTAAAGCAACATATAGGCACATCTCGTGGTGGACAAAACACAAAAGTTCATGCATTGGTTAATGATGAATTGGAAATGGTGGCATTTGAGCTTACGGGTGGACAGGTTCATGATTCAAAAATGGCAATTTCGCTGTTAGAAGCAGCGAATATAGCATTTGTATACTTCAATGCAGACATGGCATATGGAAACAAGAAAATACATGAATACATTAAATCACTTGAAGCAGATATGGCGTGCCCCAACAAGTCCAATGCCAAAATTATTTACAAATTTGACAAAGGACAATATAAAGGGCGTAATGTTGTGGAAAGATACTTTCAAAAGCTAAAATGTTATCGCCGAATCGCAACACGCTACGATAATTTGGCTTGTGTTTACCGAGCCTTTATATACATTGCATCAATTTTGATAAAAATAGGAAACCAGGCAAGAGGAAGCACTCTAAAGACAATGTGCGCTACAGGTGTGCAAAAGTCTTTTTAAGCAGACTTTTTCAACACGCCCTAATCCACCACTTCCCCCTCCACTACCTCGGCCTTGATGTCGTTCTCCCGCATCTTCTGCGCCAGCTGGTAGCAGTCTTCGATGTAGGTCTTGCCGAAGTATTTCATCATGCCGTAGCCTGCTGCGGCGGCGATGCCTTGGCCTATCAAGGGGACATATTTGGCGGCGCTTTTGCCCAGGTAGCGCTTGCCCATGCTTTTCAGCAGGAACATGACTCCTTCCTTGGTGGCGTAGTCGAAGACCTTCTTCACCAGGGGCAGGAGGATTTCGTACTGGCGCAGCTTCCAGGCAGAGGATTCGGACAGGCCGAACCTCTCCCGCACATCGGCCATGAGCTTCAGGCAGATGCCTGCATCCACCCCCACATCCAGGCCGGGGATGGGGTTGATGCCGTTGGCGGCACCGGCCAGGGCATATTTATTGAGGACACCGTGACATTCTTTTTTGATGGTATCCAGGTCTTTCACCAGATTCGCTTCCATATCTGCTTCCTCTCAGTTTCCAAGTATTTCCCGCAGCTTCTCCCAATCCGGGGCGGCGGCAGCCTCCTTCACCTGCTTCAGCTTTTCCCTGCCGCCCTCAGGCAGCTGGTAGCCTGACAGGTCTTCTATCATGAAGCACAGGCTGTCATAGTCGAAGCTTTCGATGACCTCGGCCATGGCTCCCCAGGCCTCGGCAAGCTCTTCCTGGCTGATGGGAGGCTTTTCCTCCTCCGGCACCTCCTTTGGCAGCAAAGGCGCCAGATGGACGGCGAAGCTTTTGTATAGCTCCAGCAGCGGGCCGGTGAATTCCGTGATTTCATCGCAGTAGCAGTTGTTCCCCGCGTCCTCCAGGCGGCGGGCACGCTCCGAAAGTTCCTCTGCCCCTATGACCCTGGCAGTGCTCTTGAGGGCGTGCACCTTGGTGGTGTAGTTGCTCCAGTCCCCTGCCTGGTAGAAGCGTTCTATTTCTCTTGCGCCACCCTCGATGGACTGGGCAAAGACCGTCAGGGCATCCAGATAAGCCTTCGGGGAGCCGCAGTGCTCCACGCCGGCTTTTGCATCGATGTCCGGGATTTTTTTCAGCCACTCAGGCAGGGTACACTCTTCCTCTGCCTCAGGCCGTCCCTCAGTGACTTTCACCTTGGCGGGGGGCAGGAATTTCTGCAGGGTAGCTTCCAGATGCTGGCTGTCGATAGGCTTGGTGAGATAGTCGTCAAAACCAACCGAAATGTATTCCTCCCTAGCGCCGCTGACGGCGTTGGCGGTAAGGACGATGATGGGGGTTTCCACATTGGGATAGCCCGGCTCCCTGGCCAGCAATTTCATGCGCAGCAGGGTCTGCACCCCGTCAAGCCCCGGCATGCGATGGTCAAGGAGGATGAGGTCGTAGGCCTGCTGCCGCACCTTCTCCAGGCACTCATAGCCGCTGATGGCCGTATCTATCTGCACTTGGGTAGCTTTCAGCAGCCCCTTGGCCACAGTGAGATTCATGGAAGTGTCATCTACGATGAGCAGCCTGGCTTCGGGGGCGATGAAGCTTTCCTTATAGGCCTCTTTCTGCAGCATGCTGCGCTGGTAGGCGGTCTCATAGTCTCCCATGGGCGACCAGTTCAGCACCTGCTGCTTCACGACAAAAGAAAACTCGGAGCCGAAGCCGTAGTGGCTCTCCACCTGGAGGCGGCTGCCCATGAGTTCCAGGAGCCTCTGGGTGATGTTCATGCCCAGGCCGGTGCCCTCGATGCTGCGGTTCCGCTCCTCTTCTATGCGCTCAAAGGCATGGAAGAGTTTTTCTATATCCTCTTCCTTGATGCCGATGCCCGTATCCTTCACTGCCACGCAAAGGCTGATTTCATCCTCCCCTGTCTTTTCCCAGCTGAAGCGCATGGTGATGCTGCCCTTTTCCGTGTACTTCACGGCATTGGTGAGGATATTGGTCACCACCTGCCGCAGGCGTATCTCGTCCCCCATCAGGACGCTGGGCAAATCCTCCGCCGCCTCCACGATCAGCTCCAGCCCCTTCTTTTCCGCCCTCTGGGAGATCATATTGGTCAGGTCATTCAAAAAAGAGCTCACAGCGTACTCCACGGGGATTATTTCCATCTTCCCCGCTTCGATCTTGGAAAAGTCCAGGATATCGTTGATGAGCCCCAAAAGAGCCGTCCCTGCCGTGCGGATGTTCTCTGCATACTCCCGCACTGCGCTTTCCTTGGTCTCCCGCAAAATCATCTCGTTCATGCCCAGCACCGCATTGATAGGGGTGCGGATTTCATGGCTCATGTTGGATAGGAACTGGCTCTTGGCCCGGCTGGCAGTCTGGGCGGCCTCCGCCATGCTCTTCAGCTCCCGGTTGCTCTCCCCCAGCTCATTGGTAATGGCATCGAGGAAGGCAGCCATGCGCTCGGACAAGGGGATGCGCCTGTGTTCTCCCTCCTTGAGATAGCTGTCATCTGTCATCCTGAGATGAGCTTCCTCTTCCCGCAGGCCAATCACTACCAAAGCGCTGTTCAGCACGCCGCCCTTGCCGTGATAGCGATAGATTTCCGAGGTACCATAGTCGCAGATGAGATTTTTGGCAAAGCGCCGATAGCAGTCAATCTCCAGATGGGCCTTTTCCTTCAGGAAGACGGTGCGGTTGCCGCACATGACCATGAAGAGCGCCTCCGGGGCAAAGCCCCACATGTATTCGCTGGCAATCTCCGTTTCCTGCACCAGCTTATCATGGACAGCGTAAGTGAGACGCACTTTCTCCCCCTGATACACATCGCTGCTGAAATAAATCCGGCCTTCAGCATCGTAGCGGGGCGGCACTCTGCCCAAGAGGCAGCCATTGCGCTCTACCACCAGGGGGAATTCAGAGATATTGTAAAAGAAATTCTCGTCCGGCAGCACTTTCAGATAACGATGATAGACCTCCGTGGGGCGCATATCGTCTATGAGGGAGATGCAGTTAGTGCCGCAAGTGCCGGTGATGGTCATAGCCTTCCCCAGAGGCTTCCAGCCAAAGATGTAGTCGGATTGCACATGGAGCTCAGCCCCGGAGAACACCACCAGGACGATGCCCTGACGGTACATCTTCTCCCCTACCACATACTGATTGTCCACATCGTTGTGCCTGTTGAAGAGGGCAAAGAGGTTGCTGCGCCTGTCGCTGCCATCGGCGCTGAATTCGAACATCCCCGCCGTAGCACCAAAGAACGCCACTTCTTCATTGCCCTGGGAAACAGCGGAGACGAATTTGTGAAAATCCATCGAAAGGCCGGAACTGTAGATGCCCACTGCCTTCACTTGGGAAATGCGGCGTATTCTCTCCCCCATTTCCTGCCCTGCTTCTTCGTAGCGGTTGGGAGGGCCGAGATACTCGATAGTCTCCACTTTGCTGCACCGCAGGTAAGTGATATTCATGCGCAGCACAGAATCAGAATCCTCATCGCCAAAGAGGGTCTCTGCCATGCCCGTCACCACGGCATCGGGCATGATCTCAGCGATGGCCTCCCTCACCTGGGTGGCAGTGACTCCGCACAGCATCCGGAAGAGCAGGTGAATGTAGACAGCCCTATCCTGCCGCTCCTCAGACTCATGTTTCTTCTGCCAGAGAACCTTCTTCACCGCCTCCACGAAAGTCGGCCTGTCAGATTCCCAGTAAATCTTATGGCTTTCCTGCAGCATGGATTTCACTCCTTATAGAAAGAGGGCTGTCAAAAGCAACAGCCCACCCCGCACCTCAAGTCACATTACTATCATGGAGCTTCTGGTACTTCCGCTTCTCAAAGAAATCATCTATGGCAGCCAGCAGCTTCGCCCTTTCCATAGACTTCAGGAGATATCCATCCGGCTTCATAGCCAGCACCTTCATGACGCTCTCCCTGTCCCCCTTGCCCGTGAGGAAAATCACGGGGATGCCGTCCACCTTGGACTCGCTCCTGATCATCTCCAGCACCTGAGGCCCGGAGATGACAGGCATCTCATAGTCCAGGAGGATGAGGTCAGGGGTGTTGTCCGCTATATACATCATGGCCTGAGCCCCGGAAGTGACGATGGTCACCCGGTACTTGGCGGAGAGCCAGTCCTTCAGCATCTTCAGGAAAGTGCCATCATCGTCCACCAGCAGGATGCTCTTTCTCTTGGCCAGGTCATCATTGGCCTCCAGCAGCCAGTCCAGCTGCGCCACCAGCTTCTTCATGTCAAAGGGCCGGGGGAAGGAGGCAGCCACCAGCGCCACAGGGATAGTCTGGGTCACGGTATCTATCTCCGGCACCGTCCCCACCAGCACCAGGAGCTTGTCCTCCTCGGTGCAGATATCCTTCAGATAGACCATCGCCGAGGCAGACCCGTCCACATAATCCCCCAGGAACATGAGGATCAGCTCCGTTTCCCCCTTATGGTCGCAAATTTCTTCCATGGTGGGTTCCACTTCAATGACCTCATAACCCTCAGCCGTCAGATTCTTCACTATGGTATTCAGCATAAAGGACTTGCCTTTGCGAATCAGGAGTATCTTTTTCTCCATAGCTCCCATCCTTCCTATGATTCGCAAGCCTTCACTTGGGCTTGCGCTCGCATTCACGCACATCATTCGCTGACTGGAAATATTCGCCAGAGGGGGCGCTTTTCCCTTTGCCCCCTCAGGAACTGTTCATAAAATTTAGCTTCCTCAGCCTAGGGCGTGTTGATTAATTCACTCAGTCCATCTTCACGGGGCTTGACTGTCCCTGCGTCGTTGACAAATCCTCGACATAGCACCGCTATGCCTGCGGTTTGTCGCCTAGCAATGGACAGCCAATCCCCGCAAATCTGGGCCAAGTTCATTTAATCAACACGCCCTAAAATCTCCTTCAGTTTCTCCCAGTCCGGCAGGCGGGCTGCCTCCCTGATGGCCTTGAGCCTGTCTGCTTCCCCCGGGGGCAGGCGGTAAGAGGAAATCTCTGCCACCATGTAGCTCAGGCTGTCGAAGTCAAAGCTGGCCACCACTTCGCCCAGGCACTGCCAGGCCTCCGCCAGTTCTTCCGGGCTGAGGGGCGGCTTCTCGTCCTCACCGACCTCCTCCGGCAGCATGGGCGCAAGGCCCGTGAGAAAGCTGCGGTAGAGATCCAGCAGGGGCCCGGTGCCTGCCTTGATTTCCTCCCAGTAGCCGTTGTTGCCCGCGTCCTCCAGGCGGCTGGCCTTCTCGGAAAGCTCGCCTGCCCCTATGACCCGGGCACTGCTCTTGAGAGCGTGGACCTTGGTGGTGTAGTTCACCCAGTCCTCCCGCTCGTAGTAGCCCTCTATTTCCCCGGCACCGCCCTCGATGGCTTCGGCAAAGACCTGCAGGGCATCCAGATAGGCAGGCACGGAGCCGCAGTGAGCCACCCCCGCCACGGGGTCTATGCCCCTGACCTCCTGCAGCCAGTCCGGCAGCTCCGAGGGTTCCTCCTGGAGGGCCACGCCCTCCGCTACCTGCACCTTGTCCTGGGGCAGGTATTTCCGCAGGACGGCCTCCAGATGCTGGCTGTCGATGGGCTTGGTAAGGTAATCATCAAAGCCTGCCGCCATGTATTCCTCCCTGGCGCCGCTGACGGCGTTGGCCGTGAGGACGACGACCGGAGTACCGCAGTTGGGATAGCCGGGTTCCTTCTCCATGTCCCTCATGCTGGAGAGAGTCTCCACCCCGTCTATGCCCGGCATGCGGTGGTCAAGCAGGATGAGATCGTAGCGCTTTTCCCGTGCCTTTTCCAGGCATTCATAGCCGCTGAGAGCCGTGTCCATCTGCACCCGGGTGGCCTTCAGAAGGCCCTTGGCCACGGTGAGGTTCATGGCTGTGTCATCCACGATGAGGATCTTCGCCTCAGGGGCGATGAAGCTCTCCCTGTAGGCCTCCCTGTGCTGGATGCAGCTCAGGCAGGCTGCCTCATAGTCCCCCATGGGCGCCCAGTCCACCACCTGCTGCTTCACCTTGAAGGAAAAGACAGAGCCCACCCCATACTCGCTTTCCACCTCCAGGCAGCTGCCCATGAGTTCCAGCAGCCGCTGGGTGATGTTCATGCCCAGGCCCGTGCCCTCGATGGTGCGGTTCCGCTTCTCCTCGATGCGCTCGAAGGCGTGGAAGAGCTTCTCTATATCCTCCTGCTTGATGCCTATGCCCGTGTCCTGCACCGCCACGCTGAGACAGATTTCCTGGGGCCCGGTCTTTTCCCAGCCGCAGCGCAGGGTTACGCTGCCCTGCTCCGTGTATTTCACCGCATTGGTGAGGATGTTGGTCACCACCTGCCGCAGGCGTATCTCATCACCTTTCAGCACTCCCGGCACATCTTCTGCGGCATCCACCCTGAATTCCAGGCCCTTCTTCTCCGCCCGCTGGCTGATCATGCTGGCCAGATCGTTGAGAAGGGAACTCACGGCGTATTCCACGGGGAGGATCTCCATCTTCCCCGCCTCGATCTTGGAAAAATCCAGGATATCGTTGATGAGCCCCAGAAGGGCTGTGCCCGCTGTGCGGATATTCTCCGCATACCCGAGGATATTGGCATCCTTGGCCTCCCGGATGATCATTTCATCCATGCCCAGCACCGCATTGATGGGGGTGCGTATCTCATGGCTCATGTTGGACAGGAACTGGCTCTTGGCGCGGCTGGCGGCCTCGGCGGCCTCCGCCATGCTCTTCAGCTCCCGGTTGCTCTCCCGCAGTTCCTCCGTCACCGCGTCCAAAAATGCCGCCATGCGCTCGGACAAGGGGATGACATCCCGCACCGTCCTCTGGCTGCTGGTATCGGCGCAGACCCTCAGCCAGGCCTCACCCTCGCGCAGGCCCACGGCCACCAAAGCGCTGTTCAGGATGCCACCCTTGCCATGATGGCAGTAAATCTCCGAAGTGCCGTAGTTGCAGATGAGATTGCTGGCAAAACGGCGGTAGGCATAGGTCTCCAGCTTGGCCTTTTCCTTCAGGAACACAGTGCGGTTGCCGCACATGACCAGATACATGGCCTCGGGAGCAAACCCCCACATATACTCGCTGGCCACCTCCGTCTCCTGTATCAGATTGTCGTGGACGGCATAAGTGAGGCGTACCTTCTCCCCCTCGTACACATCGCTGCTGAAATAGATTCGCCCCTCATTGTCATAGCGGGGCGCCACCCTGCCCATGATGCAGCCGTTGCGCTCGATGGCCAGGGGGAACTCATAGATATTGTAAAGGAAATTCTCGTCCGGGTTCACCTTCAGATAGCGGCGAAAAATCTCCGTGGGCCGCATATTGTCAATGCGGGAGATGCAATTATTCCCGCAAGTGCCGGTGATGGTCATTTCCTTGCCCAGGGGCTTCCAGCCGAAGATGTAGTCCACCTTCACATGCAGTTCCGCACCTATGAAAACCACCAGCAGGATGCCCTGATAGTAGACCTTCTTCCCCACCACATACTGCTGGTCGGCATCATTGTACTTGTCGGAAAAAAAGAGATTGCTGAACCTGTTCCTGTCATCAGCGCTGAACTCAAACATGCCCGCCGTAGCGCCGAAGAAAGGCACCTCCTCATTGCGGCTGGACACACATGAGACAAATTTGTGGAAATCCGTAGACAGCCCCGCACTGTAGATGCCCACAGCCTTCGCCATAGGCAGATGGCTGATCCTCTCCCCGATGGTCTTGCCCGCTTCTTCATAGCATTCGGGAGGCCCCAGATACTCCATCAGCTTCACGCGGCTGCGCTGCAGGAAAGTGATGTTCATGCGCAGCATGGACTCCAGATCCTCGTTGACATAGAGAGTTTCCGTCATGCCCGTCACCACGGCCTCTGGCATGACTTCGGCTATGGCCTCCCGGGTCTTCCGGGCGGTATCCGCGCTGAGCAGGCGGAAGATCAGGTGGATATAGATGGCGCTGTCCTGCCTCTGTTCCGACTCCTTCTTTTTCCTGCGAAGGCGCTTCTTCACAGACTCGATAAAATCCGCCCTATCGCTTTCCCAATATATCTTTTGACATTCCTGCAACATGGAAAATCCCTCCGATAGGCCATAATCAAATTCATTGAATGTTCCTTAGAAAAAAGGCTGTCATATGAAAACATACAACAGCCCACCACTTCAAGTCATGATGCCAATATCCCATTTCCTTGCGTCATTCGCCACGAAAGCGCCAAATTCCTGCTGCCAGATGAAATTCTCCTGCCACTTACGCCCCGATGAATTCCTTGAACTTATCCGGCGAAGAATTGATGACCAGCTCCTCCGGGAAACCGTACTGCTCTATCAGTTCCATAGCGCAGGCATGATTGCCCACATCGAACTCGATATGGGCATCGCTCCCCATGATCATCATGGCGCCGTGGCGTTTGGCGGCCGCCATGAGCTGCCCTGCCAGTTCCCTTGAGCCCTTGCGGGAACCGCCGGGGGCGTAGGAACTGTTGTTCAGCTCCAGGAGCACATGGTTCTCTGCCGCAGCCTTGGCGATGGCGTCGAAGTCCACCGGGTACTTGGGATTGTCCGGGTGGCCGATGATCTTCACCTTGGGATTCCTCATGGCTCCCAGGATGGCGGCGGTGTTCTGCTCCTTGGTGCCGGGCCGAATGCAGGGGTCGTGGAGGCTGGCCACGGCGTAATCCAAGCGGGAGAGGAAATCCTCCCGCAGGTCAGTGGAGCCGCTGTAGTCGATGATATTCAGCTCCGCCCCCATCACCAGATCGATGCCGTAGCCCTTGGCAGCTTCCCTGGGTATGACCTTGAAATTGCAGAAATAGAAATCCCCGAAGCAGTCCGGCATATGGGGCGTATGGTCAGCAATGCCCAGGAGCTTCAGCCCCTTGCCCTTGGCTGCCTCCGCCATTTCGCGGATGGTGCTGTAAGCGTGGACACTGGCGATGGTGTGGGTATGGACATCCAATAAGTCTAACATTTGCTTATTCCTTCCTTCTCTCATTCTTCCCCTCTATCATACCCCCACCAGATGAACTTTGCCAGCAAAAAAGAAAACACCCGGCGCTTGCCCTGCAGGCTCGTCGGGTGCTAATGCACGAATCCATCGGAAGAGGCTAAAATCGATCCCCCCTGCTGTAGAAGCCGCCGCCGTTCTCGCGCCGCTTCTGCTTCCAGCGGTCAGTTCTGAGCAAGGGCTGGCCATTGCTGTCCAGGTACTTGTTGTAGGTCTTGGACAGGAACTTGCTGTCGGCCTCACGCCTGCCGCCTTCGTCTTTACTGCCGCCACGCAGGTTGTCCGTGAGGCGGCGGGCAGCGAGGTCAGCCCGTTTCTTGGCAAAGCTGGCTATGCAGGCCTTGCAGTAAAGGCCTTCATTGATAGGCTTGCCACAGCCCTTGCAAGGATGGGAAAAAGCCGCCCGGCGCTTGCCCAGGAAGCCCTCCTTGGTCATGCGGGTGATAACTTTGGCAGAAAGGCCTGTAGCCTTGGCAATAGCCATCATGTCAGCTCCGGGATTTTCATTGAGGAAATCCCTCACCTTCTGACGCTCCACTTCCTGCTTCTCCTTGCAGACAGGACAGCATCCATCCCCATAATCCACATATACCTTCTGGCAATATGAACAATTCTTCAGCTTGCCCCCCATGGCAACCGCCCCCTTCGCTGACACACCTTGTCATTGCTTCATAACTTCGACAAGATGGAGGCTATATCCTGCCCTCTGGCTAAAATTACCTCAGCAGGAAAAACAGCAAGGGGAACACTGCTACCAGATAGAGGAAAGTGGTAAAGACAAAGGAGCACACCGCCAGGTCCGTCCGCAGCTGATAGAGCTTCGAGGCCAGCACCGCATTGATGGCGGTAGGCGCCGTGGCCAGGATGATGAAAGTGTTCAGGAGCACCGGGTCGCGGAATACCAGGCGGCTGGAAAAGAAGACAAAAGCAGGCACCAGGAAGAACCTGATGGCACAGAGGTCGAGGGTGTATTTCAGGTAATGCTTGGCCCGGCCAAAATCAATCAGGAAACCCACGGGCAGCATGGCCGTCCAGGCGCCGATATGCACCAGGCTCTGGAAGAAGGGTGCCAGCTCCGGGGGGCGCTCCACCCCCAGCCCTTGCAGGGCGAGGCCCGCCACCATGCCCAGCAGGGATAGCTGGTTCCAGGAGAAAAACATCTTGACGAAGCTGTGCAGGCGGCTGCCCTGACGGATGGGCAGCCGGTGCTGCTTCAGGTAAAAATAATGGGCCATGGGGAACACCAGCAGCACCAGCATGACATTCTGGCAGGTGCCCAGCAGCTGGGCATAGGCAAAGCCTGTCTCATTGTAGAGGATGAAAGCGCAGACCCCGCCCAGGGTGCCGATATTGGCCAGCATGGCGCTGGCAATGTAGGAGCCCCGCACCAAAAGGTTCTTGAATCGCCGCCCCAAGGCCACCCCCACAGCCCCCGGGAAGAGTATGAACAAGGAGCCATAAAGGGGAATCAGGGCCAAATCCCAGGACAGGGGCAGCACCCAGAAGGACAGCAGGGACAAGGTGGTATACACCAGGCGCACATTGACCTTGATAAGCCGGTTGATATTCTTTTCCGAAACCAGCTTCCTTTCCTTCAATAAATAACCCACCGCCAAAGGGGCAATGAGGTCCGTCAGCACATATATGAGCCGCAGGGCAGAATCATCCAAAGTATCACTTCTTTCTCAAAGGCGACGGCAAGAATCAGTCCTCTGCTCTGTCTGCCTGCTGACCCATGGTCAGGTCGTAGAGTTCCACCATATCCTTGATATGCCGATAGGCTTCCCCGGAGAACTCGGCAGTAACGCTCTTGCCGCCCTCCTGGTAGTAGGTGATGGTGCCATAGCCTGCGGCAATCACGCCCCGCAGGGCTGCCAGCCAGCTCTCATCTACCACGCCCGTGTAGCGCTCCGAAAGCCACTCCGCATCGGGAGCCAGGGCCTTCTGGCGCTTCTGGGGATCCAGGGTGAATTCATAGTGCTGTCCCCCGGCCTTGATTACGGCGTGGTCACCGAAAATCCAAGCGGTGCCTTGGCCGTCCTGGATATTGTAGTAGTAGTAAAGCTCATACTGCAAGCGGCAGCCCCGCCGCCCCTCTGCCAGGCTGGGATTCAGGTAAAGCCCTGAGTCGGGCCGGGCAGGCTTGGGATAGCTGTGAAGGGTCACGGTACCGTTCTTGCTCGTTTCCATGCCAGCAGTAAGCCTTGCTATATCAATGTCACGGTGGGCAATGCGCGCCTTGGCCTGCTGCTTTTCGGCGGCCTTCTTCTTAGCCTCCTCGGCAGCCGTGGCAGCAGTCTCAGCCTTCGCCTTCGCCTCCTCCGCCTTGCGGGCCGCTTCTTCCGGGCTTCCCCCCGACGGCCCCGGCGGCGGCTGCCCCCCTGCCTCGACCTCGGCGGGAGGGGGCGCCATCATGGTGTAGTAATAGTAGGCAGCGCCGCCTGCGATGCAGACTGTGATATAGGTCATAAGCGCAGTCATCAGTATTTTCGTATTGCTCATGATATCCCCCTCCTTTCCCTGACTGCCCTCTCATCCAGCTTCGCTATTCCCTTTTCCTCAGGGGGAAGGCTATGCAGCCCTCAGTTCAGCTCGGAAGTGCAGTGCGGGCAACGGGTGGCTTCCTCGGGAATCTCCGTCTTGCAGAAAGGGCAGAGATGGGGAGCGGGAGCCTCTTCCTTCTTGGGCATGAGCTTGTTCACCTGGCGAATCAGCATGAAGATGGCGAAGGCCACGATGAGGAAATCCACCACGGAGTTCAAAAAAGCGCCATAGGCGATAACCGGCAAACCTGCATCCTTCGCCTCAGCCAAAGTGGCAGCAGGAGTGGAAGACAGGTTGATAAAGAGGTTGGAAAAGTCAACTTTTCCCAAAAGGAGTCCCAAGGGCGGCATGAGAATGTCATTGACAAAGGAAGTGACAATCTTGCCAAAGGCTGCGCCGATGATGATACCGATGGCCATATCCAGCACATTGCCCCGCATAATAAATTTCTTGAATTCTTCAATCATGGATAACTACCTCCCAAAATGATAAATCAAAATAACTGCTGACACTCCACATTGTAACAAATCTTTCAGATTTTTTCCAGCATTCTTCCTGCATACACAGGAGCGTTATCATTTGACATAAACACCTGATGTGCTAGAATAACTGTAAGAATATTTCACGAAAGGAAGCTCCCCCTTGTCCGAAATAAACCTTTTCGAGATTGCCTGGCTGTCAGATGAGCAGCTGGCCATGTTCAAAAGCGACTTTCGCATCGTGGCCGACTACTTCGTGCAAATGAGAAAGAATAAGAACTACCAGCCTTCCAAAGACACCATGAATCATGTGCATGAAGTATTGCAACTGATGAGCGTTGTGACAGATGACAGCAGATTTGAAGAAGCTCAGAACTATGTAAAAAGGAGCGGAAGCAATATGTGTGAAGTGTTGGATGCTATAGAAAACAGAGGTATTGAAAAAGGTATTGCAAAGGGTATCGAAAAGGGTATCGAAAAAGGCAGCGAAAAGCGGCAGTTTACCACTGTCACAAAAACCCTCTCCAGGTACATCCGCCGTAGTCTCCCCATCGATGCCCAAGTCCTGGAGGACATTGCTGAGGACAATGAGCTGACCGTTGAGAAGGTTCGCTCCATCGCCAAGGAAAACGGCATTTCCCTTTCCTGCTAAGGAATAGCCTGGTTTGATTTGCACACGGAAAAATAAGCATCGCAGAGGAAAAATCTCTCCTGCGATGCTTTTCTTTATGGTATACTTTAATATATTCAAAATTTAGAAAGTCTTCCATCCAAGCCGCAAGCACCAAGAAATGCTACATCCACTTCCAATTGGAGGCTGGAAGGACGCCCCCCAATATTTCAACACCTGCCACAACTGCGCGTAAAATCAGCGCCATGAGCACAGCTACAAAGATTTCGGAGCTTGCCCCCCTGGCACAGGGGACAGAGAGCGCGCTGTAACGCACCCGTTGCATTACAGCGGTATCAAAGGGATTATTGACAGGGTGCGGCAAAGTGACATTTCAAAGTGACACTAAGAATGTCACTTCGGATGTCACTTTGAATGTCACTTTGAATCAAAGGAGACATTTATGAACCTCGGAAAAGAAACGGAAACTCTGGAATACAAAAAATCAACCGGCGAAATGAAGGAAGCTATGGTATCAATAGCCTCCATCCTGAACAAACATGGCATTGGCACACTATACTTCGGAGTTAAGCCCAATGGCACTGTATGCGGGCAGAATGTTTCTGAATCATCCCTGCGTGATGTTTCCAGAGCAGTCTATGACAATATCCGACCGCAAATATTTCCAGCTATAAAAGAAGTAATCATGGATGGAAAACATCTGATCAGAGTTGAGTTCAGCGGCAATGATACCCCCTACTCCTCAGCAGGACGATATTACTTGCGCACGGCAGATGAAGACCGTGAGGTATCTCCAGCAGAGCTACGGAATTTTTTCGTAGCTAACGAGTATAAGGAAAAATGGGAAAAGACGGCATCATCAGCTCTTGCAAATCAAATTGACAGAGGTGCCATCAAAGCCTTTTGGCAGAAGGCCGTATCTGTCGGCAGAATGCCATCCGGCAAATATACCTGCCCCATCATCCTAAAGAAATTTGGGCTCTTGCAGGGTGGTAACCTAAACAATGCGGGCGAGTATCTGTTCGGAAACACTCACCCACTCATGTTAAAGGCAGCTATATTTGCTACTGATGAGAAACTTACATTCATTGACATGAAAATGTTCGAAGATAACATTTACAGGCTCTTGGGCATCGCTGAAGACTACATTCTGAAAAACATTCGCTGGCGTAGTGAAATAACTGCAGCCGAGCGAAAAGAAATTCCAGAAATTCCGATTGCTGTCATCAGGGAAATTTTGGCCAATAGCTTTGCACACGCAGTATACAACGGACATACTAATCATGAGATATGCATACACCCAGGTATGGTAACCTTTTACAGCCCTGGTGGATATGCCAGCAGCCACAAACCGGAAGAGTATATAACAGGCAACAAGGAATCTGTCATTCGCAATGCGACGATTGCTAAAGTGCTGTACCTAAACAAATCCATCGAGCAGTTTGGAAGCGGCTTCAAGCGCATTGACAAGCTCTGCAAGGAGGCAGGAATCCATTATACCTATGCGAATGATGAATATGGTTTCAAATTCATAATCTACAGGCCCAAGTCTCAAAGTGACATTCAAAGTGTCACTTCGGATGTCACTTTGAATGTCACTTCGGATAGTTCCTCAGATGTCACATTGAATGTTTCGCCAAAGGTTCCTCTGAATAGTACGGAAATGGCTGTGCTTGCTTTGCTGCAGCAGAATCCCACATATTCAAGAAACGAACTTGCAGATATGATATCCAGGACAACCAGAACCGTACAAAGAAATTTAATATCCCTAAAGGCGAAAGGATTTATCAAGCGTGTAGGCTCCAAGCAATCTCCCCAATGGGTAGTGTTGAAGAGCCCGACACTTTCATAAAAAAGAACCCGTTGCCTGTCCTACGGACACGCAACGGGTTCTTTGCTTGGCAACGAAAATATCAGCCTCAAGCCTTCTCTGACAGCCCTGCCCTGTCGAAGCAGATGGCATTTCCCTTGCATGACAGCCCCAGGGAGCTATAGAAACCTGCTTCTACTTTGCCATTCTTGATGACGCCATATTCGATCAGGATGCTCAGAAATACATTGCTCTGCATGCCATCCACAAAGGGAACCTCAAGGAAGGCGCCATCCTGCCTTTTGACCAGTATCAGCTTCACTTCGTCCTTGCGGCGGGCCAGATAGTTGTGGACAGTTGAAGACAAAGTCTTGAATATCTTCTCGCTCTCTCCCCCGGGAGGGCTGAAGGGCAGGGAAAGCTCACGCTTTGCTCCGCTCTTGCCCTTGGCCTTCTTGCTTGCAGGCTGCGGGGCAGGTTTTGGGGCTGCCTTGGCCTTTTTCTTCTTCTCCTGGGGCACCAGCTCATGGGCTGCCATGACCTCTGCTCCTGGCAGGGCGGGGCTTTTCTTTTTCATCACCTTTTGGGGCAGCTTCATCAAATCCTTGGCCCCCATGAGGATCTTGCTCTTCAGATTCGCCTTGGGCTTCTCCAGCTGACGCCCCACCAGCTTGTCCAGCTCTATGACCTCCACGGCGGCCGCTTCCCCTGCCTCTGTGCGCTGGATGGCCTGCTTCAGGCCCTCGGTGCCGTTGGTCTTGGCGGCGTAGATCACCAGTTTCTTGCCCCGCTCTGCCGCCAGGTACGCCAGGGGAGCAAAATCCCTGTCATTGGAAAGGATGGCTATTTTCTTCACCGAGCTCCTGAGGCAAAGCTCCCGCGCTCCCAGCATCACCAGCCAGGTATCTGCCGAGTCCTTCCCAAGCATGCTGTTCACCAGATGGAACTTCGCCCCCTCCAATAGCAGGTAGTCCTTGGCCACCTTGGCGCGGTTGCCCACGCAGTAGCACTCCCGCACCTTGAAGTTCTGGCACAGCCACACATAGAGGGGCACTCCCCACTTGGCGGCGGCATTTTCTGCATCTATGAATACGACTAAATCTCCACTTAACGACATATGCTGCTCCATTTTCATCATCTGCTGTCAACCATGATTTTTTCCTATTTTACCACCATTCCCCATGAATTCACAAATCAATCTGCGTTCAAAATTGCTGCCGCGGTCATTCTTTGCCCAGCACCAACATGGTTATATCGTCGAACTGCTCCGCCTTTCCCACGAATTCCTTCAAATCCTCTGCCACGGCCTCCCGGAGGTCATGGGGGGACGCAGGGGCAAGGGCCATGGCCTGTCTCAGCCTTTCTTCGCCATAGAATTCATCTGTTTCATTCTGGGCTTCTATCACCCCATCAGTGCAGAGATAGAGGATATCCCCCTTGTCCAGGACGGTTTCCTGCTCCTTGTAGGTTATATCCTCCAGGCTGCCCAGGACGAAATTGCGCACCACCTCCAGGGGTAGGGCCTTGCCCTCCTTGCGGCGGTAGACCTGGGGAGGGATGTGGCCGGCGTTGACATATGACAGGCGGCCCGTCTTCAGCTCCAGCACGCCCACGAAGGCGGTGACGAACATCATGGCCTCGTTGCTGCGGCACAGCTCAGCATTGGCCTTGCTGACCAGGTCTGCCAGCCCGCCCCCTGCCTCAAGGCTGTGGGAAAGGCTCCTGAGCACCGTCATGGCCCGTACCATGAAGAGGGCCGCAGGCACGCCCTTGCCGGAGACATCGGCAATGTCGAACATGAGGCGGCCATCATCCAGCAGCAGGTAGTCGTAGAAATCGCCCCCCACTTCCTTGGCGGCCTTCATGGAAGCCCTGATGTCGAAGCCTCCTACCACCGGCAGGGGAGCAGGCAGCATGCTCTGCTGGATGGAGCTGGCGGCTTTCATCTCTGCCTTGGCCCGTTCCTTTTCCTTTGCCGCCCTGGCGACCTCTTCCATGTACTCTTCCAGATGCTCTGTCATGGCATTGAAGGAATCTGCCAGCTCTTGTATCTCGTCCCCTGTGTCGATATTCACCTTTTCCTCCAGATTGCCGGTGGAAATCTCCCTGACCCCTTCCCGCAGCTTGTAGATGGGCTCCGTGATATGTCCCGCTACCCGGCGGGACAGGTACAAGGCCGCCGCCAGCAGCAAGAGCGCCAGCAGGCCGGCTTTCACGGCAGAAGCCAGGAAGGTGCTCCCCATCCTGCCCCGGAAGGCATTCATGGCCTCATCCAGCTGCGAGACGATCTCCTTGGTAGGGGCTGTCACTTCCTCCTTGGCAATCAGGCTGCCAAAGCTCCAGCCTGTGCTTTCCATGGGAGCGTAGGCCAAAAGATAATCCTGCCCGTAAAGCGTCACGGAGGCGAGTCCCCGCCCCCCGGCAGTCATGCGCCGGGCGGCATCTGCCAGGCTGCTGTTCTTGCTTTTCCTGAGGTCCTCGCTGCCGCTGGGAGCCAGCGCACCCTGGCTGTGCCCGGAGAAAATCACCCTGCCCTCCTTGTCCATAGCAAAATTCGCACCTGTGCGCCCGATGACGGCATCTGCCACCTGATGGTACATATCCTCGATGCTGTAGCTGATGCCTGCCACCCCTGCGAAGCCCTCGCTGTCATAGTAGGGCATCACGCAGGTCACATTGACGAAGCCGTCAGCCCCGCGATAGGCCTCCGTATAGACTGGCTTGTCCGCCCCTTTCCCCAGGGTGAACCAAGGCCTCTTCGCCGGGTCGTATTCCGACAAAAAACTCTCCCTATACTGGGCAGAAGGATAGATGCTCCCTCCCCCCGGCACCAGGTCCAGGCAGATGAGGTAACCCTTCCTGGAGCCTGCATAGATGGAAGTGCGGCTGCGGCCATATGCGCGGCCGAGTCCCTGCAGGGTATCTGCCAGATTGGAGACCACGGCAATCTCCCTTGCCAGCTCCGGCGTGATGCCTTCGGCTGCCAGCTCGGGGCTGTAGTGCACATAGGGCACGCCGGAAGCGATATCCTCCTGCAGCCTGCTGTTCGCCAGCTGACGGGGGGTATAGTTCTCCGGCGAAGTGAGCATCAAGGTCATCTGCTGGGCCAGCAGCTCCACATCCTTCCCGGTATCCATCAGCTCCGTGTCAAGGGCCCGGGCCTTCATCTCCGCCCCTTCCTTCAGGCGTTTCTCGATATTCACCTCAGTGAAATCCCCCACCTTTTCCGACAGCCTCACCGCCATGCTGCGCTCCTGCTTCAGCACCGAATCCTCTATATGCCAGATGGTGTGAACGGACAGGGCTAAAAGTCCCAAAAAGGCCACCAAAACGCAAGCTAAGAAAGTGCGGAGCACCCTCTGCCGAATATTCAATTTCTTTCCCTTCAATTTCTCCAGCATATTCGCACCTCTGAAATGGTTGATATTCATATCAAGTTATTCGCCACTCCCCCCTTTCTTCCTGCCAAGGCGCGCAGAAAAAGCTCCACCGGCATATCTTGAGCATGCTTGACATACAGCAGGCTTCTGCTATAGCGAACGCAATAAATCATGTTAGGTTGCCTTCCCCGTTTACGGGGGGCGCGTATGCGCGGGAGTCCGGTGGGTTCCCTGGAGGGGAACCGCCGAAGGCGGTGGAAGGGGGCTTCGAAGCCGTAAATGCGACCCCTAACTCCCCCTTCCGTCAGCCCTTCGGGCTGCCACCTCCCCCGCAAGCGGTGGAGGCTATTCACCAAACATTATTGCGTTCACTATAAAAGGGGGAGCAAAGAGAGAAGATTCCCCCTGAAAAGCTTTTGGGGCCTGCTCAGATATAGGCGAGGTTCTTTTGGGGACACAAAAAAGACCGCCCCTCGGACGGCAATGTCATTTAGTTAAGCCTTCCCCTTGAGGGGAAGGTGGCAGTCCGAAGGACTGACGGATGAGGTGCCACATAAAAAGTATAGGCAGATAGACAAGAGAACATTCCACCTCATCCACCGCTTCGCGGTCCCCCTTCCCCTCAAGGGGAAGGCTTTTGAATCAATTGCCGTTTAACTTAATGACATTGCCCTCGGGCGGTCTCTTTCTGCTGTCTGATATTTTCCCTGCTCACGCAGCCTCGATAGAAACTGTGCCACCGGGACGCACGGTTACGGAATAGATGCTGAACAAATCCAGATTTTAGGCGACAAGGCGCTGCCGCGCATGCTCCGCCCCCATAGGCGGATAGGGGAAAGGCTTTGCTTCAAAACAGCCAGTTTATGCCCAGGCGGCCCGTGACGCCCCGCTGCCGTCCGACCCAGCCGATGGCGGAGATGTCTACGCTGAACCTGTTGTCCCCCTTGGGCTCGTAGTTCCAGCCTATCTCCATCATGCCGCTGTTGCCCCGCAGGCGGGGGGTGTCCGTCCTGAAGCCCCCACTTTCTGCGCTTGAGGAGCCGTCAAACTCATGCTCCCAGGCCAGGCCCAGATAGAATTTGTGGATCTCGTTCACATTGTAGATGTACTTGCCTCCCAGCCGCAGCCGCAGGCTGTCCACGCCACTCAGGTTGTACTGCTCCCCTGTGGTCAGGGTGATGCTGTCCCCCTTGGTATGGGTATAGAAGAGCTTGCCGTAATACACGAACCTGTCGGGGTAGGGATCGTTCCTGCTGAGCTTCACATTCCTGCCCACGCCCAGATGGCCCCCGTAGTAGGCCGCAGAGGTTTGGAATTTCTCACTGACGGGTATGGAGCCTACCGAGAAATCAGAGCTGCTGTAGTCCGTCTTCACCCGGCCTGCCCTGAAACTGCCCTCGTAGAAACAACCGTCAGACTGGGTATTCCTGAAGACGATGCCGCCCCCCACATACTGGCTGGTGCCGCTGCCGTGGGTGCCACCATCCAGGTACGCATCGTAGTTCCCCCGCCCGTACTCCGCCATGGGAGCGATGAGCAGGCGCCGCTTCGGAGTCTCTATGCGCTTGGACAGGCCCAGCACCATGCTGTAGCCCCGCATATCCACATGGGAACCGGTAGTGTACCGCATGGAACTGCCGGATGCCGCAAAAAATGGCGTGTAGACCTGAGCTCCGGCTGTCTCCGCGCTGTCTGCTCCGCCCCCGGCCATGAAGTCGCCTCCCTGGTTCAGCAGGGCAGGGACTCTCACCTGGGGTATCTGCTTTGACTCCGGCTTCAGGCCCTTGCCCGCCAGCCTGACTATCACATGACTTTCGTCCTGCTTTTCAGAAATAATGTCATAGCGGGCAGTGGGAGATTCCCCTTCCGGCAGGCCGGTATCGGCGTTGACGCCGCGATAGATGGTGGCGGCGCTGTCGGTGATGCCGGTTTTGTTGACAATGAGGTTGATAGTGTCATTAGGTTTTAATATAGGCGAAGTGGGCACCAGGGCCAGCAGGTTGCTGCCGCTGATGTCCGTCTTGCTGATTTCATTCACATCTATGACCGTGTCCTGATCCTTGATGTCAGCCGGCAAGTAGAAGTTGTAGTTGTTGAAGCCTCCCAGCTCATTGACATCCACATCCTTCACATAGGTATTCAAGGTATTGTTGGTACCCATGAAGACGGAACGGCTGCGGTCATCGTCATCGAAGAGGGCTGCGCCGAAGATGCTGGCCAGCTTCAAATCTGCCTTGCCATAGATATTCACCGTATTGTCATGGAGCCTTTCCTGGGCGGTGGATTCCCCGCTCTTTTTGGTTTCGGCCGCTATGAGGTAGCCATTCACCGCACCACCATGGACATTGATGGTGTTGCCGCTGGCCTCGCCGTAGCCGCTCCGCGCTCCAATCACATTAATTATCAAATCATTGTCGTTCCTGTCGTAAAGGTGAAGCCGATTGTTTTTTTCACTGAACGAACCAGTTTCAAAAAGGGTCCATCCTTCGCCGTAATCACCAACGTTGACTGTATTTCCTGTGACATCTACTATTTCATTTTCCTCAAGGCTGCCATCAAAATATCCTGCATAAATGCTCAGCGGAGTTTTTTCGCCG
>SVBX01000030.1 GCA_015058655.1 Pseudoselenomonas ruminantium
AGCAAGGAAAACCTTTGAAATTCCTTGCTTTTTTTGATGCGAGATTTTTGATTTCGTGGCAAAGTCGGGTTATACCACAAATCAAGATTTCCATAAAGGTACTACATATATTCGTCCAAGAGACCTTCATTTATACAATAGACACGCTTATCTTGCCATTTCCCGAACACTCACAAATAGCTAAGATGTAATAAATCCTGTTCTACGGCTTTCTCCACTGTACAATTCAGCCTCTTGAGATTGATAGCCTGACCACAGACTGTCAGATATACGGCTTCTGCCCTTGAGGCCAGCTGCTGATTCATGAGACCAGACAGATCACGATAGAGTCGGGCCAAATGATTTTCTGGTACAATACCCGTCCCCACCTCGTTTGTAACCATGACAATAGCTCTGGCGCACTTCATTTCTGATATAGCTTTCAAAAGCTTATCACTCATTTCCTCTACTCGTTCATAAAGCATTTTTTCGTCCTGCATTTCACTATCTGTGCAACTGCAGAGAAAATTACTGAGGTAGAGGGTCAGGCAGTCAAAGAGAATCACCTCGCAATTATTACCAGCCGCCTTAAGAGCGGACATCACAAGTTCTTCCGTAGGTGCCTCAAAGGTCTGCCAATTCTCAGGACGCCGCTCCCGATGCCTTTGCACCCTGAATTTCATTTCCTCGTCCCAGACCTGTGCTGTGGCGATATAAGCTACTTTACCCCCAGGGGCAGCTGCCTTGGCATATTCTTCGGCAAAGGCAGACTTGCCAGAGCGGGCACCGCCGGTTACCAATATCAGCTTGGTCTTCGCTTTCAATGTCTCTCTTTCCATGCCGTACATGCCTCCACAAATGCCCTTGCCTGTTCCGGGCAGCCTGCAAAATGCAAGTGCAGATAACTGCCCAAAGTGTTATTGCACATCTGTCCTGCCCCATAGCTCTGACCGTTCCGCAGGCGGGTGAACTCAAAGGGCCGCTCTGTCGTTTTTTCGGTGTCTTCTTCCACTGAGAAGTGGAATTCGTGCCCGTGAATAAGGCTCCCCTTTCGCCCCAGCACCGTATCCCTTGACATGCGGGCTTCGATATAGCCCACAGTCTGCAATTTGCTGGTCATCACCGCCCTGCCAGGGAAGATGCCTGTCATGGCATATTCCTGTCCCTCGAAATCCTGCAGGCTTTCCATCAGATACATATATCCTCCACATTCGGCATAGACGGGCAAGCCTGACAGTGCCTTTTCCCGTATGTCCCGGCGCAGGGAATGATTATCTTCCAAGCGTTTAGCAAACATCTCCGGGAATCCGCCGCCTATGATCAAGCCATCAACTTGAGGAAGGGACTTATCTGCCAAGGGACTGAAGGTAACCAGTTCTGCACCCAAGTCCTTCAAGACCTGCAAGCTTGCAGGATAATAGAAGGAAAAGGCCTCGTCCTTGGCCACGCCTATGCGACAAACGGGCATGGTGCAGCTTATGTTTCCCTCTGCAGGTTGAACCTGCAGAGGCTCTGCCGTTTCAGCCAGTTTCAGCATAGAATCCAAATCTACCTGTTCCCTCACGGCTATGCCCATGGCCTTCACGGCTTTCCTTGCCGGCTCATCTGCACCGCTTCGCTCTTCCACTGGCACCAACCCTAGATGCCTTTCAGGCATGCCAAGCCCCTCCTGGCGCCGCAGCACGCCGAAAACGGGCATGCCAATGCCGGCCATGGCTTCACGCAGCATGGCCTCATGAGTGTCGGAGCCAACCCGGTTGAGAATCACTCCCGCAATCTTTACTTCTTTATCATAGTCACGAAACCCCAGAGCGATGGCCGCAGCAGAAGCCCCCATGGACTTGGCATCTATGACAAAAACCACTGGCGCTTTCAATAATTTCGCAATCTCCGCCGTTGAACTGATGCCCTGCCGCCCCCCGTCATAGAGGCCCATAACCCCTTCAATGATGGCGATTCCCGCCCCTTCCATTTCTCTGGCCAAAGAAGCCGACAACTTTTCCTTTGGGGTCAGCCATGTGTCCAGATTCATGCCAGGGCGCCCGGAAGCCAGCTGATGGTATCCGGGGTCAATATAATCCGGCCCGACCTTGAAGGACTGGACAGCCACGCCCCTTTCCCGCAGAGCCGCCAGCAGTCCAGTGACAATGGTAGTCTTGCCTGCTCCCGATTGGGTGGCAGCGATAACCAGGCGGGGAATATGACTTTCCATGAGCAGCCTCCTTCAGGGACGGGTATCATCAATCAGATACATGACGGCATTGATAGCAGCTGCCGCAATGGGACTGCCGCCTTTGGTGCCCTCTACTGTAATGTACGGCACCATATCCTGCTGGCGCAAAGCCTCCTTGGAGTCAGCCGCCCCTACGAAACCCACAGGAATACCCACGATGCAGGCGGGTCGCACTCCTTCTTCCTCCACCAGGCGCAAGACTTCGAAGAGTGCGGTTGGAGCATTGCCAATAGCTACGATACTGCCCTCTAGCTTTTTGCCAAAGTGACGCATGGCCGCCATGGAACGGGTAATGCCCTCAGCCTTGGCAACTTCTGCAATCTCAGGATCGGCTATCAGACAGTGAACCTCGCCGCCAAAGGAGGAAAGTTTCCGCTTATTGATGCCGGTGCGCACCATTTCCACATCGGTATAAATATCACAGCCTGAAAGCAAAGCTTCCTGAGCCTTGCTGATAGCTTCCGGATGCAGGTGAATCAGCGGGGCATAATCCACATCCCCTGCAGCATGAATAAGCCTGGAGTAGACCTTTGTTTCCCCTTCGCTCAAATTCATGCCTGCCAGATGAGGCGCGATGATCTCCATGCTGCGATGCTCGATTTCCATAGGCTTGGTGATGAAATCCATTTTTTATTCAACCTCCTTCAGCAGGTTTTGCAAATGGTCTTGTACTTCTTCAAAGCTGCTGCACAGGCAGTCATAGTCAAGGCAAGGCCTGTCAATGACAATGAGAGGCAAGCCAAGCTCCGCTGCGGCCTGCAATTTTGTATCCGTTCCTCCTAAAGTGCCGCTGTTCTTGGTGACTATGACTTCGGCTCCGTATCGTAAAAACAATTCCCTGTTCAAAGCGACAGAAAATGGCCCCTGCAAGGCCACGATCTGGTCAGGAGCCAGCCCAAGTTCCTCGCAAAGACTGACCACCTCAGCCGTAGGCAGCACCCTGGCTATCAAGCGGCAATTCTGCAAGGAAGGAGCTGCGGTGAACTTGCTGAGATTGCGGCTGCCAGTGGTGAGAAAAATGACCTTTCCCAGATTGGCTGCCTTCTCTGCCGCTTCTTCATAGCTATGCACTATAAGAGCGTTTTCATAGTTCAGCTGAGTGAGGTCACGCTCATAGCGAAGATACGGTACCTTCACCATCCTACAGGCCTGCATGGCATTTTTAGAAGCATTCACTGCATAGGGGTGGCTGGCATCTACACAGGCACGGATACCCTTTGCCTGAAAATAGGCTTCCAAGGCTCCTTCATCCATAGGCTCATCATTTATGACAAGGCTGCTTCCCTGATTTTCCTCCAGAAGCTGCCTGCCATAGGAACTGACCACTGAAGCCGTCACATCATAGCCCTGCTCCAAAAGTTTTTTCACCAGTTCTCTGCCATCCTGGGTACCTGCCATGACGAAAATCATCAGAGTTTCTCCTTTTTCTCATAGCCTCTTGGCGTCACCATCCAGCCTTCCTGCACATAGGTCTGGGAGTTGCCGATGATAACCAGGGAGAACATATTGATTTCTTCTTTGGTAAAATCCTGCAAAGTAGAGATTACCTTGGACTGCTTCTCCCGGCTGGCTGCGGTGACAATGCCCACGGGGGTATCCGAACTGCGATGCTTCAGCATGATTTCCCGCACTTCCTCGATATTCTGCACCCGCTTCTTGCTCTTTGGATTATAGAGGGCAGTGACAAAATCTCCCTCTGCTGCCATCTGCACCCGTTTGCGGATCAGCTCCCACGGCGTCAGAAGATTGGACAAGCTGATGACGGCGAAGTCGTGCATCAGCGGTGCTCCCAAAATAGAGGCTGCCGCATTCACAGCCGACACACCTGCCACCACGCCCCCCCACTCCGGGCGCTTTTCCTCCGGCAGTTTCAGAATCAGTTCCAACACCAGACCTGCCATGCCGTAGACCCCGGCATCACCGCTGGAAACCACCACAGTTTCCCTGCCGGAAGCTGCTATCTCCACCGCCATGCGACAACGGTCAATTTCCTGCATCATGCCAGTGCCAATGACTTCTTTTGAGCCGTCCTCCAAGAGTTCCTCTATGAGCTTGATATAAGTATTATATCCCGCCACCACTTCTGCCTGCTCGATGGCTTGCAGTGCCCGGGGCGTCATGTCCAAAAGACTGCCAGGGCCAAGGCCAACTACCGTTATCTTTGCCATATCTATCACCTGTACCTTACCAATGCCAGAGCAGGGAGACCGTCACCTGTTCGTATTTGCTTTTCAACAGGGCAAATCTCACCCCTGTGCTCATACCTGCAGCTTCACACAAGGCTGCAGCCTCGCAGACATTGCCTACTCCTACTCTGCTCCTCACGAATTCGGACTGCATGAGATGAAAGTCATCTATCTGTTGCTCCAATGCCCCGGGCTCATAGAAATGAATAGGAACATCCAGCTCTCGGGCAGCCTCCAGCAAGCCCTCCTCATGGGCTTTAATGGAAACGCTGGCCATGGCATCTATAAAGGATACATCCCTGCCGATTGATTTGCAGGCCTGTTCCAGGGCCGACATGACCAAGGCCTTGTCCACGCCCTTGCGACAACCAACCCCTGCTATCAACTGATTTGGCACCAGATACAGAGTATCAGGAGGAATATCTTTTTCCTCCGGCAGTTCTTCCCTGGAGCAGAGAATCGCCTTGAAAGCAGTCGTCTTCTCCTGCTGGTCCAGCAATTCATATTCTGCCAGTTTTGCCAGATAAAATTCCCTGTGCGGCAGGCCGTGACTTGCCTGATATTCGATTTCTTTCCCCTCCAACAGAGCAGAGTTCAGCACCTTGATACGGGCCTTGGGCCAGGGATGCAGAGCCGTTTGTCCCGCAAAAGCATCCGGGGCTATCTTGCCTGCTATGTCCGTTGCCGTGGTGATGACAGGCTGGGCACCAATGACTTCTGCCAATTGACGAGTGAGAAAATTCGCCCCTCCCACATGACCTGACAGGAGACTGATGGCAAACCTGCCCTGCTCATCGCAGACAATCACCGCGGGATCTGTCAGCTTGTCCTTCAGCAGCGGGGCCATGGTGCGCACTACAATGCCCGCAGCCATCACACAGATCAGCACATCATAATGAGTAAAGCAATCCTTGAAAGACTCCCCAAACTTCGCGAAGGCAAAAAAATGCTTGGGCTCGAACCCCTCAGATTCTATTTTCTCCGATACATAGACATCCGGTATCTCGGGCAGGAGCTTTTGCACCCTCCGTGCCAAATCAGCCCCCCTGGCTGTGAGGGCCAAAACCGCCATTCTCATCGCTAGTCCTCTTGCTTAGAAGCTTCCCGGAACATATGCGAAAAAGTAGGGGCGTAAAGCTGTGACAGCTCATAATCTCCAGCCAGGCAAGGACTCACCACAATCATAGCGGTGCGGTCAATATCCTTGTCCTTGATTTCCTCACAAATGGTGGCAAGCGTGGCCCGCACGATCTTCTGCTGGGGCCAGGACGCCCTCTGCACAATGGCAATAGGAGTTTCTTCCGTATATCCTCCTGCTATAAGTTCTTGCACCACCTTATCCAGCATGGTGATGGAAAGAAAGATGCACATGGTGGAACCATGCTGTGCCAAGGAGCGCAGTTTCTCCCGTTCCGGCACAGGAGTCCTTCCCTCCTGACGAGTGACTATCACTGTCTGGGAAACCCCAGGCAGGGTGTATTCCTGTTTCAAGGCGGCAGCGGTGGCCAGGAAAGAACTTACGCCAGGCACCACATCGTATTCAATGCCACGGGCTTTAAAGGCATCCATCTGCTCTTGAATAGCCCCATAGATAGCAGGATCACCAGTATGGAGCCGCACTGTCATTTTGTCAGCTGCTTCTGCCTGCTCAATAGTCTTTACTACCTCATCCAGAGTCATAGAAGCAGAATTATGGATTTCTGCCCCCTCCTTGCAATAGGAAAGCAATTCCGGATTAACCAGGGAACCAGCGTAAATCACCACATCTGCACTTTCCAAATACTTTCTGCCCTTTACAGTAATCAGCTCCGGGTCGCCGGGGCCTGCGCCTACTATATGTACCATTTTGCCAGCCTCCCAAAATCACTGCGTCTTATAACACCATTGTTCAAATTTTGCCGTAGGCAAAATCTTCCAATTGGTGTTTCAACGAGGCGGGAGATATTAGCTCGCCGCCTGTTAGTAGTTTGCCGCCCCCACTTATAGAAGTGGGGGACATCTTCGTCCGAGTTATACCGCCTTCTCATTCATATCCGCCAAACCGTTCTGATCCTTGTCCCACTTCTTAGCCGTAAGGATATATACAGGGTTTACAGCCTTCGCCATATCATATGGGCCAACCTGCTGCAAATGAGAAACTTGCACCTGAATAGTTTCATAGCTATACTCCGTATCCCTGGACCGGAAATACTCAATGGCATGCATCAAGCTCTGCACTGTGATGCAGTTCACTACGATGCGTCCCCCAGACTTGAGCTTGCCATTCACCGCATCCAGGATAGAACAAAGCTTGCCGCCGCTGCCTCCCACGAAAACCGCATCGCACTGTGGCAAAGAAGCAAGGCCTGCAGGAGCTTCCTCATTGATAACAGTTATGTTGCGTACAGCGAAATTAGCAGCATTAGCCCTTATAAGAGCCACGGCCTCCGGATTCCTCTCCAAAGCATAGACTCGGCCCTTGGGCACCAAACGAGCCGCCTCCACAGAAATGGAACCTGTACCAGCGCCGATATCATAGACCAGCGAATGGGGGGCAAGGCGGGCCTTCACCAGAGAAAGTATGCGTATTTCCTGCTTGGTCATGGGCACTTTGCCACGGATAAATTCTTCATCATCAATGCCTAAATAATCCATCAGCCTGCTCCTTTACTGTAGTATCTGTCAACCTTGGACAATCAGGATGCCATGGGATTTTTCCTCCAGTTCCTGTGCCTCTGCCAAAGTGGTATGGGTTATTTCCTCATCGGGATAGGAAAGCCTCAGCAGGATCGAGCATAATGCCTCCTTAGGCCAGCCCTCTGCCATCAGCAGGCTGGTTATAGTATGGGAATTGAATTTCCCATCTGTCAGCATGCCCAATACTCGCCCAGGCTGATAGCGAAGCTCTTCCCTGGCAGGTTTCCTGCCGTGGAAGCTCAGCAGCTTTGCCTCATGCCAGGGCAGTGCCAACCGACAGAAAGCAAGCTGCATGGCGCTGAGCCCCGGAATCACTTCAATGCGCTCTCGTGGAAACTCTCTTCTCAAAGCATCAAGCAGGGAGTAATAGCCAGGGTCACCTGATACCAATACGCCTACATCATCTGATTCAAGTTCCTGCTTGATGAAGCTCATCACCGCAGGAATATCGCCGCCAATGGGAAAAGTACGGCAGGCATCTCCCGCATATTGCGCCAGCGCCCGGCGACCGCCAACCAGCACTCTGGCAGCTGCGATAGCCTTGACGGCTGCCGGCAGCAAATAATCAGGAGAGCCGGGACCTATGCCAATGACACGGATTTTGTGCATTTTCACTGTAACATCTTCCATCCGCAAGCCTCCCCTATCTCCCTGGCCTTGGCATCAAGCCCTAAAAGGGTCCTATCCATAGCTGTCATAACCGTTCCCACCTTAACTTCGCCGAAAAGGTAGCGTTCTGCTCGCAAGCTGGCTCTGGCAGCGATGTGGTCACAGATTTTGCGGCAAAAGCCGTCCTGCCACTCATTGAGCACAGACAAAGCATCTTCAGTCGTATTAGCCTCAAGCACCAGTGACACTTTTTCACTCGGCAGTCCCTCTGCAGCAGCATAAGCGGCAATGGTTTCCAGCCTGGCATCCCCAATGCGATTGTGGGTGTAGAAAATTCCGGCCGCCACCTTGGCCAATTTGCCAATATGGCCAAAGAGCAGAATTTCCCGAATTTCCCTTTTGGCTGCCTCCTCCAGCATAAAACCAATGAAGTTGCTGGTCTGCACCATAGCCTCCTGCGGCAACCCCCAAGAAAGCGCTGCCTGCTCTCCAATCTTGCCGGGAACGAAAATCAGGCTATCAAAACCAGCCGCCTTGGCTACCTCAATCTGAGGCACCAACGAATTTTTGAAGGCCTCTTCAGACATGGGCCGAATAACCCCGGTAGTGCCAATGACAGAAATGCCGCCTTCTATCCCCAAGACAGGATTAAGGGTTCGCTTAGCCAGCTTCACGCCCTCAGGAATGGAAATAGTTATTTCCCACCCCTCACTTCTTCCAGTTTCCTCCATCAGCACCTGCCGCATGAGTTTTCTTGGACCATAGTTGATAGCCGGCTCTCCCACAGGCAGCGTGAGACCGGGTTTCGTTACGATGCCGATTCCTTCTCCAGCCTTGAAAAGCGTTTCACCACCTTCAGGCAGGGAGCGCAATTCTACAAAAACAGATGTTCCATTGGTAATATCCGGATCATCCCCGGAAAATTTAACCACTTCCGCCCGCTGGCAACCATCTTTTCCACTTACCACTTCCTTGACAGGAATCAGCAGCCTGGTGCCATCAAGTGCTGTCAGCCACACTTTATCATAGGGCTTGCCTTTTTCCTTCAGCAAGATAGCCCGGACTCCTGCTGCTGCGCAGGCACCTGTGGTATAGCCAAAACGCAGGCTCTTGTCCTCTGTCAAAATTGACATATCAGCCACCTCACTTGCTGAGCTGCCGGTTCAAGAAGTCCCGGCCAAAGACCGTCAGCGTGTAGTAAAAACCAATCAGGAAGGGAATGTACTCGGCAATCAGCCGCCAACAAACAGCAATTATGCCAACGGTACCTGCAGGAACCGTACTTGAGAACAGGAGCACGAAGCCCCCCTCTGCAATGCCGGAACCTCCAGGAGTGGGCATGAAATACAGCAACATATTGAGAAAGATCATGCGGCCCATCACTGTGTACCAATCTGCCTCGAATACTCCCAGCCCCAAGAGCAGGCAGGGTACGATCGCATATATGCACAACAAGTTCAGCCCTGATTCCAGGAAAACCAGCAACATACTGCGGGGAGACTCCGCCAGCAGGCCAATAGCGCATTTTGTGTCACGGTAGAAAGCAAAAATCTTGCGTCGCCGCTGATGCTTGACATTTTTGGTGGCCCAAATAACCAGCCCATCCAAATTGCCCATCCTTGCACCTAAAACCATGGCTATGATCACTGCAAAGGCCGTCAAGGTCACTGCCATGAGCCAATCGTTGGATATCCCAGGTACAATCCCCTCATCATGGAGCAGGATAAAGGGCATGCAAAGAACCAGGAAAAAGATGGAGAGAATTGTCCTGACGATGACCAGCACGGCAGCTTTCCCAGTGGGCACACCGGCATGACGCAGAAACATGAGCTGGGCCACGGCACCTCCCGTCGCTCCAGGCGTCAGCAAGGCCAGAAAGTAATTGCCGAAAATTACCTGCACAGCCTGATAAAGCGTAATCTTCTCATGGGAAATCTTCACCAGGTGCATGAGCCTGCTGCCGTCAAAAAACATGCCCAGAGCCACGGCTGCCACAGCCAAAGCAATGGACCAGGGTTGGAATCGATCCAAATTCTTCAGCGTGTTTATGTCTATAGTGGTGTAGATAACCACACCGGAAATTACCAAAACCAGCAGGATAAGGCCCAGAAGCCGGCGGTAAAATTTATTCATGCAAAAGCTCCATCCTGCCTGCGTCAGCCCAAACTTTCCTCATGGCTGGCATAGGCACTGTGATTATGTATGGATTCGTAGTTCTCGCATTCCAAAGAGAACCATGCCAGTCCCGGCAACTCTCTGAGAGCAAGCACTGTGTCCCGCAAAATATCTTCCACGAATTTGGGATTCTCATAGGCCCTTTCCGTCACAGCCTTCTCGTCCTCCCTCTTGAGAAGCGGGTAAATGGGGGAAGACCCTTGTTTCTCTACCAGCTCTGCCAGATCCTCAATAAAAATACATTCCTTATCCTGTTGGAACTCCAACTGGATTCTGGCCACAGAGCGCTGGTTATGGGCACCATAGGCAGAAATTTCCTTGCTGCAGGGGCAAAGGGAAGTGAAGGGCACCTCCACCCCCAGCCGAAACTGCATGGGCTGCCCTTTTTCCTTGCGTCCCGTAAAAGTGCAATCGAGGTCAAGGACAGAGTGTTTTTTGCTTACAGGCGCATATTTGTCAATGAAATATTTAAAAGACAGCTCCACTTCTGCAGAATGAGCTTCCAGCCGCACCAGTGCTTCTGAGAGCATTGCTTCCATCTCTGCTTCAGCCAGAGGCTTCTGGCTCCAGGGCATGAGGATTTCCAAAAAGCGGCTCATATGCGTGCCCTTGTACTCCATGGGCAATGAGACGGTGAAGCATATGCGCGCCAGAACCTGCTGATAGCCCCCCTCTTTTGTCTTGATGAGAAAGGGCAGATGAGCTTCCTTGATGCCTACTTTCTGAATGGCAATACCCCGGGAGTCCTGGCGGTTCTGTACATCCTGCATCAAAAAGACCTCGTTTCATACTCAATTGGGTCTTCCACGCCTGCTTCGGCAAAGCCGCGCAGGCGAAGCTTGCAGCTATCGCAAACGCCGCAGGCTTTTTCCCCACCCTTGTAGCAGCTATGCGTGAACAGCAAGGGGGCTCCAAGCTTTGCCCCCAGTTTTACGATATCGCTCTTGGAGAGATCCTGCAAAGGTGTTTCTATTTTAATCTTCTTCCCCTCCACTGCTGTCGCCGTGGTAGCATAGTCAGCCAGAGCCTGGAACTTTTGGATAAACTCAGGACGGCAGTCAGGATAGCCAGAATAGTCCACGGAGTTCACCCCGATATAGACATGACTTGCTCCTACCACCTCAGCATACCCCATAGCGTAAGAGAGAAAAATAAGGTTGCGGGCAGGAACATAGGTAGGAGGTACATCATCGCGCTCTACATTTCCTTCCGGAACTTCTATGTTTTCGTCCGTAAGAGCAGAGCCACCGATTGCTTCCATATTGGTTTCGATGACAAGATGCTTCTTCACTCCATAGAAGGAGGCAATCCTCTTTGCTCCTTCAAGTTCCACGCTGTGGCGCTGATGGTAGTTGAAGCTGATGGGATAGAGCTCATAGCCTGCCTCTTTGGCCACGGCCATGCAGGTGCAGCTGTCCAAGCCACCGGAAAGGAGTATTACTGCTTTTTCTTTCGACATTACTGATCTTCCTCCTTAACCACGGATATCCTTGATGGCCTGAGCAACATCAGGAGCACAATAAATGGCGGAACCTGCTACCAGTACATTGGCTCCTGCCTCTCTCACCAACTCGCTGGTCTCGGCATTGATGCCACCATCTACCTCAATGTCACATTCAAAGCCCATATCCTGGATGGTGTGGCGAAGCATGTGTATCTTCTCCAGCATGCCCTGAATGAACTTCTGGCCGCCAAATCCAGGATTCACAGTCATAATCAGCACCATGTCAACATAAGGCAGCAATTCTTCGATGAGTGCCAGTGAAGTGCCGGGGTTCACCGCAATGCCTGCCTTGCAGCCAGCAGCCTTGATCTGCTGCACGATGCGGTGGGCATGGGGCGCAGTTTCCACATGGAAGGTTATGATATCTGCGCCAGCCTCTGCAAAAGCCTCTATCTGATTCTCAGGGTGTTCCACCATCAGGTGCACATCAAAGACAGGTGCCTGCTTGCCAGGCTTCTTGACAGCTTCAGCGAGGCTCTTCACCACAGGAGACCCCAAGGTGATATTCGGCACAAAATGGCCGTCCATGACATCGATATGGATGTATTCCGCCCCGGCCTCTGCCACCTTTTCGACTTCGGCAGCCAGATGGGCAAAATCAGCAGACAGGATAGATGGTGCAATCTTTATCATGTTTATTCTCCTTTATGACACAAGTCACTTGTAAATTTTCCTCTGAGCAATTTTTTGTGTTTCTAAAAGCTCTGTACGAATGGCCAGATATGCTTCATAGCGCTCCCTTGCAACTTCCCCTTTTTCTGCAGCTTCCTTGATGGCACAGCCTGGCTCATGGCTGTGACTGCAGGGAGAGAAACGGCACCCGCCCAAAAAGGGAGCAAAATCAGGAAAACATGAGGGCAGGCTCTCTGGCTCCAAGCCGGTAAAATCCACAGCACTGAACCCTGGGGTGTCAACGATATATCCTCCCGCCTCATAGGGAATAAGTTCTGCCACGCGCGTAGTATGCTTGCCACGCTTGATTTTTTCACTTATGTCCCCTGTTTGAAGAGCAAGGCGAGAATCTATGGCATTCAGCAACGATGATTTTCCCACACCGGAAGGACCGGCGAAAACGGTCGTCTCACCACGCAGCCTTTCCTTCAAAGAGTCCAAGCCTCTGCTCTCCCGAGCAGATACCGGCAAAACCTCATAGCCAATATTCCTATAGGCCTGAAGCAAAGCCCCATCATCTTTGCAGAGATCCATCTTGTTGACACAAATGACGATTTTTTCCACGCTTGACCACTCAGAGAGCACCAGGAATCTGTTCAAGAGCAAGGGGTGCAGGTCAGGCTGGGCCGCCGCAAAGGTCAGCACCACCTGGGTCAGGTTGGCCACAGCGGGACGCTTCAAAAATTGCACCCGCGGCAATACCTCTTCAATGACGCCTGTACCATCTGGCAGGATATCAAGGCTTACCCAGTCCCCCGGCACCACTCCCAGCTCACGCCGGGATTTTTTGAACTTGCCTCTGAGTTTGCAGGTGACAAGCCCCGGAGCGGTCTGAACATAAAAGAAACTGTTATAGGCCTTGATTACACGACCTTGCAGCATAAAGCTCTCCCTTCATGATTATACCATATCTGTCAGTCAGAAAAAAATCCCTTGGCCATGCTTATTGACGCTTGCCCGTTTCCCCTTGTTTGGGAGGCGCAGGACTGTTGTCAGACTGGCCAGTTTTCTTTTCAGTGACTTTTTCTTCATCGGTATTCTTTTTGGCACTGGCTTCTTCAGCTACCACCAAAGTTACAGTGATGCCGGAATCCACTTCGCTTTCAGCTGCGGGAGACTGACTGATGACTGTGCCAGGTGCCTGTGAGCTTTCTCGTTTCTCCACATTGACAGAAAGCCCCCTGCTGCGCAAGGTACTTTCAGCAGCAGAAAGTGTCCCGCCCTTCACATTGGGAACATTGACCTTCTTGACCTTCTTTCCCTTGCTGATGGTGATATCGATGGTCTGCCCTTTGCTGATTTTGGTCCCAGAACGAGGTTCCTGGCCAATAACAGTGCCTTCCTCTTCATCAGAGAATTTTTCATAGACACTGCCAAGTTTCAACCCCATCTTCTTCAGCTTGATTTCTGCATCTGCCCTATCAAGCCCCAGAAGGTCAGGCATCTCCAGTTCCTCACCGCCACGGCTCACATTGATCGTAACCGTGCGCTCTTCCTTGACCTTGGAGCCTGCCTCTGGGGTCTGTGAAACCACCGTTCCTGCAGGTACAGTGGCATCATAGACCTCGGCTATATTCACCCTGAGCTTCTGGTCTTCCAAAATCTGACGGGCCAGAGCCATTGGCTTGCCTGTCACATCTGGTACAGTGACTTCAGCCGTGCTCCAAAACTTGCCGAAACTCATGAAGGCACCGGCAAAAAATCCCATCAGCAGGACCACCAGAAGTCCGGCAACAAATTTCTTTGACTTGAAAATAGAGCTTTCTTCCTCGGCATCCTCATCAAAGTCCTCCTGCTGCCGCACACGCTCCACATCAGCCTGTCTCACTCTTGGCATTACTTGCGTGGCATAGGGATCTGGCTCAGTCACATGACCGGAAGAAATCACCTGCTCTGCCTGTCTCAGTTCTTCCACCAGTTCGGCGCTGGTGGGCCGATCTTCAGGAGACTTGTTCATTGTGCGGCTCACTATCGCCTCCACTATCGGAGGCAGGCTGGGATCTATTTCTCGCACAGAACGAGGCATATCCTGCAAATGCTGTACCGCAATGCTCACAGGAGTCTCCCCAGTAAACGGCAGTACGCCGGTAAGCATCTCGTAGAGCACTACCCCCAGGGCGTAGACATCAGACTTTGGGGTTATCATGGTTCCCTTGGCCTGCTCAGGAGAAAAATAATGCACAGACCCCACAATATTGCCTGTGTAGGTCATAGTAGATTCGGTAACAGCCCTGGCAATGCCAAAATCAGCCACTTTGGCACTGCCATCCGGCATCATGAGAATGTTGTGCGGCTTTATATCGCAATGAACCAAATTGTTGGCATGGGCATGGGAAAGAGCTCTAGCAATGTCTCCTGCTATGTGCAGAGCCTGGTCTGCCGGCAGATGCCCCTGCTGCCTGATGAGGTCTTTCAGCGTACTTCCGGGTACATACTCCATGACAATGTAGTGCTCATCGCCTTCGACACCTACATCGTAGATATTGACAATATTGGCATGGGATAAGCGGGCCGCTGCCTGGGCTTCACGATGGAACTTGTCTATGAATTCCCTGTCACTTCTAAACTGCTCATGGAGTATCTTCACCGCCACAGGACGATCCAGCAGTTTGTCCCTGGCTCGGTAAACATCTGCCATACCGCCCCCTCCTATGAGCTCCTGAAGCTCATAGCGCTGATGTAGTATCCGATGTACCATATATGTTCCTCCCTCTATCATTCAAGCCCCGAGAACTGTTCTTCTGATTTATTAATTCATACTCTCAATAATTTGTCTGGCAATTGGGGCTGCCGCCCGGCCGCCGCTGCCGCCGTTCTCCACGATGATAGCAAAGGCGATCTTCCTGCTCGGCAGCTGCGCTGAGCCTATAAACCAGGCGTGATCCTCGCCGCTGGCATTCTCTGCTGTCCCCGTCTTCCCTGTCACTCTGATTCCTCTCACTGCAGCAGCGGTACCTGTTCCCCCCTGCACCACTTGTTCCATATAGTTGTCTATGATAGCTGCCAGAAATGGTTCCAGTGCAGAGCGCCATTTCTCTGGCCTGGTGTTTTCCATCGCTATTCCTTTGGAACTGACTACCTTCTGCACCAGATATGGCTTCATGATATTCCCGTCATTGGCAAATGCCGAAGCCATCAGCGCCATGTGCATGGGAGTAACCAGCAGGCTGGATTGCCCTATGGCAGTTTGGGCAAGATCGCCCTGTCCCAGGGAGTCAAACTTCGGCAGATGTGAACCTTCCATGAGAATCTCTCCCCCAATTTCCTGCTGAAAGCCGAGATCCTCAAAGTATTTTCCCAGCTTTCTTCCTCCCAGTCGAAGTCCCAGGGCTCCAAATGTCACATTGCATGACTCTGCCAAAGCTTCTTTTAGGTCAATCTGGCCATGTACCTCGCCTTGATATTCCCCGATGGAAGAACCGTCTGCCAGTTCCAGCCTGCCGCTGCAGTCGAAGACTTCCTTCTCGTCCGTGACATTCTCACCCAAAGCGGCCGCTGCGACAAGCGGCTTGATGGTAGATCCCGGGGGATAAAGTCCCTGCACCGCCCTGTTCAGCAAAGGACTGTCTTCACGGTCCCGGAGATGCTGCCAGTCACTTTCCACAAAATTGGGGTCATAGGCGGGAGTGCTGACCATCGCCAGTATGGCACCCGTTTGGGCATCTAGCACCACCGCTGCTCCCCGACTGCCCGACAGGGCCTCATAGGCTGCTTCCTGGGCACGAGAATCAATAGTTGTTACCAAATCATTGCCTTTATCTGCCTGCAGGAGCTGCGCCACGGGACCCAGACGAGAAAAATCTCTGGACATACCCATGAGTTCCATATTTCGATGAGCTTCCAAGCCGGCTCCACCGATGTTTTCACCGTTATAGCCCGTCACGGAGGCAGCCGCCTCTCCCCAGGGATAGCGACGCCCTCCCTCAGGCAGATTCTCGGCCAGCACTTTGCCATCAGCTGTTATGATTCTGCCCCGCAAGACTTCCTTTTGCATGGCAGCTGTACGCTGATTCAGAGGGTTTTCTGCCAATTCATCTGCCTTGAAAACAGATATATAAACGATATGCAAAGCCAGGACTCCGCAAAGGGCCAGCAACAGGCACATGGCTTTCAGCATGTTCCGTTTCAACTTCCAATCAGCCATGTTCCTGCCTCCCCCGGGAAAGTGACAAGAGCAGTCCCAACTCAATAAAGCCGGACACCAGAGAACTGCCACCGTAGCTTACATAAGGCAAAGTAATCCCCGTCAGGGGCAGGAATTTGGTAACCCCTGCAATGATAACAAAGGCCTGCAGCAAAAGCAACATGCTGCACCCAGCAGCCAGCAATAGCTCCTTCTCCTGCTCGCATTGCAAGGCAAGACTGATGCCACGAAAGGAAAGCAGCACATAGCAAAACAACACTGAGAGCGTCCCCATGAGCCCCCATTCCTCCGCAATGGCCGCATAAATAAAGTCCGTATGGACCTCAGGAATGAAACCCGGGTGACCAAAACCAAAACCCGCACCCCAAATGCCACCTGTGCCGAAGGAAAATAGCGACTGCACCACTTGATAGGCCATCCCGTCTGGATCCTGCCAGGGGTCAAGCCAAATGTCAAAGCGCACTCTCACATGGCCGAAAGCCATATAGCTTATCCCTGCCGCCAAGCCGATAAAAAGCATTGCAAGGAAAACATATGTCTTGCTGCCCGTAGCCATATAAGTCATGAGTACCGCCATACCGAAAAACAGCAAAGCCGACCCCAGATCTCTTTCCACCACGAACATCAGTACAGCTGCTCCCCATATGCACACCAAGGGAGCGATAAAACGCAACGGCGGCAAGGCAAGAGGCCCCAACCTCTTGCTGGGCAGAGAAAGCACATGGCGGTGATCAGAGAGATATGCCGCCAAGAAAAACAATATGAGGATCTTTCCAAACTCGGAAGGTTGCACAGAGAAAGGCCCCAAAATCAGCCAATTGCGACTGCCGCCAATCTCCGTACCAAAAATCATGGGCAACCCAAGGACAAACACGCAAGTCAGCCCCAGAAGGTAAGGATACAAAAGCATTTCCCTGATATATTTCCAAAAGCGTAGTACCAGCATCAGAATAATCTGCGCTACGCATAACCAGCGCAATTGAGGCACCAAAAGCTCTGGCTTCAGACGCGCAATCTCCACTAACCCTACGCTGACTAGTACAAGCACCAAAGGGAATATCGTGCAATCATATTTTTTCTTCCACAGGAGAAACTGCAGGATAAATGCCTCTGCCAAACATGCCAGCAAATAAGGAACAAGTGCAGGTTCAAAAGCTTTGCTCATTTCGCCTGCAGCATAGCCTTTTAGATAAAGCACACCCAGCCCTGCCAGCAGAATGCCCAGCGGCATGACGAAAATGCCACCGACTCTGCCAAATGGTATTTTCTCCCGTAAAATAGTTTCTTCCATCAACCGTACACCACCGCAATCACTGTCACATTATCCGTGCCACCAGCCTCAAGAGCCTGCTTCACCAGTGTGTACGCCAAATCGTCAAACCGTTCCGGTTCATTTTGAGCAGCTGCCAATAAGCCAGCAATGCAAGTGCCCTCTACCATGTTCATTAGGCCATCAGTTGCCAGCAACAGCACATCATCAGCCTGCAAAGCAAGAGAACCTGTGTCAACTGTTAAATCTTTTTCCACGCCAACGGCCCGCAAAAGCATGTTCTTCTGCGGGTGGTTCCTTGCCTCTTCCTCTGTAAGGCTGCCCTGGCTCACCAGGCTTTCCACATAAGAATGGTCACGGGTAACCTGCTGCAGCCCACCCTCCCGGAAAAGGTAGAGACGACTGTCCCCCACATGGGCCCAAATAGCGCATCCATCAACTATCTTCAGCACTGTGGCAGTAGTTCCCATGCCTTTCCGGCTGGGATTTTTCTCTGCCTCCTTCAGTATGCAAGCATTGGCATGCAACACAGCCCGACGGAGTTCCTCCTCCCCAAAGCTAGTCAAAGGAGACAAGTCTTCCTCCAGCACTGCCGTCAGCAGAGAACTGGCTACTTCTCCTGCTGCCTGCCCCCCCATGCCATCAGCCACAGCATAAAGCTGCTTCTCCTCCAGGACGAGGCAGCTATCTTCATTATGGGCGCGTACGCAGCCAATGTCGCTGGCCCAACAAGACTTTGTCATGAGTTCACCTCTCAAATCTCATGGTCACCAAGCCAATCCTGATTGTATCTCCTGGCCTGATATATGCTTTTCCTGTCAAAAGCTGGTCATTTACATAAGTGTGATTACGGCTGCCCAAATCTTCTATGACATATTGACTGCCACGCCTGAAGAGCACCGCATGATGATGGGACACGAAACTCTCGGGAATGACCACATCGTTGTCTTCCCCGCGTCCAATCGTGATCTGCTCGCCAAAAGCAAAACGCCGCTTCGCCAGCCCCTCCTCTTCGGCTTCACTTCCCAGGATCAGCAGGACAGCCTCATCACTGCTTACTTCAGGTGGTTTCTGCGCCTGAAATTTTTCTTTCATATCCAGAAAAATCCATTTTGAAATCCTGCCAACAAACATCAGCAGCCAAAAGAGCATGCCATACTCCAGCAGTACCCGCACGCCTTTAAGGAGCATCGTTGTATCCGGCAAATCAAATCACCTCGTATTTCAGCAAAGTGGCTCCTATTCTCACCCTGTCTCCATGGCTGAGCCGCACCCTTTCTATAGGCTTGTCATTGACGAAGGTGCCGTTAGTGCTATGCGCATCGTAAAGGACATGACGATGCTGTTCATATGCCACCCAGGCATGAAGTCTCGAAGCATTGCCATCCGTCAAAATGAACTCATTCTTGTCTCGACGGCCTATGTAAATCTTCTGCTCGCCAAATTCCAGATAGGCCTCCGCATCAGGTCCCTCCAACACAGACAAGGAAACCAATTTATGCGTGACAGGAACCACAGATGCTTGTTCTGTCAGGGATGCCTCACTGACTACAATGGTGCTTTCCTTTTCATCCCCGCTTGTTTCCTGCTTTAGTTGCAGGTCAAACAAACCCTTCTGCATCTCATCAGAGGGATGCAGCTTCAGGGTCAGCTCCCCCTCCATAAATGCATCCCCCCTGATTATTTCCTTTTCGATTGCGACACAGAGCTCAGAATGAACCCGCTTGGCACACAGACGGCTGTAATCGCCTGGGTTCAATGTAAAGGTGATCAAATTGGGCACCTTTCCATGATTGTCTGCTGCAATATGCCTGATTTCCTTCCTGACCCCGTCAGCCAGTTCCACGGGTTCCAAATCACTGGCAAATCTCTTGTTGAAAAAACCTTCGATACGATTTCCTAAAAAGGATTCTATTTCCTCTAGCTTCATACAAACGCCCTCCTTTCCAGGATTCTTTTTATTATAACGCAATAGTTCAAGTTTTGCCACAAGCAAAACTTGCCTGCAGCATTTCTAATGTTGCACAGCAAAAATCCCCTCGGAGAAGCTCTCAAAGCACTCCGAGGGGATATATCCCAAAAGACTTCCATGCTCATACCATCTTAGCATTGAACTTCTCAATCATCTTCTCCGGCTTATAGGATTCCTTAGCCTTCCTGAGCCCTTCATGCCCCATATCCTCCTCGCGGTTGATATAGGTCATTTTGCTCCAAGCATGTGCCACGAAGCCCTGGTTGATGGCAGGGTAAGCACCACGAATGTCAGGATCCGCCTTTTCCACATGAATCACGGCTGTATCCTTGTTCAGCTGCTCTCCGAAAGTAAAAGCAATGATCCTGCCATCAAGACGCAGGGCACAGCCCTTAAGGTCAAAGTAACGGAAGTCATTCAAGACCTCCATGATGGCTTTGCGTTCCCATCCTATGAAGGGATCTTCCGGCTCCTCCGCCAATCTCAGCTTGTACCAGTTATTCAGCTCTATCTTGCATAATGTTATGACTTCATCACCGATAGGTAAGCATTCTGCCTGAGGATACAATTTGCGAAAGGCATTCAAGTGGTTCTTCTTGGAGTGGAGTTTCCTTCCCGAAAGACTGATCAGCTTCTCTGCAAGATAGACATAGTCAAAATTATCACGATCGGCTTTAACCTCAAACTTTGCCTCAGGGTAAAACTCCAGTTCTTTCACAAAGGACTTCTCTACCCCACTGAAAGATAAGCGCTCCCTTTGCTCGTCAAAATGCTTTGCCAGGCTGCCAATAGCTTCCTGCATTTTTTCCTCTGCCCCAAGGGGCTGGAGAGCCATAAGATGCCCTTGCCAGCTGCTTATCATGTAGAGCACATCATTTTCTTCGCAGATCTTTATATGATACGGCTCACGCCACATGAAGAGATTGGTGAAATTAAGATGCGAGTTCTCATAATAGTTGCTGCGGCAGTAACGATCCAGAAGAGGTTTATCCTCTTTCACCAGGTCACGAAATACTATGGCAATCACCCCCCTGCCTTTTCCATTCAGCCTCTACTCGTTTAACTATAGTATCGACATCAGCACCGCCAGAGGCCAAAACAGCTGCCCGCACCACGCCCTCTACCAACGGAGCATTCACCAAGAACAGCCTGTCATCCTTCATCTCTTCCAAAACGAGTTCACTGGTGAGCATAGCACTCCCCATATCACCGAAAATCACAGCGCCATCACGGCCACAAACTTCTTCAACTGCATTCATGACACGCTCATAACTGACACCGCTGAGACCTTCTTCCAAGCCACCTGCACAAGCAATCTTAACTTCACGGGCCATCATCTCTGCAAGCTCTCTCACACCTTCAGCCAAAGCCTGGCTATGAGAGACTATCACAATTCCAACCAAATTGATTTCTCTCCTTTATCAAATTTCTCACACAACTAAATCTTATCGCCTTCATATATTTTGACGCAACGCGTAGCTTTTCCTGCTCATTCAATAATACTTCTCTGTCAAACTGTTTATGTATTATAACACAAACAGCATAGCTGTGGCTATAAATTTATACCAAGATATAGCAACAAGTCTCATCAGCAAATGCTGCGGACAGGCAGGATAAATCTATGTATGAGTTGAATATTCAACTCATACACAGTATGAATCGAGGTCATAAACATGCGACACAGTCTCATTATCAAAATTTGGCAGGCATCCACCATCCTTATAGCTTTCGGTACAGGATACTGGCAATGGCTCCAACAGAAACCACTGGTTGCACTCATAGCCACGCCCTTGTCTGTGCTGCTGGCAGGACTCCCTCTTCCTCTTATTGCTTCGAAACCTCTTGTCATGTATCGCATAGGCTGCCGGGCAGAGGAGCTGGGCATCAAGGTGCACAAAAAAAGCATACTGTCAGAGCTTGCCTATGCTTCCACTTTAGTCCTCGCCCACAGCAGACTCATCACCAATGATGAGACTTTCATCACAGAGCTTCGTCCCGAAGGAATTTCTCAGGGCTCTCTGCTTTCCATGGCTGCCAGTGTGGAAGCCAGCTCCAGCCACCCTATCGGCAAGCTCATCCACCAGACAGCTGCTGAAAGGCACTTGCGGCTGCAGCCTGCAGTGAATTTCAATGAGTACCCCGGCCAAGGAGCAGAAGCCATCATCAGCCGTATTCCTGTACGAGTCGGCACTGCTGCCTGGCTGAAAGAAGAAGGAGCTGACATCAGTGCAGATTTCTTGACCAGAGCTGACCAGCTTTCACTGAAGGGAATGATTCCCGTCTTTGTAAGTTCCGGCAAATATTCTCGCGGCTTGATTGCCGTACAAAGAGAAATCAGTTTCGATACCATTGCCGCCCTGCATAGGCTGCAAAAACTTGGATTGAAGCTTATGCTGATGACAGGAGGCAACAAACGCATCGCTACCTATATCAAAAAGCAGACAAATATCGACGAAATCCGCTTTGAGATATTTCCCGAACAAAAGGTCAGGGAACTGCACCTCATGCGCACACGCAAGGAAGTAATTGCCCTGCTGGGCGATAGCAAGCTTGACAGCAAGCTCATGGAAGCAGCTGATGTGCGCATCGACTGGCTGCCTCCTCCTGCAGGAAAGCAGGCATATATAGCAGCTGATGAAGCCGAAAATGAGAATCCTGCCCCCAACCAGCAGCCTGACCCGGATTTCCCTGAAGATCCTCCTCAGGAAGACTCTGCCAGCCGCCCCCACGAAAAAGATGCTGTCCTCCCCCATATAAGCCTGCCATATGGAAACTTCCTAGCTCTCGCCCGTCTGCGTCACCGGGCTGCTGTCGGTATGCAGATAACAGCGCAGCAGAGAAAAATCGCTATTTTTTTCTGCCTCCTGCTGATGATTCCTGCTACCAACCTTCTTGCGCCCTTCGATGTGCCTTTTCTTGACCCCATCCTGGCGTTGCTTGGAAACCTTCTCCTGACCGTCTTTATCCTGCTCCTATCATTTAGGGCATGATTCTTTATACTATTTCAAGGAGGGTTGTTTATGGAAGCCTTGCTGCTATCCAGATGGCAGTTCGCCATCACCACGGTGTACCACTTTCTCTTTGTCCCCATCACCCTGGGGCTGTCCATCTTCACGGCGCTCTTGGAAACCTGCTATGTGCGCACCAAGCACCCGGAGTGGAAGCCTGTATGCAAGAAGCTGACGAAATTCTTTGGCACGATTTTTCTCATCAACTTCGCCATGGGCGTGGTGACAGGCATCGTGCAAGAATTCCACTTCGGCATGAACTGGTCCGAATACTCCCGCTTCATGGGAGATATCTTCGGCGCTCCCCTGGCCCTTGAAGCCCTCACGGCCTTCTTCCTGGAGTCCACCTTCCTGGGTATCTGGATGTTTGGCTGGGACAAGCTGTCAGAAAAAGCTCACTGCGCCTGCATCTGGCTGGTAACCTTCGGCAGCAACCTCTCCGCCTTCTGGATACTGGTGGCCAACTCTTTCATGCAACATCCGGTGGGCTATGCGGTAAATAATGGCCGAGCCGAGATGACTGACTTCTTTGCCCTGGTGACCAACCCTTACGTAATAGGCGAATACTCCCACACCCTTTTTGCAGGCCTTGCCACTGGCGGCTTCGTGGTGTTGGCAGTATCCGCCTGGAAAATCATCCACGATGATGATTCCAGGGAGGCTTTCAAGCAGGCGCTGAAGGCCGGTGCCGTCTACATGCTCATCGGCACCCTGGGGGTCATGGGCACGGGCCATATGCATGCCCAGTACCTGCGGGAAGGCAATCCCATGAAGCTTTCCTCTATGGAAGCCCTCTGGGAAACGGAGAATCCCGCCCCCTTTGCCATCGTGGCAGATATCAATCAGGATGCGGGCAGGAATGACTTTGAGATTACCATCCCCGCCCTGTTCTCCTTTATGCTTTACAATGCTCCCGAAGGGGAGGTCAAAGGCATCAACGACCTGCAAAAGGAAGCCGCCGCCCAGTACGGCCCCGGTGACTACCGCCCCGATGTGACGGGACTTTTCTGGAGTTTCCGCATCATGGTGGGCGCAGGCGGGCTGATGGCAGCTATCGCAGGCTTGGTGGGCTTTCTCACCTTTACAGGGCGCCTGGAAAAATTCGGCTTCGTTCTGAAATTCCTGCCCTGGCTTTTGCCCCTCCCCTTTGTGGCCAATTCCGTAGGCTGGTACATTGCAGAAGGCGGTCGCCAGCCCTGGATCGTGGTGGGACTGCAGAAGACCGCCGAGGCGGTTTCTCCTAATATCACTGGCGGAGAGGTATGGCTTACCTTGATTGGCTTCACCGTGATCTATCTCCTGCTTGCCATAGCCGCCCTCTATGCAGCCCTGCGCTTTATCTGCAGGACGAAAGTGACCCCGGCAGAAGGGAGGAATGGATGATGGAACTGAATGTCTTATGGTTCGTGCTGATTACCGTGCTTTTCACCGGCTTCTTCTTCCTGGAAGGCTTTGACTACGGCGTAGGCGGGCTGCTTCCCTTTATGGGTCGCACCGATGAGGAGCGGGGCATGATCATCCGCACCATCGGCCCCGTATGGGATGGCAATGAAGTCTGGATGATTACCGCCGGCGGCGCTCTCTTTGCCGCCTTCCCCCATGTTTATTCCACCATGTTCGCCACCTTCTACCTGGCCCTGTTCCTGATGCTGGTGGCTCTTATCCTCCGTGGCGTGGCCTTCGAGCTGCGGGGCAAGGCAGACTGCCTTTGCTGGCGGCGTTTCTGGGAAGGCTGCATCGCCTTTGGCAGCCTTGTGCCCGCCTTCCTCTGGGGGGTGACTGTCACCAACCTCATTGCCGGGCTGCCCATCAATGAGAACATGCACTATCTGGGCAGCTTCTGGGATCTGCTTTCTGTCTACACCATCGTGGGAGGACTTACCTTCCTGACGGTTTTCCTCTTCCACGGTGCCGCCTTCCTCACCCAGCGGCTGGGGGACTACGGACTGATGCTGCGGGCTAGGGCATACGCCCTCAAAACCGGTGCCGCCGCCATTTTCTGCTTCGTGCTCTGCTTCGTGCTCACCGCCACGAAGACCGATCTTTTCCACAGCTTCCCCGCCGCCCTGCTGTTGGTGCTGACGGGGGTATTCTTCATCGCCGGTTACCTTGCCATGGCCCAGGGCAAATTCAAAGGCAGCTTCATCCTGTCCTCTCTTGCCATCGTGGCTGTGTCTTGCTCCTTCTTCACGGGGCTGTTCCCCCGGCTCATGGTTTCCTCCCTCAATCCGGCCTTCAGCCTCACCATTGACAATGCCTGCTCCACCCCCTACACCCTCTCCATCATGACTGTGGCCGCCCTGGTCATGGTGCCCATCGTGCTGATCTATCAGGGCTGGTGTTACTGGGTGTTTCGCCATCGGGTAACAGGCAAGGATCTCAAAGCTCACTGAAATTGACTAAGCAACAAAAAACTATGAACATGAAGAACAATTTCCTCTACCAGACCTGCACAGAACATAAGGGAGCCTTGGGCCAACTGCTGGCTCTGGAAATAACCTGCGGCCTCCTGCTGCTGGCTGCCAGCTTCCTGCTCACCACCCTCATGCAGTCCGCCCGCCTGCTGACGCTAGGCGGAGAATCAAGTTTTGAGGCAGCACCGGCTTTGCTGGTGCTGCTTTTTGCGCTGTCTTTTCGAAGCTTGCTGAAGCTGGGAAAAAGCCGCCTACTGGATAAGCTCAGCCATCATTGCCGCCTGGGCTGCCGCCAGAAAATCCACCACGCCTTTTTTTGTCCCGCTACCCCCTCTGCAGAAGCCGCCACTGCCGCTTTAGAGGCTGCCGCAGGACTGGACAGCTATTTTACCGTAGTGCTGCCTACTTTGCTGAAGCTGGTCGTCACCATCCCCATGCTGCTGGCCGCCGCCCTGGCGCTGGACCTGGTCACGGCGGGAATCTTCCTCCTCACCCTGCCCATTGCCCCCTTCCTGCTCTACCTGATCGGACAGGTCACCAAAGAGCGCACCGCCCGGCAATGGCAAGAACTTTCCCAGCTTGCCTCTGCCTTCAGTGAAACTCTGGCAGGACTTGTCATCCTGAAAATCTTCCACCGTGAAGGTGCCCAGCAGGAGGAAATCAGGCGTCTCAGCGAAGGCTTTGCCGCCGCATCCCTCAAAGTCCTGCAGACCGCCTTTATCTCCAGCTTCGCCCTGGAACTTATCACCACCCTCTCCATCGCCCTGGCGGCGGTGAGCATCGGCTTCCGCCTGCTGGGGGGCAGCCTTGCCTTCGAGACCTCCTTTTTCCTGTTGCTGATCATCCCCCTCTACTACCAGCCCCTGCGACAGGGGGGCATCTGCTTCCACGCCGCCATGGAGGCACGGGAAGCGGAGAAAAAAATAAGGATGCTGCTGCAAGAGCAGCCTGCCCAGAGCGGCAGGAAAGGACAGTTGCAAGTCCCACCCGCCCTCACTGCAGAAAACCTCTCCCTGGGCTATGAGGAAAAATTGCAACCAGTCTTTGCGGGGCTTGACTTGAAAGTCCCCGCCGGAAGCAGGCTTCTGCTCACCGGCCCCAGCGGCTGCGGCAAGAGCACCCTGCTGAAAGCCGCGGCAGGGCTGATGCTGCCCAGAGAAGGAGGCCTGTGGCTCAACGGCACCGACCTGCATAAGTTGGCACCTGCCAGCCGTCAGAAAATCATCAGTTACCTGCCTCAGGAGCCCCATATCTTCGCCGCCACTCTGGCAGAGAATCTGAGCCTGTTCCAGGAAATGCCCACAGAACGGATGCGACAGGCCCTGCGGTTAGTTTCCCTGGAAAAATGGTTCGATAAGCTTCCCGCAGGACTTGATACTCCTCTGGGCGCAGGGGGTCTCAGCCTTTCTCATGGTGAGAGCAAACGACTGGGCCTTGCCCGGATCATCCTGCAAAACAGGCCCCTGGTGCTGTTGGACGAGCCCACCAACGGCCTGGACGAGGATGCAGAAAGGGCCGTGCTGAAAGCCCTCACCGCCTTCAGCTGGCAGCGCACCGTCATCCTAGTCTCCCACCGCCCTGGCCTCAAAGACTGGGCTGAAAGAACAATCGACTGGGAAGAACTTTTCCCACAGGAGCAAAAGCCATGACAGAAACCATCGGATTATTGCTGAAACAGATAGAGAAAAGGAAACTGCTCTTTCCCCTGCTGATGGGGCTCCTGGCGAGCCTCATGGGGCTGAGCCTCCTGGGAGCCGGAGCCTGGCTCATTGCCTGGGCTGCCCGGCAGCCCCCCCTCTACACCCTGGCACTGGGAGTGACCTGCGTGAGGGCCTGCGGCATTTTCCGGGCGGTGTTCCGCTATCTGGAAAGATACCTTGCCCACAGCCTGGCCTTTTCTGCCTACAGCAGCCTGCAGCAGCTTGTCTACAGGCGGGCTGCCCAAGCCCTGCCCCTGAAATCCGGGGCCCTGGCCCAAGGCATCTGGCTGGAGCGGCTGCTGAAGGACTGCGCCCTCTGGCGAGATACCTATGTGCGGGCCCTGCTGCCCCTGTCCGTTGCCTTTTGCCTTACGCTCTGCTTCTGCGCCGCCCTATGCTCTTACTCCCCTCCGGCCTCCCTATCACTGGCGTTTCTCTTTCTGCTGCTTGCTCTCCTGCCTCTGACTTTCCCCTCGCAGGAACTCCCTTCCCAAGCTGCCTATCGGCAGGAGCTGCTGGAAATGCTGGCAGGCAGGGAAGAACTTCTCCCCGCTGGTCCAGCCGCCCCTGCCCTGGCGCGGCTGGACAAAGCCGCCGAAAGATTTCAGTCAGCAGGGCTGGACATGAAAAAATTGCTTCACTATCAGGAATTGCTGCTGGCCCTCCTAAGGCACAGCGGTTTCCTGCTGATTCTCTATCTGCTCTATTTCCAGGTTCCACAGGCCATGACGGAGGTAGAACTGGCAGTCTGGCTGCTGTTGCTGCTGACCCTGAGCCAGGATTATGCAGGGCTTTCTCCCGCTCTGCAACAGCTGAAGGAAGCTGGCAAGGCACGGATAACCTTCAAGGCCAGCAAAGCCTTGCCCCAAAAGGATTCTACTCTTGTTCAAACAACCATGGAGCCTTTGCTTGAAGTTAATCTCCTCTGCTTCGGCTATCAGCCAGGCACGCCCCTTTTTGACAACCTCTCCCTGGCCATAGAGCCAGGACAGCACACCGCCCTTTTAGGCGAAAGCGGCAGGGGCAAGACCACCCTGGCCTATCTGCTGACGGGGCTTTACCAGCCGGAGGAAGGAACCATCGAGCGAACCTGCCCTGTCGCGGGAAATCTCCAGGGCTGTTTTGTCTTCAGTGGCTCTATCAGGGAAAATTTCCTCCGCCTGCACCCGGAGCTAAGGGAAGAAGATATGTTATCCTGCCTTGAGTGTGCCCAGCTTGGCAGCCTGGCAGCCAGTCTGCCCCAAGGGCTTGATACTCCCCTGGGCTATGACGGCAGCCGCCTTTCCGGGGGAGAGAGGAACCGACTGCTGACGGCTCTTGCCCTGGCTTCCTCCGCCCCCCTGCTGATTCTGGACGAGCCCACAGCAGGACTGGACAACAAAACAGCGTCCCAGCTGCTCTATGCCCTATTTGAGAAGGCACAGGAACAGCATAAGACGCTGCTTGTTATTACACATGATTCAAGCATTCTGGGCATGTTCTCGCAGGTTATCGCGCTTTAGCCTTCCCTCCCATGGAAGGCTTTTTCACTTCCCCAAAATCTCCTTATCAAAATCCCTGCCCTGCACCATGCGGGGGCGGGCAGCATCAAAAGCTGGATTGATGACGCTCTTTTTCGGATCATATTCAGGCGTCTCAAGCCCCAGGATATCCATCACGGTATGAATCATATCATCGGTCATATAGGGACGGTTCACCGCTGCCTGAATGGCAGTCCACTTCTCACCGTGCTTCTGGCGGAACTCCGGGGAACCCCAGAAAATAAGCGGCACTTCCAGCATTTCCTGGGTGGGGTTCTCCTCCACATGGCCGCTGCGGTAGCCGTGGTCGTAGACCGCCTCCCCGTGGTCAGGCAGATAAATGATGAGAGCATCCTTGTCCCGGAATTTGCCGATGAGGGAGCTGACCACGAAGTCATTGTAGAACAAGGCATTTTCATACTGGGCGATTTCCGTGCGCTTTTCCTCGGAAAGACCGTCCTGGGGCGGGGGTATATCCTCCGCCTTGAATTTTGTGAAAAGATAGGGGAACCGCAGGTAATAGAGGCTGTGGCCCCCCATCAGATGCAGCACTATGAACTGCTTCTTCTCTGGCTGAGCCTGTGCCAGCACCTCATCCACCAGGGGGAACAGCTCCTCGTCCAGCCTGCCGCTTTCCTCATGGGACTCCCTTATCTGGGTATAGCGGCTCACATCGCTGCGCTGGCTGTAGAACTGGCTCACATTGCCCCAGATGCCGGAACTTTCCTGATTGGAGAGCCAGGAAGTCTTATACCCCGCCGCCTTCACAATATCGATAAGGTTGTTGTACTTGTACCAGGTGTCTGTGTGCTCCGCATCTGCAAAGGTGAAGAGCTCCCTGAGCACCGCCGCCGTAGCCCCCTGGGGGGCGATGACCTCGCGGTAGACCGCCAGTTCTCCCCTGCTGTCCAAATCATCAAGGTTCGGCGTGTTCTCCAAGGGATAGCCGTACAGGTGCAGGCGGCGGCGATTGGTGGACTCCCCCAGGATAAAGACCACATAGGGAATATCGCTGTCATTGCGGGTAAGCTCGGGATTCACTGCCGCCTGAGTGACGATTTCCTCATAGGAACGCATATTCTGAGCCGCCGTGTCCAAAGACAGCCACACTCGCACGGCAGGAATGTCCAGATCGTTGTTGATGATGAATGAATGGTAATAATTGAAGACGATGCTGCCTGCCCCCGCCCCTGCCAAAAGCAAGGCCAAAAGCAAGCGGCTGCGATAGTGCCCCGAAGGACGGCTCCAGCGCAAAGATTTCAGATACCGCCAGCTTCCATAGGCAAGACCAGCAAAAGCTGCAGCCAGTATTATTCCTGTCATCCCCACATAGCGAGCGAAGAACTCCTGTGCCTCCCTCCCGTTGGTCTGGGCCACCGCCGTAATGATGCCCGCCCCAATCTGGGCCTGATAATTCCAGAGGGCAAAGCACTCCAGGCCGCCCAGGAGGGCCGAGAGGAAAAAGGACAGGGCAAGAAGTCCCCGCCTGATCCTTTCCAAGGGAATGAATCCCAAAAGCCCCACATACAAAAAGGCACCTGCCAGCACCAGCAAACCGTCAAAGATAAGCACTCCCAATTGCTGCGTACCGTATTTATGCAGGTTGAGCCAGCAGATAGTGAACCAGTTCAGCAGAAAAAGAACCATTATCAGCCCCAGACGCTTTTCTATTTCCCGCTGCATTTTCGCCCACAGGCGCAATAGCCTTGATTTATTTTTTCTGGAATCCCCCAGAGACATAAGAACACCTCCATGTCCTGTATCATACCACAAGCTTGATTATGAGGCAAAATCCTGCTTCATAGCGTTTTTTAGCATTATATTTGGAGGAATTCGCTTAAACTTAACGAATTATTCAAACAATGACAATCTCTATCAGGTTTCATCGTTCGATTTTAGGAGGAGCACTATGTTGAACTTCAAATCAGTCCGAGACCGGCTGACCTTCCTGTTCGTACTGCTAAGCGCAGTATCGACACTGGTAGTCGGCATTTATTTCATCGGTTCGCAGATACGCGGCAATGATGAACAGGTGGAAACCTACAAGACAGAGCTTTCCAAGCAGTATGACAGGGAACTGCGAATACAGACAGAAGGACTTATCTCTGCCGTAGAAGGTCTCTACAAGGAGCAACAGGCAGGCCGCCTATCTGAAGCCGATGCAAAGAAGCTGGCCATGGATATCATAAGGAATACCCGCTTCGATGACGGCAAAGGCTATTTCTCCGTGGACGAGCGCCGCACAGGCATATGCGTGGTGCACCCTATCCAGGGAGCCAAGGTAGAAGGCAAGGACCGCTCCCAGAACAAGGACAGCCAAGGTGTCATGTACATGCAGGAAATGTTCAAGGCTGCTGACGCAGGCGGCGGCTTCGTGAACTACTCTTTCCCCAAGCCCGGTGAGAGCACTGACTCCCCCAAACGCACTTATGTAGGCTACTTCAAACCCTATGACTGGGTCATTGATACCGGCTCCTACATCGACTACATCGATGCAGAGGCCAATAAATATGCCGATGAGATGCAGAGCAAGCTGAACAGGCAGATCATGATTTCTCTGATCCTGCTTGCCATCGTGGAAGTGATGGTGGTTCTGATCAGCATGCGCCTGGCACAGGGCTTTGCAGATCCCATCATGTTTGTTACCCGCCGTCTGGGGCAATTTGCAGATGGCGACTACCGCAAGGAACCCATCCGGGAAGATTGGGTCGCCCGCAATGACGAAATCGGTGCCATGATGCACTCTATTGGCAACCTCGGCGGCAGCATGCGCAGCCTTATCAACACCATTTCCGGCTCTGCCGATAGCGTAGCCTATGGCTCTGCCGCCCTGACGGAGCGGACTGACCAATCCTCCCAGGCCAGCCACAGTGTAGCAGTATCCATCACCGATGTAGCTGCCGCCGCCAATAACCAGCTTCACGCCGTTGATGATGCCACCCAATCCATCGACCGACTGGCAGAGACCATGGCCAAAGTTTCTGATAGTGCCGCCGAAACCGCAGCAGACACCCGTCAGGCCGCCCAGGCCGCTCAAAACGGTCAGCAGGTAGTAAGTCGTACCGTCAGCGATATGGAACAGCTGAGTCAGGCTGTGGAAAGTTCCGCCGCCCGCATCCGGGAATTAGGTGCCCGTTCCGATACCATTGGCCAGATTACGGACACCATTTCCAGCATTGCTGAGCAGACCAACCTGCTGGCCCTGAACGCTGCCATCGAGGCTGCCAGGGCCGGTGAACAGGGCCGCGGCTTCGCTGTGGTGGCTGAGGAGATCAGGAAGCTGGCAGCCCAATCCGAGGAAGCAGCCTCCCAGATTGCCCAGCTCATAGGTCAAATCCAGGAAGACACCAAGCACGCCGTTTCCAGCATGAATGATGGTACCCAGCAGCTGGCCACCACCAAGGAAAGCGTCAGCCAGACTGGTTCCGAGTTCCAAGACATCGCCCAGCTCATTGAAAGCATTTCCAAACAGTCCGAACGCATTGCCACGGCCTCCCGTTCCGCTACGAATGACGCTACCGGCTGCCAGGATTCCATCAAGGAAATCGACAATATGAGCCGCAATGTAGTGGCCGAATCTGAAAATGTCTCTGCCGCTACCGAAGAGCAGTCAGCTTCCATTCAGGATATGGCTACTTCCTGCCGGGAATTGGCCAATATGGCTGAGAACCTTCGTCAGGCCGTCACCAAATTCAAGGTTTGATTCCCATTCTCCCATATGAAAACGCCCTCAGGTGCAATATACAAAGCACTTGAGGGCGTTTTTCATGCATTTGTTTACAGCTTTTCTTCCAGCAAAGGCTTCAAAAATTTTCCCGTATAGGATTCTGGCACCTTGATGATTTCTTCAGGACGCCCCTCTGCCACAATGGTGCCGCCGCCGCTGCCGCCTTCGGGTCCCAGGTCGATGATGTGGTCAGCGGTCTTGATGACATCTAAGTTATGCTCAATCACCACCACTGTATCTCCCCCTTCTACCAACCGATGAAGTATTGTCAGCAGCTTGTCTATATCAGCCGTGTGCAATCCCGTAGTAGGCTCATCCAGAATATAGAGGGTGCGACCAGTGCTGCGGCGTGAAAGTTCCGTGGCCAGCTTTACTCGCTGGGCCTCGCCACCGGAAAGTGTGGTGGCGCTCTGCCCCAGCTTGATATATCCCAGGCCTACATCTTTGATAACCTGAAGTTTTCTGGCAATCTTGGGCACATTCTGGAAGAACTCCACCGCTTCGTCAATGGTCATATCCAGCACTTCTGCAATATTCTTCCCCTTATAGCGCACCTCAAGCGTTTCACGGTTATACCGCGCCCCATGGCAAACCTCGCAGGGTACATACACATCCGGCAAAAAGTGCATCTCGATTTTCAAAATGCCGTCTCCCCGGCAGGCTTCGCAACGGCCGCCCTTGACATTGAAGCTGAAACGGCCAGCCTTATAGCCCCTCATCTTTGCCTCTGCCGTCTGGCTATAGAGCTGACGGATGCTGTCAAAAACACCTGTATAGGTGGCAGGATTTGAACGCGGAGTACGCCCAATGGGCTGCTGGTCGATATCTATGATCTTGTCAATATTCTCCAGACCCTTGATGCGCTTGTGCCTGCCGGGCTTTCCCTTGGCATGGTAGAGCTTGGAGGCAATGCCCTTGTAAAGTATTTCATTGACCAGAGTGGACTTGCCAGAGCCGGAAACACCGGTTACCAGAGTCAGCGTCCCCAGAGGAAACTTGACGGAAATATTCTTGAGGTTGTTCTCCTGAGCTCCCACTACTTCCAGGAACTTGCCTGTACCAGGCCGCCTTCTCGCTGGAACGGGAATGAATTTCCGACGGGAAAGGTACGCCCCGGTAATGGACTCTTTGACCCGTTCTACTTCTTCAGCTGTGCCCTGGGCTACAATGCTGCCCCCATGTTCCCCGGCTCCCGGGCCAATATCTATGATCTGGTCTGCTGCCCGCATGGTATCTTCATCGTGCTCCACTACCAGCAAGGTATTGCCCAAGTCGCGCAGATGCTTCAGCGTGGCCAGCAAACGGTTGTTGTCCCGCTGATGGAGACCGATGCTTGGCTCATCCAGCACATAAAGCACCCCAGTGAGGCCTGAGCCAATCTGAGTGGCAAGGCGTATGCGCTGAGCCTCTCCGCCGGAAAGTGTTCCCGCTGCTCTGGAAAGCGTCAGATAATCAAGCCCCACATCCAGCAGGAATTTTAACCGAGCGTGGATTTCCTTCAAAATCTGACGGGCAATCTTGGCCTCACGCTTGGTGAATTCCTTTTCCGCTTCCAGCAGGAATTCATCAGCCTCCTTGATGGTCAGAGAAGTGTATTCGGCTATATTCTTTTCTCCAATGGTAATGGCCAGCACCTCTGGCTTCAATCGCGCTCCATGGCAGGCAGGACAGGGAATCTCTGTCATGTAGTTTTCGTAGGATTCCCTCATCTCCTCTGAATCCGTTTCTCGATATCGCCGCTCCAACAGGGGCAGCACTCCCTCAAAGGGCACATTGTATTCCTTATACTCTCCAAACATATTGGTATAGTGAAAGCGAAAACGCCGTTCCCCGGAGCCGTGAAGGATCAGTTCCCTGGTATCCTTGTCAATCTTGCTCCAAGGAGTGTCCAAGTCATAGCCTTCTTCTCCCAGCCCCACTTCCAATACGCACATGGCATAGGACTGGCGGTTCTTTGACAGGGGCGCAAGAGCCCCATCTCCCACAGAAAGATTAGGATTGGGAATCACCAGATCCTCGTCAAACTCTCCATGGCTGCCCAATCCTGTGCAAACAGGGCAGGCTCCGAAGGGACTGTTGAAGGAAAACATGCGGGGAGCAATTTCCGGCAAACTGATGCCACAATCCACGCAGGCAAAATTCTCGCTGAACATCATCAGCTCGCCGTCTACCACTTGCACATAGGCTACGCCCTCGCCCAGTTTCAAAGCTGTTTCCAGCGAATCTGCCAGACGCATTTCGACGCCCTCGCGCACCACCAGACGGTCTATGACCACCTCAATAGTGTGCTTCTTGTTCTTGTCGAGAGAAATTTCTTCATTCACATCGAAGATTTCCCCATCAATGCGTACCCGCACATACCCTTCATGGCGGATGTGGTCAAGGATTTTCTTGTGCTCCCCCTTCTTCCCACGCACCACCTGAGCCATTACCAGCAGCTTGGTACGCTCCGGCAATTCCTTCAGCTTGTCCAGCATCTGGTCGATGCTCTGCTGGGTAATGGGCTTGCCGCATTTGGGGCAATGAGGCCGCCCCGCCCGGGCATAAAGCAAGCGCAGATAATCGTAAATCTCAGTCACCGTACCCACCGTGGAGCGCGGATTGTGGCTGGTGGTCTTCTGGTCAATGGAGATGGCCGGAGAAAGACCGTCTATCTGATCCACATCAGGCTTGTCCATCTGTCCCAGAAACTGCCTGGCATAGGAAGACAAAGACTCCACATAGCGCCTCTGCCCTTCGGCATAAACCGTATCGAAGGCCAAAGAAGATTTGCCGGAGCCTGAAAGCCCCGTCACCACCACCAGCTTATCACGAGGAATATCCACATCGATATTTTTCAGGTTATGGGCGCGGGCGCCCTTGATTTTGATAAATTCTTCCATCAGTTGTACACCCTCCTAAATGCCTGCCCTCCATCCTTGCTTTTGGCCGTTTCTTGCAAGTACCTGGCAAAGCTTCCCCAGCCATGCTGATTTATAACTTCATACGCTGCCAATTCTGTCAGAGAGGCGATTTCCTTTTCCCCATACTTCTCTACGGCCCGGCGATAGTCCTCTTCACTCCTCAATTCTGCTGCTCTGGGCAAATTTCTGCCCCGCACATTATCCCGAGCAGTCCTGATATAATCTTCCACTTTATAGCCGCTAACCTCTGCTTGACGACTGACGCCAGCCAGATACGCCGCTCCGTGCAAAAACCAGGCATTCCCGGTTTCCCTATTGCTCCCCAGCACTTGTCGTTCATAGGTGCGCATAATGAGCATTCCCATACTAAAAGCTCGCTGCTGCGCTTCTTGCAAATGCCCGGCATTGAGTACCAGCAGCCCTCCATTTTCTATGCAAAGGCTTCTCTCTGCCATATGTTTCGCTTCGCTGCCGGGCAATTCCGTATACTTTTCCAAAGCCTCAGCCATGACATGTTCATCAGGCGCAAGCACAACCTGGTATTCACCTTTCAGCTGGCTGCCCAGATTTCTCCCTAGCCAATCCTTGACAGTCTCCAATTCCCTCCTGACAGCATGGTCATTGCCGCTCTCCTGACTTTCCCCAAGATAAAAGAACATCACAGGCTGTCGGACGAAGTTCTGCCACCATGATTTATACTCTGTCAAAAAAACTGCCAGTTCCAGGCCAAAAACCTGTCTGAATGCAGTTTCTCCACTATCGCTCTCTGCCAAAGCACGAAAATATTCAGCCAATAGCGGCAGGCGTTTTTCTTCAGGGAAGCGCTGCAATAGGCAAATAGTCATGAGATCTGCCACCTGATAAGTATGATACTCCTTTCCCATCAGCATCTTGCGGGTTTCGAAGCTGCAGTGCTGTAGGGATTCAGGCTTGACTGTATGTTCAGCCCGAACAAGTATGGCCTTTACATCAGCCTGCCATTTCCAGAGAGGTTTCCCACCTAGAGCCTCAGACAAGGCTGCCCCGACATAATCTGCCGATCCTTCCTCCAGCCAGAAAAGAGAGCTCTCCTCTGCATCCTTTCCATGGCTCAGCTCATGCTGCAATTGATGGAACAGCTCATGACCTGCAGTATTATAACGATCGCCGTAAGTAGACATAACCCCGGCGCTAGCATTAATGGCAGTAATATGGCTGCTCCCCCCTGACCAGCCACCAGAAACCGAAGCCACCTTGGCGGCCTCCTCAGCAGTCAATCCGAATTCTCGCTCCAAAACAGTCCGATAGGATGCTTCCTCCCCCGCCACATATAGTTCTACAGGCCGCCGTATAGCAGCTCCCATTTTTTCTCGCACAAAACCATTGAAAGAAGTTGCTGCTTTTTCCACATCCTTCAGGCTACCTTTATCTACTGCACCTTCTCCCTGCACAAAAATCTTAGCATCCTTCGCCGACACCAGCCCCAGTTGATCACCGATTTCCCAGAGGCTATTCTGACGAGCGAAATGATAGCCAAATATGGAGCCTGCCACCAAAAGCATCAGCACCATCAAACCCAAAGCAATCTTCTTCATTTCCGCTTCTCCATAAGCTCATGTAATCTATTGAAATCAGTATACTATGGGGGATATATTTAGTCAAAACCCTGACTCCAATGGGTGGCAATATAATGCTGAACCGGCGAATTTACGCAAATCTTGAAGCCAGGCAATTACTTTTTAGCCTGTGTTGTGCTATAGTAATTTATAGCGAAAGACTAGAAGGATACGCTATGTGCTTCACGGCTTGAAGGATTTATATTCGGACAGCAAGGAAAGCGAATCGTTGATGCCACGCCGGAAATCCCCCCAGCAAGCTCCTGGACAATATCACATCATGAAATGGAGGCGCATCATGAAACTATCAAAACCGTACCTTTGCCTTGGATTGACACTATGTGGACTGCTCAGCTTCGCTCCTGTTGGCTACTGCTCAGAAGTGCCAATAGACGGCGGGCTGGATGATCTCTCCAATCCCAAAGCGGCCAAAGTTATCGGCTCGGACAATATAAAGGAATTCAGCCTGCGGTTCACAGATGAGGCAGGCAGGGGAGCCGCCTCGAGTGACGAAATATCTCTGCCCCCCTTCCCTGCCGGCGATTACCTCTTGGAAGCAGTGCGGAAGGGTGAACAGGCCCATTTCCTGTTGACTTGCGACAGGCAGAACACCATCACGCCGCTAGTTTTCCAGAAAGACCTGCCAGCAGAAGCACTGCAGGATTTGCAGGCCATCATCAAGAAATACAACCTTGCTGCCATCAACGGCAGCGATCGGCGTAACAGTGCCCTTGGCACTTCACTAAGTTTAAAAGTTCTCTATGACACCAATGAAAAGATCTCAGTCTATGCCGAAGGCGGTGCCTCTACCCTGCCCCAGGGCTGGTGTGGCACAGATGTTTTCCTGGATTTCTTTATCAAGAAACTGGATGCGGAAAGCCTTCTCTCTCCCCCTCTTTACTCCTGCATCTACTCTCGCAGCAACAGCGAAAACGGCCTATTATACAGCTTGGAACTGGAGACCGACAAGAGCCTTCCCAGGAAACAAGCCATTTTCAAGAAAATCCTGCCCCGTCAGACTGCCGACAATCCTTTCGGCGAATATGCAACAAAGTGCGTCACTGTTTCGAAAGACAAGCTGGAATCCATCGAAAATATCATCGCTAAGTACCATATGCGAAACTGGAAAGGCTTGCCTAACCGGGAAAAGATGGACGACAACGCAGATTTCATTTCCATCGTTTTCAATTACAGCGAAGGCGACAATATATGCCTGGACAGCGACCAGGAACTGCCGCCGGAATACCAGGAAGCCTTCGAAGCAGTGCATCAGGCAATGATAGACGCAGAGAAAGCTGCGTTGCCTCAACCTAAATAGTAAGTGGTAAATAATAAGGTGTATTTAAACTGTGCCTCCCATATGAGATAATTGACTAAAATCACTAACACGAAA
>SVBX01000031.1 GCA_015058655.1 Pseudoselenomonas ruminantium
ATATTATTTTGGAAAAAGTAAGCGCGAAGCCTTGGCATATAAGGCTTCGCGCTGTTTTGGCGTGGCAAAGTCGGGAAGGAGGGCAGAAGCAGCAGGCATAGCAGTCCTGCGGTGAGATGTTTCACACTTTTCTTCATGGACAAATCTTCCTTTCTCTTGAGCATGACTTTATTTTACGCCATTTATCCTTGTTTGTATATGTATTCTTGGGCAGCATCTTTTCCTGTGGGAGAAAATATGCTAGAATAAACATAAGAATCGGCATTTTTCGTCAATTGCATTTGTTGGGGGGGTAGAAATGAAGCAGATGCCATATCTGATACATGAGGAAGCAGACTACCTGGCTATGCAGTGGGAGGTCAGGGTGGCTTTGGGGGAGCTGGAGGTAAGCCAGCTCCTGATTTCCGTGTTCGGTACGGAGCGGGACGAGGAGAGTACCGAGGCCGTTATGCGGCGGCTGCACAGGGATTTTCCCCAGGCGGAGATTCTTGGCTGCATGGCGGCTGAGGCAGTAGTGCAGGGGTCTGTGGCCTGTGATGGCATCCTGGTCAGCTTCACCGCCTATGAGGGGAGTCATGCGGAGGTCTTGGCCTTTTCTTCCGAGGATATGAGCCCGAAGGAGATGGGGCAGAAGCTGCTGCAAAGGTTGGGGGAAACGGAGCATGTCAAGGCTGTGGGCATACTTCTTTCGGATGTGAGCCTTGACCTTACGGATTTTTTGGCCGAGGCCAGCAAGAGTGACCCGGACATCAAGTTTTTCGGCGGCATTTCCGATGAGGGCAGGCTGGGAACCAAAGGCAGGATTTTTCTGACGGACAGGCAGGTGACCTCCGGGCTGGCCCTGGTGATTTACGCCGGAGAAGAATTGCAGGTGGAGATTTTCTCCAGTTTCGGCTGGCGTCCCCTGGGGCGGGTCATGACCATCACCAAGATGGAATCTCCTTATATCATCAAGGAGATTGACCGCCGTCCTGCTTTGGAGGTTTATGAGAAGTATCTGGACATTCATCGGGGAGAAAGCTTTTTCTGGGAGGCTCTTACCTTCCCTATCTGCGCCCAGAGAGACGGGGAGTATGTGGCGCGTCATCCCAGAGAAGTGAGAAGTGATGGGGCGCTGATCTTTGGGGCAGACTTTCGTCCCGGTGAGCATGTGAGGCTGACCTATGGCGACCCTGAGGGCATCATCAAGCATGCCCAGGTGCTGAAGAAGGGCATCCATGATTTTGCCCCACAGAGCATCTTCTTCATTTCCTGCGTGGCCCGCTGGCTCCTGCTGCAGCATGATGTAACCTTCGAACTGGAGGCGTGCCGGGGGACAGGGGCATCTTATGGCTACTATGCTTTTGGGGAATTCCTGCGCAATAAACAAGAGGTCACTCTTTCCAATATGAACATGGTGGCTGTCTGCATGCGTGAGGGCAAGGCTGTGCCTGTGCCGGAAGCTGAGAATCTGACCAAAGACCGTCAGCTCACCAGTCAGACCAGCATCATGCGCCATCTGGTGTACTTCGTCAATGCCATGTCTTATGAGGTAGAGGCTACTGATGTGCGGCTGAAAGCTGTGACCAGGACAGACTGGCTTACAGACCTCAAGAATCGCAGTGAGATGGAGAAGACTATAGGCAAGGGGCTGGCTTATGTCCAGGCATCGGGTCAGCAGATGGCCGTGCTCATGGTGGATATTGATAACTTCAGAGGCATCTATGACACCTATGGACATGAGATAGGAGACCAGGCTTTGCAGCAGGTGGCTGATGTGCTGCGCTCCCAGACGCGGAAAGTGGACAGCCCGGGGCGCTGGGGCGGGGATGTCTTCATGGTGCTCCTGGTAGGCATGAGCCTTGACAGGGCTTATGGCATTGCTGAGCGCATAAGGGAACAGGTGCACCAGATTGAGATCATTCCCGGTGGGGATTGCCTTACCGTAAGCTTGGGGCTGACGGTTTCAGCCAAGGATGATGATGAAGCCAAGCTCCTGAAGCGGGCAGACAAGGCTTTGTATCGTGCCAAAGCAGGCGCAGGCGGCGACAGCGTGTCAGCCCTGGATGAAAAGGGGCTGGTGTGGCATACGCTCAAAGAGGAGAAGAAGCCCAAGGGAAAGGCCAAAGAGGAAAGCAGGGAAACCGAAAAGAAAGCGCCCAAACGGACGCGCAAGAAAAAAGCAGAAGAAGGATAATTGGAGAAGGCGCAGGGATGCTGTAAGGCATGTTCTACGCCTTCCTTTAATTTTGTCCTGTTTCCAAGTGGACAGGGCTTGATTTCTTCCACTTGCTTAATGTTTATGCTCATTCTATAATAAAATCATCGAAAACAAGAATAAAACCTTGGGTTCGATAAGGAACTGGTAATAAATAAATTTTAAGATAGGATGAAGGATAAATCTTCATAGGCTAGGCGAAGGAAGGAGGCATAGTGGTGCTATGTCGACTGACGACAACGACGAATATGGAGATTTAGACAAGTCAAATCTAAAATTTATTTATGGACAGTTCCCAAAGTGCTTCTGAGTGATCATTAGGAGGCAGAATGGTATCCATAAAAAAGCGTACAGCAGATCTCCTGCGCATGCTGGTGGGGACTGAGTCCTACCTGGCAGTGGGGGAGATAGCGGCGGGACTGAATGTCAGTGTCAAGACTGTCAACAGGGATCTGCCGGAAGCAGAGAGTTATCTCGCCTCCCTGAGAAGTGGCCTTTCGCTTTTGAAGAAGAAAGGCGCTGGATTGAAGCTGGCGGGCAGCGCTGAAGCGCTGCGGGAGCTGAAAGACAGGCTGGGGCAGGTCAAGGAGCGTACCTACAGCCCGGAGGAACGGCTTTCCATCATCGTCAGCCGTCTCCTGCCGGAGAAGGAACCTCTGAAACTTTTCTATCTGTCCTCCCTGCTGGGAGTCACGGACGGCACCATCAGCAACGACCTGGACAAGCTGGAAGACTGGTTTGAAGGACATGGTCTGAAGCTTATCAGAAAGCCGGGGCTGGGGGTCTATGTGGAAGGTGAGGAAAGGAAGATCCGTCAGGCAATCATCGCCTACATCTACGACCATGTGACAGAGGAAGAATTGCTGCATCTGGTGCAGCAAAGCCTCAGGCCGGAAAGCGGTGACCGCGCTGACAGGGCTTCCTCCTACCTGCTGGATCTGGTGGACAAGGAAATCCTGCACCGCCTGGATCTGGTTATCCGCAGGGCGGAGCAGGATATGGAAAGGCGTCTTTCCGACCAGGCCTTCATCGGCATGCTGGTGCATCTGGCTCTGGCGGTGCAAAGGCTCCGCAAGGGCGAGGTGATAAAGCTCAGGGAAGATTACCTGACCGGGTTGCGGCAGAAGACCCTGCCCTGCAGCTGCTGGAGAGAGGCGAAAAGCCCGAGGCTCTGGCTGCGGTTATGGCAGCAGCCCTGCACTTTGACTACAGTGAGGACAAGGAAGCCTGCGAGGTGCAGGAACTCATCAAGTCCAAGGGCTTGCACGAAGCCCTCAAGGAACTGACGGGCATCCCTGAAGGCTGCGAGCTCCTGCAGATGGTGGAGAGCAAAGCCTAAGACTTTGGTAAAATCCTGAATTAGGTTGTTAAAAGCAAAAAATGCCTGCAAAGTCTGTAGTGACTTTGCAGGCATTTTTGCTGTGAAATCTTATTACATGATATTTTCAAAGAGATTTCTCTTGGGCACCAGCTTGGTCTGATACTCCATCTCACCGCTGCCCTTGATGACAGGGGGGCGGGAGAGGTCTTCTTTCTCCGTCAGCATGGGCTTGGTGCGGCGCTGGTCAGTAATCTTGCCGTTCTGATAGGTTAGAATCAGGATGGAGCCGTCAGGCATGTATTTCCTGATGATCTCGGTATCAGGCGTGTCATGCTTCCCGCTGCTGCTATCTTCGGCTTTCTTCTCATCTGCAAAGAGAGCCGAGCCGTTTTCTTCCAAATCCTTCTTCGCCTGCAGAGCCTCCTCGCCGCCGGCTTCTTTCAGCTTCTGCTCCGCTGCCGTGAGCCCCGTCTCCCGGTAATCCTGCCACATCTGTTGCAGCTGGCTGGCAAAAAGGGCTTTGAAGCTATTGACCTCTTCCTTGCTGCCGGGCATATTAAGCACATTCCCAGAGGCAGAAGCGGCAGCTTTGACATTGGGCCAGTTGATGTTCATGGAAATCCTCCTTCCTGCGAGTTTCTCTAAAGGGTTTATCGTAGGAAAGGGAGGATAACTTAAATTTTATCTGGAGGAATGTTTTTCGCATATTTTGTCGTTTTTTGGTCCCATGTCCTTTTCGCTGTTTCGATAATCCTATAGAATAATATCAAATGATATCAAAACAAGTGGAGAGTGGCAGAATGGAACAGTTAAAACGGGCTATCCCCAATCTCAATCAGACGGATTTTGTAGTGGCGGGCGTTTCGGCGCTGGCCTGCCTGGGCACCTTGGCAGGGATGCCGGTCTGGGCGCTTTTCATCGGCTGGGCATGGTATCTGGCCATCGGGGCCAATAAAACCGCCATCAAGGAAGGTTCCGTCACCTGTGTGGCAGCAGCCATCATGGCCTTGACGGCAGTAGTGCTGACGGATGCATTCGCATCCTTCCTGCCTGCGCTGTCTGCCTCCATGTTGGCAGTATTCTTGATGATACTGGTGCTGATGATAGCCCTGAAGCTTCCCTATATCAAGCATTCTCTGGTGGGCTTCAATTCCTTCTCCTGCATCTTCGCAGGTTACTACTTGGGAGCCTTCCCTGCCCAGTCGGATTATCTGGCAAATATAGTCGTAGCTTTCATCTACATAACAGGTGCCAACATCCTGGGCCTGTTCGTAGGCTGGGCCAGCCAGCAGCTTTCCGGCTTTTCTTTCCGCAGACGGGAGGATCAGGGGAAACTGGAGATATTGTGAATATTGAATGCGAAGCAGTATCTGCGATTTGGTGGATTCTGCTTCGCTTTTTTGTGTACCGGCATCGAATAATATTTCTGGATGTTGGTTGTTGTCCATGTGTTGCTGGTATGCAGTCAAGATTTCATCACATGGGGAATATGGCCTACATTGGGCACGATAGCTCTGTGTGGCAGGCTCTGGAAGGCGTAGCTGCTGGTGTTGCCTGTCAGTACGGCGGCGAAATCCAACCTAGCGGCTTCTGCGGCCTGGGCGTCTACCAGGTGGTCGCCGGTGTAGAGGGTATCTTCCTTGGGCACACCGAAATATTCCAGGGCTTTGAGCAGTCCTTCCGGGTCCGGCTTGTGGGTGGCTACCTCCTGGCAGCCTATGACATGGTCTATCAGATGCTGGCAATGGGACTGTTGGAGCTTTTCCTCGATGCGGCTGGCGGTCTTGCTGGACACGATGCCGATTTTTGCGCCGCTGTCCTTGAGCTTTTGCAGGGCGGGCAGAGTTTCAGGGTAGAAGTGGGTCCCGGCGGTCATATAGCGGTCGGCTATCTTTATGTAGATATGGCAGAAGCGGTCAATGAGTTCTTTATCCTGTGTATTCAAGGCTATGCCCACAGCTTCCGCCATGGGCAGGCCGATGAGGCGGGCCAGTTCCTTGTCATTGTTTCTGGGGCAGCCCATAGCTGCCATGGTTTTGTGGAAGCATTTGACAATGACCGCTGTGGTATCCACTAAGGTCAGGTCAAAATCGAACAGGTAGAGAGAATAGTATTTTTTCATGTGCATGCTCCTTGCTTTACAGTAGAGAAACAGCCCGCCAGGGCTTGATACCCTGGTGGGCTGTTTTGTATATACTTGGTTTGTTTTTTCTTAGACCAGACCGTGAGCCAGCATTACATTGGCCACCTTCAGGAAGGCGGTGATGTTGGCGCCGGCAACCAGGTCGTCGGGGTCAGCGTACTTCTCGGCGTTCTTCTTGGCCTGGGTGTAGATGTTCTTCATGATGCCCTGGAGGCGGCCATCCACTTCCTCGAAGGTCCACTGGAGACGCTCGGAGTTCTGTGCCATTTCCAGAGCGGAGACTGCCACGCCGCCGGCATTGGCTGCCTTGGCAGGGGCAAAGAGCACACCGTGGCTCTGGAAATAGTCGATAGCTTCGATGGCGGAGGGCATGTTGGCGCCTTCGCCCACGGCCTTGACGCCGTTCTCCACCAGGATCTTGGCGGATTCCAGGCTGATCTCGCCCTGGGTTGCGCAGGGGAGGGCCACATCGCACTTCACAGTCCAGACGCCGGAGCAGCCTTCATGGTACTCGGCTTCGGGGTGAGTCTCCACATACTCCTTGATGCGGCCGCGGCGCACCTGCTTGATTTCCTTCACAGCATCCAGGTCGATGCCGTTCTTGTCGTACACATAGCCGTTGGAATCGGAGCAAGTGACGACCTTGGCACCGAAGCTCTGGGCTTTCTCGATGGCATAGGTGGCCACATTGCCGGAGCCGGAGACTACCAGCACCTTGTCCTTCAGGTCGATGCCCTTGGCATCCAGCATATTCTTCACGAAGTAGAGGAGGCCATAGCCCGTAGCCTCGGGACGAGCCAGGCTGCCCCAGTAATCCACGCGCTTGCCGGTGAGGACACCTGCATCATAGGAATTCCTGATGCGCTTGTACTGGCCGAAGAGATAGCCAACTTCGCGGCCGCCTACGCCGATATCGCCTGCCGGTACATCCACATCCGGGCCGATATGGCGGTAAAGCTCAGTCATGAAGCTCTGGCAGAAGCGCATGACCTCTGCATCGCTCTTGCCATGGGGGTCAAAGTCGGAGCCGCCCTTGGCGCCGCCAATGGGCAGGCCGGTGAGGGCGTTCTTGTAAACTTGCTCGAAAGCCAGGAACTTCAAAATGTCCAGATTCACGCTGGGATGGAAGCGCAGGCCGCCTTTGTAGGGGCCGATGGCAGAGGACATCTGCACACGGAAGCCGCGGTTGATTTGAATCTCGCCTTTATCATCAGTCCAGGGCACGCGGAAGGAGATGACGCGCTCAGGCTCTACCATGCGCTCAAGGATTTTGTTTGCCTGGTATTCGGGATGCTGGGCGAGCACCGGTTCAACGGATTCCAGCACCTTGCTTGCGGTGTGGAGGAACTGGGGCTGGTCGGGGTCACGCTTTACCACCAGATCCAGAACTTCTTTGATGTACGCTTTGCTGTCTGCCATTTGGATCGCTCCTTTGCCTGTGGCCTTTTGCCTTTTCCTAATTTGACGGCAACTTAGACCAGTTTACAATGTTATATGGGTCTAACAAGTTATAGTATACTATATTATCAGAGAATTGTATACAGGGCGCATGAAAGTATACAGAGAATAAATATTCTGCCTAATTCATCACATTTCCTATTGATAAAGTTTATGATTCCTTCCTATATATTATTGTTGCAAAATTAAAATGGCAAAGGTATAATGTAGATATAGGACTATGTACCTAAGCGAGCAAGTCGACAATGGATTGAAGGCATGTTCTAAGGAAAGTGAGGGATCGGTCATGAGCATGAGCATCAGCAATGTGCCGAGCTTCCCTGAACTGAACCAACAGGTAAGCAAGACAGGACAGGAAAAAGCGGCACAAGGGTTTGCCAGAGCGAGTTCTTATTATGAATCCTCGAATTTTGGCAACGACACCAAGGTAGGTACGGGGACTATCTCTAAGGAGAGTCGTACCATTGTAAGCATTGGCGAGCAGAAGACTGCTCAGATTATGGACAAGGCGAAAGCCATTTATTCGGTGTCCAATTTCGGCAACCAGACCAAGATTGGCACCAGCGAGTTCCAGCAGGATAACAGGAAGACTGCCGCTGTTGGTGGGCAGCAGACTTCGAAGATCATGGACAAGGCTCGTTCATATTATGAGGTGTCCAACTTCGGCAATGAGACCAAGGTGGGCAAGAGCAAATTCCAGCAGCAGATTCGCCAGGACTATGAGCAGGGCATGCAGAATACGGGCAAGGGCATGAGCGCTGCCCGCAAGAATGGCAGCACCGGCTCCAATCTAGGCAACAGCACCAAGCTGGGCAGCAGTGCCTTTCAGCAGGTGAATGCCCAGATCAAGCAGCATCAGGCTCATGCAGCCTATTCTGCTCAGAAGAAGGCAGCAGGTTCTTCCATGGAAGTAGCAGCGTAATAGCATCTTTGACCGCACAGGCTTTGAAGCCTGCGCGGTCTTTTCTTTGCTGAAAAAGGAAATGGGAGGGGCGGCATAGAATTATTGCCATGACTGGTTGGAAGAGTCTGGCTTTTCTATGGAGGAATCAGGGCTCCTTTGGTTGAATAAATCTGTAGGCGAAAACGAAGAGGCAGCCTGTCCTGAGGACGAGGCTGTGGAAGAGAGGATGATTCACATGAGCAAGAGCAGCCGCAAGCTGAACAAAAAGAAGGAGAAAGCTGCCAAGGTGGAACTCAAGGCACGGACTGCAGGCCTGAGAGAGCAGATGAGGGAGCAGATGGAGGCCGGGGACTATGCAGAAGCGCTAGCCTCTCTGGCTGAGCTGGTGAAGGATAACAGCTACGACCCGGATCTCTTGTATGATGGGGCTTACTGCTACTTTATGGTAGGAGATTATGAGAGGGCTACCAAATGGGTGGATATGGTGATGGATCTGGCCCCGTACCATATTCCTGCCCGGATTTTGCTGGCAAGGCTTTGCATACTTAATGAGCGTGAAGAAGGGGCCTTGAGCCTTTCTGATGCTCTGCTGTCTGCCAACAGGGATATGCTGACGGAAGATCAGGCTCAGGATCTGAATGATATTTTGGAATATTACTATAGGTGCGAGCCGGAGCGTATCAGGAAAGAGTACCCCCATGTGGCAGCGTTCGTGGCAGGCCAGGCAGATGCTGGCAATGAAGGGCTGCCTGAGAAAAAGACGGAGGAAAAGACCGCTGGCTTGCCTGAAGCAGCAACAGAAGTGCCTCTGGGGGATGCTCTTGCCGGAGGGCCTGCCCAGGAGAATGGGGGGCGGGAAGAAGAAAAGGCGCCAGAAGCTGAGGTGCAGGGCGAGATACGGGCTATTGCTGAAAAAGCCGTGCCCCTGCAGGCAAAAATCCATCTTTACAATGTCTTTGCAGGAGGATATTTTTACCAGAAGAATTACGGCGCCGCCCGGAAGTTTTTGGATGAAGCCTTGAAGATAGATTCGCTCGATGAGGAAACATTGCGGAATATGGCCCTGCTGTGCCGTGAACAAGGCGATAAGGAACAGGCGCAGAAGTTTGCTTCCCAGTTGCCGCAGATGGATTTCCTGTTGCTGGCTGCCTTGAGATGAGTTTCCTAATATAGAGATGAGGCAGAGTGCATGATTATATCAGTTGTATCCATGGTCCGCAATGAAGCAGATGTCATTGAGAGCTTTGTGCGGCATAACCTTTGCTGGGCGGACCGCATTTATGTGGCAGTCCATGAGAGCACGGATGAAACCCTCAGGATATTGCAGTCCCTGCAGAAGGATGGACTGCCCATATTCTTGTCTGAGGTATCAGGAGCGGCACAGGTGCAGTCTGAGGTGGTGACTGCACTTGTGCGGCAGGCAGTGGAAGAAGGAGCCGATTTCGTGCTTCCGCTTGACGCTGATGAATTCTTGTTGCCTGATGGCAATTCGCCCCAGGGAAAGAGCATGAAAGATAGATGCCGGGGGGCGTTTTCTCTGCTGGAAGAGACAAAGGTCTATGCCATTCCCTGGGTGCGTTATGTGCCGGGAGGGGGGCAGGGATTCCTGCTGTCAAGGAAAGCTTACAGGGAAAAATGGCCGGAGAAGATATCTAAGGCACTGCTGGGGGCAAAGGCTGTGCAGGAGGCAGGGCTGTCTGTTTCGCAGGGCAGCCATCTGGCATTGCTGCCGAAAAAAGATGGCGAGCGGCAGGCTATCGTGCCTGAGACGGTCACCGGGTTGCATATAGCCCATTTCCCATGGCGCAGCGAAGGACAGGCGGCTAAGAAGGCGGCAGTGGGCTGGTTGGGGAATGTGGCCAAGTACACTCGCTACACCCGTACTGCCCATCAGTGGCGGGAGGGCTACAGAAAACTTATGATGGGGCATGGCCTTCAGGCGGAACCCCTGCGGAATCCGGTGAAGGCACCAAGATTGCCGGGCAGCGAACTTGTCAGGCTTTGTTATACTCCACCAGAGGAAGAATCCACATTGATGTCCCTTTTGATGGAAGCAGCAGAGCAGCTGGCAGAGGAATGTGCTGAAAGGGAAGCCAGGCTCAGGGCAGTTCCTATTAGCATTGTCATGCTATATAGGGGGAATCTGGAACTTTTTGCCAGGACTGTTTCTTCGGCTGTCGCAGCTGACTACCCTGTCAAGGAATACATCGTATTGGCTCCGGACCTTGATGAGACAGGTGAAGGGGACATGATGGGGCTACTGGAGCAGCAACCGGTAGAAAGCATTTGCCTGCTGACCGGATTGAAGGCTTGGGATGATTTGAGAGAAGGCCTTAAGGGGGATTATATCCAATGGCTGCCAGAAGGAAGCGAGCTTATGCCGGACAGGCTCATCAAGATGGCTGCTGCTTTGTCTTCTCAGGATGAGCTTGGCGTGATGCTCTCGTCAGTGGAACCGGGAGCATACTTGTCTGCCAGGCTGGCAGAGGGGACAGTTTTTGAGCTGGACACGGGCAGGGAGGTTTTCATGCCAGGGGACGGCAGCCAGGCGGCTCAGTCCATGTGGGATTCGGGGCAGAACTTCCCCGGAGGCCTGGCGGCAGCGCTTTTTTCCAGGCGGCATTTGGAAGTCCAGGGGTGGCCCTTGCCAAAAGACTGGCTGGAGCATGAGGGCAGGGAACTGCTGGCTTCGCTTCTGATGGGGCGTGCCTATGGCTATATAGCAGAGCCTTTGTTGAGAATTGAGCAATAAGCAATAATTTTTTTGCTTCATAGCAGGTATTTTGCTCTTCTTGTGGAATAATGACAAACAGGGACTTATGGTAGGATAAAATCCTTAGGGACAGGATCACAATATTCATGATTGAGGAGGAATATCTATGGCTGAGGAATTCAAACAGAATGAGGAGGTAACCAATAAGCTGGCTGCTTCTATTGAGGAGATTGCAACATCTACGCAGACGGTCTACGAGGCCGTCGAGCAGGTGGCTAAAAGTGCCAGCGCCCTCGCCAAGGCTGGGCAGGAGTCCGTGGAGCAGGCGAAATTCCTGCAGGAAAAAAATGCTGATACCATCAAGGTCATCGACTTCATCACGAATATTGCTGGCCAGACTAACCTGTTGGGTCTTAATGCGGCTATCGAGGCAGCCCGCGCTGGTGAGCAGGGCCGTGGCTTTGCTGTCGTGGCAGAGGAAGTGCGCAAGCTGGCCGAACAGTCCCGTGAGGCAACGGAGAAGATACAGTCTACTCTGACGGAAATGAACAAGGCCGTCGAAGGCATCTCGAAGTCCATCGAGAATACCGGCTCCATTAGTGAGGAGCAGGCAGCTTCTACGCAGGAAATCACGGCGAACCTTTCCCGTGTTACCAAGGCGGCAGAGGAATTGAAGCGCTATGTAGAGTCCCTCAAATAAATAGGAGAAAAGCCATAGCAGGGCACTATTCCCCGTGGGGATGGTGTCCTGCTTTTTTGACTTTTTGATTTTTCTATTGACTTTTTGTTTTATGCGGTGTATATTCTTATTAGATTCAAGTTAGCACTCATTTGATGAGAGTGCTAACAGTACCCGGCGGAGGGGAGGGCATATGCCAGTGGAACTGGATGCACGCAAGCAGAAGGTGCTGAAAGCTATCATTGATGATTACATTGAGTCGGCGGAGCCGGTTGGCTCCCGTACCCTTGCCCGCAAGCATGATTTGGGTGTGAGTCCCGCTACCATTCGCAATGAGATGGCGGATTTGGAGATGCTTGGCTATCTTGAGCATCTGCATACTTCATCGGGACGCATTCCCTCCTCCAAGGGATACCGCTTCTATGTGAATGGCCTTATTCCGCCCAAACCAGTCAGCGAGGAAGAGAAGAAACTCATCAATGATTGGTACAGGACGCGGGTTCGGCGCATTGACGAGGTGTTTCAGGAGACTGCCAGGATTATTTCCAAGGTGACGAAGAATGTATCTCTGGTGCTGGCTCCTCAGATGACCCAGGCAAGGTTCCGGGTGCTGCAGTTCCTGCCCCTGGATGACAGGCGGGTTATCACGGTGCTGATGACAGATGCCGGCTTCGTGGAAAACAAGATTGTGGAGATGCCGGCAGGCGCCACTTTTGAAGATTTCCAGCGCATGGCGGAGGTCATCAACAAGAACCTGGCCGGCAGGAGCCTGGCGGCTATTTCTCCAGAAAAGCTTTTGCCTATCAGGGATGAAATAGGAGATGAGGGACTTTATGAATCTGCGCTAGAGGTGGTGAACAGGGCTCTGGAGTCTGGGAAGCAGGAAAGGCTTTATCTCGGGGGAACTACCCAGATGCTTACCCAACCTGAGTTCCACGATGTGGAGAAAGTCAAGCACACTTTGATGATGCTTGAGAAGGAGGAACTTATAAAAGACATCCTCCACGCTCACATGGGAGATGGCCTGGAAGTTACCATCGGACAGGAAAATGAGGATTCCCAGATGCAGGACAGCAGCATTATCACGGCCACTTACCATCTGAACGGTGAGCTCCTGGGCACCATCGCAGTGCTGGGACCCACCCGCATGGAGTACGCGAAAGCTATGAGCCTGCTGGAATATATGAATGACAATCTTACCGAGGTCATCAGAAAGTACAACTGGTGAAACGGTACAGAGATGACCACAAGGAAGGTGAAGAAATTGCCATCATTCATGAAAGATGAATTGAAGAAAAAAGATGAGCAGAAACTTGCCGATATGCAGGAAGAAATCAAGCGCGCCGTAGGTGAGGACGAAGCCGAGGAGGCTGAGGCTCCTCCCGCGGAGGGAGAGGCTGGGGCCGAGGATCCTGAGGAGCCGAAGGAAGAAGTCACCTTGGCCAAGGAGGAGCTTGAGAAGCTTCAGGCAGCTGTGCAGGAAAAAGAAGAACGAGTCCTTCGCCTGCAGGCTGACTTCGAGAATTTCCGCCGCCGCACCGCCAAGGAAAAGGAAGAGCTTTCCGCCGTGGTGACTCAGGGAATTCTGAAGGACATGCTGCCGCTCCTGGATAACTTCGAGCGGGCCATGGCAGCCGAGGCCAAGGATATCGACTCCTTCAAGCAGGGGGTGGAGATGATCTTCAAGCAGTTCGGCGAAGTTTTGGTAAAGAACGGCCTTGAGCATATCGAGGTGGAAGGCCAAAAATTTGATCCCAACTTCCATCAGGCAGTCATGCGGGTGGAAAATCCCGACCTGGAAGATGAAACCATCGCCCAGGAACTGCAGAAAGGCTACATGGTGAAGGGCAGGGTTATCCGCCCCAGCATGGTGCAGGTGGTTGCGAACGGCTGAAGGCATTCTAAGGCGTTCAGGACACAGGTATAGCAACGCTTCACTCGGAACTTTACCATGAAATCTAAGTTCCCACTGCGCCTGACGGCTTGTGCTCACTAAGATTTATGGTAAAGTTCCGCACGTTCCGCTTATGCTATACCTGTGCCCCTCACTTACTGGAGCACAGTCGCGAGCGTATTAGCATAGTTTAGTAACAGGTTTTATATATTTTAGGAGGATTATCATGTCAAAGGTTATTGGTATTGACTTAGGTACTACGAACTCCGTCGTCTCCGTCATGGAAGGCGGCGAGCCTACAGTTATCACGAACCCCGAGGGCAGCCGCATCACTCCCTCTGTGGTAGGCTTCACCAAGGACGGCCAGCGTCTGGTGGGCCAGCTGGCCAAGCGTCAGGCTGTGTCCAACCCTGACCGCACCATCGCTTCCATCAAGCGTCACATGGGCGAAAGCGATTATAAAGTGAACATTGATGGCAAGGCTTATTCCCCCCAGGAGATTTCCGCCATGGTGCTCCAGAAGCTGAAGGCAGACGCCGAGGCTTACCTGGGTGAGACTGTCACCCAGGCCGTCATCACCGTGCCGGCTTACTTCAACGACAGCCAGCGTCAGGCTACCAAGGATGCAGGCCGCATTGCAGGCCTTGAGGTTCTTCGCATAATCAACGAGCCGACGGCAGCAGCTTTGGCTTACGGCCTGGACAAGGACGAGGACGAGACTGTGCTGGTATTCGACCTGGGCGGCGGTACCTTCGATGTGTCCATCCTGGAACTCTCCGGCGGCACCTTCGAAGTGCTGGCTACCAACGGTGATACTCACCTGGGCGGCGATGATTTCGATAAGGCTGTCATGGACTGGATGGTTGAGGAGTTCAAGAAGGAGAACGGCATCGACCTTTCCCAGGATAAGATGAGCGCCCAGCGCCTCATCGAGGCTGCTGAGAAGGCCAAGATCGAGCTTTCCAGCATGACCCAGACCAACATCAACCTGCCCTTCATCACGGCAGACGCTTCCGGCCCGAAGCATCTGGATCTCACCCTTTCCCGCGCCAAGTTCGATGAACTGACCCGCGGCCTGGTTGAGCGCACCATGGAGCCTACTCACAAGGCTATGGCGGATGCTGACCTCTCCGGCAGCGATATCAACAAGATCATCCTGGTGGGCGGTTCTTCCCGTATCCCCGCTGTGCAGGATGCTATCCGCAAGATTTTGAACAAAGAGCCGTCCAAGGGCGTGAACCCGGACGAGTGCGTGTCCGTGGGTGCTGCTATCCAGGGCGGCGTGCTGGTAGGCGAGGTCAAGGATGTGCTCCTGCTGGATGTCACTCCGCTGTCTCTGGGCATCGAGACGCTTGGTGGCGTCTGCACCAAGCTCATCGAGCGCAACACCACCATCCCGACCCACAAGAGCCAGGTGTTCTCCACGGCTGCTGACAACCAGCCTTCTGTTGACATCCATGTGCTCCAGGGCGAGCGTGAGATGGCTGCAGGCAACAAGACCCTGGGCCGCTTCGAGCTCTCCGACATTCCTCCCGCACCGCGCGGCGTGCCCCGCATCGAGGTTTCCTTCGACATCGATGCCAACGGCATTGTGCATGTTTCTGCTAAAGACCTTGGCACCGGCAAGGAGCAGAAAATCACCATCCAGTCCGATGGCGGCATGAGCAAGGAAGACATCGACCGCATGGTCAAGGAAGCCGAGGCTCACGCAGCTGAGGACAAGAAGCAGAAAGAGGCTGTGGACACCAAGAACACCGCTGAACAGATGGTCTATCAGGCTGAGAAGACCATCAAGGACTTGGGCGACAAGGCCGACCAGGGCAAGGTGAAGGAAGTCCAGTCAGCCTGCGAGAAGGTGAAGGAAGCTCTGAAGGGCACCGACACCGAGGCCATCAAGAAGGCTACCGAGGAACTGCAGAAGCCTCTCTACGAGCTCTCCGCCGCCGCTTATCAGCAGGCTCAGGCCGCAGGTGCAGGCGCTCAGGGCGCACCGGGAGCTGACGCAGGCGCAGGTGCTGCAGGTGCCCAGCAGCAGGCCAAGGCTGATGACGATGTAGTGGATGCTGAGTTCACCGAGAGTGACAAGAAGTAAATAGTTATACTGACGCATAGTTATGCACACCCTTAAGTGTCCGCCCCCTTGGGGGCGGGGGACCGCGAAAGCGGTGGTGGGGGTACTAGCTGGCATATGCTATGGTTTGTGAGTATAGACAGCTGAGGTATGGAGGTGGTTTCCACCTCCATTTCTCTTTAGTGAAAGGCTTGCTTTGAATTAACTTAGCGTATATTATATATATGGCTCAAGCTAGATTTACGAGGATGGTGCAATGTGAGCGAGAAACGCGATTATTATGAGGTGCTGGGCATACAGAAGGGCGCCTCTGAGGCTGAGATAAAGAAAGCCTATAGAAAGATGGCCAAGAAATATCATCCTGATATGAATCAGGATAATCCCAAGGCCGCCGAAGAAAAAATGAAAGAGGTCAATGAGGCCTATGATGTGCTGAAGGACCCTCAGAAGAAGGCCAGGTATGACCAGTTCGGCCATGCGGGGGTCGATGGCAGCGCCGGTGCAGGTGCCGGTGGCTTTGAGGGCTTTGGCGGCTTCGGCGGTTTTGGTGGCTTTGGCGGTGGTGGCGGTTTTGACGACATCATGGATGCCTTCTTCGGCGGTGGTGGCAGGCGTTCCCGCCAGCCAGGACCCGAGCGGGGAGCAGATTTGCGCTATGATTTGGAACTTACCTTTGAGGAAGCGGCTTTTGGCAAGGAAGTGGAGGTTTCCGTCCCCCGCACGGAAGAGTGCCATGAATGCCATGGCACTGGAGCGGCAGCGGGCAGTTCTCCTGAAACCTGCCCGGATTGCCATGGCACGGGACAGCAGCAGGTGGTGCACAATACTCCTTTGGGCCGCATGATGAGCAGCCGTACCTGCGGGCGCTGCGGTGGCACAGGCAGGATCATCAAGAACAAATGCCGCGTCTGTGGTGGCAGCGGCCATATCAAGAAGCAGCACACGGTCAAGGGCAAGGTTCCTGCAGGTGTGGACCAGGGTTCCAGGGTGCGTCTCTCCGGCCAGGGCGAAGCTGGCGTGCGCGGCGGCGGCTACGGCGATCTCTATCTCTACATCTTCATCAAGCCCCACAAGTTCTTCAACCGTCAGGGCTCCGATGTCATTGTGGAGGTGCCCATCAGCTTCGTGCAGGCAGCCCTGGGCGATACGGTACAGGTGCCCACTTTGGATGGCCCTGTGGATCTCAAGATTCCTGCCGGCATTCAGAGCGGCAAGGTGCTACGCATGAAGAATCGGGGCATTCCCTTCCTGCGGGGTACGGGCCGGGGCGACCAGCATGTGCGCATCAAGGTGCTGACCCCCCAGAACCTATCCGACAAGCAGAAAGACCTGCTGAAGCAGTTCGCAGAGCAGGGCGGGGATAAGGTGAACCCGGAGCAGAAGAGTTTCAAGGAAAAATTGAAGGATTTGTTTAATTAAGCCTTCCCCCATGGGGGCGCGCAAAGCGCGGGAGCCCGGTGGGCTCCCTGGTGGTGGCAGCCCGCAGGGCTGACGGATGAGGTGGCATATTCACAAGTTATGCTGGCATAGCTAGTTAGGTCGAACCTCATCCGCCCCTATCGGGGCACCTTCCCCAGAGGGGAAGGCTTTTATTTAGGAAGGAGCATTTTCATGGAGTGGTCCGAGGTCAGCATACGCACCTCCCATGAGGCAACAGACATAGTGGCGGAGATTTTTCACGAGATTGGTGCCTCAGGGGTGGTCATAGAAGACCCCGCCCTGGTGAATGACTATATTCAGGCAGGTGGCTGGGACTATACGGATATACCGAAAGCCGAGCAGACAGAAGTGGTGACGGTAAAAGCCTACCTGCCTGTGGACGAGACTCTGGCAGAACGCATGGAAGAACTGGAGCATAAGGTGCAGGAAATGCAGGCAGCCACCCCTGTCGCCGGTCCCTGTGACATCACCAGTCAGAGCGTGCGAGATGAGGACTGGGCAGACAACTGGAAGGCTTACTTCCATACGGAAAAAGTGGGAGCCCTGGTGGTGATCCGCCCGGCCTGGGAGGAATACGAGGCAGGCCCCGACGATATCGTGGTGAGCCTTGACCCAGGTGCTGCCTTTGGCACCGGCACCCATCCCACCACCTCCATGTGTATCCGCGAGCTGGAGGGCATGGTCAAGGGCGGCCAGCGCATCTTTGATGTGGGCACAGGCTCAGGCATTCTCGCCATCACCGCCGCCAAGCTGGGGGCCACGGATATCACCGCCATGGACTATGACCATGTGGCGGTGAAAATCGCCGGGGAAAACATACAGGCTAACGGCGTGGAGAAGCAGATCAAGACCGGTCAGAGCGACCTGCTGAAATCCTTCGAGGGCAAAGCTGACATCATCATTGCCAACCTCATTGCCGATTTGGTTATCCGCCTCTTTGACGAGCTGGACGAGCACCTGGCTGAAGGCGGCAAGCTCCTGGCCTCCGGCATCATCACCGAGAGACTTTCGGAAGTAACGGAAGCTGCTCTTGAACACGGCTTTAGCGTAGAAAAAGTGGTTGAGGAAAAGGGTTGGACAGCCATCACCATAGTTCGCAAGGAGCAGGAAGCATGAGAAGGCTGTTCTATAAAGGCATCCTGGGGGAAAAAATCACCATCACCGGCACAGATGCCCACCATCTGATGCATGTCATGCGGGCCAAGGCCGGCCAGCAGGTGACGGTGGTGGACGATGAGGGCAGCGTGGCCCTGATGGAAATGACTGCCTTCACCGCCGAAAGCGTGGAACTGACCCTCAAAGAACGACTGGAAGGCAACACGGAATCCCCTCTGGAGCTGACCTTAGTCCAGTGCCTGCTCAAGGCAGACAAGATGGACTGGGTGGTGCAGAAGGCCGTAGAACTGGGAGCAGACAGAATCTGCCCCGTCGCCAGCCAGAATTGCGTGGTGCAGTACGACAGCAAGAAGGCCGAGCAGCGCCGGCAGCGCTGGCAGAAAATAGCCGATGAAGCCGCCAAGCAGTGCGGTAGGACAAAACTTCTCAAGGTAGAGCCTATCTGCAGCTTCAAGGAATGGCTGGCAAAATCCAGCTTCGGTGAGGATAATCCTTTGTACTTCTGCTACGAGAATGAAGAACAGCAGACACTCAAAGAGACACTGCAAGCCACCAAGGCAGCAAAAGCCTCAGCGCTCATCGGCCCGGAGGGCGGCTTCACCTTAGACGAAGCCCAGGCTATTGAGCAGGCAGGTGGAAGAAGCGTGACCCTGGGACCAAGGATACTGAGGGCAGAGACAGCAGCGATAGCGTCCCTGTCTGTTATTCAGTATGAATTAGGGGACTTAGGATAATAAAGGATTCTCCATCGAGGGTAGGGGCAGATTATAACGAGGAAGAAGATGTCTCCCACCTTTGAAGGTGGGGGTGGCGAATATCATAACAGGCGGGAGCGCATATCTCCCGCCTCGTTGAAAGGCTAAGAGGAAGCTTTGTCTATCGACAAAGCTGGAACAATGGCCTTATAAACAGATTTTGTCCTTTAAGGTGGTGTCTTTCAATAGCGCCTTCCCCTTGAGGGGAAGGTGGCAGCCGGAGGCTGACGGATGAGGTGACACACATTGAGTATAGGTAATCAAACAAGAGAAAGCTCCACCTCATCCGCCCCTGTCGGGGCACCTTCCCCTCAAGGGGAAGGCTTTTTATTGTAGTTTTTACTTGAAAGGAAGTATTGTGATTGCCAAGAGCAGCTTTCATGACTTTGGGCTGCAAAGTCAACCAGTTTGAAACCGAAACCATGGAGGGCCTCTTCAAGCAAAAGGGCTACGAAATTGTCCCTTTCAGCGAAAAGGCCGATGTATATGTGGTAAACACTTGCGCCGTCACCAACCTGGGTGAGAAGAAATCCCGCCAGATCATCCGCCGGGCGGGCCGGGAAAACCCCGAAGCCATTATCGCTGTCTGCGGCTGCTACTCCCAGGTAAAGCCGGAGGAAGTGAAGCTCTTGGAAGGCGTGCGGGTAGTGCTGGGCACCAAGGAGCGTTCCCGCATCGTGGAATATGTGGAACAGGCTGCCCGTGAGGATGGCAGGCCTTTGGACGGTGTTGGCGATGTCATGCATACGGATTCCTTTGAGGATATACCCCTTTACGATATGCCCCGCCGCACCCGTGCCTTCCTCAAAATCGAGGACGGCTGCCAGAACTTCTGCTCTTACTGCATAATTCCCTATGCCCGCGGCCCCGTGAAATCCAGGCAGCTTCCTGCCATTCGCAGGGAAGCGGAAAAGCTGGTGGCAGCAGGCTTTCTGGAAATCGTGCTGACGGGCATTCATCTGGGCAAATACGGCAGTGACCTTGAGGGAGATGTGACTCTGGTAGATGCCTGCCGTGAAGTGCTGCAGGTAAAGGGTCTGAAGCGCCTGCGCCTCGGCTCTTTGGAGTCCATCGAGCTTTCCCGGGAGCTTTTCGAACTTATCAGAAGCGATGAGCGTTTCTGCGCCCATCTGCACTTGCCTTTGCAGGCAGGTTCAGACAAGGTATTGAAGGAGATGAACCGTCGCTATGACACGGCCGAGTTTGCCCGCCTCATAGAGCAGGTGGAAGATGAGTTGCCGGGCGTGGCCGTTTCCACAGACATCATCGTGGGCTTTCCCGGTGAGACGGAGGAAGATTTTGCCGCGGGCCTTGATTTCGTAGAAAAGATGAACTTCTCCCGCATGCATGTCTTCCCCTATTCCAAGAGGGAAGGCACTCCTGCCGCTGCCAGAAAAGACCAGATACCGGAGCCTGTGAAGAAGGAGCGCGTCCATCGCATGCAGGCCCTGGCCGAGAAAAAGTCCGGGGAGTTCTATCGTTCTTTTCTGGGCAAGACCATGCGGGTTCTGTTCGAGACCAATGATAACGGCATCACCGATGGGCTGACAGACAACTACATCCGGGTGTATACCGAGGATGAAGTGAGGTGCGGGGAGATATATCAGGTGGAACTGCTGGAAGAATATAGGGATGGCGTTTCAGGCAGGGTGGTATCATGATAAGTTCGTTGGGCAGCCTTATGGAGAAGCGAAAAAATTTGGGAGAAGTCATAAGATTCCTGGTGGCAGGCGGCAGCTGCCTGCTGCTGGAATTGGCTTGCCTGTACGCTTTTACGGAGTGGGCAGGTTTTCACTACCTGTATTCTTCTGCCTTCGCTTTCATCATCTCGGTGCTGGTGAATTACTGGCTTTGCCGTGTTTGGGTCTTCGAGGGAGGGAAAAGGAAGCAGAGTTTCAAGGCTGCTTCCCTTTTCTTCGGCTCCAGCGTGGCAGGGTTGGGCATCAACCAGCTTTGCATGTATACCTTCGTGGATATATTGGCGATTTACTACATGGCGGCCAAGCTTTTGGCAGCGGTGATTGTCACCGTTTGGAACTTTGTGCTCAAGAGATATGCGCTGAAGATGGGATGAGGATAATTTTTAGCAGGATATTGGCTGTTCATGTTGTATAATATAGTTATGGACATCAAAGGGGGTGTATTTATGTCAGACTGTATTTTTTGCAAGATAGCCGCCAAGGAGATTCCTTCCACGCTTGTTTACGAGGATGAGCAGGTGGTGGCTTTTAAGGACTTGGAACCTCAGGCGCCGGTTCATGTGCTTGTCATCCCCAAGAAGCATGTGGAAAGCATAGCCGCTCTCAAGGGCGAGGATAAGGAATTGGCGGCGCATATCCTGGTGGATGTGATTCCACAGTTGGCGCGTGAACTGGGAATCGACCAGAAGGGGTTCAGGGTGGTGGCTAATACCGGCGAAGAAGGCGGACAGACGGTGAAGCATCTGCATTTCCACTTGCTTGGTGGGCGCTCCATGCAGTGGCCACCTGGCTGATTCAGAGTTTTCTTCTTACGGAGCGCGAAAGTTCCCATCTTTCCCGTGAACTTGTGTTGACATAGGGCGGTTCGTTGTTGTATAATGCTATGGTGTGATTGTGAAAATCATGATTATACAGTACGAAACTCCCAAGTTAAGTGGAGGGGGGGAAGAATAGATGGCAAACGAAATCAAAGTTGGTAAAAACGAATCAATCGATAGTGCTCTCCGCCGCTTCAAGCGTATGTCCCAGAAGGCTGGTACTCTGGCTGAAGTAAGGAAACGTGAACATTACGAGAAACCGAGCGTTCGCCGCAAGAAGAAGTCTGAGGCAGCTCGTAAGCGCAAGTTCAGATGATGAATGAGCGAGGCGTCTGTGAGTCTATAGATTCACGGGCGCTTTTTTCTTTCTGGCGGATTCTGCCCTTTGGGGTTTTAGATATAGGAAGGAGGCGGCAGGCATGGGCCAGCGTCCTAAAGATCCCTTGAGAAATGAGGAGGAAGACTATCTTGATTCTCTGTGGGACAAGATGATACTGAAGGACCAGCTCACTACCAATCAGGGGTATGTAAGCGCTACACCCCAGGATGGGCTGGTGGGCAAGACGGGCAAGACCGTGACGGATCTGCGGCCTGCAGGCACTGCCTGGATAGAAGGGCGGCCTGTGGATGTGGTGGCCGAGGGCGTTTTCCTCAAGAAAGGGGAAATGGTGCGGGTCATTGCCGTAGAGGGTATGCGAGTGGTGGTTCGAAGGGTAGAAGAGAGCTGATTGCATGCTAAGGCGTTCGGGACACAGGCATAGCAACGCTTCACATGGGATTTTACAATGAAATCTAAGCTCCCACTGCGCTTGACAGCTTGTGCTCGCCAAGATTCATTGTAAAATTCCAAACGTTGCGCTTATGCTATGTCTGTGCCCCCTCACTTGTTGACTTGTGATAAGGAGGTATTTTTATGGCAACACTTTTCGGTTCCGGCATCCTGTTTTTGATTGTGCTGATATTCGCAGCAGTTTTCCTGCATTTCGTGCCTATCGGACTGTGGATTTCCGCTATGGCAGCAGATGTGCGGGTCAGCATCATCACCATGGTGGGCATGGGGATGCGACGGGTGACTCCTTCCAAGATTGTCCTGCCGCTCATCAAGGCCAACAAAGCTGGTCTTGATGTGAATGTCAATCAGCTGGAGGCTCATTATCTGGCCGGAGGCAATGTGGACAAGGTGGTGGATGCCCTCATCGCCGCCCATCGCGCCCAGATTCCCCTGTCTTTCGAGCGTTCTGCCGCCATCGACCTGGCAGGCCGCAATGTGCTGGAGGCAGTGCAGATGAGCGTCAACCCCAAGGTTATCGAGACGCCGGTGGTCTCTGCTGTAGCCAAGAACGGCATCGAGCTGAAGATCAAGGCCAGGGTTACGGTGCGGGCCAATATCGACCGCCTGGTGGGCGGTGCCGGCGAGCCTACTATCATCGCCCGTGTAGGCGAGGGCATTGTCACTACCGTGGGTTCTTCCGAGAGCCACAATGATGTGCTGGCTAACCCGGATGATATTTCCAAGACTGTGCTGGGCAAGGGCCTTGATGCAGGTACCGCCTTCGAGATTCTTTCCATTGACATCGCAGATGTAGATGTGGGACGCAATATCGGCGCCGAACTGCAGACTGACCAGGCCGAGGCTGACAAGCGCATTGCCCAGGCCAAGGCCGAGGAGCGCCGCGCCATGGCTGTGGCGAAAGAGCAGGAAATGAAGGCCTATACCCAGGAGATGGAGGCCAAGGTGGTGGAAGCCCAGGCTGAGGTGCCCCATGCCATGGCTGATGCCCTGCGCCAGGGCCGCCTGGGAGTCATGGACTATTACAATCTGAACAATGTCCAGGCCGATACGGAGATGAGGAAGGCCATCAGCACTGCCGGGGAGGCAGGACAGCTGACTGCTCCCAAGGCTCCGCAGGCACCCAAGGGAGATGCGTAAGGAGGGATTCTCATGGATTCCTTTTGGTCTATCCTGATAGTGATTGCTATCGTGGTTATCTCTGACCAGTTTGGCAGCAAGAAGAAAAAAGTCCCTCCCAGGCCTCTGCCCCAGCCGGGAGAAGGGCAGGGCAGGCAGAAAATGCCCCTGCCCTGGCCGGACATCAGGCCGCCTGCCCCGACTGAACCTCAGGATACTGAGGTTTTCATGGAGCCTGAAATCTATGCCGAGCCGGAGCCTGAGCTGCCGGTGTTGAAGCAGCCTGCGCCCAGGAGGGCAGAAGCGGTGAAGCCGGAGCCTGTGGCTGCTGCCGGTCAGCCGTGCAACTCCGGCTTGGGACTGACACCGGAGCAGGCTGTTTCTGCCCTGGCCTGGTCGGAGATATTGGGCAAGCCCAAGGCGTACAAGAATGGTCATTTTCGCAGGTAAATATTTTACCTTCCCCTTGAGGGAGGGAGGACCGCGAAGCGGTGGATGAGGCGGAACTTCTGAGGGATGAGAATCTCGGTTGAAAAGTTCCACCTCACCCGTCAGCCTGCGGCTGCCACCTTCCCCTCAAGGGGAAGGCTTTTATTTTGCTGGACTGAAACCTTGCAATGTAGTACAATAATGGAATGTGTCAAGCAATTTTGATTGTTGTAGGTGATGGATTTGCCAAACTCTATGTTTGATGTGATAAAAAAGGATTTGGAGGTTCTGGAGAAGGAACTGCTGAAAGCGGTTTCCTCTGAGCATGAACTGGTGAATGAGGTGGGCACCCATCTGGTGACTTCCGGAGGGAAAAGGCTTCGCCCTGCTCTTTGCCTGCTTTCAGCCCGGGGGGGCGGGGATTTTGATTTGGAGCGCACCTTGCCGCTGGCGGTGGCTTTGGAGCTTATCCATACGGCTTCCCTGGTGCATGATGATGTGATAGATTCCTCCGACACCCGTCGAGGGGCGCCTACTGCCAATGCCAAGTGGGGCAATCAGGTGGCCATCCTCTCCGGTGACTATACCTTTGCCCGGGCCTTTTCCCTGATAGCCGCTGCCGGCTACAGCGACAGGGTTTCCCTGCGGCTGGCAGAGCTGGTTTGCAATCTCAGCGTAGGTGAGATCATCCAGGACAATGCGGTTTATCAGGCATCCAAGGGCTATGACGATTATTACAGCCGCATCAAGAAAAAGACGGCAGACTTCCTGGAAATCTGCTGTGACCTGGGCGCCGAGGTAGGCGGCCTTTCCCGTGAGGAGGGCAAGAAGCTGGCAGAGTACGGGCACTCTATCGGCATGGCCTTCCAGATCACCGATGATCTGCTGGATATCCTTCAGACCACGGAAACCATGGGCAAGCCTGCAGGCAATGATATCCGCCAGGGCATTGTGACCCTGCCGGTGATTCGTGCTTTGGAAGTCAGCCCGGAGGCAGAGGAATTGCGTGAGATTGTCACCAATCCTGAAATGACCGCAGAAGATGTGGAGCGCGCGCTGGAGATCGTGAAGGCAACCGATGGCATCGACAAGGCTAAGGAAAAGGCTGATGAGTATCTGGAACGGGCTAAGGCATCGTTGCCGGATAGCTTGCCCAAAGAAGTGAAGGAAGCCTATATAATGGTGGCAGATTTCATCGGTGACAGAGATTATTAAGGTGCAGGCAACTCGAATGGAGTGAACGCAAATGTTTGGTATAGGCGTACCGGAACTTATTCTGATTTTGATTGTGGGCCTTATCGTTTTCGGTCCTGGCAAGCTGCCTGAAGCAGGACGGGCTCTGGGCAAGGGACTGCGCGAATTCAAGAAGGCCTCGAATGCCCTGACCCAGGCTCTGAATGCAGAGCCTGCACCCAAGCAGCCACAGGCCGCTGCCCAGCCGGTGGCAACCCAGCAGGCGACAGAACCGCAGCCGGCTCAGGCGGCTGCAGCAGAGCAGGAAAAGCCTGCCCAGCCCGCTTATCAGCCTCCCACCCAGGAGTCTGTGCGGGAGCAGCTTGCCGAGCAGGGGAAAAGTGTTTCCAGTACGGAAAAAGTGTGAACAGATGTAAATTATACGAGCCTTCCCCTCTGGGGAAGGTGGCAGCCGCAGGCTGACGGATGAGGTGGGAAACAAACTGGATATGGCAACTAAATCAGTTAGAATGCCACCTCATCCGCCCCTATGGGGGCACCTTCCCCATGGGGGAAGGCTTTTTAGTAGACGAATGGAGAGATTGGCCAATGGAAAGCAAGGATCCAGCAGCTAAAGCCATGGAAGATTTTTTGGAGAAGGTGGGCCTTGACCTGCCTGCTTTGGGGATGGAGAAAACCCCGGAGCGGGTGGCGAAAATGTACGGGCAGCTTTTCAGCGGCATGGAGCCGGTGAAAAAGGAGGAGTGGGGAGAGCTTTTTGAGTCTGACGCCACAGGGCTGGTAGCGGTGCGGCATATTCCCTTTTACTCCATGTGCGAGCATCATCTGGTGCCCTTCTTTGGGGAGGTGGATATAGTCTACCAGCCCCAGGGTGGCATGGTGGCAGGTTTCAGCAAGTTCACCAAGGTGGTGGAGCACCTTTCCCGCCGTCCCCAGCTGCAGGAGCGCTTCACCCGTCAGATTGCGGCAGCGGTGGCCGAAGGCGTGGGAGCCGAGGGGGCGCTGGTGACGGTAGAGGCTCAGCAGCTCTGCATGATGATGCGGGGAGACCTTGCTTCCGGTGCCCGTACGGTTACTACTGAATGCACAGGGAGTTTCATCAGAGACAAGGAACTGTACCAGCAGGCCTGGCTCCTGCTGGGGGGAGAGAAGAAATAAGGAGGCTGAGCCATGAGCGATGCCTGCAGGTCGAATAAAAAAAATAGGCTGGCCATGAGGACTTATGATCTGCCGCGGGCGGGAAAATTGCAGATGGGGCAGCGCACCCTCATCATGGGCATATTGAATGTGACGCCGGACTCTTTTTCCGATGGGGGCAAGTGGGTCGAGATCGAGGATGCCCTGGCTCATGCCAGGCAAATGGAGGCTGAGGGGGCAGACATCATCGACATAGGTGCCGAGTCCAGCCGACCAGGCTTTGTTCCCATGCCTGCTGAGGAGGAAATCGCAAGGCTGACGCCTTACCTCAAGGCTCTGGCTGCTGAGTGCCGGCTGCCTATTTCCGTTGATACTTTCAAAGCCGAGACAGCAGAAGCTGCCTTGAGTCTAGGGGCGGATATCCTCAATGACATCTGGGGGCTTCAATACAAGGAAGAGCCGGGAGAAATGGCGAAGGTTGCCGCTCGTTATCAGGTGCCTGTGATTGCCATGCACAATCAGGAGAAGGCAGATTATGGCGCGTATGAGGGAGATGTGACAGCGGCTGAGCAAGTGTTCTTCCGCCGCACCATCGAGATCGCTGAGGCAGCAGGCTTGCCCAGGGAAATGCTCATTTTTGATCCTGGCGTGGGCTTTGGCAAAACCGTGGCAGATAACCTCATGGTGATGAACAGGCAGGAAGAATTGCTGGAAATTGATGGCTTCCGCTATCCCCTGCTTCTGGGCGCCAGCCGCAAGAGCGTGGTTGGCAAGACTCTTGACCTGTCTGTGGAGGAGCGTCTGGAGGGCACCCTGGCTACCACAGTGGTTGGTGTCATGAAGGGAGCAGACATTGTAAGGGTGCATGATGTGCAGGAAAATCTGCGGGCTATCAGAATGACGGAGGCGATCATCAATGGATAAAATAGAGCTGACAGGCATGGAGTTTATAGGCTATCACGGCTGCCTGCCTGAGGAAAGGCTCTCGGGACAGCCTTTCATTGTAGATGCGGTCATGTATCTTTCCCTGCAGGAGGCAGGAAAGAGCGATGACCTGGGCAAGACTGTCAATTATGCTGAAGTTTTTGAGAAGGTCAGGGAGATAGTAGAAGGGGAACCCTTGAACCTTATCGAGGCTGTGGCAGAGAGGATAGCTGCTGCTGTTTTATCTGACTTTCCCTTGGTGGCGAAAGTCGAAATAACTCTCCACAAGCCGGAGGCGCCTATCAAGGGGCTGTTTAAAGATGCAGCAGTGACCGTCGAAAGGTCAAGGGCATGAGAAAGATTTACTTGAGCCTGGGGGCCAATCTGGGGGATAGGGCAGAGACTATTCGTGAAGCTTTGCGCAGGTTGGCAGGCATGGCAGGGACAAAGCTTTTGCAAGTGGCGCCCTTTTATGAGACTGCCCCCTGGGGCAAGACTGACCAGCCCGGATTTATCAACACTTGCGCTGAGCTTTCCACTGAAATGGAACCCGTGGCTTTCCTGCATTGCTGCCAGAGGATAGAAAAAGATTTGGGCAGGGTGCGTCATGAGCATTGGGGTGCCCGCACTATAGATATAGATATGCTGGTGGCGGAGGGGGCAGAACTTGATACGGAGGAACTGCATCTGCCCCATCCCTATCTTTTTGAGAGAGCCTTTGTGCTGGTGCCTTTGGCAGATATTGCAGCAGAGCTTCCGGTCAGGGGGCGCGCGGTTCGGGAGTGGCTGGCAATGCTGCCTAGGGCTGGCCAGGAGGTATCTTTGGCGGCAGAGATAGCCGAGCCTTTCCCTTTGAAGCTCATAGCCTGCATTGATGAGGAAAGAGGCTTGGGCAGGGAGGGCAGGCTCTTGGCCAAGCTGCCTGAGGATATGGAAAATTTCAAGGCCCTAACCATGGGGGGCATCCTTATCATGGGCAGGAAGACTATGGAGTCCCTGCCAGGGCCTTTGCCAGGGAGGGTGAATTTGGTGCTCTCCCATTCGCTGGCGGGGCAGGAGATTCCGGAGCACTATCAGGGCTTTGAGATTATAGGCAGCCTGCAGGAACTTTGGCAGCAGCTAGGAAAGCTTTGCGCTCATGAGCAGAAGCTTATCTGGTGCATAGGGGGCGGAGAGATTTATCGTCTTTTGCTGCCCTGCGCAGGAGAAGCATATCTCACGCGCCTGCCAGGAAGATACGGGGCAGATGTTTTTCTGCCTGAGCTCGAGGACTTCGTTCTCTTAGAGAGCAGGGAAGGCGAACATTGCGCGTTTGAGCGTTGGACACGGGTCGGCAAATAAAAAAAGTAAACCTACTCGATATAAAAGGTTGACGCTTTGGGCGCAGTTGCTTATACTAGGAGTAGCTGATTCAAGGCGTTTTACTATGAAATCTTAGCGAGTGCAAGCCAGAGGCGCAGCAGAAGCTTAGATTTCGTGTAAGGGCGCAGTGCGAAACGCCGTTTCGCACGGAGTTTATTATTTCATGCCTGCGCAAATAGGGGGATTCCAATGGATAATGCAACGAAGAAGACAACCATGGTGGCCATGTGCGTGGCCTTTTGCTGTGTATCGGCCTATATTTCTTTTCCGCTGCCCTTTACTCCCGGCATGGTGACGGCAGTTACCCTGGCCTTCGGAGTAACCGCCTTTGTGCTGCCTCCTAAGGAGACGGCTCTGGCGATTTGCATATATCTTCTTTTGGGCTGCATAGGCCTGCCTGTATTTGCCGGCGGCACTTCAGGCTTCGGCAAGCTGATTGGGCCTACGGGAGGATTTTATCTTGCCTGGCCCATTGTTTACTTCTTGGTGAGTGCCTTGAAGGGCAAGGTAATCAGTTTCAAACGCTATGCCATGATGGACATTATCATAGGGATTCCCCTTACCTATCTGGGGGGCCTGGCTTCTATGATGCTGATGATGGATCTCGATCTCAAGGCAGGCCTTATGATGGCAGTGCTGCCTTTTATTCCGGGGGATGTGATGAAATCCCTTGGGGCGGCCTTCTTAGGGGTGAAAGTAAATAAAATGCTGGTCAGGCAGGGATGAAAGCGCAAAAGCGGAGGTGATGTCAGTTCACCTCCGTTTTTTTAAATATTTTTTTTTCGGTATTTCTGCTTGAGGGTAAGCTTGTGCTTCATTTTGGCCACAAAATCTGCGGTGGCGGCTAAGTCCTCCTCGTTGGGGTGGCTGGCCGCCCGCTGCCAGCGTTCCATGGCTTTGGCGCCGCCGTGGGGGTCATCGGGGGAGGCGTTCTTGCGCTTCTCGATGAGGGCGGGATTGATCTTGCCCTGGCAGCCGAAGGTGCCCAGGATTTCGCAGCCTTCGCCTAAAAGGTACGCTGCCCGCGCGTAGGCGGTGATGGCGTGCTCGCTGCCCGGGTCAGTGCCGTGAGTCTCGAAGAGTACCACTGTGCTGTCCTTGACCCGGGGCAGGTACTGCATCATCTTAGGGTCAGCTCCGCCCAGGCGCAGCCAGTAGCCCAGGGCCACCACCTCGTAGCCGGACAGGTCCTCCGGCATTTCCTCCACTGGCAGTACATCGGCAGTACCAGCAGCCTCTGCGATTTTTTCCGCTATCATCTTCGTGTTCCCCGTCACCGAGGAATAAAATACTCCCCACTTGCCCATGAGCAACAACCTCCTGTCTATTCGATTTCATGCTATCATATTAGTGAATATTATTCTGTAACAAATGATACAAAATATCTTTCGGTGCAAAGAAAAACTGCCAGAGAAGGCACACCTCTCCGGCAGTTGGGCTGGCAATTATTTCTTTTCCTTCTTATCCTTGGCCTTCTCTTTGGCCTTGGCTTTGTCGTCCACTTTCTTCTGCTGCTGGTACTTGGCGTAGTCCACGCCCATGCTGGCCAGCTTGTGCTTGAAGGCCATGATGGGATGGCGCAGGAACATGCTGGTGCCGGTGGAGTTCATGATCTGCAGGAAGTCATGGGTCTGCTTGGTGCCAAAGCAGGGCCTGTCGCAGCGGTCGCAGATGGGCTTGGTGATGCCATAGGGACAGCGGTTCATCTTGGTCATGACCGTGGCGAGAAGGGCTGTGCACTTGGGGCAGAGCTTGTCGCCTTCTGTGTTGTGATGCTTGTGGCAATAAATGCCGAAGGTCTTGCGGATATTGGCCTTTTCCTTCGGGATGTTGTTCTTTATCTCGGGGGGCTTGCGCTTCGGCAGGAAGCGTGAGAAAATGCTCATTTTGAATCACCTTTCGATATATGTATGAATAATATATAAGCTCTCCTTATTATTTTAAGGGTATTTGGTCATAAAAGCAAGTCACTGAGGGTGTTTGCTGGGAGAAGGTCCTTGCAGATAATTTGCCGGGGACTAGCTTTTCCCTTGCAGAAAAGCCCTGCATGGGATAAACTAACAGGATAGAAAGCAAGAGGAGGAGATTGAAATAGAATTCCTGAAGAAAAACAGCAAGGTCATATCTAATATATTGGTAGTTGTCCTGGTCATCGGCGCCATTATGGTGAAGGTGGAGGACAGAGGCTGGGACGCGGTGTTCCACATTGGCGATGCTTATATGCTGGCAGGGGCTGTCCTGGCCTTCGTGGTGCTGAAGATGTTCATAAAGAAGCATCGGCAGGATAACGGTGCGGAAAAGTAAGGAGCAACTTATGGGACAGAGCAAGGAATTCCTGGATGATGCGGGGAATCTTAGCACGGACGCCCTGAAGAATATCCTGAGCAACACTATAGACACTATTGAAACCAATAAAAACCAAATCTTTGATATCTACGAGACTGCCAGGGATGAGGTGGAGCGAAGCAAGCAGCAGCTGGCAGAGCTGAAGCAGAAGGCCCGCGAGACCATCGACCGAGTGGACGAGCTGGCCCGGGAAGAGCAGCGGGAAAAGCAGAATTTGGTACAGGTCAGCGGAAATTTCAACCAGTACTCCGAGGAGCGCATACGCGCCACCTACGAAAAAGTAAAAGATGTGCAGGTGGCTCTGGGGGTGGAACGGGAAAAAGAAGCTGACCTGCGGGAGCGGCGTGACAAGCTGGAGTTGCGGCTGAGGAAGCTGGGCGTCATGCTGGATCAGGCAGAGCATCTGGCGCTGGCCGTTGGCTCAGTCTTTTCCTATCTGTCTTCCCAGGTCAGCGGGGTCATGTGGAAAATCGAGGCAGTGCAGAAGGAGCAGTTCGTAGGGGCCAGGGTCATCAAGGCCCAGGAAGAAGAACGCTATCGCATGTCCCGTGAAATCCATGACGGTCCGGCCCAGGATATGGCCAATATGCTCATACAGACTTCCATTGTGGAAAAGCTGATGGACAAGGATATGGAGGAAGCGAAGCGCACCTTGCGGGAACTGCGCTCCCAGATCAAGGAGTGCCTGGGCAGCGTGCGGCAGATTATCTTTGATATGCGGCCTATGGCTCTGGATGACCTGGGGCTGGTGCCCGCCTTGCAGCAGCTGGTGGCGCGCATGGCCTCTCGTGGCATCGTAGCCACGGATTTTTCCGTAGAGGGTGAGGTCTATGCACTGCCCAAGCATGCTGAGATTGCTATCTTCCGCATTGTGCAGGAGGCTCTCAACAATGTGGCCCATCATGCCGGCGTGCAGGAGGCCAAGCTTCGCCTGCTCTTTACGGGCATGGCCCTCTCTGTGCTGGTGGAGGATAAGGGGGCGGGTTTTGACCCTGAGGCCCGTCGGGCTGAGATTGAAGCGGCAGGCAACGGGGCAGCAGGTGAGAGCCCAAGCGAGGAAAAAGATGCCGAAGCGAAGAAGGAAGATGCCCTGGGGCATTTCGGCATGATTGGCATGGAAGAAAGAGCCCGCATCATCGGCGCCCAGATAAAAGTCCTATCCGCCCCCGGTGAGGGCACCAGGGTGCATGTGCGGCTGGATAGAAAGGCTCTGGGACAGAAGGAAAACAAGAAGTGATGAGTAAGGAAAAACTCTATGCCCCCATTGCGGAGGCCATGCGAAAATACCGGGAGGATGGGGCACTGGCCTTTCATACCCCGGGACACAAGCAGGGGCTGGGAGCTCATCCTCTGTTGAGGGAATTGGTCACGGAGCAGGGGCTTCGTGAGGAAGTATCCCTTATGGAGGAACTGGATGACCTCCATGAGCCCACCATGTGCATCGCAGAGGCTCAAAAGCTGGCGGCAGAGCTCTATGGCGCCGGGCAGGCTTACTTCTGCATCAACGGCACCACCGGGGCGGTGCAGGCCATGCTCCTTGGCACCTTGTCGGCAGGAGACACGGTGCTGGTGCCCAGGAATGCCCATCGCTCCCTTATCGGGGGGCTGATACTCTCCGGGGCGCGGCCTGTGTATCTGCAGCCTGAAATTGACGCAAGGCTGGGGATTCCTACAGGCATTGGCCTTGAGAATCTGCAGGCGGCTGTGGCAGCTCACCCCGAAGCCAAAGCGGCGGTGCTGGTCTATCCTATCTACTACGGCACTACAGTGGATTTGGGGGCCATTGCGGATTTCTTGCATAGCCGTGATATGCTGTTGCTGGTGGATGAGGCCCACGGGCCTCATCTTCCTTTTTCTGAGGAACTGCCCCGGGAGGCTATTGCCGCCGGGGCAGACGCAGCGGCCCTCAGCACCCATAAGATACTGGGTTCCATGACCCAGACCTCCATGCTGCTGGTGAATAGAGAAACTAAACTGGACAGGGAAAGGCTCAGGGAAAGCATGAGCCTCTTGCAGTCCACCAGCCCCAATCAGCTGTTGCTGGCTTCTCTGGATATCGCCCGCCTGCAGATGGCAGAGCAGGGCAGGGAACTGGTGGGCAGGGCGGTGGCCTTGTCGCAGAAGCTGAGGCAGTCCATCAACGGCTTGGCAGGCCTTTGGTCGCCCGGGCCAGAGGATTTCGCTTCGCCGGGAGCCTGTGGACTGGATTTGACGAAAATCACGGTGCATGTGAAGGATTTAGGCATTTCGGGCCTTGAGGCTGAGCACTACCTGCGCTATGAGCAGAAAGTGCAGTGCGAGCTGTCTGATGCCTGGAACCTGCTCTTTATCATTTCCTATGCAGATGGGGAGGTGCAGGGGGCAAGGCTGCTTGAGGCTCTGCAAGCCCTGTGCGGCTATGCTGAAAAGTTGGGGCACAAGCCCCTGCGTGAGGGCCTGCCGCCCCAGGCAGACCGGTGGCAGGAGACAGAGCTGACTCCCCGGGAGGCTTTCTTTGCGGCTAAGGAGCAGGTGGCTTTTGCCGAGGCTGCTGGCAGGATCAGCGCGGAGCAGGTCATGTTCTATCCGCCGGGAGTGCCTTTGCTGGTGCCGGGTGAGAGGATAAGCCGGGAGCTTTTGGAGTATCTCAAAGCCCAGCAGGCCCTGGGAAGAAAAATAGTAGGGCCGGAGGATACGGCCCTCGGTACACTGAAGGTGGTCAAATGAAAGGGAAATTGATTATCATAGAGGCAGGGGACGGCTCCGGCAAGGCTACCCAGACCCGAATGCTGTATGACAGGCTGCTGGCTGAAGGGGCCAGGGTTCACAGGGTAGAGTTCCCCGATTATGAAGCAGACGGTTCCATGTTGGTGCGCATGTACCTGCGTGGGGATTTTGGCGCTCATGCAGATGATGTCAATGCCTACGCTGCCTCTACTTTCTTTGCGGCAGACCGCTATGCCTCTTACCGCATGAAGTGGCAGAAATATTATGAGGCCGGGGATATTATCCTGGCAGACCGCTATACCACCTCCAATATGGTTCATCAGGCAGTGAAACTGATAGACCGGAACGAGCGGGAGGGTTTCCTGGCCTGGCTTTGGGACTATGAATTCAACAAGCTGGGGCTGCCTGTGCCGGATTTGGTGGTCTTCCTCGATATGGAGCCGGAGGCGGCAGACAGGCTGATAGCCGAGAGAGCCAAGGCAACCGGCCAGTCGGATATCCACGAAAAAGACAAGGACTACCTGCACCGTTGCCATGGGGCTTATCTGGAACTGGCAGAAAAGTACGGCTGGGCTAGGGTCAAGTGCAGTTCTGGCGGTGAGCCGTTGCCGGTTGAGGAGATACATTCTAAGGTTTATGAGATTGTGGAAGCTGCGCTGCGGTAGCGTTGCTTTTCTTCGGTGCAAGGAAAAATACCCAAAAGAAACTGCGTCCGGCCTTGGGCGCTGAGGACGATTTACCTGACAAGGAGCAAGACATTGATAAAGGAAGTATTGGTCGTAGAGGGCAAGATGGATGTGGTCGCCATCAACAAGGCGGTGGAGGCTGACTGCATCATCACCGAGGGCTTCAACCTGAAGCCTGCTGCCCTCAAGAATATCGAGCAGGCTTACAAGAAGCGGGGCATCATCATTCTCACGGACCCTGATTCTGCGGGGGAGCGCATCAGAAAATTCCTCACCAAGCGTTTCCCGGAAGCCAAGCATGCCTTCGTGCCCGTGGAGGAGGCTACCGCCAATGACGATATCGGCATTGAGCAGGCCGGCCCCGAGGCTATTCGCAAGGCTCTGGAGAGGGTGCATACCCTGAGCTTTGAGCCGTCCCATGAGTTCAGCGGCAGCGACCTCATCATGGCAGGGCTTTCCGGGGGGGACGAGGCCTCTGCCCGCCGCGCCAAAATCGGTGAGAAGCTGGGCCTGGGCTTTGCCAATGCCAAGACCTTTTTGAAGCGGCTGAACCATTATGGTGTGACCCGCGAGGAATTCGAGGTTGCGGTGGCAGAACTGGATAAAGAGAATTAAGGAGCAAGAATGGATAGAGAAGAAAAAATCGTACAGCCCAAGATTGCCAGCCGTGAGGTGACTACTCATATCCTGAAGGCTTTCGGCCTTCACATGAGCAAGAAGCTGGGGCAGAACTTCCTCATTGACGCGGGCATCGTACAGGGCATCGTAGATGCGGCGGATATCCAGCCTGGGGAACGGGTATTGGAAATCGGCCCCGGCATCGGCACCCTGACCCAGGGATTGGCGGAAGCGGGAGCTGATGTCACAGCGGTGGAACTGGACAAGAAACTGCCGGCGGTGCTGGCGGAAACTCTCAAGGCCTATCCCAATGTGACCATTGTGCCCGGTGATATCCTCAAGGTGGATATTCCTTCCATCATGGGGGAAGGCACCTTCAAGGTGGCGGCGAACCTGCCTTACTACATCACCACCCCCATCATCATGACCCTGCTGGAGCGCCGCCTGCCCATCGAGCGGCTGGTGACCATGGTGCAGAAGGAAGTGGCGGAGCGCATGATAGCCAGGCCCGGCACTAAGGCCTACGGAGCGCTCTCCGTGGCGGTGCAGTATTACACGGAGCCGGAAATCGTGCTGAATGTGCCGCCCCGTTCCTTCATACCCGCCCCGGAGGTCATGAGCGTGGTCATTGCCTGCAAGGTGCGGGAGAATCCTGCCGTGCAGGTGCAGGATGAGAAGATGTTCTTCCGGGTGGTGAAGGCCTCCTTCGGCCAGCGCCGCAAGACCCTGGCCAACGCCCTCAAGGGGGGCGGCTTCCCCAAGGAGCAGGTGCGGGATGCCATGGAAAAGGCAGGCATCGACCCCATCCGCCGGGGAGAGACCCTTTCTTTGGAAGATTTCGGCAAGCTGGCAGATGCTTTTTCAGAGTTGAGTTGATGTAAATTTGTATACATTGCAAATACTGTAGTGCTGGTATTGATACTATGCAAAAAATGTTATACAATATTACAGCATAAACAAAAATAAGCTATAGAAAGTAGGCGTATTCATGGCACATACAGCTTGGGCCGTCCTGCCGCCTTTGATTACCATCATTTTGGCGTTATGGACTAAAGAAGTTTATATGTCCCTGCTGATTGGTATCTTTGCGGGGGCCATGCTTTTCACCGGGGGCAGCATCCTGGAATCCATCCTCACCATGTTCCAGATTTTGGGAGATAAGGTGGGTGGCAATGTCAATATCCTGGTGTTCCTGGTTATCCTGGGCATTCTGGTGGCGGCCATCACCCGTTCCGGCGCCACCCGTGCTTACGGCGAGTGGGCGGCCAGGAAAATCGAAGGGCCTCGCCAGTCTCTGGTGGTGACGGCGCTTTTAGGACTGGTCATTTTCATTGACGATTATTTCAACTGCCTTACGGTTGGTACGGTCATGCGGCCTGTGACGGATAAGTTCAAAGTGGCCCGTACTAAGCTGGCGTACATCATTGATGCTACGGCAGCGCCTATCTGCATCATCGCTCCCGTGTCCAGCTGGGCGGCAGCCGTGGGTTCCTCCCTGCCGGAGGGCAGCGAGATTGACGGCTTCTCCTTGTTCCTGCAGACTATTCCCTTCAATCTCTATGCCCTTCTGACCCTGGCTTTCATGGCCTTCATCATTTGGACGGGCAGGGATTTTGGCGCCATGGGCAGCAGCGTGGAGCGCAGCAATGAGCATTTCGAGGTGCCTGAGGAGTATCAGGATACGGAGCATGCAGCTCTCAGCCGTGAGGGCAAGGGCCAGCTCATAGACCTCTTCCTGCCCTTGATGGTGCTGATCGGCGCCTGCGTCTTCGGCATGCTTTACACCGGCGGCCTCTTTGCCGGCGAAGGCAAGAGCGTGGCTGATGCCTTTGCGGACTGCGATTCTTCCAAGTCACTGGTGCTGGGTTCCTTTGTGGCGTTTGCCTTTACGGGGCTGCTCTATCTGCCGCGGGGCATTGTCACTTTCAATGCTTTCTGCGACTGCTTCAGCCGCGGCTTCAAGGCCATGACTCCGGCTATCTTCATCCTGTGCCTGGCCTGGACCCTTTCCGGCGTGTGCAGTGACAAGTATCTCGATTTGGGTGGCTTCGTAGGCGGCGTGGTCAGCGCCCATGCCTCCATCATCATGTTCCTGCCTCCCATCTTCTTCCTGGTGGCCATCGGCCTGGCCTTTGCTACCGGCACCAGCTGGGGTACCTTCGGCATCTTGATTCCCATTGCCATTGCTATCCTGGGAGTGGAGAATACTTCCATGCTGGTGATTTGCGTAGCAGCTATCCTTTCCGGTGCTGTGGGCGGCGACCATGCTTCCCCCATTTCCGATACCACCATTCTGGCCTCGGCAGGTGCCCAGTGCCATCACATTGACCATGTAAGCACCCAGCTTCCCTATGTGCTTACCGTGGGAGCCTGCAGCCTGATTGGCTATGCAGTGGACGGCTTCACCGGCAACGGCTGGGCTGGTCTTGGCACAGGCTTTGCCTGCCTGGCTGTGGTCATGGCTGTGGTGGTTGCAAAAGTAGATGTAAAGCCGCACTATAAAGGCAAAGATTAAGAATAAAAAAATACGGGGAAAACGACAAGGCGAGTCGTTTTCCCCGTAATTTTTTTGCAAGCTATATTTACCGGTTAGAGTGCTGGTGGTTGGCATATCTGGCCAGAGCCAGGGTATAGGCATCTGGTCTTTTGCCTTCAGGGGCGAGGCCTGTGCGGAGAAATTCCTGGGCCTTTGCCACATCTTTTTTCATCTTGCCACAGTGCTGCCAGGCATGCCACAGGGACAGCACCCCCCAGGCAGTGCCGAAGGCCAGGTGCAGTTTCTTGCCTGCGAAGACGCTGGCCACGGTGCCCACGGAAGCAATAGCCAAAGGCCAGCCCAGCGGGGCTTTCTGAAGGTTTTCTTTGATGTGCATAGATGGTTCCTCCTTTGTTCATTTTTGTTTATAAGGCCATTGTTCCAGTTTTGCCGTAGGCAAAACCTCCTCTTGGCCTTTTCCCACAGGGACTAGATAATATGTAGTGACCCCCATTTGCAAGCAACGTGGATTTACCTGTACAATGGAT
>SVBX01000032.1 GCA_015058655.1 Pseudoselenomonas ruminantium
ATAAGCTGTATTTCAATTACGAGGCAATTGCCCAATGGCTTAAAGGAAAATAGATTGTTTTTATTTAGCTGTACAATATAGGGGGTGCAAAATCCCAATCGAGGGGGTGCAAATGCACCCCCTTCTCTTTTTCTCAAAGCCTTGTCCTGTGCGGCTTCCGAGGAATACTCGCTTAACGATAGGCAGGGGGGTGCAAGGGGGTTCATCGTTAATCGAGTATAGGGGGTGCATCGTTAGATTGTATCAAAATTAGCGGTAAAGGGGAATTGATGATAACAATTCTTGGCTCCCTAGCTAAGGATGAAATCCGAAACATCTCCTAAAATATCAAATGAAACATGAGAAAGAATTTCTCTGAGAGCAAAGTTCGTGCGCCTACAGGAGATTGAAAGGGCAGACGAAAATCTTGTCATCAACGAGGAACAAGCCAAAACCGTAATCTTGATATATGGGCTCTACATGAGCGACTTGTCCAGCAGCGTAATAGGCAGGGATTTCAAGCAAGATGAAAAAGCCCACCAGGGATGGTGGGCTGGGACTTAGGAGTTCCTCCATTTCTTTTTCATCGAGTTTATTGGAGAAGTAGGCCAGCCAATGTTCTACGCGATTCTCCGGATTTTGCCAATGGCCTGTTCCTGACGGCGGCCAATCTGGGTTGCGGGCTGGGAACTCTCTATGCCTGTATGGGAAGGAATTTTTGCTTTGTACGGCGAATAGTCACCGAAAAGGCTGGTGGTTGCGATGAGCAATGCAGTGGTCCAAAGCTCACGGGAAAAGATTATTGTCAAGACGAGCATTATTGGCATCGTTGCCAACGTGTTTCTGGCAGCGTTCAAGGCGGCGATTGGCCTCATGAGCAATTCTATTGCCATTACGCTGGATGCGGTCAATAACATATCCGATGCGGCAAGCTCCCTGATTACCATCGTAGGAGCAAAGCTGGCTGCCAAGGCGCCGGACAAGGAACACCCCTTTGGCTACGGGCGCATTGAGTACATGAGTGCCATTATCATTTCAGTCCTTGTGTTTTACGCAGGTGTGACCTCCCTAATCGAATCGGCCAAGCAGATTCTGCAGCCGGAAACACCGGCTTACAACATGGTTTCTCTGATCATCGTGGCTGTAGCCGTGGTGGTGAAAATCTTGCTGGGACGCTATGTGAAGAATGTGGGAGAGCATGTAAATTCAGATGCCTTGATAAACTCGGGCGAAGATGCCAGGCTGGACTCTGTTATCTCTGCATCTACGCTGGTGGCAGCCGGGATTTTCCTGACCTGCCAGATTTCCCTGGAGGCATGGCTGGGAGCGATTATTGCCGTGGTCATCATCAAGGCTGGCATTGATATGCTGCGGGAGACCCTTTCCAAGATCCTCGGTGAGCGCAATGATCTGGAACTGGCTAAAGACATCAAGAAAACCATTGTGGGGTTTTCGGGGGTGCGGGGAGCCTATGACCTGGTGCTGCATAATTACGGCCCGGATAGCTGGCAGGGCTCTGTGCATATCGAGGTGCCGGACACCTACAGCGCCAATCAGGTGGATAAGATGCTGCGGGAGATCATGGTGGAGGTGGCGCAGAAACACAATGTGATGCTGACCGCCATAGGCGTTTACTCCTACAATACCCAGGACGAGGAAATCAGCAGGGTAGAAAAGAAGCTGCGGGAAATCGCTTTTTCCCATAAGCATGTGCGGCAGATTCATGGTTTCTACCTGACGAAGGAAACGAAGAATATCCGTTTCGACCTGGTCATCAGCCTGGCGGCAGAAAATCGCCAGCTGGTTTTCACAGAAACGCTGGCGCATATTCAGAGGGAATTCCCGGACTATGAATTACAGGCCGTTATGGATACGGATTTTTCCGAAGAGTAAAAAGGTCACATTGAGGTCATAATGATATTTTATACTCTAGGCAGTTGGTTAGGTTCAGATAAGGAAGAGGAGAGATAACTTATGAGCTTGCATGGTATTACGAAGGGAACCCCGCTGGAAAAAATGGCAGAAATGATGGCCCTGGGCGAAGCCAAAGGCACGATGATGTATTATACGCTGGCACGCCTGGCTAAGGAGCAGGGGCTTGATGATGTGGCCGAGCAGTTTATCGAGGCGGCGAATCAGGAGGCTGTCCATGCCGGTTTCTATGCCACGGTAAACGGCATGCTGCCCAAGGATTTCTGGCAGCTTGTGCGCGGTCTGATGAGTGCAGAAACCAGCGGTGAAAAGAAGGTCAAGGCCATGGCGGATAAATTCCGTGAAGCAGGCCTTGCCGAAGCTGCCGACGAAATGGAAGTCTTTGCCAAGCAGGAAGGCCATCATGGCGTGGTGCTGGCCAAGATTTTGGAGAAGCATTGCCCTGGCCTGCTGGAAGCAGCCGGCAAGAAAATCTATGTCTGCTCTGTCTGCGGCTATGAGCATGTCGGTGATTTGGATGCCGAACCGGATGACTTTGCCTGCCCGCTTTGCGGCCAGCCGAAAAAAGTGTTCAAATTGAAGGACTGAGGCAGGTTATGAATCGCCGTGAGTTTATCAAGACAGCTGGCATAGGCACAGCCTGTCTGCTGGCCGGGTAGTTTTCAATGTTTGCAGAGGGGAGCGCAAGACGCATGGAAATCAAAGCCGTCAAACTTTATGAGAATGGTTTTATGACCCAGCCTTTTGCCATGGGACTGGAAGATGGCGAGGACAAATTCGACAAGAATGTGAAATACCGCAGCACCCTGCAGAATTTTCTCATCGACACCGGGGACGAAGTGATCCTGGTGGATACGGGCATGCCCCTGGAGCAGCCGGACATGGCCGCTGATGTGAATGCCCCTATCTATCTGGGCTCAAGAATTGACGACTATGTGACCGCTTTGGAAAAACTGGGTTACAAGAAGGAACAGGTGACGAAGATTCTCGTCACCCATAAGCATCCCGACCATACAGGTGAACTCAGAAGCTTCCCCCAGGCGAAGATTTACATTTCCAGGATTGAAGCGGATGCCATGGATTTGAAGGGCGATAATGTCGTCCGGGTTGATTTCACCGATGGCGCCTATGAGAACTTTGACAAATGCCAGAAGATTGCTGAGGGCATCTATTACGTCTTTGCCCCTGGCCATACCACAGGCAACAGCATCATTATTGTGGAAAACGAGGGGCTGCACTACATCATTCACGGCGATGTGACCTATACGGATGAAGCCCTTTATCAAAACAAGCTCTCTGTGGCTACTGAGGATAAGGTGGCAGCCCGTGACACCTTGAACAAGGTGCGCACCTTCATTGAAAACCATCGGACGGTTTACCTGTCCACCCATACGCCCCTGGGCTATGAAAATTTGGCCGGCAAGAAGGTAGTTGACCTCAAGAATATGCCCACGCCGATTCCGCCGAAAATGGATTACGGTGAGCAAAAGAGCACAGGCAAGTATGTCTGCTCCATTTGTGGCACAGTCTATGACCCGGCTGTGGGTGACCCGGAGCATGGCATCCCCGCAGGTACAGCCTTCGAGGATTTGCCTGCGGACTGGAAATGCCCCGTTTGCAAGCAGGGCAAGGATAAGTTCAACAAGGCATAAGTGTGTGTAATTATTGGGAGGCTTTTCGAAATGACAGACCAGGAAGTAATCCAGGCGTTTCATATCATGTGGGATAATTTTCCCGAACCGGTGACCATAACCCAACGGAGCCGGGAGATTATCGCCGTGAATAAGAAAGCAGCAGAGCTGGGCTTGACTGCGGGGATAAAGTGTTCCTCCATCGGCAAGCCCGAAGACCATAAAGGCTGCCTGTGCAACAAGGCGATTGATGAAAACAAGTCCGTACATGTGGCTTATGAAGGCCCGCAAGGCAAGGCCTATGGCTTTTGGACGCCGATTACGGAACGCCCGGAATGGATTCTCCACTTCAGCGTAGGCCGGGTGGCAGAGTATCAGGAAATCAAACGCTAAAAAAATAGCCTGACAGGGCGTATGGCTTTGTCAGGCTATTTTTGGCAGAGCAGGTAATCTTCGGCTGGTGTCGAAGATTGCCTTAAGTATTTGTGTATTGGTTGATGGGAGGATTTGACGATGAAGAAAGTAATTGCCATCAATGGCAGCCCACGGCGCAACGGCAATACGGCAGAGCTCTTGCAGCAGGCCTTGAAGGGAGCGCGGGAAGCTGGTGCGGAAACCGAACTGGTTAACTTGTACAGCCTGAATTTCAAAGGCTGTATCAGCTGCTTTTACTGCAAGCGCAAGGACAAGGAGCATGGCACCTGCGCGATGAAGGACGATTTGACGCCGGTTATCGAGCGCATCAAGGAGGCCGATGCCTTGATTATGGGAGCGCCTGTTTATTTTATGAACCTTTCTTCCGGCATGAGCGCCTTTATTGAACGGCTGCTCTTTTCCAACTACATTTACAGCAATGAAATTCCGACTATATTTCCCAAGTCCCTGCCCAATGCCTTTATCTACACTATGAACATGACGGAGGAGCATGTCAAACAGTTTGGTATGCGGGAAAAATTTGCCGTCCATGAAGGTTTTGCCAGCAAAATCCTGCAGGCGGAAACCAAGACCCTTTATGCGTACAATACGACACAGTTTACCGACTATGACAAATATGAGTCCTCGATCTTCGACCCACAGGCTAAAGCTGCCTATCGTGAGGAAATGTTCCCTAAGCAGTGTGCAGCAGCTTATGAATTGGGCAAGAACTTGCTGGTTTAAATTTAATTAGGTCAAAAGTCTTGATTCCCCTGCCAATAAAGTGATGAAATTAAAATGAGCACAAGATATTGGCAGCTTAAAATTGCCTTTATCTTGTGCTCTTTACTGCGTGGTGGTTCACATCTTAATGCCTTTCCCCATACAGCAGGGGCAGGCTTATTTTCTGGTTGAAAAACTCAATGAGGGGGCCGGTGCCGCAGGCCAGGACCAAAGTGCCCAGGCCCACGATGCTGCCGCAGGCAAAGCCGATGGTGACGGCACAGGCATCAATGAGGATGCGTACTACCCGGAAGGGTACTTTGCCGCCGCTGCGCTCGGAGAGTATCCAGCCGATGGCATCATAGGGGCCCATGCCCAGCCTGGAGCTCATGTAGAGGGAGCAGGAAAGGCAGGTCAGCACCACGCCGCTTGCCAGCAGCAGTCCCCGCAGGGGCAGGGAGGGCTCTGCAAAGATGGCCAGCGGCCCCAGCAGAGCATACCAGAAGTCAGCGATGATACCCAGCATGAACATGTTGATAAGGGTGCCAAAGCGCAGGTAGCTCCTGTCCAGCAGAGCCACCGGGATAATCAGCGCCAGGTTGAAGATAATCACGCAGGTGCCATAGCTGAGGCCGGACACTCCTGCATAGCCAAGGTTCATGCAAGAGAAGGGGTCATTGCCGAAAAGGCTCAGTCGCATGAGCACCACGGCAAAGCCCATGACTACATGGGCAGCCAGGATAGCAGGCACCCGCCTGCTCAGGCGTGAGGAGGCTTTTTCCTCCATGCAGAGTTTACCAGTCATTTCCATAGTAATGTTCTCCCTTTCAGTCAAACTTGCCACCTCCCATTGTAAGCACAGTGAAGGTGGCAGGCAAGAGGGGAAAAGGACTTAGGAACATTGTTTCACTGAAATAGCTTCGGTCTTGACTTTGATATGCCTGATAGGCATATCGAGATATTTCTTATAAGTATTGGTAATTACAGAACCTTATCGCTATAATGTAATCAAGCTAAATGATAAAAGGTGCAAGTGAAGCAAAGGAGCATATAAATGTTGAAGAAAATTATCAAAAGCAAGAAGATGGTTCTGGCAGCCCTGATGGCAGGTGTGATGTCCTTTGGCCTGATGGGAAATGGCGTGCAGGCAGCAGATAAAGGAGCGGCAGGTATGAAGAGTGCAGAAGTCAAAAGCGACAGGATGATCAAGGCAGAAAAATTGCAGCTTACCCAGGAGTGGGACAAGGTCTTTCCCAAGAGCGACAAAGTTGACCACCGCAAGGTGACTTTTGTGAACCGTTACGGCATTACGCTGGCAGCTGATATGTATGTGCCCCGGAATGTCAAAGGCAAGCTCCCTGCCCTGGCCGTCAGCGGCCCCTTTGGTGCTGTCAAGGAGCAGTCCTCCGGCCTCTATGCCCAGGAAATGGCCGAGCGCGGTTTTTTGACCATTGCCTTTGACCCGTCTTTCACCGGGGAAAGCGGCGGCCAGCCCCGTTATGTGGCTTCGCCGGACATCAACACCGAAGATTTTTCCGCAGCAGTGGATTTCCTGTCCACCCAGGAGAATGTGGATAAAGACCGTATCGGCATTATCGGCATCTGCGGCTGGGGGGGCATGGCCCTCAATGCAGCGGCCAGCGATACCCGCATCAAGGCTACTGTGGCTTCCACCATGTACGATATGAGCCGGGTAATTGCCAATGGCTATTTTGACAAGGATAAGGACGAAGCAACCTTGAAAAGGGAACGCTACGCCAATCGGGAAGCCCTGAATGCCCAGCGCACTGAAGATTACAAAAACGGCTTCTATAAAAATGCCGGCGGTGTGCCCGATGTCCTGCCGGAAGATGCTCCCTGGTTTGTGAAGGATTACTATACCTACTACAAGACGGAGCGCGGCTACCATCCCCGTTCCCTGAACTCCAACGGCGGCTGGAATCAGACTTCGGCTCTTTCCTTCATGAATATGCCGATTCTCTCCTATGCTGATGAAATCAAGGGTGCTGTGCTGGTGCTTCACGGCGAAAAGGCCCATTCCCGCTACTTTGGCGAAGATGCCTTCAAAAAGCTGCAGGGAGACAATAAGGAACTGGTAATCGTACCCGGAGCATCCCATATTGACCTTTATGACAATAAAGCTCTGATTCCCTTTGACAAACTGGCTGCCTTCTTTGACAAAAATCTGAAGTAAGACCTGAAATGCCGCCCTGCGAATGTATAAGATTTTGCAGGGCGGTGTTTTATGAATGGCTATTGACTTGGAGTACACTTCAAGTGCTAGAGTAAGCATGGGAGGGATAGCGCATGCCAAACAGGAAGATAGTGAGCGGGGTCATCCTGTCTATGCTGCTGATGCTGTCAGGCTGCACAGGTGCACAGGAGGCTGGGGCAGATACCGGCAGCAGGGCGCAGGTACAGAGTGCTGCCCGGCAAGAAAGTGAACCCGTGTCAGGAGCAAAGAAGGAACAAGCGATGAAGCTGACCATTGATAATACTGCCGTCCCCGTCACCTGGGAGCAAAATGCCTCTACTGCGGCGTTGCAGAAGCTGCTGCCTTTGACTATCGAGCTGTCACCTTATGGCGGTTTTGAACAGGTGGGCTCTATTGGGCAAAGCATTGTCAGCGCAGATAAGCAGACCACCACCCAATACGGTGATATTGTCCTTTATGCTGGGAACAAGCTGGTTATTTTTTATGGTTCTAATTCTTGGGCCTATACGCGGCTGGGACATATTGAGCTGTCACAGCAGGAAATGACCGCTTTATTAAACCGTGATGGAGTGACGGTGAAGCTCGAGGCAGAGTGAAGCAGGCTGCTGTATGATTTGTTGGCAGGGAGGTAGGAATAAGATGGAATTATATAGAGAACAGGTGTTTGACGAAGAACGGGCTCTGTATGGGCAAACGGGGGTGAGGCTCCTTGCCTGCCGTTTCGATGGCCCTGCAGATGGGGAAAGTGCGCTGAAGGAAGGCCGCGATATTGAAGTGCAGGATTGCTTTTTCAATTTGCGCTATCCTTTCTGGCATGATGAATATGTGCAGATAAGAAATTCCGAGCTTACGGAACTTTGCCGGGCGGCCTTGTGGTATTCAAGGGATATTCACATTGCAGGTACGAAGCTGCATGGCATCAAAGCCCTGCGGGAATGTGCTGATGTGCGCATAGATGGCAGCGATATCATTTCAACGGAGTTTGGCTGGTCAGTCAAAAATATCAAAATGGCTGATACGGCGGTGCAGGGCGAATACTTTATGCTGCGCAGCGAACAGCTGAATTTTGACCATGTAACGTTGCAGGGGAAATATTCGTTCCAGTATATTGAGGACGCAGAATTTGCCGATTGTGAGTTGAACACCAAAGACGCCTTTTGGCATGCCAAAAATGTGACGGTCCGCAACAGCGTGATTCGCGGCGAGTATCTGGCCTGGTATTCGGAGAATCTGACTCTGGAGAACTGTACTATCATCGGCACACAGCCTTTCTGCTATTGCAAGGGGCTGAAACTCAAGAACTGCCGTATGGTGGATACGGATCTGGCCTTTGAAAAATCCGAGGTCGAAGCAGAGGTTACGACCGTGGTGGACAGCATCAAAAATCCTAAATCCGGCATAATCAAGGTGCCGGGGGTTAAGGAAATCATCATGGACGACCCGGCAGCCCAGGGCCGCATCATTCTGCCCCGGGCAAGTCGCTGTGCCTAAAAACAGTAGTTGACATTGACAAAGTCGTTTTTTTGCCCTATGCTATGAAGCATAATATGAGTTGACACCTATTGCCACCGGGTAATGGGAGGAGCGTCATTTTCTTATCGTTAGGTCTTGGCAGATAAGAAGATGGCGCTGTTTTTGTAGGAGGCAGGATAATATGTTTAGGAAGATGCGGAGATTCAAGCAGCAGCTGCCGGAGGCAGAGTGCAGGGAAGTTTTGCGGGAGCAGAAGCGGGGCGTGCTGTCCATGCTGGGGGACGATGGCTATCCCTACGGCATTCCCATGAATCATTGGTACTGCGAGGAGGATGGTGTCCTTTATTTCCACAGCGCCAAAGAAGGGCACAGGATGGATGCCATCAGGGCTTGCGACAAGGTGAGCTACTGTGTTCACGATGAAGGCTGGCAAAAGCCTGGTGACTGGGCCCTCAACATCAGGAGCGTGGTAGTCTTTGGGAGGATGCAGCTGGTGACGGATGAGGAGAAGACGCGACAAATCTGCAGCTCCCTGGTGCGAAAATTCACCGATGATGAAGCGTATCTGGAAAAAGAATTAAAACACGCCCTGTCCAGAGTGCAATGCCTGGCTTTGATTCCTGAGTATATGACCGGGAAATTGGTCAATGAATCGTAATATGATAGTATGATTGATATTTCAAAAGCAGAAAATTTATTGTAACTATTGACATTACAACATGGTGGTGATATCATTGTCATTGTAATCAAGAGGATTACAATGACTTGGGTAAATGATTTGGAGGAGAGCAAGATGGCAAATTTCAACAAAGTAAGTGTGGCAAATGATGCAAGGACGGAGCTGCATGACAAACTGCAGCTGACGGGTGCTGAGGTTAGTGTCAATAACCTGCCCGCAGGAGCAAGCGTGCCCTTCGTGCACTATCACAAGAAGAATGAAGAAATCTACTTCGTCACGGCTGGCAAGGGCAAAGCTGTGATTGATGGCGAGACGGTGGAGCTCAAGGCAGGTGACTGGCTGCGCATTTCGCCAGCAGGCCGCCGTCAGTTCTTTGCCGCTGCTGATGAGGGTATCAGCTATATCTGCATCCAGGTACGGGAAAATTCTTTGGAGGAATACACCGCTGACGATGCTGGCATTGAGCAGTAAAACTTGATTGACAAAAAAGGTCTCATTGTAATACCATGTCTTGCAATGAGACCTTTTTTATTGAGAGCAGCACTTTACAACATTTAGGCGGCAGACCATAGCTCTTTGACCAGTTGGGCAAGCGTATCGAAACCTTACGAAGCAGCAGGCTGCTTTTGCAGCTTTTGAAAAACACTTCGATGTCCCAGCGATGGCCGTAGATGCGGATGATGTCATTCTTGCTGAGGCTCATGTCCGTGCAGATTATGGCAATCCAGTCCTTGCGGTTGTTACGATTGCGGACACAGACGATGCGGGCATCTATGCCATTTTCGCCATTCTTGTCCTGGCCAACTTTTACAGTTACGGACAGGAGATACCTGGAACGGCCCCAGCGTTTCTTGCTGTCCATGGATTTTCCTTCGAAGAGGTAGAATCTCTTGCTGCTGCGCTTACATCGATACCAAGGAAATCTGAATGGAACTATTCACTCTCCATGTAGTCAGTCGGATGATGTCCCGGATGCAGGCCAAGGCACAGCTGAAGCTGGAGGATTACAGGCAGTCTATGGAAGGTGTATATTCCACTTCCGTAGGCAAAGATACTTTAGATGAAGCACCTATGGCCTGTAAGTCCCTGTCGGACATTCTGGATGTCATCGGTGACACGGTTGAGGTCATAGATGTGATAAGGCTGGTTTACAACTTCAAGGCGGCGGAGAAGTAACTGGGAACGGAGAGGAGGAATGACCATGAGAAGGTGCATAAGGACTGTATGGCTTGCACTGGTTCTGATGCTTGCCATGATGGCAACAGCATTGGCCAATTATCCCAGCACATTGGATAGCGGGAACCTGGTGCTGGTGGATGGCGGCATGGGAGTAGGGTATTATGCAGACAGGTCATCAGTGCAAGTGGAGCAGTATGCGCCACCAAGGTATCAGCTGGCTATCAATGTTGTAAGTGTGACATTTTCTGATGAATATTGGCGGAGCCACGAGACTTACATTGGCGGACCATATACCATGGGAGATAGCCTTACCTTTAAGTTCCGCTACAATTGGGATAGGAAGGTTATTTCCTACCAGCGGGGAGAAAACTGGCTGGATTGGGACATCAACCACGACTACTGCCATGCCGATGGAGATCCAATGGTTCCCTTCACAGCAGAGGTAGCCTTTGTGAGTGCATACAACATGAAGTTTTTTGCTGACAAGCTGGGCTATAGCCCGGTGCTGAAGAAGCATCAGCGGGTAATTGATGAACAGCTTTATCTAAGACTTGGGATTTGAATTCAGGAGGCTTCATTATGGCATATGGATCCGTATATACATTAAGAGTCCTGATGAATGATTGGGGGGTAGATGACAATCGAGAGCTTGAGTTTGAGCATGGACTTTCTTTCTATGTAGAGACGCCGGAGAGCAGGTTCCTCTTTGACTGCGGTCATACTGGGGCTGTCTGGCGCAATGCGGAAAAGATGGGGGTGGACTTATCTGCTGTGCAGTTTGTGGTACTTAGTCACTCCCACTATGATCATGCAGGTGGATTTCCTTCCTTGCTAAAACATGTGAAGCAAAAAGTCATTTATACCGGCAAGAAGTTCTGGCAGGAGAAATTTTCTTATGACAAAGAAAGGGATGAGTATGCATATAAGGGTTGCGGCTTTACTAAAGAAGCTTTGGATAGTTGGGGTGTTGAGCAGTTTGAATGTGATGGTTCAATAAGGCTGGATAACTTTGCTATGTTGTTCACAGGCTTTTCTCGCCGCTATGATTTTGAGACTATCCCAGAGAAATTCGTGCGGGGGCAAGACAAGGAGCCTGACACCTTTGACGATGAAATCTGCCTGCTGCTGCAAGAAGGTCGGGGTTGGGCTATGGTGGTTGGTTGCGCCCACCGTGGCATTTTGAATATGGTGGCTGAGGTTAAGGAGCGTACGGGCAAGGACGTGGTGCGAGTTGTGGGCGGCATTCACCTGGTGGGGGCAGACGATGAACGCATCAGCCGTACGTTCAAAGAGTTGAAGGCCATGGGAGTACAGTGTTTTAACCTATGTCACTGCTCCGCTGACAGGAGTTGCAAGTCCGAGGCTTGGCCAGCTGATCTTGTTCTTCTTGCCGGAGGATCAACCATTGAGGTAGAAGGCAAAGGGTGCATGAAGGCCGCCATTATCTACGACTCCCGTATCCATACCACGGAAAAGGCCGCTTCTTTCATTGCAGAAGGGATACATAACGCAGGCATGCAGCCCGCCTGTTTCCATATCGACGCGATTGATGAAGCGGACTTTGAGTACATTGTCAATTCAAATCTTGTCATCTTCGGCTCGCCTACCTACATGGCCTCCGTCACTGCTAAAATGAAAACCTGGCTGGAGGCTAACTGGCAGAAGCTGAATTTGGCTAACAAGCTTGGTGGCGCTTTCGCCACTGAGCAGTATATCCATGGAGGTGGGGAGAACGCTATCAAGGAACTCCTGACTTTTATGATGGTGCAGGGGATGCTGGTATATTCCGGCGGCAATAATTACGGCAAACCTATCATACATCTGGGTCCTGTAGGCATGAGCCAGGATATAGAAAGCTTTCGGGATTTGTTTGTGACCTATGGTGAACGCATGGGAGATGTGGCGGTTTCTGTGATGTGACAGATATTTCCTAAGTTGAAATGAGAAAAGACCTTGAGCGCCTTAGTATGGCTTTCAAGGTCTTTTTTGGTTAGTAAAGGGGACAGGGAGGATAATGTCTAATGTGCCATCAGTTACGCTGTCAAATAATTTTGTATTTCTTTCTCCAAGTCCTTCAAGGAATCGGTGGGTTCGAAGCGATTTACCGCATTGCCCTGACGGTCTACCAGGAATTTGGTGAAATTCCACTTGATATCCGGAGTTTCTTTGTAATGCCAGTCCCTAGCACGAAGCAGCAAGCTCATGCCCTTTGCCTTCAAGCCTTTGCCGAACCCCTTAAAGCTTTGCTGTGACTTGAGGTAGGTATAAAGTGTCAGTTCGTTTTCACCATTTACATCAGCTTTCTGCATCCTGGGGAATTTAGTGTGGTAGTTAAGAGCGCAGAACTGCTGGATACACCTGGATTCCGGCACATTGACCCCGTTATTGAAGAAACTGGAGGCAGCCGGATATCTGAAACGCTATCGCAAGCCGGAGGATGAGCGTCTGCTGGTAGTAGCCATCACAGAGGAGGGGCGTGCACTGCGAGAGGAAGCGGAGAAGATACCTGGGGAGCTGGGATGCATGCTGGCAAAAAAAGGAGATTTCCTCACATTGGAAGAATTAGAGAATCTGAAGAGGCAGCTATATCGAATAATAGAGGTCCTGAAATAAAAGCCGGATGTTAATTATTAGCCTCCAGGAAGAGGCTAGGAGGAAATGGCATGAAGTACAAAAAAGTGGTTGAGGCAAGATTCCTTGTACGTCCCAATCGCTTCGTGGCCAAGGTAGATATCGCAGGAAAGATGGAGACTGTCCATGTGAAAAACACGGGTAGGTGTAAGGAACTACTGCTGCCAAATGTGCCTGTAATTCTGGCAGAGGCAGATAATCCCAACCGCAAGACCAGGTATGACCTCATAGCAGTAGAGAAAGCGGGGCTGGGACTTATCAATATCGATAGCCAGGCCCCCAACAAGGTAATGGGGGAGTGGCTGGCTGGAAAAGGCTATGATGTGGTGAAGCCGGAGTACAGCTATGGTAGCTCCCGTATAGATTTCTGCATGGAGCGCGGCAGGCAGAAATACCTGCTGGAGGTCAAGGGCTGCACTCTGGAGAAGGATGGCATGGGGTATTTCCCTGATGCGCCCACGGAACGGGGCATCAAGCATATCCATGAACTGATTGAGGCCAAGAAAGCTGGCTATTGGTGCGGGCTGGCCTTCGTTATCCAGATGCCGCAGGTTGGGAAGGTATGTCCAAACATTGAAACTCACCCTGCCTTCGGAGATGCCTGGAGAGAAGCCCTGGAGGCAGGTGTCAGGATATGGTTCTTGGGGTGCAATGTGGAGGCAGATTCCTTGACCATAGATGAGAGCCGTGTAATGGCGGAGGAGTGACATGGCAGCGTTCGCCCTCGGCAGTGTCGTAGGAACGGCGCTGGAGTTTGTCTGTGACACCTACAAGGTAACCTTTGCAGAGATGGTCGGAGCAAACTTTCGCCAGTTTCCTCCAGACGGTAACAGGGATAAATTCTGGATTGGATTCTTCATCTTTCTTGACAAAATCCGGCTTTACTGCAAGATTGATAGTGGTGACGGAGGTATCGTTAGAGGTTTCCTTGATTTCCACAGGTTGGGTTACACGGTCAGTAAGTTCAACGACCTTCATGGTGAATTCTCCTTTGTAAACTAACAACAACAATCAAAGTGTTGCTGGACTTGAAGTTGAAGTAGTTACAGTGAAGATAGGGGGTGATGTGACTTTGGAGGAACTAGAATTATTGCGGCGGGAGAATGTACGGTTGCTTGCCGAGAATGAGCGCCTGAAAGGCTTGCTGAAAAGTCATGGCATACCCTATGAGCCAAAACCTGAGCCTCCCAGGTGTATCGATTCAGCAGCAGAAGCGAAACGGCGCATAAATTTATTTATGAAGCTTTTTTGTGCCAGAAGAGATTTCTATGCGGAGCGTTGGGAGAGCAAGGAGGGCAGGACTGGCTACAGTCCTGTTTGCAGCAACCGCTGGAAGCCTATCTGCCCCAAGAAGGCGCGGGGAATCAGGTGTCATGAATGTGATAAACAGGACTGGGTTCCTTTTTCTGAAAGTGTGGCGTACAAACATCTGGTAGGCCAGGATGAGCGTGGGAAGCCTTATGTAGCTGGAACATATGCTCTTTTAGAGGATTCTACCTGTAAATTTCTGGTGTTTGATTTTGATGATCACGATGGTTCCCATGTGGCATGGAAGGAAGAGGCGCGGCTGCTAAGGGAAATATGCAGGAGTCAGGGAATCGATACGGCGTTGGAACGCTCCCGCTCTGGCAAAGGCGCTCATGTCTGGATTTTCTTTGAGGAGACTATAGAAGCAAGACTAGCTCGGAGATTTGGGGCAGCTCTTCTGGCTAAAGGTGCTGAAAAGGTGCATCAAAGAGATTTCAATACTTTTGATCGTATGATGCCCAATCAGGATGAGATGCCAGCTGGTGGTATGGGCAATCTCATCGCCCTGCCATTGCAGGGGATTCCCCGCCAGCAGGGCAATTCTGTTTTTGTCGATGAGAATTGGGAGGTTATCCCTGATCAATGGGCTTATCTGGAGGGGAAAAAACTGCTCTCCAGGGAATTTGTGGAAAGCAAGATTGCTGAATGGGGGTCTCAGGATACACCGGCTATTCTGGAAGAAGCTGATACTGAGCCAGATGGAAAACCATGGGAACAAAAGAATCCGTTGGCCCTGGAGAAAACTGATGTAAGAGAGCCGCTGCAGCTTACCCTGGCAGACTGTATTTACATTCCCCAGAAAGCTGTTAAGCCGCGTTCTATGAATCGTATCCGCAGGATGGCTACCTTCAGCAATCCGCAGTTCTATAAGATGAGAGCCATGCGTTATTCCACAAAGCAGATTCCCCGGCGCATACAGTGCTTTCGTGAAGCAGAAGGCTTTGTAAACCTGCCTCGCGGCTGCTTGGAAAAGTTGGAGGAGCAGTTGGAGACAGCAGGCATTTCCTATGAAATCGAGGACTGCCGTACAACTGGCAGGGACATTGATGTGAAGTTCACAGGAATACTGCAGCCTGAACAGGAAAAGGCGACTACAGCTATGTTATCCCACGATATCGGCATTTTGGGTGCAGCTACGGGGTTCGGAAAGACGGTACTGGGGACTTATCTCATTGCCAGCCGCAAGGTAAATACGCTGATCCTGGTGCATAATCGGGAGATAATGCGAGGCTGGCAGGAGGATATTGCAAAGTTCCTGCAAATAAATGAGGAAGTGCCTATTGAAGAAGAAAAACGCAAAAGAAAGCCCCAAAGCATCGTGGGGACGCTTTATGCCGGGCATGATTCATTGCATGGCATAGTAGATGTGGCCATGATTTCCTCCCTGGGAAGGGATGACGCTGTGGACGAGCGTGTGGCAAATTATGGCATGGTCATCATGGATGAATGCCATCATGCTGGAGCCTACACTTTTGAGAACGTGTTGTGGAAGGTGAAGGCCAAGTATGTCTATGGCCTGACAGCTACACCTGTGCGGGAGGATGGCCATGAAAAGATTGTCTTTATGCAGTTCGGAGATGTGCGTTACCGTCTGTCTGAGAAAGACAGGGCTGCTATGCAGGATTTCAGACATGAGATTTGCCCACGTTTTACAAGCTTTGCTCCAGTAACCGGAGCAAAACCATCGATAAACGAATTGTATAAGATGCTCATTCAGGATAAACTGCGCAATCGAATGCTGGTTGAGGATATCACCGCTGCTGTCAGCGATGGGCGTACCCCCTTGGTGCTGACAAAGTTCAAGGAGCATGCGAAGCTGCTTCATGAGGCTATACAGGAAAAAGGCCTCCATTCAATTCTGGCACTGGGTGGCGGTTCTACCAGTGAGCGCAGGGAGCGGCGTGAAGCTTTGGAGAAGGCTGCCAATGATGAGCAGTTGGTGATTGTTGCCACTGGAAAATACATAGGCGAAGGTTTCAATTTTCCCAGGCTGGATACGCTTTTTTTAGCTGTGCCAGTGTCCTGGAAGGGCAATATAGCGCAATATGCCGGAAGGTTACATAGGGACTTTGAAGGGAAGGAAAATGTAATCATCTACGATTATGTAGATGTGCATGTGAAAATGCTGGAGCGGATGTATCAAAAGCGTTTGTCTGCCTATGCAGCCATGGGATATACGGTCTATGCGCCAACTGGCAATGATGAAGCCAATGTGATATTTACAGTAAGGGACTATCAGGAAACCTACTGGCAGGACTTCCAGATGGCGACAAACAGGGTATGCATCTGCAGTCCGCGTCTGAGCCAGCGGCGTGTATGGGAGTTTGTCAGGAAGCTCAAGCAGGATAAGCGTTCCCAAATTGAATTCAGTGTGCTGACTTTATCAAATGAGAAGTATACCCCCTTGCAGCAAACAGGGATTGTTGATTTGAAGAAGGCACTGCGGGAGGCGGGGGCTGATGTGCGTGAGTACGACAATCTAAACTGCCATTTTGCTGTCATGGATGAGGATTTGGTCTGGTATGGCAGCATGAACTTCCTCTCGCGGGAGTACGAGGATGACATCCTGATGCGGATTAGGAGCGAAGCAATAGTGAAGGAGCTTTTGGCAATAAGCAACCAGGATCATAAGGCAGGAACAAGTTAAGAACGTTTGCAAAAGGCTGGGTCTATATGGTGTCCCGGCCTTTTCAGTGGTTCGATGGGTATGTTTGATGATGGTGGGCAGGAAATAAGAAACCAGAGGCGAATCTAGAAAATGGCTGAATGACTGTAGCAAGATGGCAGGGGGGATAGCGATGCGTAAGGCAGCAGGATTGCTATGCTTTGTGATGGTGATGTTATATGGCTCGATGGCCATGGCGGCCACGGTGGTTAGTTCTGACGGGTACTACAAGGGCATCAAACTATGCGGCAAGGTAAGGGTGGTGGAGCATTTCGCAGATATCAAGGTGAAGGTAGTGGACTCCTTTCCTGACCTGCGGGTGAAAGTTGTCAGTTCCTTCCCGGATGATGTGGGAGAGTGGCAGTTTGTGGAATATGGTGAGGACTTCACAGTGCAGTTCGTGGAGAGTTTCCCGGATATCAAGATAAAGTATGTGAACAGCTTTCCAGGAGTTGAGTGAGGACGGTGCTGACAGGATATGAGTAGTTTTTGGGATTTCTTGTGTGAACGTGGTTCTGGGTTTGAGACATTCTGATGATTATGTGCGTATTGTCCTGCCCTCGGACTATCCAGAGTCAAGGATTGTGGAGAGGCTGTATGTGACAGCGGGATTGCTGCCGAAACATGAGGACATGGAGACCTATAACAGACAGGAGATAGCAGCGTATAACGAGAGACACCCGGAGCATCCTATCAGCCTGAATCTATATGAAATGCAGTAGCAGGAAAGGGCGATGTTGTTGTTTTCTTATATTTGGCCTATTGCCTTGGTGATTATTTGCAACACGGTGTATCAGGTGTGCGCAAAATCGGTGCCAGCAGAAATTAATCCCCTGGCCTCATTGACGGTAACATATCTGGTGGCAGCTATCATGTCAGGTTTACTATACATCTGGCTGGGAGAAAGAGTAGATTTCCTGGGTGAGTATCGAAAGCTGAACTGGGCGCCGTTTGTGCTGGGGGCAGTCATAGTGGGGCTGGAGGCTGGCTGGATATACGCGTACAAGGCGGGCTGGCCGGTGAGCACTGCCTTCATTGTTCAGAGCTCGGTATTGGCAGCAGCGCTTTTGCTAGTGGGATACTGGCTGTATCAGGAGCCATTGGCATGGAATAAGATTGTGGGGGTAGTCATATGCCTGATTGGGCTGGTGGTCATCAATTACAGGTAGAGGGGTACAAGAAAGAGAGGATTTAGGATGATTTTGATAGCAGGGATTATAGGCCTGGTGACACTGGGGCTGTTCTTTGCCACGCTATTTTTGGGTGCGCCAGGCGGCGCACATTTCTAACCGGTGAAAGTCCGAAATCTGCCCGGTAGCGGGAAAAGATATAGCCAATGGCAAGGGTGTCCGTCGTGAGGCGTAATACTGAAAATGCTGGTGCTGTTTGTGACGCTATTTGCACTGGGATTTGCGGCTTGGCAGGGGTTGGTCTGGAATGCTCGGATGACATCACGGAGCCGTTTGATCCTATGTCCTTGCCACTCAGCGGCACAAAGCGGCCATATTGGGATGTGGAACTTTTGCGGAGCCTTGGATTTGGGGAAGTTCATAGTGAATTCGATTTGACGGACAGGCTTTGGGATGACAAGGAAAGGCTGCTGTACGGGGAGACACCTTTGTTTGGCTTCGCCTCTCTTTCTCTATGGTTTTGACCATCTTGATTTCCTGGTCAATCTCCTGAACGAAGTCATTGTTGATGATAATGCCATCAACATAGTTGAGAAAAGCCATTACATCTGGGGAGACATCTTCAAGGGCTCCCTTAGTGTTTAGAAATACCTTAGTGGCGCCATCTGGCATCACTACTGAGAAGTCTTCATCACATCGGTTGCGGAAAGTGTTCATCCTGGATGGTAAGTTCTTCCTATGGCTTGATGGTATAAGGCATGATGTAATGGTAATCCGTCGCCTTTTGCATGGGAATAGAATTCAGTCTTTGCTATTGAGATTCTGAGCCTGGATGTAATCGTAAACTACACCGTACTGGAGCCAGCAATCAATGGACTTGATAATAATATCTAGCATGGTATGGGCGCTGAGAGCCAGGTTGCTGATTTCACAGATTTTGATCTGCTGGTCGTTTTTGATGTGCTGAAAGCACACTGTTATTTCATACGGGCGTATGGTCAGCAGGTATTTGTTGTTGGTGGCCTGCTCAGCAAGCTGCATGATGCCTGGTGTATCGTCGCTTATAGCCTTAAAGCCGAAGTGTTGCAATCGTTCTATGAGAATGGGTTTGGTATTACGGTGAAAGTCTGCATTGATTTTGTCGCGAGCTTCTTCAAGCTCTGTAAAGGTTGGAAAATTGAACATGGCTGATACACTCCCTTTAGTATGTGGTTCAATGAACGCAAAAGGCCCCAAGAAATCCTAATGGATTCCTGGGGCCTCATTGCCTCGTTATTGATGGTGAAATTATAGCCCCATAAAAATAGGATGTCAACCGAATTGGGATTGAAAAGAGAAAGTATACTGTATATCGGAGCGCAATGAGGTAATGGGATTGGGAATGTGGGTCAGGTTGAAAGAGATGCAGTTTTGGCATAGAATAAGAGCAGATAATATTAATTGACATATCCCAAGGGATGAATCAGCTATCAGCACGGTAATCAAAAGGTGCAAGCGGCATTGACATAGGGATATTAAGGTTTAAGTTTTTGCCAAAGGGAGGCAGTGCATAAATGTCTATTGATTCGGTTAGAACATTTTTTCGTTCCAAGGGAATGGAAGACGCGATTATGGAGTTTGATGAATCCAGTGCAACGGTGGAACTTGCCGCTCATGCGGTTGGATGTGAGCCTGCCCGCATAGCCAAAACCCTGTCCTTTGATTTGGCAGGGGAAACCATTGTGGTGGTTACAGCAGGAGATATGCGCATTGTTGGGAGCAAGTTCAAGGCAGCCTTTCACGGCAAGCCTAAGATGCTGCCAGCCACTGAGGTGGAAGACCGCACAGGTCACGCTGTGGGAGGGGTATGCCCTTTTGCCTTGAAAGATGGGGTGACAGTTTATTTGGATGTCTCTATGAAGCGCTTTGGCACAGTTTTTCCTGCTTGTGGCAATAGCAACAGCGCAATTGAGCTATCGCCGGAGAAATTGGAGAGGCTATCAGGGGCTGCTGGCTGGGTAGATGTTTGCAGGTGAAGAATGAAAATAGCTATGCATGAAGATAGGGTGTGTTAAAAGCGGTGAACCTGGTTTGAGGATACGGATGCCATAGCAGTCATTTCCGAGGGACTGGCGGGAGACTCTGTTGAGGGATGAGTACATAGATGAGCTGTGCCGGAAATTTGCTGAAAAGGCTATAACTCTGTAAGACATGGAGGGCTTCAGCGACAACCTAATAGCGAGGCTGGAGTTCTTGTTCAGCCCCAGAAATGATTGATAAAAAACACCGCCTGTATTTGAAATACATGACGGTGCCGATTTATGGGAATGAGAGAGATACACATATTAGCGGTTCAAGTCAAAATCAGGGACATTGCAGTCCTGAAGCTTGTTGGGATCTATATTGGAGTAGATGCCAGGACGAATCTCGAACATCTTGAGGTTGTCTGAATTCTCCTCCATGATGTCACGGGTGTAGTTCTCCACATGGTTGAAAAATCTCTTTAGCATAACAATCCACCTTTTTTAAATCATAGCTACAATATATACATATATGACAAAACCATACTCAATATTTATTGATATTATGACATAGGCAACCAATAAAGTAAAATACAGGTTTTTCATGGTATGAATAAACTGTATTTATAATTGAGTAGTTCAAAAATAAATCTGGTGCCACTATTTGCAAGGACCTAAAGGGCATAGATTCCGGGAAAATGCTATGTTCCTGCGATGACTGTGTTCGCCACGGGCTAGAAGTGATTATGGACATTGAAAGTCTTCAGTAAGAGCATTATGGCTTTACCTGCAAACATCAAACATTGCGAAGATGGAAGGCTCCGCATTCTTGTTGCAGGGGTAGGATTATTTATTGGAAAAGGTGAATACTAGCAAAGAGTACTCAAAAGGAAGGACAAGGAATATGACTGGAGAAACATTGGAGCAGTTCTATATGCGTAAGCTGCCAGAGCTTAGGCGCAAGAGAGAAGCTACTAGGAGGGCAGTGGCAGCAGGTGTGGGGGTAACACTTGGCAAGTATGACAAATGGGAGAGCGGAAAAGTGCTACCCAAGTCTGGAGATATTGACAGACTGGCGACATTTTACGGCATCAGTATAGATGAGATGCTGGAGATTACGCCAGAGGAAAGTGCGGCTATCAACAGGCAGATTATAGCAGATGCGAAACATCTGCCCTCGGACCTGAAGGAGAGTTTGCTGGGGATGATGCGGGAGAGCCATCCAGAGTTGTTTAGGAAAGAAGACAGGTCGAGGTAAGTCCATGATAATCAGCGCCAGCCGCAGGACGGATGTACCTGCGTTCTATTTTGACTGGTTTTGCCAGCGTCTGAAATCCGGGTATGCGGATGTGGTAAATCCTTTTAATCGCAAGCAGGTGAGCCGCATATCCCTGAAGCCGGAGGCGGTGGACTGCATTGTATTCTGGTCGAAAGACCCAGCACCAATGCTGGAGCGTCTGGAGGCGCTGGAGGGATATCACTACTATGTGCAGGTTTCTATCACGCCCTATGGCAGGGATGTGGAGAAGAATCTGCGTCCTAAGGATGAGATTATAAAGACTGTGCAGGAACTGTCCAGGAGGCTGGGCAGAGAGCGGGTGGTATGGAGGTATGACCCGATACTGGTAAATGACAGCTATACGGTGGCTAGGCATTTGATGTGGTTTGAAAAGGCACTGGCAGAGCTGTCCTCATATGTGGAGCGATGTGTCATCAGCTTCATAGACATGTACGCCAAGATGAAGAAGAATACGGTAGGGCTGAACCTAAGAGATTTGACAGAGGCAGAAATGCATGAGTTGGCAACAGGTCTGGCGGAGAGAGCTAGGGGCAGCGGTGTGAGACTGCAGACCTGCTCGGAGGCCATAGACCTGGACACATATGGGATAAGCCATGGGGCCTGTATCGATGGAGAGCTTATAGAGCGGATTACGGGCAGGCCTGTCAAAGCAGGAAAAGCCAAAAGCCAGCGCCCTCTTTGCAACTGCGTGGAGAGCTTTGACATAGGCCAGTATGATACCTGTATCCACGGCTGCCGTTACTGTTATGCTAATGCAACCCTTGACCGAGCAAGGCAAGGCTTTGAGAGACATGACATGGAAGCTTCTGTTATCACAGGGAAATTGCTGGGAGATGAGAAAATCACCGTTCATGCTTAAGTGCACGGAGGAAAGATGGAGATTATTGATTTTACCAAGGCCAGGGAGGAACGGCTGGAGAAGGTTGCCAAGACAAAGAAAGAACCACATGCACGATATACAGCTATGCTGGAGGCGCTGGAAAAGGAAGATTTGACGGCGATGGAGCATATTGTCCAGAATCATGCTTTGCAAATGGCATACAAGATGGTAGAGCACAGTCCTTACTGGGGCAATAGGCAGGGGGACTTCTACCTGGCTATTAAGTCAGCTTTGGAAGCCGTGGTGCCAGTACTTGGTGATTTGATTATCGCCAACAGCTATGTGAAGGAAGCAGTGTGCCTGCCAGGCCAGAAGTTTCCAGCCAATGAGGTTGGCCTGTGGGCAGCAAGGCGGATGATACTGGACTATCTGCTGATTCTGATTGACGATAGCAGCAGCCCTGATGACTGGCTGGATATCCGAGATAAACAGCCATTAAAAAACATCTTTGAATATTTGGGGTATAAGTTAGAATAGAGGAGAGAAAAACATGTCTTTAAACGATAATTACTGCTTTGCCTGTGGCAAGGAGAATCCTATTGGCCTGAAACTGGAATTTGTGGTGCAGGATGATAAATATGTGGCAAGGAAGGTTTTGGCTAAGGAGTACCAGGGCTATGATGGCATTGCACATGGCGGAATATTGACGACCATGTTGGACGAGGCTATGGCCGGGTATCTGAATAAGGAGTTAGGCGAAAAGGCTGTTACGGCAAGATTAGATATACGCTATAGGAAACCTGTTCCCATAGGAGAGGAACTGGTGATATCCAGTTGGGTGGAATCTAGCAAGGGTAGTTTTGTGAGCATGAAGGGCAGCATTGCATTGCCATATGGCACAATTGCGGTAGAAGGCAGTGGGAAACTGGCCATAGTGGAACAGGGTGAGTAGTTTACCGAAGTCGGCAAGAGCCCAAATTGTTGTGATAGGAATGAGTTCTATGGCGGAGCAAAGGATAAGCAAGTTCTATGGAGTAGTCCAATATGTGCATCCACGGTCTAATGACTTCTAGCATTTTGGACTGATAGGAAGAGATACTGTCGAAGAGTTGCTGGATAAGGTTCCGGAGAAGGTTGAATTAGTTCTGACGGGAAGATGTGCTCCTGACTGGTTAATTGAGCGTGCTGATTTGGTGACAGAGATGAAGGAAGTCAAGCACTACTATGCTAAAGGTGTCGAGGCTCGTAAGGGCTATGAATATTGATACAGGTTCATATGAGTTTCACAGAGAAAGGCATGATGCCAAGTACACGGATGCCTGTATCTACACCCATGATATCCTGATTATCAAGGGCGATACGGATGTTTCCAGGCGTTTGTCGGAAGACAAATGATGCAAGGTGGATGTGATTACTTGTGCGGCTCCAAATCTTAGGGAAAGGCTGGGGAATGCTATGAACCCAAGCTCAGGGAATCAGGTTCACTTGTCTGATAAAGAGTTGATGGCTATGCATGAGAAGAGGGTCAGACATATGCTGGCAGCGGCGGCAGAGCAAAAGGCTGAGATAATGATACTGGGAGCCTTTGGCTGCGGAGCTTTCCAGAATGAACCTAAGGTAGTGGCAGAGGCATATAAAAAGTTGTTGGCAGAATTTGATGGCGTGTTTAGGGAAGTGCATTTTGTGGTGTACTGCAGTCCCCGCGATGCGGCTAATTATGACATTTTTAAGAAAGTGCTGGGATAGGGCGAAACTGGAGGATTGCGCCCATGAAAAAGGAAGAAAAAGATAGGCACTTGCTAATGCAAATCCTCATAGAAATAAGACGGGGCAGTACGCTCCGTCTTATCCTTTTCAGTTGCTGTTAAATCGTTAGAAAATCTGTCCCGGCAGCACCATTTTTTCCTTCTTGGGGAAGCCTGCCTCATACAGAGCAAAATTCTTAGGATTTTCATCTGCTACAAAGTAGCATGAGGGAGTAGTGTATTCTCCAGTGATAGAATCCAGGCAACCAGACACAAATTCCAAAAGCTTTCACGCACCAAATTCTCCACGGTAGCATAATCTGCTGGCATTTCTTTGCGAATCACACAGTTGTTCTTATTCATTTTCTGCCTCCCATAGCAATTAATCAACAAAGCTAAAGGGCGGGAGGCTCCCAGTCAGTCCTGCAAGCCTTCCGCTTACAGAACAAGTTCCAACTCATTTGCAAATATACGCAAAAAGCATACTCCTATCCATTAAAAACGCTAAAAACATGATATAGCAGACTATCTGCCATATTTATGACGGAATTATAACGCTATTTGCTTATTTTTGTCAACTGTTGTTGTCTCGAGTGTGCTGTCTTGAGGTATGTGTGCAAGTAGTTGAAATAGGGAGGGGCAGGGTATATCATAAGTGTTAGTTCGGCAGGTAAGAGTGAGGAGGAACGATATGGGCAAGTTTAGTTTCACTAAGCTGGTTTTGGCAGGAATTATAACCGTTGGCGTGCTTGGCTGTGGGGGCAATGCTGGGCTGGCACAGAGGCAGGACATCTCCATTGAGGGAGACCATGGCAAGTTGGCAGCCACTTTGCAGATCCCTGCGGGGCAAGAGAAGTATCCCTTGGTAATAATCATGCACGGTTTCACTGGCAACAAAGATGAGGCTTTGCTGACCACTTTGGCTGATGACTTGGAGAAAGAGGGGATTGCTTCCCTGCGCTTCGATTTCAACGGTCATGGCAAAAGTGAAGGGCGTTTCCAAGATATGACGGTGCCTAACGAGATTGATGATGCCAAGCATGTATACGAGTATGTCAAGGGGCTTCCCGGTGTGACTTCCGTATCCTTGGCTGGACATTCCCAGGGGGGCGTGGTTGCAAGCATGACAGCGGGTATGCTGGGCACAGACAAGGTAGAGAGTCTGGCTCTCATGGCACCGGCAGCTGTCTTGAGGGAGGATGCTATTCGTGGACAGGTCTTTGATAAGCACTATGATCCTCTCAATCCTCCGGCTACTATTGATATTTTCAAGGGATTGAAATTAGGTGCCGGTTATGTGAAGGCTGCCAGAAATCTGCCCATCTACGAGACGGCAGCACAGTATCAGGGCCCCGCCTTCATGATTCATGGCACTGGTGATGTGGTGGTGCCCTATACCTACAGTCTGCGGTACCAGCGGATTTACTTCCAGGGGCAGGTGAAACTGGTAGAAAGGGAAGACCACGGATTCTCCAAGGATACCAAAGGAGCGACCAGAGCGGTGACTGATTTCTTTTGCGAGCAACTTAAAAAGTAAGTTTTGAGCAGGTATTGTAAAAGGTGAACTGACGGGAGCGTAGCGGTAATGGTATTTTGACACAGAGGAAAGGTATGTGGTTACAGGATGAAGCAGATTGCTGTTATTACTGGTGCTTCCAGCGGTTTAGGGGCAGGCTATGCACATTTTCTTGATGATGAAGGTTTGTCTGAGATATGGCTGGTGGCCAGACGTAAGGATAGGATGGAAAAGCTGGCGAAGAACTTAAAAACTCCATGCAGGTGCCTGTCCCTAGATTTGGCAAGCCAAACTGTTTTGGATAATCTGCAAGGGATATTGAAAGAAAAGTGCCTGGCAGAAGATAAAAAGATAGCATATCTTGTGAATGCTGCAGGTTTTGGCTGTATTGGGCTAAGCAGGGAATGCCCCAGAGAAAGGCTGCAGCAGATGGTTGATTTGAACTGCCGAGCAGCAATGGCAGTGACAGAAATGTGTATTCCTTATATGGGGAATGGGAGTCATATCCTGCAAATAGCATCTTGCTCAGCTTTTCAGCCCATTCCCAATCTGGCGGTATATGCCGCCAGCAAGGCATTCCTGCTCTCCTACAGTCGGTCCATTAGTGTAGAACTGCAGGAGTTGGGTATTACGGTTACGGCAGTATGCCCCTTCTGGATTAAAGACACGGAGTTTTTAACCAAGGCTAGGGAAACGGATAAGCATAATGCTTACTTTGACATGCCCGGGGCCACTACGGTGGACAGAGTGGTAAGAAAGTCTATGGCAGCAGCCAAAGGAGGAACAGTGGTTTTTACCCCTGACCCTGTAAGTTTCATGCATAGGATTTTGGCCTCGTTGCTGCCTCATTGGCTATTGTCTCGGATATGCAAGTGAATATTTTCAAGTGTGTGGGAGGCTTGATTATGAGCCAGATTATAGTATTGGTTGGAAGCAGCCGCAAAGGTGGAAACACGGATTTGCTGGCATGTTCGTTTGCTAAAGGCACAGGCAAGAGCAACGAGGTAGAGCTGATTTCTGTAGAGGATTACAAAGTTCAGCCTTGCATTGGCTGCAATAGCTGCTTTAAGAGAGAAGGCCATTCCTGCTTTCAGAAGGATGACATGGGCAAGATTTATGACAAGCTCATGGAGGCAGATGTATTGGCCATAGCCTCTTAGGTGTACTTTTATGGACTCAGTGCTCAGTTGGCTTTCGAGTGTTTGTTTATGGTGAACATATTATACTCTGAAAGTCTGTAAGGATCAGTTACTCTTTATTTGGCTAAAAGTTGTAAAGTGTTGTATTGGGAGGATACTGTGCAATTTACATTATGCAGGACAATCCCAATCTGGAACAGCCGCGGTGGCAGCAAATTTCGTGCAAGTGGAGGGTGGAGATATGTCCGATAGAGAACATCCCCGCAATATCATCATTAGGGGTGCCCGGGTGCATAATTTGAAAAACATTGATGTGAACATTCCTTTGGGCAAGCTGGTGGCCATTGCCGGGGTATCCGGCTCGGGGAAGTCTTCCCTGGCGCTGGGAACCTTGTATGCGGAAGGTTCCCGCCGTTATCTGGAGGCGCTGTCCACCTACACCCGCCGCCGCATCACCCAGGCGGGCAAGGCCGATGTAGAGGAAATCCGCCATGTGCCGGCGGCTCTGGCCCTTCATCAGCGTCCGGGGATTCCGGGAGTGCGCAGTACCTTTGGCACGGCTTCTGAACTGTTGAACAGCCTGCGCCTGCTGTTTTCCCGCCTGGGGAGCCATGCCTGCCCCAAGGGGCATCTTTGCCCGCCCAATATGGATGTGGCCTTGATGCTGCCCACGAAATGCCCGGTCTGCGGCGAGGAGTTTTATGGCCCCGGGGCTGAGGCCATGGCCTTCAACTCCGAAGGCGCCTGTTCTCGTTGCTCCGGCACAGGCGTTGTGCGTACGGTTGACGAGGCCAGCCTGGTGCCGGATGAAAGCCTGTCCATTGCCGAGGGGGCGGTGGCTCCCTGGCAGACGCTGATGTGGTCATTGATGAAGGATATCGCCAAGGAAATGGGGGTGCGGATTGATGTGCCCTTCCGTGACTTGACCCCCGCAGAGAGGGAGATTGTCTTTCACGGCCCGGCGGAGAAAAGGCATATTCTCTATGTCAATGAAAAGACCAATGTGGCCGCTGAGATGGACTTCACCTATTACAATGCAGTATATACGGTGGAAAATGCCCTGGCAAAGGTCAAGGACGAAAAGGGCATGAAGCGGGTGGAAAAATTCCTTCATGAGGCTGCCTGCCCAGAATGCCAGGGCACACGGCTGTCAGCGAAGGTGCGCTCTACTAAACTGGCCGGGAAAAATCTGGCCGAGGCCACGGCCATGACCCTTGATGAGCTGATTTCCTGGGTGAAGGCTGTGCCGGATACCCTGCCCCAGGAAATGCGCCCCATGGCCGAAAGCATTGCCGAGTCTTTTTTGGATAACGCCCGCAGGCTGAAGGAGCTGGGCCTGGGTTATCTCTCCCTTGACCGTGCCAGCAGCACCCTTTCTACCGGTGAGCGCCAGCGTGTGCAGCTGGCCAGAGCCGTGCGCAATGAGACCACAGGGGTGCTCTATGTGCTGGATGAGCCCAGCATCGGCCTGCACCCGGCTAATATTGAGGGGCTTTTGGATGTGATTGACAGCCTGCTGCGAGATGGCAATTCCGTGGTATTGGTGGACCATGATGTGCATGTGCTGCAACATGCCGACTATATGATTGAGCTGGGGCCGCTGGCCGGCAGCGAGGGGGGCAATTTGCTCTTTGCCGGGGATATGCAGGCGGCGGCAGAAAGCAAAGTCTCCAAGATTGCACCCTTCCTGCACGGTGGGGCCAACTGCGGCTTGCGAAAGCGCGCATCCTGGGAAAAGATGTTTGAGCTGGGCACCATCCATCTGGAAACAGATCAGCTGCATACGGTAAGGCCCTTGCAGGTGGATATTCCCAAGGGCAGGCTGACGGTGGTGACAGGTGTATCCGGTTCGGGCAAGACCACCATGGTGCTGGAGTGCCTGCTGCCGGCCCTGACGGCCAGTGCTGCAGGGGGCAGGCTGCCGCCCCAGGTCAGAGCCATAAGTGCCGAGGGCATACGCCGGGCCAATCTGATTGATGCCTCGCCTATCGGCATCAACATCCGTTCTACTGTGGCGACCTACAGCGGTGTGCTGGATGAACTGCGCAAGCTCTATGCCGGCACTGCCATGGCCAAAGAGAAAAATTGGAAGGCAGGGGCGTTTTCCTATAATACGGGCAAATTGCGCTGTCCCGCCTGTGATGGCACAGGCCAGATTTCCCTTGATGTGCAGTTCCTGCCCGATGTGACCATCACCTGCCCAGATTGCCATGGCCAGCGCTACAGCGAGGAGGTCAAAACTGTCCTTTGGCAGGGGAAAGTGGCAGAGCATGGCTATGCTTTGCCGGAAATACTCTCCCTGACCGTAAAGGAGGCGCTGCCGCTCTTTGCCGGTCAGAAGAAGATTTATGGAAAGCTTTCAACCCTGAATGACCTGGGACTGGGCTATCTGACCCTGGGGGAGGATACTCCTGCCCTCTCCGGCGGCGAAGCCCAGCGGCTGAAGCTGGCCAGTGAAATGGGCAGGACACAGGCAGATGCTGTCTTTATCTTTGATGAGCCAACCATTGGACTGCACCCGCTGGATGTGCAGGTACTCCTGCAGGTCTTCGACCGTCTGGTGGCAGCCGGTGCCACCGTGATTGTCATAGAGCATGATCTGGATGTGATCATCAATGCGGATTACCTGATTGACATGGGCCCGGAAGGCGGCGCCAAAGGCGGCCGCATCGTAGCCTGCGGCACGCCGGAGATGGCAGCCGGAAGCAAGGAGAGCATTACGGGCAAATACATCGCCAGGGAAATGGGAAAAGTGTGAGAGGTACCTCAGTTGTTGAATTCCTTTTTCCTGCAGGCTATACTGTAAAGAGAAATCAGCACAAAGGGGGGCGATTTATGCGGCTGCTTAGAAAGATGCAGGAGCCGGAACGCTTTTCTCCTGCAGAGCAGAATATGATCAACTACATCCTTAGCCACAAGCGGGAAATGGCGGAGCTTTCCATCCGGGAGCTGGCAGAAAAGACCTACAGCAGCCCCGCAGGCATCTTCCGACTCTGCCAGAAGCTGGGGCTGAAGGGCTACAACGAATTCAAGCTGCGCTTCATCAGCGAAGTGAACCGCACAGAGTCTGTCACCTGCGCGGGGATAAAGATAAAGCGTCCCATCACCGCCCAGGACGGCCCCGAGGGCATCGTCCAGAAGATGGCAGCCCTGGAAATAGAGTCCATCGAAGAAACCAAAAACGAGATGAAGATGGAGCAGGTGGTGCGGGTGGCGCAGATGATGCGGGAAGCCAAAGTCATAGATATTTATGCCTATGACCAAAATTTCCAGCTGGCCCAGATGATGGTCTACAATCTGCTGCAGGTGAAGTGCGTGGCTGTAGCCAACATCTCCCTGACCTCCCAACTGGCTCAGGCCATGCTTTCTGATGCTTCCCATCTGGCCATCATTATCAGTCGCACCGGCTCCAATAAAAGGCTTCTCAGGACGGCAAAGATCTTGAAACAGCAGGGAGCTCCCATAGTGCTCCTCTCATCTTCAGAAAAAACACCCTTGGCCAAATACGCCGACGAATTCCTCTATGTGGCCAATGCCAATACCCTTGACTATATGGATATGGGCAGCATGATCTTTTCGGTGGGGGTGCGCTACTATCAGGATGTGCTCTTTGGTCTGCTGCTGGCCCAAGACTTTGACGGCATAGAAGAATTTTCCGGGCGCATGGATAACTGCCTGGGTCACTATGAAGATAAAGACCGTTTATGGTGACACTGGGTATATCATAAATTGTATATAATTTGTAAACACTGTTTACACGAGAGCCGTCAGGCTCTCTTTTTTTGTGAACACCGTCCCGAAAGCGCCCAAACGGATTGAAGTGCGAAAAAGTCTGTGCTATATTGTCAAATGTCGAAAGGATGATATTGATTTTACAAATGATTTGGGATGCGTGAAATTATGTCCCAGTCAAAATCTCAAGCGGAGCGTTGCTGTGCCTGTGCCCCGAGCGCCTTAGCAAGCAAACTGAGCAAGGGACACAGGTGCAGCATAAGCGCAACGTGTGAAATTTTGCCGCAGGCAAAATCTCAAGTGGAGCGTTGCTGTGCCTGTGCCCCGAGCATCTTAGCGTAAAAACTTATCTTAGGAGGTTTACATTATGTCATTTTCTGAAGGATTTTTATGGGGCGGCGCTGTGGCTGCCCATCAGCTGGAAGGAGCCTGGCAGGAGGGGGGCAAGGGCATCAGCGTGGCTGATGTCATGACCTTAGGCGGCTACGGCAAGCCCAGGGAGATTACCGATGGTGTCATCGAGGGCAAGATCTACCCCAACCATGAAGCCATTGACTTTTACCACCACTATAAAGAAGACCTGGCCCTCATGGCTGAAATGGGCTTCAAGGCCTTCCGCACCAGCATTGCCTGGACCCGCATCTTCCCCAAGGGAGATGAGGCAGAGCCAAACGAAGCAGGGCTGAAATTCTACGATGACCTCTTTGACGAAATGAACCGTTTGGGCATCGAGCCGGTAGTGACCCTCTGCCACTTCGAGCTGCCCTACCATCTGGTGACGGAATACGGCGGTTTCCGCAACCGCAAGGTCGTGGACTTCTTCGTGAAATTCGCCACCACCTGCTTTGAGCGCTATAAAGACAAGGTCAAATACTGGATGACTTTCAACGAGATCAACAACCAGCGCAATACCGATGTGCCCTTCTTCGCCGTCACCAACTCCGGCTTCACCTACAAGGAGGGCGAAGACAGGAAGCTGGTGCTCTATCAGGTAGCTCACAACGAATTCGTGGCCTCCGCCAAAGCTGTGATAGAAGGACACAAAATCAACCCCAAATTCCAGATTGGCTGCATGCTGAACATCGGCCCCGTCTACACGGAAAGCTGCCGCCCGGCAGATGCCATCCTGGCCCTGAAAGAAATGGACAGGACCTGGTTCTTCTCAGATGTGCAGTGCCGGGGTCATTATCCCACCTATGTGCTGAAAGAGTGGGAGAACAAGGGCTATCATATCGAGATGGCAGAGGGGGACCTGGAAATCCTGGAGGCCGGCAAGGTGGATTACTTCGCCTTCAGCTACTACCAGACAGAGGTCATGAGCTCTGTTCATCAGAATGACGATGCAGACGAGTTCTCCCGTGGGGTGGACAACCCCTATCTGAAGAAATCAGACTGGGGCTGGAAAATTGACCCGGTGGGCCTGCGCTATGCCCTGAACCTGGTACAGGAGCGCTATGAGCTGCCCATGATGATCGTGGAAAACGGCATCGGCCTCCATGAGACGGAAGCAGACAAGCAGGCTGACGGCATGATACACGATGATGCCCGCATCGAATACTTCCGCGCCCACATCAGCGAAGTGAAGAAGGCCATTGACGAAGACGGCGTAGACCTCCTGGGCTATCTCACCTGGGGCCCCATTGACCTGGTATCCGCCGGCACCGGTGAGATGGAGAAGCGCTACGGCTTCATTTATGTGGATAAGAACAATAAGGGTGAAGGCACCCTGCGCCGGGAAAAGAAAAAATCCTTCTTCTGGTACAAGGAGGTTATCGAAAGCAACGGCGAGAAGCTTTAAAAGAAGATTTCAGCCCCAAGGCTCCTGTCAGCATTGACAGGAGCCTTGGGGTGTTGCTTCAGGACTTCATTGATGATATATTAACATTATCAATTTACTGGAAGATTGTGATTTTTGAGGGGAAGGGGATCCATTATGAAATTTGTATGTGCGAAATGTGGGCATACTTAGGATGTCGCGACGCGAAAAAGCAAATGTGGCGGTTTGTGGAAATTGGACTATGTACCGCCCCCATATTCTGTGGACCTCATAGATAACAAGGTCTGGGGGCTTTTCCGCTACCATAATTTCATGCCCTTGCGTGGTGAGGCATGGCAGCTGGTGCTGCAGATATAACGAGTACAAGATGTCCCCCACTTCTATAAGTGGGGGCGGTAACTTACTAACAGGCGGCGAGTTAATATCTCCCGCCTCGTTGAAAGACCAAGAGGAAGTTTTGCCTTCGGCAAAACTGGAACAATGGCCTTATAACTTATGAACAGTTGCAGCCGACCCTGGCCGAGGGAATTGCCATAGGCATGCCCATGCGCAGTGCGGAGATCCTGGAATACATCTACAAATACAAGGTGCAGGGGATAACCATTCCCGAGGATAAAATCCTAAGTGCGCGGGAAAAAATTGCCCGCCAGGGCATTTACTGTGAACATACTACGGCGGCTGTTTACATTTTCATAGGTGCTTAAATAACAACAGCAGCCACATGTCAGAAGCTAGACATATGGCTGCTGTTGTTATTATGCTAGGGATTCATGGGAGAGATGAGACTGTATGATATCGGTCAGCCAGAAATGGGAATCTGGTGGGAAACAGGAATCTGCTCTTGGAGTTTGGGGAGCTGGATCTTAAGCACACCATCCTTGAAATCAGCGGCGGCTTTGGCCTTATCAATGCCGGGGATATAGAAGGAACGGGTCATCTGGCCATAGCTGCGCTCCCGGCGGATATAGTTGCCGTTATCGTCCTGCTGGTCGTTGTTGTCCTCCCGCTTAGCGGAAAGGGTGAGATAGTTGCTATCGTAGCTCAAGGAAATATCTTCCTTTTTGAAGCCGGGAAGGTCGGCGGTAAGTTCGTAGGCCGTGCCGTTGTCCTTGACATCGACTTTGAAGCCAATACTGCTTGTGCTAGTGAATGGGGCATCAAAGGCATCCAGCAGGTGATTGAACAACTTGCCTTCTTCTCTCATAAAATCGTTGCCAGTTGTAAATGGAACCAGACCAAACATGATGATCAATCTCCTTTCATGGATTAGGAACTATGTCTGCACGGGGTTGAACCCTTTCTCCTGGGGTCCTTTCCCCTTTGCAATTATCATTATACGCCGAAAAGTCAAAAAGTCAATAGGTCAAAAAGAAAAATATATTTTTCCTATGGGCAGGGAGGGATGACTGGTGGAAATTGGCCGATGCGGGTGTATAATGTCATTACAGGTATTTTGACAGAGCTACTGCCTTTTTCATTAGGAGCGGCTCTATGCCTGGTTTAAAAAAGCGAGGGAGGGAGCTTCTATATGCAGAACAAGCTGGGGAAGGTCCTTGATTGCAGGCGGCCTGAGTATTTTATCTCTTGCGAGAGGTGAGTGATAGATAGTGAGAGTGTTAAGGATTACCATCATTTGTTTGGTGTTGAATTTCTTGTGTTTTTCCGTTGCCTGGGCGGGAGAAATATTACAAGAAAATATTCCTCTGGAACGGAATGGCATACAGTTGCATTTGGAGCGTTATGCAGAGCAGAATGGACTGGAGAAAAGGCCCCTCTTGCTCGTGCATGGCGTGACTTATTCCTCCCATGAGTTTGATGTTGACTATGGGGATTACAGCCTGGCACGCTATTTTGCCCGTCATGGCTTTGAAGTATGGCTGCTGGACATAGCAGGCTTTGGCAGATCAGGAGAGGTCAAGGACGGGTTCCTGCCGGATTCCGATTATGCAGCCGAAGATATAGCAGCAGCAGTACGCTGCATTCTGGCGAGACATAATCTCCCCTCTATGGATATTTTGGGATGGAGCTGGGGAACCGTGACCAGCGGGCGCTTCGCTGCAAAATACCCGGATTTGGTTCATAGGCTTGTCCTCTATGCTCCTATCGTGGCCGGCCTTGGTGATGTACGGGTAAAGGAACCTTTCCACAAGAATACTTGGGAACATGCAGCAGATGATTTTCAAAAGACATCTGACGGCAGCATAGACTTCAATATCACCGAGAAAGCCGTGGCAGACACTTACCTTGCCAACGCTTGGCACTATGACAAGGATAACAGCCCCAATGGCGGTCGGCGTGATTTATTGGTGAGCAACAAAATACGGCTGATTCCCACCGAAGAAATAAAAGCCCCTGTGCTTATCATTGCAGGGACCAATGACCCGTATGTAACTCCAGAACTGTGTGAAGAAGCATATAAAACTTTGCCCAATAAAGACTCACAGCTGGAGATCATACCCGGGGCAGCTCATGCCATGCTCATGGAGCGCCCCTACTATAAGCTGTTTCGTGAGAAAGTTATGGGATTTTTGTCAGAGGGCAGAAATGAATAAATATGGTGGGGAAATCGGCATGGTGCCTGTCTTTGTTCTATAACGAGTACAAGATGTCCCCCACTTCTATAAGTGGGGGCGGTAACTTACTAACAGGCGGCGAGTTAATATCTCCCGCCTCGTTGAAAGGCCAAGAGGAAGTTTTGCCTTCGGCAAAACTGGAACAATGGCCTTATAACGCTTGAAGATGCAGAAAAATGGCTATCAGGATGTTAATTATTAACATCCTGATAGGGGAGAATTTATCATTTTGTCTTTACTCACTCCCTTTCGCATCATTGATTAGGGCGTGTTGATTAAATGGGCTTGACCAGTGAAGAATGGCTAAGTGACTTAATCAACACGCCCTAGACCTTGAAATCCGGCTGGTCACGATAGAAGTGCTGCAAAAGTTCAATGAAGGCGTGCAGGGACTTGCGCTTGTCGTTTTTATGGGTGTAGACACCGCAGGGGATGACAACATCGCTGTCAAAGTCCAGCCAGGCAAATTCGCCGTTGTGGTCATTTAAGAAACCCGGTGCCAGGCATACTCCTTTGTGGGCAGCCACGTTGGTGAGGGTATTGTCATGGTCGGGACTATTGAAATAGTCCACATGGATTTCGCTGACTATGCGTTGCTGCAGGGCACGCAGCATGGGCGGGGAGCCGCCGCCTACCATAAGTGTACGACCTTTTAAGTCGCTGGGCGTAACCAGCGGCTTTTTTGTCAGGGCGTCATTTTTCTCGGTAATCAGGTAGATGTGACTGTCAAATAGGTTATGACAGGTCACATCCGGTACGCGCTTCATTGTGTATTCCATGGCAAAGGTCACGTCCTGTTCGCCTTGCAGGAAGGATTCCTGTCCATGCTGCCAGTCAAAACTGGGAATGACATTGACTGCGGGAAAACTACGGCTGAATTGCGCAATGACCTGTGGCAGAAAGTAGATGGCGGAACGGATGGGAAGAGAAAGGCGGATGCTTTCGGCGTATTTTGCGCTGAAATTCTGCCCCTGCTCAATGGCGGCTTTCAGCTGCCCGTAAAGAGAGCGCAGTGTGCCCACGAATTGGGCGCCTGCAGGGGTGAGCATAGCGCCTTTGCCGGAGCGCTCAAAGATAGCAAACCCAATTTCGTTCTCCACTATCTTTATCTGATAGGTCAGTGTGGGCTGCGAGATAAAGAGATTTTCAGCAGCGCGATTGAAATTCAGCACCTGCGCCAGCTCCAGTATATATTCCATCTGCTTGGTATTCATCAGTGCGTCCTCCTTTGCTTGCTATTTGCAGTATAGCGCTCGGCCTCTGGGAATGCAATGATTTTAATAAAATAATTAAATTGATAATCTAAACTTACAATTGGATATTCTGATATAACACCGCTATAATGAAATCAACAAGAGGAAATGCAGACGCGATGAAAGGGGAATATCAAATGTCACTGGAGATTTTAGAAGCAAAAGAAGCGATTCGCGAAGTTATTGATGGTTTTGCCAATCTGGAGTGCAATGTGCCGGCGCAGATGGTTTATTTCACCGAAGATGTTCATGTCATGGTCTATATGGGCGATAAGCTCACGATGGATATTCATGGACGGGACACACTGGAAAAACAGTTCAGCGCCTTTACCGGGGGGTATCAAGGCGTCGCACCATCAAAACGGACAGCAGGTCATCACGATAGATGGCGATACGGCCACGGATGTGCATTACTGCCGGGCGGCTCTAGTGATGGAAGAAAATGGCCATGATGTGGTGTCGGACAACTACATCCGCTATACGGATAAGCTGGTCAAGCAGGAGGGCAAATGGCTGATCAAAGAGCGTGAGCAGCATTTTGTCATCACGAAAAAGCAGGATTTGTAAGAGGTTGATACGTATGAAGCGCAGAGATTTTATTCGCCTGACTGGCATGGGAACCTTAGGGCTGCTGTTTACAGGCTGTGGTATTTTCAGCGATAAGGCCGCCTCACCTGCAGTAGCTGCTGAAAATGCAGGGTCTGCTGCCGAAGGAATAAAAGGAAAGAAAATTCTCGTGGCGTTCTTTTCACGTAAAGGCGATAACTATGAAGTAGGCTATATCGAAAAAGGCAATACGCATATTTTAGCAGATATGATTGCTGAAGAAATTCCTGGAGCAGACGTGTTTGAAATCAAGACGGTGAAGGAATACGCTGCGGATTATCGGGCATGTACCGAAGAAGCCAAAGTTGAAAAAGAGCAGGATGAGCGGCCGCAGCTAGCTTCGAAAGTAGAGAATTTTCAGGCTTATGATATTGTGTTTTTGGGCTATCCCATCTGGTGGAGCGATTTGCCCATGCCCGTCTATACCTTTTTGGAAAGCTACGATTGGCAGGGCAAGACGGTCATTCCATTTTGCACTTCGGCAGGCGATGTTATGACAGGTTTGGAGGATAGGGCTATTCCGCGTTATGCCAGGGGCGCGCAGGTAAAGCTGCCAGGTTTGGGCTTGTCCGGCAAGCGCGTCCAGCAGGATACAGAGAGTATTCGCCCGCAGGTAAAGGCATGGCTCAATAAATTAGGGTACAACCACTAATTTATATCGTAAAGTAAGGAGTAATGACAAATGCAGTATGTAAAATTTGGTAATACGGGGATGGATGTTTCGCGGATTTGTCTGGGGATGATGAGCTTTGGCAAGCCGGGCAAGGAGAATGG
>SVBX01000033.1 GCA_015058655.1 Pseudoselenomonas ruminantium
CACACCGTCATCTCCAATGGTATATCCCTTGTCCTCAGCAGATTTCGTACCGCGAGGGTTCAAGTCTATGAAGGGTGTTATGCTGTTTTTGCTGCACATCTCGTACACAGCTGTTGCATCCTGTGCAGAATCAAGGATCAAAGCGGAAATATTCCAGTCCGTGAAGAATGTCTTGATGCAGGCAAGTCCGTGCAGCATGGCAGGAAGGTCGTGGCGGGAAGCACGCTCCAGGACAGGGAAGACAGACAGTCCAGAGTTGGCATCTGTGAAGAGATAGAGGTTATAGCCGTAGTAGAAGAAATTTCTGGACTAATCCCAGCCCCAATTAGCATCGGGCTGTGAGAACCAGCGCTTGTGGTGGCAATTGTCGATACCCTTTTCATGGCAATCGCACATCGAATGGCTGCGTTCACGGTTAGATACCTTCACGGGAGTGCCGTCACCGGCCAGAACAAGCTTACTGACATCCAGAAGATTTTTATGCATTGAACCTGTCATGAATACCTTGCTGTAGATTTCACCGATGATGTACAGCTTGGACTTGAGGATGCCCCCAGCACTGTGCTTCTTGAAATATTTGATGATGGTGTCAGCATGATCTTTGTCGAAGGATGGGGACTTTTCGCCATTGCCCTTTCCTTTAGGCGGTTTCTTCCCGCGGTAGCGCAGGTGAGGCAAGAAATTGTTGCAGCCTGGCCATAAGCGGTGGAAGAAGTCATAAAAAGAGGCGAAGAACGGTGTATGGTCGGGGGAAAAGCCTGACAGTATGGCCAGAGACTCATCGGACCGCAGACGCTCGGCCCAGTCAACAAGGGAAGTAGACTTAAGGCAGATGGAAAGCAAGTAGGAACGCAGCATCGAGGAAGGTAGCCATGCAGGACGACCTTCCTCTGAGTAGAAAGGGGCGCATGATTTCGTCAACTAATGAAAGATCAAGAGCCTGGAGTTTGACTGCCAGCTTGCGCTTCTTCTTGTCGAAGCGCTTGAGGTGGCTGTTGTGAATGCGTTGGGAGAGGAGCTGCTTATAAGCAGCGTGGGAGCCGTCTTTAGGCAATCTCAGCATGATGTTCACCTTCTTTCCAAGTACTATTGTACATGTGAAACATCAAACTGAGATGGGGGCTACTCATTCGCAACAGCTTTTGCTACAAATGGTGGGGGCACATTGAATAATGTGCCAAGTCTCGAGGCAGGCAAATAGTTGGCTTTGAGTTTTCTAATTTACATTAATATGATGGTGAGGGCCACCTCAACGGCATCTTAATCTCAATAGCTGGTGTGGTGGCTCTGCTCATCAGAACAGGTGGCTCTCGCCGTCAGAATGTGTGGCTCTTCTCATCGGACAGACAGGAGAGTAATCAAGCATTCTTGCTCTCAGCCGTTGTCACCGCTGTGCACTGCAATGGGAGTGGTTTCTTTTTCCCGGAGCGTAGGTGTCGTCACATCGGAACGGCGGTTTCCGTGTGCCGGATTGGTGGCCGTCGAAGTGATGGTACACGAAACTGGTGGCGCGGGTGTCCCATGACAAATATTTAGAACACGTTTACAATATCGTGAGAAAAAATCCCCCATGGCTGTCACAGATTTGTGGTGACAGTCATGGGGGATTGTCATTCCCGTTAAGCAATGCCGTATTTCTTGTAGAGTTCTTTTCTAAGTTTCTCGCTCTCGGTAGCTGCTTTTATTTCATCGTTCCTGCCAATCTTAAGTAAATGAGCAATAAGTTTGGATAAGCGATTCTCTCCCTCGGCTATGCCTTTCTTCTCAATACCAGCGCTAAGATTGCACATATCGTCCACTCCCTTCTCAAGTTCCGGGGTAATTTCTATATTAAATTCGGTTGCCATGATTCTTCTTTTCTCGCTGCCGTTAAGTTTGTCCAGCAGTGCCATGTTCAGCAATCGGAGCAGCCCTGTAAGCTCGGTGTATTTTTTCTGGCCCAGGCAGACCATGACCACGTCAAGCAGGTCGTAGTTTTTCTTGGGAGCCTTTACCTGACCCAGCAAATTCTCTTCGGTCATCTTATATCTGGTGATGCTGTATTCCTGCTCCAAGGTGGGGGTGGTGCATATCCAGATGGAATAGACCTTTTTGATTTTGCCATAGTCGGACTTCATAAACACCGTACCATGCTGGCTGGAAATCATGCGGCTACAGTAGTAGATGCCGCGCTTCAGCAGGGGATAGCCGGGGTGGAAGTCGTTCTGGGCTTCAAAATTGATTATCAGCTCGATGAATTTATCATCCTCATCTGGAACCAAGGCCGTGAAGCGGACATCGAAGAAGATGGTGCCTTCCTTCTCGGAACTGTCCTCGGTCTGTTCGGTCCTGATTTTGGTAAGCACAGTCTCATCCTGAATCATCACCTTGCTGATCTCAGGTTTACCTTGGATATACTTGTGGACGATGTCCTCTACGGAGATATCCTTATATTCTTCAACGCACTCCTTGAGGATGTGGGCAGCAATGCCTTTCTCGGAGAGCACAGTCTTGCAGGCTTCGTCGTATAGTGCTTTTTGTTGGTCATCGGATGTGGGATGGGGCATTGGTGCGGGCTCCTTTCTGGTTCCATGGCCTTATTTTACCATAAAATGAAGGTTCAGACAACGAGATTGGTAGGACATGAACGTAATATGGGGAGAAGTGAAAGAGATTCTTGTTTTGGATAATTTGTATGACTTGATAAGTATTTGATATGAAAATAGCCCGCCAGTTGGCGGGCAAGTATCATTTTCCAAACAAATCACTATGTGTTCCAGTTCTCTGAGCAATGAGTATAAGCTCATCTTGGTCGATTTTATAGATTAGAAGCCAGTCCGGTTCTATGTGGCACTCTCTGAATGAGGTGTAGTTGCCAGATAGAGGGTGGTCATGATGTTTTTCCTCCAAAGGAATACCATTTACGAGTTTTTTTAAGATGGTCTTAAGCTTTTGCATGGGAAGACCATGTTTTTGTGACAGCTTAAAGTCTTTCTTGAACTGTTTGGAATAACATAGCTTAAGCATTCAGGTCATCCCACATTTCGTCAACACTATCAAAGGTGCGGCTGAGGTTCTTGCCGGCCAGGGTGTCATCCATGGCTTTGCGAGTGACAGCATTTGGGAGGTTCGGAGCCACTATCTCAAAGGGGATGCGTCCCTGATTAACCACTTGTCTGCAGAAAAGATGTATGGCGGTGGACATGCTAAGGCCCATACTCTTAAGGGCAGCTTCGGTTTCTTGTTTAAGTGCTGAATCCATGCGTACCTGAATTGTAGCTGTAGACATGAAAATCCCTCCTTTGTCTATATTTTACATTACAAATCATTATTAAGTCAATGAGAATACAACATTCTAATGAAGAAGGGACTGATTTATATATGAGTTTTCAATTAATGGCCTCCATGATGTGCGCAGACTACAGCAACCTGCGCAAAGAAGTAGAGGCTCTTGATGCAGGAGGGATAGATTCCTTCCATATAGATATCATGGACGGAAGGTATGTGCCGAACTATGCCATGTCGTTGAATGACTTGCGGTGCATTCGATCTCTTACCTCCAAGCCTCTGGATGTGCATCTTATGGTAGAACATCCCAGTAATACCATCGAGCTATTCATCAACAGCCTGCGGCCGGGGGACACCATCTATATACACCCGGAGGCGGAGTACCATCCCTCTACAGCTTTGCAGAAAATCATCAATGCGGGGCTCACCCCCGGTATCGCCATCAATCCCGGCACCAGCTTTGAGACAGTGCATGAGATGCTTCGCATTGTGAAGAGTGTTCTGGTGATGGCGGTGAATCCTGGCAATGCAGGGCAGATGTTCCTGCCCTATGTAGGGAAAAAGATAGAAACGCTTCTCTCTGTGAAGGATGAGATGAATTTCGAGATTTATTGGGATGGTGCCTGTGGGGCGGATAAGATCAAGAAATTTGCGCCCATGGGCATCAAGGGGGTCGTGCTGGGGACTACGCTGCTCTTTGGCCAGCCACGGCCCTATGGTGAGACATTGGCGGCAATTCGGGAGTTGAAGTTTTCATGAATACAGTTATTCTTTTGGCAGGCGGCATGGGGAGCCGTATGGGGCAGGATATCCCCAAGCAGTTCATCCATGTGAATAATATCCCTGTGATTATCTACACCATGCTGGCCTTGGAAAAGCATCCTGAGGTGGATGCCATACAGGCAGTATGCATCAAGGGCTGGGAAGTGGTGCTCTCTGGCTATGCGGAGCAGTTCAATATCACCAAACTCAGAGGCATTGTGTCTGGAGGCGCTACCCGCTTCCTTTCCACTAAAGCCGGCATGATGGCTCTTGGTGAAGTGGCTGATGACGATGTGCTGATTGTCCACGATGCAGTGCGTCCCTTGGTGGCGGCAGACTCTATCTCGGATATGATCAGGGTCTGCAAGGAGCATGACAACGCCATGACCATCTTGGACTGCGCAGATACCATGTACCTGCGCCAATCCCCTGATGCCACGGGGCAGGTAGTGGAGCGGGCTGGCCTGGTGCGGGGGCAGACCCCGGAATGCGTGTCCGGCAGGCGCATGCGGGAAATGTATAAGCGAGCAGCAGAGCAGGGCGTGGAGATAGATTCCATCTCTGCCCTGCAGGTGGCTCTGGGGTGGCAGATTTATTTTGCCAGGGGCAGCGAGCGGAATATAAAGCTGACTCGTACAGAGGATATAGATCTCTTCAAAGCCTTGCTGGCGACGGAAAGGGATGAGTGGCTGAAATGATGGCATTGAATCTGCATGGTGTGGGGGATTTGCGCTATGAGGAAGTTCCCTTCCCGGAGCGCAAGCCGGGAGAAGTGTTGCTGAAAATCAAGGCCGTGGGCATATGTGGCAGCGATATCCCCAGAGTCTTCATCAAGGGGACCTACCACTTTCCGACCATAATAGGCCATGAATTTGCCGGGGAAATAGTGGAGGCGGAGGACTCTGAACTGGTGGGGAGAGGTGCCTCTGTCTTTCCGCTGCTTCCCTGTGGCAAGTGCTCGGCTTGTCAGGAGGAAAATTATGCCCGTTGCTCAAGTTATGACTACTACGGCTCCCGCCGAGATGGGGCTATGGCAGAATATATAGCTGTTAAGCAGGAGAATCTTTGTCTCTTGCCGAAAGAAGTGGCATACGAAGAAGCCGCCATGAGCGAACCTGCGGCAGTGGCCCTTCACGCTTTTAAGAAGAGCGGTGTGGGGCGGGGGGATACGCTCCTTATCTACGGCATTGGCACCATTGGCTTGATAGTTGCCCAGTGGGCAAAGGCGACTGGGGTGAAGAACATCATTCTGGCAGCCAGGACGGATGACAAGGTGGAGTTTTCTAAAAAGCTGGGTTTTTCCTTGGCAGTTAATGCTAAGAAGGACAATCTTGCTAAGCTGGTACAGGAAGCAACCAATGGTCTGGGCGTTGATGCCTGCATCGAGGGCACGGGGGCACCGGAGCCCTGGGAAGAGTGCATCAGTCTTGCCAAAGCTGGCGGCAGGGTGGTCTGCCTGGGCAATCCCCTTGGCGGCATGAGCCTTTTCCAGGATGCTTACTGGAAGATACTTAGGAAGGAACTGACACTGGTCGGTACTTGGAACAGCAGCTTCGGCAGCCGGGAGAATGACTGGCGGGAGGCGGTGCAGGCCATGCAGGACAAGCGGCTGGACTTGAAGAGTCTTATCACCCATAGATTTTCCTTGGCAGAGTATCAGGAGGCTTTTTCCCTTATGCACGAGCGCAGGGAGATGTACTGCAAAGTGATGTTTGTGATGTGAAGAAAGGCCGATGCCACACGCATCGGCCTTTTCTGTAGTGTAAAGATTAGACACCTCGCCTTATGTGCCGGAGATTGCCAACGGCAATAAGGTGATGATGTTCGGCGATTTGAAATACTACTGGGTGGTAGACCGTCAGGGTAGGAGTTTCAAGTGCCCCTAACATTTAGTCCATGTTTATTGTTTGTAGCTTCAACCCCAATGGACGCATCAGTTTTAACAAAGTATCAAGCTTCGGGATGGTTTTAAATGATTCGACGCGGGCAACAGAGGACTGCGGTAAACCGCACTCGGCTGCTAAGTCACGCTGGCTCATGCCGAGCTCATTACGCTTGGCAATGATTGACGAAATAAGGCTGGTTAGTTCCTCGGCGATTTCTATGTCGCTTTTTATGGCATGGTCTGTTGCTTTGACATGATTTTTGTAATCTTCCCAGGTATTCACTTAATATCCTCCATTTTATAGGTACTGTAACCCTCGTAATGGTAGGAGGCGTCAATGCCCTTCCTGTAAACCTGGCGGTCATTGATTCTGTCCGTTAGTGCATTTTCTAGCAGTTCTTTGATTTCTCGGTTCCGGACAGGACTGCGTTCCATGGCGAAGAGGTAGTCTTCTTTGTCAACCTGGCTCCAATCAATGACCATGCCCAGCTCTTTCTTTAGAATCGCATCTAGCCAGATTCGGGTACTGCGTCCGTTACCTTCTCGAAAAGGATGAGCAACATTCATCTCCACATATTTTTCTACTATGTGGTCAAATGTATCTTGCGGCATGTTATCTATACTGCTGAGGGCACTCTCCAAGTAAAGAACTGATGCAAAGCGGAAATTGCCTTTAGCTATGTTGACATTTCGCATCTCACCAGCAAAATCATATACATCTTGGAAGAGATAGCCATGTATGGATTTCAGGCCGGCAAAGGTACCAACTTCGAAAGAGGAGAGGAGATCGTTATCGTATAACTCCAGGGCGCGCTTTTTTGTTAAGCGCTCTTCTTCATGGGCTAAATCTCTGGAGTCGCTAATGCCCAATTTGTTCTCAAGTGACATTTTTCCTCCAATCGTAAAACGGATGCAGTAAATTTATATTACGCTTATATGATAGCATACATGCTATCAGCAATCAAGATGATTTGTATGCTCTCCAGTAACCTGGTTAGTTTCTCTTCAGATATTCTTCGGTTAAGCACAGGAGTCCATTAGATTTTTGTTTTCAAAGTGTGCTAAGGCTTTCTCCCAAAGGGGAGCCTGCTTATCAGTTACGATGAAGTCTTTCGCAAAACTGCTTGTAGCCATGATGGATTCTCCTTTCTGAGTTGCTATTGTTTTCTTTGATTTCATTCTATTGTTACGACCTGTCATGGTCAAGAAAGGACTGGACATCGATAGGGCGAAGGGGGGGAATTCGGCAAAGCAAGTCGGATGGGGATTCTGTGGTGTCCTTGTATTTTCCTATATATTGTAGTAATATCTCTACAATAACGGAAGAATTTGGAGGTAAATACATGCCTGATAATCATAAGCGCCGCCCTCATTACAGCGGCAAATATCCCCGCCGCTTTGAGGAGAAGTACAAGGAGCTCCAGCCGGAGAAGTACGGCAGTGAGGTGGAGCATGTGATAGCGAAGGGGAATACTCCTGCGGGGATGCATATTCCCATCATGGTGAAGGAGATCTTGGAGGTGCTGTCCATCAAGCCAGGGGAGAGGGGCTTTGATGCCACTTTGGGCTATGGCGGGCATACCCGTGCTATGCTGGAAGCGTTGCAGGGGCAGGGGTATCTCATCAGCGGGGATATAGATCCCATTGAGTCTGCCAAGACTGAGGCACGGCTCAGGGAGGCTGGCTTTGGCCTTGAGATGTGGGAGCTTCGGAATATGAACTTCTGCCAGATTGATGAGCTGGCAGCGGAGGTGGGGGCCTTTGATTTCATCCTGGCGGATTTGGGCGTTTCCTCCATGCAGATAGACAATCCTGAGCGGGGGTTCAGCTTCAAGGCTGACGGGCCTTTGGATTTGCGGCTGAATCCTGAGGCGGGGCTGACTGCTGCCCAGAGATTAGCTGAGGTGGGGCGCGAAGAACTGGTCGGCATGTTCAGGGAAAATGCTGACGAGCCCTATGCCGAGGAGATTGCCAGGCAAATCATGGGCAGCAAGAAGCAAGGGAGACGCCCCAGTACGACGAAAGACCTTTACGATGAGGTGGAGGCGGCCCTAGCCAAGGTCAAGCTGCCCGGGGATGTGCTGGAGCGCACGGGCTACAGCAGCAAGAAGCAGGAGGCTGCCCGCCGGGAAATGGTGAAGAAAAGCGCCACCCGCGTCTTTCAGGCCCTGCGCATAGATATCAATCGTGAGTATGAGGTGCTCTACGAGTTCATGGAGAAATTGCCTCATGCTCTGGCGCCCGGCGGGAGAGCAGCCATCCTCACCTTCCATTCGGGTGAGGACCGCATCGTGAAGAAGGCTTTCAAGGCCTTCAAGCAGCAGGGGCTCTATGAGGCAGTGGCAGAGGATGTGGTGCGGCCCGGCAGGGAAGAATGCCGGGCCAACCCCCGGGCCCACTCCACCAAGCTGCGCTGGGCAGTGAAGGCGAGGGAATAAGACTTTTCCTTGCTTGCTGTCTCTGGCAATGGTACAATATAATGTGCTAGTTTTGTAAGTGTTCGTTTTATTGAGAGGTATGCTTAGCATGAAACGCTATACATCGCTGCTGGTTACGGCCTTCCTGCTTTTGATCGTAGTGGTTCTGGGTTCCGGCTATTTGGCGGTGGCCGATCATGATGGAGGGAAGAAGCCCCTCCGGGAAATTACTGCATACACCAGCTTGCCTACGGAGACGGCTATGGTGCTGGCTGATGCTTATGAGTCTGCCAGCGGTGTGAGAGTGAATTTCGTGCCGTTGGGGCAGGATGAGATCCTTGACCGCTTGAAGGCTCAGGCAGGGGAAGAGGGCGCTGGGCAAGCTTCCCTGGTGCTGGGTGACAGTGCGCTTTTGCAAAAGGCAGCAGCCTTGGGATACTTGCTGCCTTATATGTCTGAGCATGGCGACCAGGTGCCGGAAAGATTTCGGCAGCCGGAGGGGTATTGGATAGGGGTCTGGTATGACCCTATAGTTTTCTGCGTCAACCAGGATTATTTGAAATCCCGGCAGCAGGTGCCAGATACCTGGCAGGAACTGGCGGCCGCACCGGATGTGCGTGTGGGGGTGACGGATTTCCTGGCGGCAGATGCTTCGGCCAATCTCCTTTTGAGCATGATTGCCCAGTTCGGGGACACGGCAGCTTATGATATCTGGAGGCAGATCCATCCCAAGGTGGTGCAGTATGCCCATTACCTTTCCAATCCTGTGCGGCAGGCAGGGATGGGGGAAGTGGATGTAGCGGTGGCAGTTGAGAGCGAGACCCTGCGCTACATCCATGACGGGTATCCTCTGAAGGTCATCTATCCTGCCGATGGCACGGCTGCCATGGTGACTGGCACGGGCGTCGTTTTCAAGGGGAATCCCCAGGATGAGCCGGCTGCCAAGGCTTTTGCTGACTGGCTGCTGTCGGATGAAGCACAGCTGTCTCTGCAGGGACAGGGATTCTACTTCCTGCCTACTAATCCGGGGACTATGGCTTACAAGACTTTTGCGGGGAAGAATCTGCTGCTGTTCAGCGTGCGTCCCCAGTTCAGCGCCCAGCAGAGGCATGAGCTTTTGGACCGCTGGGTGAAGGAAGTAAGGTTCAAGTGATTTGGGGCTGCTTATGGGCGGCCTTTTATTTACAGTGATGTTTTATCGTTAGTTTAGGAGGTCTATCACAAAGTGAAAGCAGGTTTCATCAGTCTTGGCTGCTCCAAGAATCTGGTAGATACGGAAATGATGCTGGGGATTCTGCAGGAGCATGGCATTGAGATCACAGCGGAGCCTTCGAAGGCAGATATCCTTATTGTCAATACCTGTGCTTTTATCCAGTCTGCCAAAGAGGAGTCCATCACCACTATCCTCAATATGGCAGAATATAAGGAGAGCGGCCGTTGCCGCAGCCTGATCGTGGCAGGCTGCCTGGGACAGCGCTATGGGCAGGAGCTTTTGGACGATATGCCGGAAGCAGATGCCATCATCGGCACCGGAGCTTGCAAGGAGATCATGACTGCAGTGGAGGAGTCTTTGAAAGGGCGCCGCCTGGTAATTGCCGGGGAGGACAAGCTCCTCTATGATGCCAAGAACCCGCGTATCCTCACTACCCCGAAGTATACGGCCTATGTGAAGATTGCCGAAGGCTGCGACAACCGCTGCGCCTTCTGTGCCATTCCCCTTATCCGTGGCAAATTCCGCAGCCGCCGCATAGAGGATATCAAAGCAGAGGTGGAGAACCTTTGCGAAAATGGGGTGAAGGAAATCGTCCTCATCGCCGAGGACAGCACTTTGTATGGCAAGGATATCTACGGGGCTCCGGCTCTGGCAGAGCTTTTGCGCGAGCTGGTGAAGGTGGAGAAGCTCAAGTGGATACGCACTCTTTACTGCTATCCTAAGTTCTTCACAGATGAGCTCATTGACCTCTACGCCAAAGAGCCTAAGATCTGCAAGTACATCGACATGCCGCTTCAGCATGGCCATGACTCTGTGCTGAAGGCCATGCGCCGTCCGGATACCAGAGAGCAGATAGTGGCCTTGGTGAAGAAAATGCGTGAGCGCATCCCCGGCGTCACTATCCGTTCTACCTTTATCGTTGGCTTCCCTGGGGAGACAGATGCCCAGTACCAGTCCCTGCGGAATTTCCTGGAGGAAATGCGCTTTGACAAGGTAGGCGTTTTCACCTATTCGCGGGAAGAGGACACGCCTGCCTACAGCATGCCGAATCAGGTTCCTGAAGCGGTCATGCAGGAACGCTATCATGATCTCATGAGCCTTCAGAGCAAGATTTCTGAGGAAATCAATCAGGAGCTGGAGGGGAAGGTGATAGAGGTGCTGGTGGAAGGCCGGGATGCCGAGCAGAATTCCATCGCCGTGGGCCGTTCCTACCGTGAGGCTCCCGAAGTGGACGGACAGGTGTACATCGAGGGGGACAAAGACAGCAAGCCTGGGGATATCATCAGGGTGCGCATCCTCCAGGGGTTCACCTATGATGTAGTGGGGGAGAAAATCGATGAGTGATTATTATCTGGTCATCAAGAATATGCAGACTATGCGGGATTTTTCTATGGCGGCAGGCAAGGCTATCCTTGAGAGAGGGGAGAATATTGCCTGTGCCGAGTCCTGCACAGGGGGTCTCTTGTCCAGCCTGCTGACAGATGTGGCAGGGAGCTCTGCTTATGTGCAGGGGGGCGTGGTGGCCTATTCCAACGAAGTGAAGGAAAAGCTTCTGGGAGTGCGTCGCGAGACTTTGGAAAAATACGGTGCTGTGTCTGAGCAGACTGCCAGGGAAATGGCTCGTGGGGTCGCAAAGCTCATGGGCACGAATATCGGGGTGGGGATCACCGGCATTGCCGGCCCTGACGGCGGCAGCGAGGAAAAGCCCGTGGGCCGGGTCTATATAGCTGTCTGCGGCAGCCAGGGAGAACAGGTGCGGGCCAATGACTTCCAGGGTGACCGGGAGGATGTGAAGCTGCAGACCGTCTCCACCGCCCTGCGCATGCTGGTGGACTATTACACTCTTTAATGAAAATCTAATTTGTTTTTCAGCTTATTTAGATAAAAGTAAGATATATTTAACATCGTCAACTTATTCAGGAGGATTTTTTTGAAACAGGAATTAAAGTCATTCGGAGATATCGAACTTAGCCGCAAGGTGCTTCATGCCATTGCTGACATGGGCTTTGAAGAGCCATCGCCCATCCAGGCCGGGACCATCCCTATGGTGCTGGAGGGACATGATGTGGTGGGGCAGGCTCAGACAGGTACGGGCAAGACGGCTGCTTTCGGTATCCCTACGGTGGAAAAGATCGTGGAGGCCAATCACGAAGTGCAGGCGCTGGTGCTCACTCCTACGCGGGAACTGGCTATCCAGACTGCCGAGGAGCTCAACAAGATCGGCCACTACAAGCGGGTGCGTACTCTGCCTATCTACGGAGGCCAGTCCATTGACAGGCAGATCCGGGGGCTGAAGAGGGGCGTGCATCTCATTGTGGGCACTCCGGGGCGCCTTATCGACCATCTCCACCGTGGCACCATCAGGCTTGACGGTGTCCATACCCTGATCCTGGATGAAGCTGATGAAATGTTGGATATGGGATTCATCTCTGATATCGAGGAAATCATCGGGGCAATCTCCAATGCGGAGAGGCAGACTCTCCTCTTCTCTGCTACCATGCCTGCACCCATTGAAAAATTGTCCCAGCGCTATATGAAGCATCCCCAGCGAGTGAGCATCACCAAGGAGAATCTCACGGTGCCACTCATTGACCAGTTCTATTATGAGACGAGGGAAAAGTTTGAAGGCCTGTGCCGGGTGCTGGATATGGAGGAGACGGGCAAGCTCATCATTTTTTGCCGCACCAAGAGGGCAGTGGATGATCTGACGGCGTCTCTGGAGGCCCGTGGATATCTGGCAGGCGGTCTCCATGGGGATCTTTCCCAGGTACAGCGTGACAGGGTGATGAAAAAGTTCCGCGATGGGCGCATCGATACCCTGGTGGCTACGGATGTGGCTGCCCGCGGCATTGACATCGATGATATTACCCATGTCATCAATTACGACATCCCCCAGGACCATGAATCCTATGTCCATCGCATTGGGCGCACGGGACGGGCGGGCCGCAAGGGCGTGGCCATGACCTTCATCTCTCCCAGGGAGTACAGGCAGCTGCGCCTGATCATGAAGCTGGCCCATACCAAGATTCAGCGCAGGGAACTGCCTACGGCTTCTGATGTGCTGGAGCGGCAGAAGGAACTGGTGCTGGAGCGGCTGCTGAAGGTTTTGAAGCAGGACGGCTATGACGACTACCACACCATTATCGCTGAGGTGATGGAAGAGGGGTACGATCCGGTGGATATTGCTGCGGCTGCGTTGCAGCTTTCTCTGGAAGGAGAAGGAGGCAGCAGGGAGGAGCAGCAGGCTTCCTTCGAAAATACTGGCGGCGCTCCGGGCATGGTGAGGTTTTTCTTCAATATCGGCCGTGCTCAGAAGATACGCCCTGCGGATATCGTCAGGGCTATCGCAAGTGAAGCTGATATTCCCGGTGACACCATCGGGGTTATAAATATCTATGAGAAGTTTTCTTTCGTAGAGGTGCCGGAAAAGGTGGCGGAGCGAGTGCTTAGTGCCATGCACCGCAATACCGTGAACGGTTTCAAGGTAAATGTAGAGCCTGCCCGCAAGAAGTAAGGTGCAGGACTGTTGACAGGAGTTGAAGATCATGCTGAAGAAATCAATCAATGCTTTTCTGACCGCTGCCCTGGTGGCAGGGGTGGCCATGGGAGCAGCGAATCCTGCTGCAGAGGCCAAGGATGCCCCCAAGGCTGAGCAGACCCAGCAGGCTAGTGCCACGGCAGCCGTTGGGCTTCCTTACACTTATCAGAGCAAGGATTATGGCTTCACCATCCAGTGCCCCCAGGAGCCTGCTGGCGTGATCCCTGCCAGTGCCCTGTATGAGGGCAAGCAGGGCGAGGTACTGATTTTTGACCATGAAGAGTATAATATCAAATATGCCTGGCTGGTGCTCACGAATGCTTTTACTGACAAAGATGTGCCTAACTTGAACACGATCAGCGATGCAGAGGCGGGGCCGTTGCTGAAGCGCATCATGGACAGCAACGGCTATGAGGGTATCATGATGGTGCCGGTGAATCCTTACAACAAGGGCATCTATGCCGTCACAGCCAAGGTGCTGGAGGTTGATACGGACGGGGATGGCAAGCCGGATACCGCTGCTGAAGCCAACAGCCAGATGGCGGTGACCTTCTTCCGCGGTGCTGACGGCGAGCGCTATGCCGTGGAGCTTTATGAGACTCCGGAGCTCAATGACGGGCATCTCGATCTCTATCAGAAGGCATTGGCCACTTTCAAGACTCGCAAGGGATAAACGCTGAGCCCGATGTGATTCGCGTGGAGCTTCCCGCCCTTGGGCGGGAACTTTCTTACGGTGCAGATGGAAACAATTCCATATATATTTAGTACCTGATTTGACAGGACATACTAAATATGTTATAATTCTCTCCGTTGGTGTAAGTTGTCAAGATGATCGCGGCTGTACTTCGGTACAGGTGAGGAAAGTCCGGGCTCCACAGGGCAGTGTGCTGGATAACGTCCAGCGAGGGCGACCTTAGGGACAGTGCCATAGAGATTTAGACCGCCGGAGCAATCCGGTAAGGGTGGAAAGGTGCGGTAAGAGCGCACCAGCAGTCAGGTGACTGGCTGGCTTTGGTAAACCCCACACGGAGCAAGACTGAATAGGGAAGGGTTGATGCGGCCCGCGGACCTTCCGGGTTAAGTCGCTTGAGCGAGGGAGCAATCCCTTTGCCTAGATAAATGATCATCACCGCCGTCAGGCGGCACAGAACTCGGCTTATTGATTGCTTATGCCCATGCTTGAAATGTAGATAGGCTGCTCTTCGAGGCAGCCTGTTTCTATGTTTGGAGCAAATATGAAAATTGTCTGAAGGAAATGAATGGATGTAGTATTAAGAGGGGAGAGATTCTTTGAGTAAGGCGCTTCGCATTATGACACTATCGGTTATCCTCATGTGCTGGTTTGCAATGGTGGCTGCGGCTTCTGCTTTTCGGGTCGGAGATCAGGGCAGCGATGTAGCTGAGATTCAGGGCCAGTTGGCTAGTCTGGGATATGATGTTGCTGCGGATGGTGACTTCGGGCCGGCGACTGCTGAGGCAGTGAAAGCCTTTCAGGCAGCTCATGGGCTTGACGCTGACGGCCTGGTAGGGCCATCTACCTACACCGCTCTTTTGGGCAAGGAGATGCCCGAGGTGAGCCGTGGCTCCAACTATATTTCCCGCCGTGTGGTGGCGGATTCCATGCGGTATATTGGTGTACCCTATGTCTTCGGCGGCACTACTCCCAGCGGCTTTGACTGCTCAGGTTATGTGCGCTATGTGTTTGCGCAGGCTGGCATTTATCTGCCCCGCATGGCAGATGAACAGTACGAGTGCGGTTACCCTGTTTCCACTGATGAATTGGTGGCAGGTGACCTGGTATTCTTTTCAACCTATGATTATGGTGCATCCCATGTGGGCATCTATCTGGGGGATGGCAGCTTCATCAATGCTTCCTCCAGCCGTGGTGTAGTGATCGATTCTCTCTATAGCTCTTATTGGGGATCCTGCTACATCGGTGCACGCCGTGTGATGTAAGTATATATGCAGGAGAGGCAGAAAGCCTCTCCTCATTTTCATTTAATGCTGTTTATCGGGAAAGGAGCAGCTGATGGGAGATATTTTCCTTCTGGCTTTGGTGGCGCTCATGGCAGCGTATACTTTTTGGGATAATCTTTTTACGAATTAGCAGGAATTTTCTCTCTTGCAGCGAAATATGCAAGTAGTCAAGCAGGTTTGTAATTTTTTAACACCAATTACTTGCATAAGGAGTGACCGTAATGGCAAAGATCAGAATCCACAACATGATGTTCTATGGTTTCCACGGCGTTTATGAGTACGAGCGTGAGCAGGGCCAGAAATTTTACATTGATGTAGAGGTCGAAACGAAAGATGACAAGGTAGCTGACAGCGATGCCCTCAGTGACGGAGTGGACGCCGCTGCTATCTATGATATCGTGAAGGATGTCACCGAGAACAAGCGTTTTCAGATGCTGGTCACCCTGGGCGCCCATATCGGTGACAGGATTATCGCCAAGTATAGCCATTTTGCGGCTGTGAAGACCACCATCAGGAAACCTTCCGTGCCCATTTCCGGCCCGATTGAATATGTAGAAGCAGAGATTACCCGCTACGCTAAATGAAGCTCTTTGTGAGGCCCCGGCAGTTCGTGCTGCCGGGGCTTTTTGAGTCATTGGGGAGCTGTGGCGCCATTTGTTTATCTGAATTATAATTGCAGACAGTTGCAAAATGCTTCCATATAAAGTAATATATTGAAACGTATAGAAAAGTGCGGGACTATCAGGTGGAGAGGGTGAATAGATGGAGGAGCTGGAACCCTTCTATGGGGCTGCACTGGCCCGTTGCCCAGGGATAGGCGGCAGCAGATTGCAAAATCTCGTGGCTGCGCTGGGATCGGCCCGGGCGGTCTGGGAAGCAGCACCTGCTGACTGGCAGGTGCCAGACTTTGGGAAGACGCTCATTCAGCGGCTATCAGAGTTTCGCAGGGGAAAAAAGGATCTGCCTCAAAAACTGCATGAGGAGTGCCATAAGCTCGGCATTAGGCTCCTCACCATCTGGGATGAGGATTATCCTGCCATGCTGAAAGAAATATTCGATGCTCCAGCCATCCTCTATGTGAAGGGCAGCATTCAACGAGATGCCAAGCGCATAGCCATGGTGGGGGCCAGAAAATTCACCCCCTATGGAGAGGGAGTGGCCAAGAGCTTTGGAGCAGGCCTGGCCAAGGCGGGGCTTACCGTTGTCAGCGGCGGAGCACGGGGCATTGATACAGCCTCCCATAAAGGTGCCTTGCAGGTACCTGGTGGCAGGACTGTGGCAGTGCTGGGCTGCGGAGTCGATGTGGCCTACCCGCCGGAGAATCGTCGCTTGTTCCACAACATCGTGGATGGGGGCGGTGCCCTGCTTTCCGAGTATGTGCCCGGAACCCCGCCGCTGCCTGCTTATTTCCCTGCCAGGAACCGCATCATTGCGGGACTTTCTCTGGGCACCGTAGTAGTTGAAGCGGCCAAGCGTTCCGGTTCCCTGATTACGGCGGAGCTTGCGCTCAGCGAGGGCCGGGATGTGTTTGCCGTGCCGGGGAGCATCTTTTCCGCCATGAGCCAGGGCTGCAACCAACTGCTTAAAGACGGGGCCAGGATGGCTTCTTCCGTAGAGGATGTGCTGGAGGAGCTTGGCCTTTTGGCAGAGGAAAAGAAGCCCAGGATAGAGCCCAAGCTCACCCCTGAGCAGCGGCGGGTCTATCAGGTGCTTTCCTATGAGCACCCGCTTACTATGGATGAAATAATAGAATGCCTGCCAGAAGGCGAGGTTTCCACTTTGTCCTTCCTGCTCCTGCAAATGGAGATGGAGGGCATCGTGGTGGAAAATGAGCTGCACGCCTACAGGCGTGCGGAGAGGGAGTGACAGTTTGGCTGCAGCAATTGCGGAAGCAGAAGAGAAGAAAAAGGTAAGGCCAAAGAAGAAAGCTACGGCCAGCAAAGTGAAGAAGACCCTGGTGGTGGTGGAGTCTCCTGCCAAGGCCAAGACCATAGAGAAATACCTGGGCAAGAAGTACATGGTGCGGGCTTCCATGGGACATCTCAGGGATTTGCCCAAGAGCCAGTTCGGCATTGATGTGGAGAACAACTTCGAGCCCAAGTACATCAATATCCGTGGCAAGGGTGACCTTATCAAGGCGTTGAAGAAGGATGCCAAGAATGCCAGCAAAGTCTATCTGGCAAGCGATCCCGATCGCGAGGGCGAGGCCATTGCCTGGCATCTTTCCTATATCCTGGGGCTGGACCCCGCTGGGGACTGCCGCATTGTCTTCAATGAAATCACCAAGCCTGCCATCCAGGAGGCGGTGAAGCACCCACGCTCCATTGACCTTGACCAGGTGGATGCCCAGCAGGCCCGCCGCATGCTGGATCGCATTGTGGGCTACAAGCTGTCGCCGCTCCTGTGGCGCAAGGTCCGCAAGGGTCTCTCGGCTGGGCGTGTGCAGTCCGTGACGGTGAAGCTCATCTGCGATAGGGAGAAGGAAATCCAGGCCTTTGAGTCGGTGGAATACTGGACAGTGGGGCTGAAGCTCAGGAAAGCCAAGTCCACTCAGTTTGAAGCGGAACTCGTCCAGGTGGATGGGGAGAAGCTGGAACTGCATACGGAGACAGAGACCATGGCTCTGGTGTCTGACCTGCAGAAGCAGAACCTTGCTGTGCAGTCCATCAAGAAGAGCGAGCGCCGCAGGAAGCCGTCAGCTCCCTTCACCACCAGCTCCTTGCAGCAGGATGCTGCCCGCAAGCTGGGCTTCACCTCCCGCAAGACCATGATGCTGGCCCAGCAGCTCTATGAAGGCCTGGAACTGGGGCACAAGGGGCCCGTGGGCCTTATCACCTACATGCGTACCGACTCCACCCGCCTTTCCGAGGTGGCTCAGAATGAGGCACGCAGCTACATTGAGGCCAATTTTGGCCAGGATTATCTGCCGGAGAAGCCCAACGTCTATGTGGCAGGCAAGAAGGCACAGGATGCCCATGAGGCCATTCGTCCCACCCAGGCGGAGCTGACTCCCGAGGCGGTGGAAAAGTATCTGAGCAAGGATCAGCTGAAGCTCTACGCTTTGATCTGGCAGCGTTTCATTGCCTGCCAGATGGTGCCGGCAGTGTACGATACCATGAGCATTGCCATCCAGGCAGGCAGCCGCTACGGCCTCAGGGCTGCAGGCTCGCGCCTGAAATTCCCTGGCTTTACGGCAGTCTACGCCGGAGCTGATGCCACCAAGAAGGAAAAGGATGTCATCCTGCCGGAACTGGCGGAAGGGGACGCCCTGGATATCGTGAAGACCCTGCCTCAGCAGCACTTCACGGAACCGCCTCCCCGCTACAACGATGCCTCCCTGGTCAAGACCTTGGAGGAAAAAGAGATAGGTCGCCCCAGCACCTATGCGCCCATTATCGAGACCATCCAGGCCCGTGGCTATGTGCAGCGCATTGACAAGCACTTCCAGCCCACGGAACTGGGGTTCGTGGTGGTGGATATGCTGGAGGAATACTTCAAAGATATTGTGGATGTGAAGTTCACGGCAGATCTGGAGAACGAGCTGGACGGCATTGCCGAGGGCCAGGTGAAGAAGAACGACCTTCTGGGTGGCTTTTACGGTCCCTTCGAGGAGACTTTGGAGAAGGCCGACGAGGCCATCGGCCATGTGGAGCTGCCTGTAGAGGTTTCCGATGTGCAGTGCGATCTCTGCGGCCGCATGATGGTGGTGAAGCAGGGGCGCTTCGGCAAGTTCCTGGCTTGCCCGGGATTTCCCGAGTGTCGCAACACCAAGCCCCTGCTGAAGGATACGGGGGTCACCTGCCCCAAGTGCGGCGGCCGCATCGTGGAGCGCCGCACCCGCAGGGGACGCACCTTCTACGGCTGCGAGAACTACCCGGAGTGCGATTACAACACCTGGGATCAGCCCTTGCAGGAGAAGTGCGAGAAGTGCGGCTCCTTCATGCTGAAGCATCACTATAAGAATGGCCGTGGCCTGACCTATTGCAGCAACGATGGCTGCGAGAGCCGCGTGAACCATCCCATCAACAAGGAACTGGAGAAAATCCGCCAGCGGGCTGAGGCCAAGAAGGCCAAGGACGCGGAAAAGGCCGAAGCTGAGGCCGAAGGAGAAAAGGAATGAAGAAAGTTATCATCGTCGGCGCAGGCCTGGCAGGGGCAGAAGCCGCCTGGCAGGCAGCCAGGAGGGGCGCTGAGGTGACCTTATATGAGATGCGCCCGGGAAAATCCACTCCGGCCCACAAGACCGCAGGCTTTGCGGAGCTGGTGTGCAGCAACTCCCTCAGGGGGGCGGGCATGGAAAATGCCGTGGGAGTGCTGAAGGAAGAAATGCGGCGGCTGGGCTCCATCATCATGGAAGCCGCCGATGCCACCAAGGTGCCGGCAGGCGGCGCTTTGGCGGTGGACAGGCATGGCTTCAGTGATTACATCACCGAAAAGGTAAGCAAGCATCCCCGCATAACGGTGCTCCATGAGGAAGTCACCGCCATACCCGAAGAGGAGGATGCGGTGACCATCATCGCCAGCGGCCCGCTGACAGATGGGCCTTTGGCAGAGGAAATCGCCCGCCGCACGGACAGCGATTCCCTGTACTTCTACGATGCGGCTGCTCCCATCGTGAGCCTGGAATCCGTGGACATGACCAAGGCCTATCGGGCGTCCCGCTACGGCAAGGGAGAGGCGGCCTATATCAACTGTCCCATGACTGAGGATCAGTACAGGGCCTTCTGGCGGGAACTGGTAAATGCGGAAAAGGCGCCTACCAAGGATTTCGAGAAAGAGAAGTTCTTTGAAGGCTGCATGCCCGTGGAGGTAATGGCCTCCCGTGGCGAAGATACGCTGCTTTTCGGCCCTTTGAAGCCTGTGGGGCTGGAGCACCCGGAAACCGGGGAATTGCCCTTTGCCGTGGTGCAGCTCAGGCAGGACAATGCAGGGGCAACCCTATACAACATCGTGGGCTTCCAGACCCATCTGAAGTGGCCTGAGCAGCGTCGGGTCTTCGGCATGATACCGGGACTGGAGCATGCTGAGTTCCTGCGCTATGGGGTCATGCACCGCAATACTTTCCTCAATTCTCCCCGCCACATGCGTCCCACTTACCAGCTGAAGGGCAATGACAAGCTCTTCTTCGCCGGACAGATGACGGGAGTGGAGGGGTATGTGGAAAGCGCCTCCTCCGGGCTGGTGGCAGGCATCAATGCCGCCAGGGTGGCCAGGGACCTTGAGCCTTTGGTTTTCCCGGAAGAAACCTGCCATGGGGCGCTGGCCCACTACATCACCACCAGCGAGGCCAAGCACTTCCAGCCCATGAACATCAATTTCGGCCTGCTGCCGCCTTCGGGGCTCAGCAAGCAGGATTTGCGGCAGGTGCCCCGCAGCGAGCGCAAGAAGTACAAAAAAGATAAACTGGCAGAAAGGGCTCTGCTGGCTCTTGATGATTTCAAATCTCAATTGGAACTTTGAAAATCCGAATAGGAGTTGAAGTATATGGAAAGCAAACTGCAGTTTCACGCCACTACTATCTGTGCCGTACGCAAAAACGGCAAGACCGCTATCGCTGGTGACGGCCAGGTGACTTTTGGCCAGAGCGCCATCATGAAGGCCAACGCCCGCAAGGTGCGCACCCTCTATCATGGCAAGGTGCTGGCAGGTTTTGCAGGGTCGGTGGCAGATGCCTTTACCCTCTTCGAGAAGTTCGAGGGCAAGCTGGAAAGCTACAATGGCAACCTGCAGCGGGCTGCTGTGGAGCTGGCCAAGGACTGGCGTACCGACAGGGTGCTCCGCAAGCTGGAAGCCTTGCTTTTGGTGGCAGACAAGGAAAAGATTCTCATGCTCTCAGGCAATGGTGAGGTCATCGAGCCGGACGGGGATGCAGCAGCTATCGGTTCCGGCGGCTTCTATGCCCTGGCAGCTGCCCGCGCCATGGTGCAGCATACGGAGATGGAAGCTGCAGAAGTTGCCAAGGAAGCACTTTCCATCGCTGCGGATATCTGCGTCTATACTAACCATAATATCAAGGTGGAGGAACTGGCATGAGCGACATTGATAAGAAGATAGAAGAGATTGGCGTAAATGAGCAGACTCCCCGGGAAATCGTGGAGGAGCTGGATAAATATGTGGTGGGGCAGAAGGATGCCAAGCGCTCCGTGGCCATCGCCCTCCGCAACCGCTGGCGCAGCCGCCAGTTGACGGGAGCCATGAAGGAGGATATCATCCCCAAGAATATCCTCATGATCGGTTCCACTGGCGTGGGCAAGACGGAGATTGCCCGTCGCCTGGCCAAGCTGGTGAAGGCTCCTTTCATCAAGGTGGAAGCCACCAAGTTCACCGAGGTGGGCTATGTGGGCCGGGATGTGGAGTCCATCGTCCGCGATCTGGCAGAGACTGCCGTGCGCATGGTGCGTCAGCAGCGCATGGAGGCTGTGCAGGACAGGGCCAAGGAACTGGCCGAGGAGCGTATCCTGGATGTCTTCGTACCCCAGCCCAAGAAGTCCCAGAATCCTCTGGGCAAGCTCTTCGGGGCTGCTGAGGAAGAAGAGGAGAAGCAGGAGGAGCCAAAGTATCCTGCAGGCCGCGAATGGGTGAAGAAGCGCCTTGACAAGGGCGAACTGGAGGAAGAAACCATCGAGATCGATGTAGAGGAAACCTCCAAGCCCATGGTGGGCATGTTCGCAGGCTCCAGCCTGGAGGGCATGGGGGATAACCTGCAGGATATGATCGGCAGCCTGATGCCCAAGAACCGCAAGAAGCGCAAGGTCACTGTGGCCCAGGCCCGCAAGATCTTCACCCAGGAAGAGGCTGCCAAGCTCATCGACATGGAGGCTGTGGCAGAAGAAGCTGTGAAGGTGGCAGAGTACACCGGCATTGTCTTCCTGGATGAGATAGACAAGGTGGCTGTGCGCAATGGCTCCGGCGGTGGGGCAGATGTGTCCCGCGAGGGCGTGCAACGGGATATCCTGCCCATCGTGGAGGGCTCCACGGTCATGACCAAGTATGGCCCTGTGAAGACGGACCATATCCTCTTCATCGCTGCCGGTGCTTTCCACACTGCCAAGCCCTCTGACCTTATCCCCGAGCTGCAGGGTCGCTTCCCTATCCGCGTGGAGCTGAAGTCCCTGCGGAAGGAAGACTTTGAGAAAATCCTCACGGAGCCTCAGAATGCCCTGCTGAAGCAGTACGAGGCCCTGCTGGCCACCGAAGGGGTTACCGTCGAATTCAAGCCAGATGCCATCAGCCGTGTGGCTGAGCTGGCCTGCGATGTGAATGAGCAGGCGGAGGATATAGGCGCCCGCCGTCTCCACACTCTGCTGGAGAAGCTTTTGGAGCAGGTAAGCTTCGATGCTCCCGACTTAGAAGAGAAGCATGTGACTATTGACGCGTCCTATGTTGACGAGAAGTTATCCGATATTGTGGTGAACAGGGATCTTTCTCAGTTCATTCTCTAAGCAGTTTTTTAGGGGTTATGATGGGCGGCAGCTTCTTTGGCTGCCGTCTTTCCTTTTCTTTCTTTGCAGGCACCTAAAAGCAGAAAATTTAATTAAAAAAATTTCCTAGCCATCTATGATAATTGTGAAAACTATGATAAAATAACAGTGGTATGTAAAAAGTGCGAAAATACAGCTATTGTGTTTTGAAGTTTCAAAAGTCAGAAAGGGAGAGGCTTACATGTCATCATTGCTGGAAAAAACAAGGAAGATCAACCGTCTGCTGCAGCGTTCCGAGAACGTGGAGTACGATGGCATCTCCCGTGTCCTTAGCAACGTGCTCAATGCGAATGTCTATATCACCAATAAGAAGGGCAAGATTTTTGGCTATGCCTTCGTGGACGATTTCGAATGCGACCTGATGGTGGACAAGGTCATCAACCAGGGTGAGTTCCCCAAGCATTATGTGAACTGGCTCATGCGCATGGACGAAACTAATGCCAACCTGCGCTCCAAGACCGGCATGTGTGCGTATTCCGAGAACAGCCGTTGCCTGTTCAATGGCAAGAACACCACAGTGGTGCCTATCTACGGTGTAGGCGAGCGCATTGGCACCCTTATCATCGCCAAGTATGATGAGGAGTTCACCGATGACGACCTGCTGCTCTGCGAGTATGGCGCCACGGTGGTAGGCATGGAGATGCTCCGCGACCACGCTCAGAAGATCGAGATCGAGGCTCGCAAGAAGGCTACAGTGCAGATTGCCCTGAACACCCTGTCCTTCTCCGAGCGCAAGGCTGCTATCGCCATCCTGTCCGCCCTGGACAGCACCGAGGGCCTGCTGGTGGCTTCCAAGATTGCGGACGAGGTGAAGATTACCCGGTCTGTCATCGTCAATGCTCTCAGGAAGTTCGAGTCCGCTGGTGTCATCGAGTCCAAGTCCCTGGGCATGAAAGGTACCTACATCAAGGTGCTCAACGAGTACCTGCTTGATGAAGTGCAGAAACTGAAGAACGAGCAGTAAGTTGACAAACAAAAGGCATCTGCCAAACCATCAAATGATGGGGCAGATGCCTTTTTTCTAGCCTTCCCCTTGAGGGGAAGGGGGACCGCCGCAGGCGGTGGATGAGGTGTGGACTGAAGAGTTATGTCGAGACTATTAGTTTTTCAGTGCGCCTTGCGGAAGCTGTCCATGAACTCGGCCAGCTTCGCTACGCCCTCATAGGGCATGGCGTTGTAGATGGAGGCTCTCATGCCGCCTACGCTGCGGTGGCCCTTGACGCCGCCCAGGCCGACCTTGCCAGCCTCGGCCACGAATTCCTTCTCCAGTTCCTCGCTGGGCAGGCGGAAGGTGACATTCATGAAAGAACGGCTGTCCTTGTCCGCGTGGCCCTTGTAGAAGCCTTCGGAGCTGTCGATGGCTTCGTAGAGCAGGGCTGCCTTCTTGGCGTTGCGCTCTGCCATGACGGAGAGGCCGCCCTGGGCCTTGATCCAAGCTGCTACCTTGCCTACCATATAGATGCAGAAGGCAGGCGGGGTATTGTAGAGGGAGTTCTTCTTGTAGAAGGTGTCATAGCGCAGCATGGTGGGCAGAGTCTCGGGGCTCTTTTCCAGCAGGGATTTCCTGGCTACTACCAGTACCGTGCCTGCGGGGCCCAGGTTCTTCTGGACGCCGGCATAGATGAAGGAGAACTTGGAGAAGTCCAGGGGGCGGGAGAGCATATCGGAAGACATATCTGCGAAGAGGGGCACGCCTTTGGTATAGGGGATATAATGGTATTCAGTGCCGTAGATGGTATTGTTGTAGCAGAGGTGCACATAGGCAGCCTCCGGGTTGATTTTGAGCTCTTCCTGAGTGGGGATATGGCGGAAATCCACATCCTTGCTGGAAGCGGCCACTTCGCCCACGCCCAGGATTTCGGCTTCCTTATAGGCCTTGCTGGCGAAACTGCCTGAGAGCACATAGGAGCCCTTGTGTTCCTTGGTGGCGAAATTCATGGGAATCATGTCGAACTGCAGGCTGGCGCCGCCCTGGATGAAGAGGACTTCGTAGTCATCGCCAAGCCCCATAAGTTCTTTTACATCTGCTTTGGCTTTCTCCAGCACCTCGTCAAACTGCTTGGCGCGGTGGCTGATTTCCAGGATGCTCATGCCGCTGTGGTTGAAATTCAGGAATTCGCCCTGGGCTTCTTTCAGCACTTCCAGGGGCAGTACGGCAGGACCAGGGTTGAAATTATAGATACGCTCTGCTTCCAATGTTAATACCTCCTAAATAATCGCAAGATATTCGAGGGATTTTCTGCCTTCAGCCTTTTGGTCAGGGATTATATTTATGAAGTTCCCAGGCTGAAGGGGTATCGTTTTTACTATTGTAACTGTAATTATGACTAAAAGCAAGGCTGAAAATAAACTTTGTTTTTCTCAAGCGAACACTTGACGATAGAAAGCGGATGGCTTATATTATTGTTGGACAGTTCCTTAGCTTGAAATAGAAAATTGTGCAATCATAAAAGGAGAGTTGGAGAAATGGGTATGAAGGTTTTAGCGGCTGATGGCATTTCCCCCAAGGGCATTGAGCTTCTGCAGAAGGAGTTCGAGGTAGTGGTGAAGGATAAGATTTCCGCAGAGGAGCTGCTGGAAATCATCCCTGAGTTTGACGCTCTCATGGTGCGCTCTGCCTCCAAGGTGACGGCAGAGGTCATCGAAAAGGCTGAGAAGCTGAAGATCATCGGTCGGGCTGGCGTAGGTGTGGACAATATTGATATCCCTGCCGCTACCGCCAAGGGCATCATAGTCATCAATTCCCCGGGGGGCAACACCATCGCCGCCACGGAGCACACCATGGCCATGATGCTCTCCATGTCCCGCAATATCCCTATAGCCAATGAAACCATGCAGAAGGGCGAGTGGAATCGTAAGAAGTATGTGGGCGTAGAGCTCCGGGGCAAGACCCTGGGCGTGGTAGGCCTCGGCCGCATCGGCAGCGGCGTGGCCAAGCGCGCCCAAGCCTTTGACATGGATATCATCGCCTACGACCCCTATGTGACGGAGGAGAGGGCCAAGGCTCTGGATGTGAAGATCGGCACGCTGGAGGAGGTCATCAAGGCTGCTGATTTCATCACCGTCCACATGCCGCTGACCCCGGACACCAAGGGCATGATCGGCTATGAAGAGATGAAGCAGATGAAGAAAGGCGTGCGCCTGGTGAACTGCGCCCGTGGCGGCATCATCGACGAGGAAGCACTGGCCAAAGCCGTGAAAGAGGGCATCGTGGCAGGGGCTGCCATCGATGTATTCACCAGCGAGCCTATCCCTGCAGACCATCCTCTCATCGGCGTGCCGGGTATCGTGCTGACCCCGCATCTGGGAGCTTCTACCGTGGAGGCACAGATTGGCGTGTCCGTGGATGTGGCTGAGGGCATCTGGGCGGCCCTGCACGGCGAGCCTGTGGCTACGGCCGTGAACATGGCGCCTGTGTCTGCTCAGGCCATGAAGGTGATAGAGCCTTACCTCACTCTGGCAGAGCGCCTGGGCGGCACCATTTGCTCCCTGGCAGAGGCTCCCATCAAAAGCGTGGAGGTCACCTACAACGGGGAGATCACCGAGGTCAATACGAAGCTCCTCACCACGGCTGTCATGAAGGGGATGCTGAACCCCATCATGGAGAACGAGGTGAATTATGTGAACGCTCCCAGCCTGGCCAAGGAGCGCGGCGTGAAGGTGACGGAAACCAAGGACAAGGAGCCTGTGGACTTCGCCAACCTCATCACCGTCAAAGCCAAGGCAGGGGAGAAGGAATTGTCTGTCCAGGGCACTCTCTTTGGCCAGGAAGGCCGCATCGTGTCCATCGGCAATTTCCGCGTAGATGTGGCACCCCACGCCCGCATCCTCATCAGCCCCCACATCAACCGCCCCGGCATCATAGGCAAGGTTGGTTCCATCATGGGGGAGGACGGCATCAACATCTCCGCCATGCAAGTGGGTGAGACGGATACGGAGGAAACCAACCTCATGGTGCTCACCATAGACAACGACCTGCCCGCTTCTACCCTGGAGAAAGTCAAGGCAGTGGACGGCATCTTTGATGCCAAGCTTGTCAATTTCTACGCCGTGTAATAATTTCATAGCGAAAGAAAGCAGGCCCGCCGAATTTTGGCGGGCCTGTTTAAGTGCGGGCGGCATTATGACGATAAAAGATATAGAGATAGCAACGAGAGGAGGCAGACCTTTATGATAAACAGTGCCGAAACCCTTAAATACCTTCAGCAGCTCCAGAACCTTGCCAGTAATGCCGTAGCGTCAGCTACGAAGGTACATGACCAGAAACAGACCGGTGAAGGAGAGGATTACCAGAGCATCTTCGCCAAGATACAGAAAGAGCAGGAAGATTGGGATGCCAAGATGAAAGAACTGGATGTAGCCCAGTACAAGATACAGGCTATGGACAGCTTTTGGACAGGCAGCCACAAATACCAGAACCTGGCTTACAAATACGCCCTGCGTGAGCAGCAAAATCAGAATCAGCAAGCCATCAACAGCCTGGTAGCCGATATCTCCACCCTCCAGCGCCTGAACCTCACTAGCCTGGCCAACGGCGAAATAGATGCCAAATCAGCAGTGGAACTGAATAAATCTCTCAACACCGCCCTGCAGAGTGCCGTCATGCTTTCAGTGATGAACAACACAGCGATGCAAGGCGTGCAGAATAGCACAAGTGGAGGATTTTTCTTCTAAAAGTTCATAAATGCTCTCGGATTTACGATATCTTCCTGCTGGGCATAAGCGATGACCCGCCTATGCTGAAATTTTCCCTGGAGGAAATCCAAAGGCGGATCAAGAAGATTATAGCGGAAGATGAAGCAATGCCTGCCCCTTTGAATCTGAGCAAGACGGCCAAGAATGTGGAAAAGATTGTCAAAGAAGCCATGCCCAATGCTGACACTTTGGATTGGAAGGATGGGGAGCTTTATATACTCGACCCGTTCTTGCTGTTTTATCTTAGGTGGGATAGGGCGTGGAAAGTTAAAGATTTTGGGAAAATTGTATTTGAATTGATATAGATTTATTATATGGGGAATGTTTAATTGTGAAGCCCCGTCTTTATAGGCGGGGGGGGACTAAAATATTGGGGCAAAGGATTGAAGTATAGGAAATAAAGTATAGTAGATTGGATTAATAATTCATAAAAAAAAGGGTGAGATTTATATTTATTGAAAGAAATAAATGGATGTGATATAATTTTAACAGAAAATTTACAATAGTTGATTATACCATTAGAGAATATACAACGGGGGTGGAGTGTTTTTTCTATTATTAATGCAAACCAAAGCGTTATGAAAAATTTTCTAAATCAAATATATTATATTCCGGTAAATCAAAGAGATTATTCATGGGGGTTAGATGAGGTATCGGATTTTTGGGATGATTTCCTTTTGGTGATTAGGAGCAAAGATAAGGGGAATGAACACTTTTTTGGTCAGATTGTCATATTTATAGATGAAAATAAAAACAAATTTATCATTGATGGACAGCAAAGAACGATTACTTCTATGATTTTTATGAGAGCTGTTCAATATGTGTGTCAGAAAGTAAAAGAAGAGAATGAATTAGGAGAATCAGAAAAAAATGGAGTAGAGCGTTTGCTCAGTGAAATAACATCAAATGTGCTTGGAAGGCCACAGGATGAGTGGAGCAGCGAGTCTTTGCATTTGAATTTTGAGGATGCAAAAGAAGAAAGCGAATATTTTGCAAGAGGGATTATAGATGGAATCCCGACAGATAGGAAAATAAAAAAACAGCCAGCATTGGAACGCATGAGAGCGGCCTACAGGTATCTTTACGACCAAGTGAGAGAAGAGATTGAAGAATTATCTACGCGTGATAAAATAAAGAGACTACATGAGTATAAGGATGCATTCCTTGAAAAATTCAAAGTGATGTACTTGGAAACGGATGACATTGGAGAAGCGTATATTATCTTTGAAACATTGAATGCCAGAGGAAAAGATTTGGAAACGGCTGATCTGTTAAAGAATTATGTTTTCAGCAAGGCGAAGGGGAATATCAAGAAGGTGCAGGAAGACTGGAAGGGGATGATTGAGTCTTTGGATGGCTTGGACACGACAAAATACATCAGATATTATTGGAATTCTTGTCATAAATTCGTCAGAGAAAAGGAATTATACAAACATATAAGTTCGGAAATAAAATCTCCATTGAACTGTTCTAAATTGGTTGACAGTCTTTACAGATATTCAAAGTGCTATCATGATGCTATCGCACCAGAAAATTTCGATTATTACAATGACGAAGAAATAATAAAACACTTAAAATCGTTGAATGAATTAAAAGCAAGTTCGTATGTGCCAATTCTTTTGGCTATGGAGATGAGAGGATTTAGCGATGTTGATAAAGCAGAAATATTGAAAGCGATAGAAATATATGTTTTTCGAAATGCTACTATAGCAGGGAAAACATCCAACAAAACCGAAGTGTTTTTTGCGGATATTGCAGATAAGGTATATAATGAGACTTTGGATAAAAAGAGCGATATAATAGCTAGAATAGAAAAACAAATGATTGATGACAATGCTTTCAAAAATATTTTTAGAGATTATGCAACAACGACAAGGCAGTATATAAGGTATATATTCATTGCGATTCATGAATATTTATCGCCTAATACAGAAATAAATAGGGATTATAAAAATGTACATATTGAACACATAATGCCTCGAGATATAAAATTATGGGAAAATATTACTACTAAAGAGCATGAGCAGTATCTGTGGCGTCTTGGTAATCTTGCTCTTTTAGATGTAAAATTAAATACAAGTATTGCTAACAAGCCGTTCGAAGAGAAAAAGAATAAATATTTAAGTTCACAAATAAAACCTAATGATGAATTGTCAAAATATAATAAATGGGGAGTGAATGAAATTCGGGATCGGCAGAATAGATTGACTGATTTGGCTATGAAAATATGGAATAAAAGTATAAATGAATAGTGTATATCGTTGCTGTCTCTTTTGAATCTTGGCGGATTACTAGTTATGTGTGGAATAGTGATGTTGATGAAGTAGTGCTGCGGTAGGAGATGTAACTTTTTCATAACAGGGGCATAAATGTGGCAAGACGGCAAGTTATTGTCTGTGGGGGAAAAATGACGAGGACTAAGGAAGAGCAGCGCAGCTACATCATGTCACGGGTTCGGAGCAGGGATACGAAGCCGGAAGTCTTGCTACGCAAAGCCCTTTGGCATAAGGGCATACGCTATAGGAAGAACTACAGGAAACTGCCCGGCACTCCTGATATCGCCTTGACTAGGCAGAAAATAGCCATCTTCGTGGACGGCGACTTCTGGCACGCCAAGGGCCATCAGGACAATCCCGGTGAGCAGGTGCGAAGCAACAGGGAATACTGGCAGAAGCATCTGGGCAGGAATGTGGAGCGGGACAAAGAAGTGAACGATGCCCTGACCGAAGAAGGCTGGCTGGTGCTGAGATTCTGGGAGAGCGAAATCAGGCGTGATCTGGGTCGGTGCCTGGAGCAGATAGCGGGCTACATATGAGTGGCTGATGAGTTTGAAGTAACCGTGTGGAAGTTATGTTTCAAATAGGCTTACGCGTACTCCAGGTTGCAGGATAAAATGGTGGATGTGTGCTTCATAGGGAAATGTTTGTTGTGAAATGGATCTGCGTGACATGAGCCGCATCAAAAAGGACAGCTATTTCTGGTATCAGCAGGTCATCAAAGAAAATGGGGATTTCCTGTAATGTAAGTGGTAAATAATAAGGTGTATTTAAACTGTGCCTCCCATATGAGATAATTGACTAAAATCACTAACACGA
>SVBX01000034.1 GCA_015058655.1 Pseudoselenomonas ruminantium
CATATTATCTAGTCCCTTTTGGAAAAGGCCAAGAGGAAGCTTTGTCTATCGACAAAGCTGGAACAATGGCCTTATAAAACGGCGGCAAATGTTTCATGTGAAACATTTGTCGCCGTTTCTTGGTGTGCCCGATATGGGCGCGTTCTAATGGGGAAAGTTTCTGGAGTTGTTCTTTGTTGCAGCAATGGTGGCTTTTATCTTTCAGCCAGCTTTTGCATCTGCAATCACCTTAGTGCTTCCGCCGGAGAGAGGCCCTTGCCCTTGTAAGAATACTGGTTATCCTTGGACAAGAAGCCTATGCCGAGGTGGCTGACACTTAACCCCGGTTCAGCTTCACGGTTCGACGATGTTGAAGAAGGCTTTTGTCTCAGCAATGGCATCGGAGAAGTGGGACAGCAGGGTGGTATCTCCCTCCTGTTTGATGAGCTTATCCTGCATTTCTTTATTCTTGCTGATGATGGTGAAAAGGCCGTCTTTGGGCATGCGCCAGACAGCATCGGGGGTAGCGCTTTCCTCACCCTTCTGGTAAAGCAGGATACCTGGGCTTCATCGCCGTAGCGGCTCAGGGACTCCATGAGATAGTGGGACCACTTGTTGGCATCACGCACCTCTGCTCCCCGCAGGGTGTAGAGGTTGTGAAGGGTGCCTGTGCAGTTCTCTGCCATCCAGAGCGCTTTTTTCTGGGGGAACCAGGTGTTCATCTCCGCAGGGGCTTCGGTACCGGGGGTCAGCTGGAATTCCATCCATCGACCTCTTTTCATAGAAGATTTTCCAAACACATTAAACCTGCCAGGAACCTTCGACTTCAAAGGAATAAATCCTGCCTGGAAAATAAAAAAAGGGGAGCAGTTTCTGCTGCTCTCCTGCAGTCTCACTTCCTTCTGCTGGGGCAGTCCTTCTGTCCGCAGCTTTGGCAGCCGGGGGAGGTGGCGGGGGAGCTAGCTGTCTCCGGGCGGTAAAGTCCGATGAGGGCCGTGATGCTTTTCCGTGGAGAGAGCATCATGCTTGCTGTAAGGGTGATGCCTATTTCTTCGGCGCCTGTCAGGGGCATGAATTCCTGCTGGGCTTCCAGGGGCCAGTCGCCGTAGCCGGGGGAGAAGCGCCAGCGGGAGGCGAAGCCCTGGGCCTTGATTTTGGGGGCGAGCATCTTTTCCAGGGCATTGGCGGTTTCTTCCACGGCTTCGGTGGCGGCGGCGTCCAACAGGACGGAGTGGGCATAGCGTCCTTCTTCGAAATGGCGGGTGATGGCCTCTACGATGTCCGGGCCGATGGTGGCGGAGATGGCCAGCACCTTCTCGCAGCCCGCCAGATGCTTTTGTATAGAGCGGCCCGTCAAGGGAAGCTCTGCTGCTGCCTTGATGACGCCCTGCTGGCAGTCGTAGTCATAGAGGTGGTAGGCGCTCTTGGGGGCGATGATGAGGAGGGCTTCCTGGGCGGCGTCCTCTATCATTCCTTCGTCAAAATCCGCTTTGGCAAGCCCTGCATAGCGGCGCACTTCGGCAAGGTCGAGGCTGGCGAGCCTGGCATTGTAGATGGGCATGGCAATATCCTTTCTTGGTATTTTCGCACAAATCATGACTATGCTTCATAGTATAGCACCTGGCAAGCTGGAGCGGTAGTAGATGGGACGACTTTGCGGTATGTTCGTGCATTTTCTGTGGAGCAGGCAGCTAAGGAACTGTTCAGAAATAAATTAAGCGTTCTGCTTGTCTTAGTTCGTCTATACTGCGTTGTCGTCAGTCGACATAGCACCGCTATGCCTCCTTCCTCCGCCTTGTCTAGCCAAACTAATCCTTCGCATTATGCTCAATTTATTTCTTGCCAGTTCCTAAAGTTTTCCTCCCATGCAGGAATTCGTACACTTTCTGTCGTAGTTATACCTGGTGCTCATGATCCAAAAGGAGGTCTCATTATGAGAAGAAGATATGGCAAAAAGATGACAGGGGCTATGTTGGCTGTGAGCTTGCTGCTGGGGGGCAGTTGCTTTTTGCCCCAGGGGATGCCGGCCCTGCCCGCCTATGTGACGGTGGCAGAGGCCGCAGCGGTGAACCCCGCAGATGCCTCAGGTTTTGTGGTGCTGTCCGAAGTGGTGCCGGATGTGATACAGGAAATCCGCTACTACTCTACCTATAACTTCGTGGGGGACAGAATCAGAGGCTATGAGGAGCCTGTGGCCCTGATGACCAAGGAAGCCGCCTTTGCTCTGAAGCAGGTGGCTGATGAGCTTCGGGAGAAGGGGTACCGGCTGAAGATTTACGATGCCTACCGTCCCCAGATGGCAGTGGACAATTTCAAGGAATGGGCACTGGATTTGAAAGATACCCGCATGAAGGAGTATTTCTACCCCGACCTTAACAAGGATGTGCTCTTTGATCAGGGCTATATCGACGCTTATTCCGGCCACAGCCGGGGGAGCACAGTTGACCTCACCCTCTTCGATATGAGGACGGAGAAGGAAGTGGACATGGGAGGTACTTTTGACTTCTTCGGTGAGCGTTCCCATCCTGATTTCAAGGGAGACCTGACCAAGGAGCAGCTGGCCAATCGCCGCCTTTTGCAGCAGGCAATGTTCCGTCATGGCTTCAAGGGGCTTGATACGGAGTGGTGGCATTTCACCTTGAGGAATGAGCCCTATCCGGAGACTTACTTCACTTTCCCGAATACTTCTGAGTCGGTGCAGGCTGCGGACAAGGCAGTTTACAGCCCTGCCTGGGTGACGAAGCTGCCTGCCGCCCAGACCGCCAAGCAGATGGTGGTGGTGGCTGGCGTGGCCAAGCAGACTGCCTGGATTTCCCTGCATGAAAAGGATAGCGAGGGCAACTGGCAGCAAGTGCTGACCACGCCTGGCTTCATCGGCAGAGAGGGGCTGGAGAAGACCAAGGAGGGGGATGGCCGCACCCCTGTGGGCACCTTCCGCTTCACCAAGGCCTTCGGCATCTGCCCGAACCCCGGCACGAAGCTGCCCTATACCCAGGTGGATGAGAACATCTACTGGTCAGGCGATGCCCGCCCTGGCAAGCATTACAACGAGATGGTGGATATTCGCCGCATCCCGGATTTGAATAAAGAGGACAGCGAGCATATCGTGGACTACAATCCTCATTATAAGTATTGCCTGAATATCAGCTACAATGAGGAAGGTACCCCTGGCAAGGGCTCCGCTATCTTCATGCACTGCTTCAGCCCCAACAAGCCATATACGGGGGGCTGCGTGTCCTTGCCGGAGGCCAAGATGAAGGCCCTCATCCAGAGAGTAGAGCCTGGCTGCGCCGTGGTGATTGACTCCTTGGAGCATCTGGGCGGAAAACTGTGATTTTTTCTGTCAGATTGCAAGCAGCCCTGTTAGTGTTTCACATGAAACATCAGCAGGGCTGCTTTGCATGGCCTTGGCAGTTGTTGCCTGGGGGCAGAGATGATAGAATAGTAGTCAGATGCATTGTAAGCAAAAGGAGAGTCTGGCATGGAAAATACAAGCAAGCGCGCTGAGCAGGCGGCGGAGTACAAGAAGAAATTCAACTGCGCTCAAGCGGTGATAATGGCCTTCAAAGAGGAAATAGGCTTGAGCGAAGAAAATCTGCTGGCAATGGGCTCCGGCTTCGGCAGTGGCATGGGAGGCATGGAGGCTACCTGCGGCGCTCTCTGCGGTGCCGCCATGACCATGGGCTTCCTCAACAAGAGCGGTCAGCCCACTAAGCTCTTGACCAGTGAAATGCTCGCGGAGTTCAAGGAAAAGGCGGGGGCCACCATCTGCAAGGATTTGAAGGGAATCGGCACAGGCAAGGTGCTGTGTCCCTGCCCTGACTGCGTGCGGATTGCTGCCATGACGGTGGAGAAGAGGATATGAATCAGTCACCTGCTATGGGTGCAGTTGCGAAGGGCTGGATGCTCTCTCTGGGGAAATCTGGAGATGCCTGAAGGGGCGGCGAGGAGATATGTCAGCCAAGTCCAGCCTTGAGAAAGAAGGCAGCCCTTTTCAGCCATGGTGGCGTTCCTGACAGGAGGTGAGGCCGTGAGGCAGTGGAATCAGTTCAGGCTTTTGGGAGATGGGGATTTCCTGAGGAACTATGCCAGGGAACACAATCTCTTCATTTATCCCTATGACCTGCTTACAGGTTCGGATATGGCCTTGTTCGAAGACCTTGAGGCCAAGACCAGTGCCGAGCAGTATCTAATCTGCGCCTTGAGCGATGTGAAACTAGGCTCGGATACAGGGGGAAAGCTGTATAAGCTGGCTCCCCAGGCCCTCTATAAGAATGCTACAGCCTGTCGGGGCGCGACCTATGAAGAGGTGCTGGAGCTCTGGAATGAAAGGATGCGCAAGCAGGCCGAGATATTGTTGAAGCCACTCCCCAGGCGGTTCCTTGCCTTGGAAGGCGGTGCCATCATCATCAATGTCCTGGGCTGGGGGCTTTTTGTCCTGATGCTGGGGTTCATTCCCTTTGTGTACGATTTCCTGAAGGAAAATGCGCTGGTCATCATCTTTATCCTGCTCTGCTGCAATCTGGAGCACCTCTTCTTGAGCTCTTATGGCGAGGAAATCCCTGGCCGGACTCTGGAGCTTTGGGCGCGTCCCGCGCAGGGGAATTTTTCTGAAAGCCTTTACAGGCAGATGATGGGAGAATGGGAGGAGCTGAAAGAACGCCATGACAAAGCCCTGCCCTATTATCTGCTGTGGAAGAGGGGGCAGCTGCGCGGCGCTGCTGAAGAAGTGGAACCCGCTGAACCGGAGCCTGCAGCCATTCCGGCAGAACCCGGCTATCGGGATTACTGCCGGGAAATCAAGGCGAAGCTGGCAGCGCAGATAGAAGATATAGCGGAACAAGGGGCGAAAATCTCCGACAGGAGCGTGAAGCGCTATGTGGAGGACATCCTCAAAATCCTGAGGGAGATACAGCAGGCTGTTTCCATGGGAGCTTCGGAGGCGCAAATCATAAGAGCCAGGAAAGTAGTCACTTACTGGAACGAGGAAACCCTTTCCTTGTTGGCAAACTATCTGTTGCTGACGGGCAATTCCTCCCAGGAAGCCCGGGATACCCAGGAGAGCATTGCCACCCTGCTCCACGATATGGCTCCCGTCTATCGCAAGGAACTGGACCGCATCACTGCCAGCCATACCCTGGAAATCAAGGCTTCCATGGCGGTGTTGCAGAAGGAGATAGAGGAGGCACTGCACAAGGAGAAGTAGTGCTCGCCAGCTTTCATCCATCATGGGCGCGGCAGCGAACCGTATATCAGCATTGTTTCACATGAAACATTTGGAAATGAGGAATCGCAATGAAGAAAAAAATCTTAGGTGCCCTGACTGCTCTTTGCTTAGGGGCTGCGACTATGATGCCTGGGGTGCAGGCTGCTCCCGGAGCTGAGAGGCCGGGGGCAGGGAAGAAGATAGTCTACATTCCCATCGATACCCGTCCTGTCAATGACAGGCAGACAGTGGAGGTAGCGGAGAAGCTGGGTTATGAAGTGCTGGTACCTCCTGCAGAGATATTGGGCGGACGGGATGATTATGGCCACCCGGAGGAACTCTTGCAGTGGCTGGAGAAAAGTGCTCCAGGAGCACAGGCAGCGGTGGTGTCTACAGATGCCATGGTCTATGGCAGCCTGGTGGGCTCCCGCATGCATGATTTGTCCAAGGAAGAAATCATGGCCAGGGCTGAGAAGCTGAAGGCTTTCCATGAGAGCCATCCCCGCCTGCCCCTGTACGCCTTTGGCACCGTCATGCGCACTCCCAGGGGGGCATCCTACTCCAGCGCTGAGCCTGCCTATTATCAGGCGTACGGAGACAAAATCTTCCGCTACACTGCCCTGGGGGACAAGGAAGAAATGCAGGGCCTTTCCCGCAAGGAGCAGAAAGAGAGGGAACAGCTGAAGGCTGAAATCCCTGCCGAGTACCTGCAGGACTGGCTGCAGCGGCGGGCCAAGAACTACGATGCCAATGCCCGGCTCCTGTCCATGGCAGAGGAAGGCGTCTTCAACTATTTCCTGCTGGGGTGCGATGACAGCGCCGTTCCCTCCCAGACCCATCTGGAGAGCCGCCATCTGGAGGAGCAGGGCAGCGTCATCGGCAAGACCCGCTCGGTGGTGACCTCCGGGGCTGATGAACTGGGTATGCTCATGGTGTCCCGGGCTATCAATGACCATCTGAGGAATGTGCCTTTCATCTACGCAGAATATGCTGAGGGGACAGGCAGAGACACCATTCCTGAATATACCAATGAGAAAATTGGCGATTCCGTGGACAAGGCCATTGCTTCCATCGGCGCAGTGCCAATCAGCAACCCCAAGAAAGCGGATCTGGTACTCCTGGTGAGCACCGACCCCAAGGGCAAGACCTTCGCAGCCAACGACCCCAAGAACACCAAGAAGTTCCACAGGGGCACGAAGGAGTTCCTGGCACAGGTGAAGGACTATGTGAAAAAGGGCTATCCCGTGGCAGTGGCAGATATCGTCTATGGCAATGGGGCGGATAATGCCCTGATGGAGGGATTGCGGAAAGACGGCCTCCAGTTCCGCTTGCGGGGCTACGGCGGTTGGAACACCGCTACCAACAGCACAGGTTTCCTCATCGGCGCCGCCAGCTTGACAAACAAGATGAGCAGGCGGGATGTGGAGGACCTGCTCCTGACCCGCTATGCTGATGATTGGGCTTATCAGGCCAATGTGCGGGGCCAGGTGGGAAATCTCCTGGACTCTTTCCCAGGGGAAGGCAGCTATGGCAAGCTGGATGCGAAAAAAGAAGCTGCCAAAGCCAAGACCGCAGAAATGCTGAAGCTTTTCCTCAAGCAGAATCTCAACTTCCCCGTGAGCCCGGAACTGAAAGAGGTGCAGGTGGACTTCCCCTGGAACCGTATGTTTGAATGCGATGCGAGAGCTATCAGGGCATCGGAATAAAAAGCAAAGGGCAACACCCGGCTGTGTTTCACATGAAACATGGCCGGGTGTTTTCCTTGCAGGAACGAGGAAGGAAAAAAACAGCCTGTGGAGAATAGTAAGGTAGCGCAGAAGGGGAAGAGATTTTTCCTGCATTTTGGACTTTGGAGCGGATATCGGCTTTTGGTTGAGAAGGGGAGGATGGAAAATGCATTACGGAAAACTTGTGGCGGGGGTATTGTTGAGCCTTTCGCTGGCTGGCTGGGGGGCAGTCGCTGAGGCAAGCACTGTGGATAGCGCCCAGGCTGCGGTCTTGGCTCCTGGGGAACAGGCAGAGCAGAGAGGCAGGAAAGTCTATCAGAATGAAGGCTTGAAGCTGAGAATCCCCAGGGCTTACGATGGGCTCTTGCTGACAGAAGCCCTCCACGATGCAGAGGGGGATCTTTTCTCGGTGTCGGAGCGGGCTTCGGTGGAGGCTGCCAGGAAGGCGTATCCAGGGGAATTCAGGGGGGCAGGCTGGCTTTTTTCCATCGGCAGGGTATCTGAGGACAGGCTGCATGAGCTGCTGCGGGGAGATATGTCAGGAGCCGAGCTCTTTGCTACGGACGGCAAAGGCACCTATTACATTTATTATCACCCCACGGATGTGCGCTACATGAGGGATACCCCTGAGGCCATGCAGCGGGACCAGGAACAGTGGAGCAAGCTGAATGCCTGGGCCTGGGGAAAAGTGCGGCAGAATTTCATCAAGGACAACGGGCTCAATGCCATTTCGGCAGACAACAGCAGCGTAGGCATTTGCCTGGCGCAGATTCTCTATGCCCCCGGGACGAAGTTCGCGCTGGCCAAGAATGATGAAACGCCCCGCCAAGGCGTGCAGAGCTTGGCCCGTTCCTATGGTGAGCGGCTTTTGTACGGCAACACCTTTGAAATGATAAATGAGCACAAGCCGCTCAAGGGGGACAAGGTCACGCTTTTCCTGCCTGAGCAGAAGACACAACTGGAATTCTATCGGGATAAGCTGGGCCATGACTATGTGCTGGAAAAAAGGCCTAACCTGAAGGATATCCTTTACAAGGCTGTCCCCGTGGAGGAGCATGCTGCGGCGCTGCCCATCATGGAGGAGTGGCTGCAGGCTGAGGGCGTAGACCAGGAGGCAGCCGCCTGGGGCTATACTGGGGATAGTTTTGTGGGAACCTGGGCCGAAAAAGTAGCCGGACGGGGCATGATAAGCATCCAAAAAGGCAAGTCCAGGGGACTTTACGAGGTCACTGTCAGCTGGGGCAACAGTGCCTATGAAACCTACTTCTGGCATATGACAGCAGAACCGGCAGGGCACAATGGCCTGCGCTATAAGGACTGCCGCCATACTATCGTGACCTTCAGCGAAGATGGCACAGAGAAGGAAAAGCTGGTCTATGAAAAAGGCAGCGGCAGCTTCACCCTGAACAGCGCCCATGAAGTCATGTGGCAGGATGAAGTAGGCAGCGCCGGAGAGAATGCGGTTTTCGTAAAGGCATAAAGTGAGGGGATGTTTCATGTGAAACATCCCCTTTTGGCGTATATTATTTTTGCATCAGGGCGGCTGCCTGCCAGCCCAGGTATACTGTAGCCAAAGACACGCCTATGGTGGCGATGATATTGAGCCCTGCCAGCAGATGGTGGCCGCCCCTGAAGAGGGTGAAGGTCTCAAGGCTGAAGGCCGCCAGGGTAGAGAAGCCGCCCAGGAACCCTACCGTGGTGAAAAGCCGCAGGGACTCCGGCAGCAGGTGGAGCCTGTGCGCCAGCGGCAGCAGCAGGCCCATGATCAGCCCCATGAAAAAGCAGCTGATGGCATTGATCAGCAGGGTGGCCAGGGGGAAGTGCAGTCCCCAGGGCATGCCTATCAGGCAGATGAGCCCGTAGCGGCAGACAGCTCCCAGGCCGCCTCCTACGAAGACGCAAATAAAATTACTCATTTTCTATGTGCCATGCTTCAGGAATTCTCTTTTTCCACGGTGAGGAAGTCCAGCAAGCCGGTGATATCCAGCACTTCGTAGACATCATCGCAGACATGGGTGACTTTCATGGGGCCCTGCTTCTTCATGCGCTTCATGGCAGCTATCACCACCCTGAGACCGGCAGAGGATACATAGGGAACACCGGCCATATTCAGTTCCAGCTCGGTGATGCCCTCCAGGCTGCTGTCCAGGACTTCTTCCAGGTCAGGTGCGGTGGTGGTGTCCAGGCGCCCTGTAAGGCTGATGACCAAGGCCGAATTTATCAGTTCTTTCTTTATTTCCATGTTTTCTCCTTTCGCTTCAGATAGTCATAGGGAAGTTCTTGCGAATGACCATTTCGATATTGTCGCCTTCCACAGATACCTGCACATCGTCAGCGATATTGGCCACGATGGATCTTTCCAATTCTTCCAGCCGTTCTGTCAGATCGCTGTCTGCTTCCTCCTGCTTCAGCTCTTCCATGTCCTTGCGATATTGCTGCAGGGACCATACCTGTATATCGGCGTAGGACACATTGCCCATGAGCCGCGGGTCGGCAGGGGGCATGGTCAGGCCGCCGCACATATAGAAGATGCTGTCCTCGATGAAGTCCCTGATCTTGCCCATGATGCCCACAGAGGCTTCATTGCGCTGCTGGGTGGAGGTGGCGACCAGATTGTGTTTCTTGGCGTAGTCCATATCCGCTATCGCCAGCAGATGAAGCTCGCAGCTGCAGTCCGGCATGCTCTCCATCCAGAATTCGGCTTCGAAATCCATGACGATGCCCCGGACCATGCTCAAGGTTTCCTCTGCCAGCAGCCTGGCCCGGCGGGAATTCCGGGGGTTGAAGCCCATGTGCAGGCTGAAGGCCTCTACTGTGTCCAGGGCTTTCTCCATGCCCTGGCCGTTGCTGTGGATTGTAATTTTTTTTGTTTTCATGCTACATCACCTATCCTTGCTGAACAGTTTTTGATAGCTTTTCGCAGCTGGTTTTTGCAAGGTTTCCTTCGGAGAATGATAACACATTTTGGCAGTGAATTTCAAGCGAGCCTGGTGTCAAATATAGCAAGTTGGTTCCACAGAATTTTTTTCTTCAGACAGGAAGAAAAAGCCGGCAGGGCGAATATGGCAGTATGAGGTTATGAGCATCTATCATTATATGGAGGCGATGACATGCTGATCGGTGTACCAAAGGAAATAAAGAACAATGAGAATCGCGTGGGCTTGACTCCTGCCGGGGCAGAGGCCCTGGTGAAGGCGGGGCACAAAGTCCTGGTGGAAGAGGATGGCGGCCTGGGCAGCGGCTTTGCCGATGAAGACTATGCAGCAGTAGGAGCCATCATCGAGCCTGACAAGAAAAAGCTCTTTGACGAGGCAGAAATGATCATCAAGGTGAAGGAACCCCTGCCGGAGGAATACGACCTCTTCCATGAGAACCAGATTCTCTTCACCTATCTCCATCTGGCGCCTGAGCCGGAGCTGACGGAAGCCCTCTTGAAGCACAAGGTCACGGGCATTGCCTATGAGACCGTGGTGGGACGGGATGGCAGGTCTTTGCCCTTGCTGGCGCCCATGAGCGAGATTGCCGGGCGCATGTCGGTGCAGATCGGTGCTCAGTTCCTGGAGAGCCGCTACGGCGGGGCAGGGGTGCTCTTGGGCGGCGTAGCCGGCGTGGCGCCGGGGCAGGTAGTCATCATCGGTGGCGGCGTGGTGGGTACCAATGCTGCCAAAGTGGCTATGGGCTTGGGAGCCAGGGTGACGGTAATCGACCTCTCCATCGAGCGCCTGCGCTATCTGGACGATGTCTTCGGCGGCCGCCTGGCCACGGTGATGTCCAACAGCTACAACATCGCCGAGTGGGTGCCGAAAGCCGACCTCCTCATCGGTGCCGTCCTGGTGCCGGGCGCCAAGACCCCCCAGCTGGTGACGGAGGAAATGGTGAGAAGTATGCGCAAGGGCTCCGTCATCGTGGATGTGGCCATCGACCAGGGCGGCAGCATCGCCACCTGCGACCGGGTCACCACCCATGAGAACCCCACCTTCGTCAAGCATGGGGTAGTGCATTACTCCGTGGCCAATATCCCCGGAGCTGTGTCCCGCACCTCCACTTTGGCCCTGACCAACGCCACCCTGCCCTACGCCCTGAAGATTGCCAACAAAGGCTGGCAGCAGGCTTGCCGTGAGGACAAGGGGCTGGCTGAGGGATTGAACACCGTGGCAGGCAAGGTGACGAACCGCCCCGTAGCCGAGGCCCTGGGCCTGGAGCTGGGTGACAAGGGGCTTTGATTGAAAGCTATTGAAATATAGCCACGCGCCCTGAATGAAAACGAGGTGATGTTTCACATGAAACATCACCTCGTTTTGTCATCTGTCAAATTACACCCGGGCGTATCTTGACGGTATGCCCGTCCTGCACAATGTCATTTAGTTAAGCCTTCCCCTTGAGGGGGCGGTGAAGCCGCGGGTGTCCGGTGGACACCCTGGACAGGTGGCAGTCCGAAGGACTGACGGATGAGGTGTTGCCTAAAAAGTATAGGCAGATAGACAGGAGAACATTCCACCTCATCCACCGCTCCGCGGTCCCCCTTCCCCTCAAGGGGAAGGCTTAGGGACAATGATGCTTAACTTAATGACATTGGCTTGTTCCTGTTTTTCTTGCAGGAGCCAGGAAGGGCGCAAGAAGTTCACGGGCTAAGAGAGGAAATATTTCTTTGAGGGAGAATATTAATCATAGTGTGAAGTGATTTTTTAGGGAGGATTTACATATGCTGGTGAATACCGTTATCGAAGACCGCATCTGCTATGTGGAGATGCAGAACGCTGACCATTATAATTGCCTTAGCGAAGAAATGTGCTATGAGCTTATCGACGCCTTGAAGTATGGCTATGAGCAGGAATGTGTGGGCATCGTCATCAAGGCGCAGATAAAGAAGGGAGTCTGGAGCGCAGGCCATGACATCCGGGAACTGCCCCTGGACGACAGCGACCCCCTGGCTTTCGATGTGCCCATGGAGAAACTGCTGCGGGAGGTGCAGGACACCCCCATCCCGGTCATTGCCTGCGTGAGAGGCTCGGTGTGGGGTGGGGCCTGCGACCTTTGCTTGTCCTGCGATATGATAGTCAGCTCCAAGAATGCCACCTTCGCCATCACCCCGGCCAAGATTGGCATCCCCTACAATGCGTCTGGCATATTGCATTTCATCAATCAGCTGGGCATGAACAAGGCCAGGGAGATGTTCTTCCTGGGCACTCCCATCACCGCAGATGATGCGCTGAATGTGGGACTCATCAATCATGTGACGGACTCAGCCGACCTGGACGATATGCTGGAAAAGCAGTTCCTGGCCCCCCTGCGCCACAACAGCGTGCTCTCCATCAGCGCCATCAAGCGCCAGTTCCGCATCCTTTCCAGGGCTTCTACGGTCATCAGTGCGGAGAACTTCGAGCGCATCAATTCCTATCGCACCAAGGTATACGAAGGGGATGATTACAAAGAGGGCATCAAGTCCTTCCTGGAAAAGCGCCCCCCGGAATACAAGGGCAAGGCTGCGGATTTGGACTGAAGGGCAAGGGGGATGTTTCATGTGAAACATCCCTTGTAGCTGATTTTGCGTAAAAAGGAGAAGCTTTCATGATACAGGATATCGCCCCCCACAAGCTGCACAACGAATATCATCCGGAGAAGGTCTGCGTTCCCTCCGATACCGTCATCTGCGTCAGGGAGAACAGCCTGCTGGTGGCGGAGGGCAGGGAGGAAATCTGTTTCCCCAGACGGGAGAATTTGCCCCGGGAGATAGCGTGCCGCTACCTCTTTTCCATAGATGAAGAGGACTTTTATCTGGCAGAGGATTTCCGGGGGGAGGTGACAGGCTTTTCTTTCATGAGCCTGCGTGATATACGCTATCAGCTGCAGGGACCCCAGCGACTGATGTATGCCGCTTACACCGCCTATCATCTGGCCCTCTGGTATCGTGACAACCGCTTCTGCGGGCGTTGCGGGGAGAGGACTGCCCATTCGGAAAAGGAGCGAGCCTTGAAGTGTCCCCATTGCGGTCACATGATTTACCCGCGCCTGATGCCGGCTGTCATCGTGGGGGTCATCAACGGGGAGAGCATTCTCATGACGAAGTATGCCAACCGCCCCATGTCCTTCTACGCCCTGATAGCAGGCTTCACGGAAATCGGCGAGACCCTGGAAGAGTGCGTGGCTCGGGAGGTCATGGAAGAAGCGGGGCTGAAGGTGAAGAACCTGCGGTATTACAAATCCCAGCCCTGGGGCAGCGTGCAGGATCTCTTGATGGGCTTCTACTGCGAGGTGGATGGCGACGATACCATCCATCTGGAGCGGGAGGAGCTGAAGGAAGGCCGCTGGGTGCCCCGTGAGGAAATCCAGGGACAGAAGGACGACCTGAGCCTGACAAATGAGATGATGATGGTATTCAAGGCCGGGAAAGAGCCCCGAGCCTTTGAAGGATAGCTATAGTGAACGCCATAAAGAGTGGCAATAAGCCTTCCCCTTGAGGGGAAGGTGGCAGCCGAAGGCTGACGGATGAGGTGCAAATGAACAAGGTAAGGCAGATTAACGAGAGAACGCTCCACCTCATCCGCCCCTGACGGGGCACCTTCCCCTCAAGGGGAAGGCTTATGCTGTCATTTATAATGATGTCTACTATAAATGGGATGTTTCACATGAAACATCCCATTTTTTTCTAGGAAAATTTCATTCTTAGCGTTATAATATATGATAGTCTTTTAGAAAGGGTGACGGTTTTGGCCAAGATTATTGCGATAGCCAATCAGAAGGGCGGCGTGGGGAAGACCACCACGGCGGTGAATCTGGCGGCTTGTCTGGCGGCTAAGAAAAAGAAAACCTTGCTGGTGGATTGCGACCCTCAGGGCAATGGCACCAGCGGCGTGGGCATAGATAAATCTGCACTGGAGACTACTATCTATCATGTGCTGATCAATGGGACTCCTGTGAGGGAGGCTTTGGTGCAGACGGAGTTCAAGCTGGATGTGCTGCCTGCCAATATCGAGCTGGCAGGGGCAGAGGTGGAGCTGGTGGCAGCCATCTCCAGGGAAACGCGGCTGAAGAAGGCCTTGGACAGCGTGCGGGAGGATTACGATTACATCATCCTGGACTGCCCTCCTTCCCTGGGGCTTTTGACTCTGAATGCCCTGGCGGCGGCAGACTCCGTGCTGATGCCCATCCAGTGCGAGTTCTACGCCCTGGAAGGGGTCATGCAGCTCCTGAATACCATCGGCCTGGTGCAGAGCAACCTGAATGAGAACCTGAAAGTAGAAGGGGTGCTCATGACCATGTACGATTCCCGCACCCGCCTGTCTGAGCAGGTGGTGGCAGAGGTGCGCGAAAACTTTGGGGAACAGATGTACAAGACCATTATCCCCCGTACTGTGCGCCTGTCAGAAGCGCCTTCCTATGGTCAGCCCATCCTGGACTATGATAAGAAATCCAGAGGTTCGGAAGTCTATATGCAGCTCGCAAAGGAGGTAATCGCCCGTGACAAGCAGCAAGCCTAAAGGCGGCCTGGGCAAGGGACTGGGGGCGCTGTTCGGCAATGCAGGCGTTGCCCCCCAGAATACTGAGAACGCCCGTGACAAGGTGCAGGAGATAGAGGTGGCGAAGATTCGTCCCAACCGCTACCAGCCACGGGAAGAGTTCGACGAGGCCGCGCTGTCTGAGCTGACTGAGTCCGTGCATCGCTACGGGGTGCTGCAGCCGGTGCTCTTGCGGAAACTTCCCGAGGGAGATTATGAGCTCATCGCAGGGGAACGCCGCCTGCGGGCTGCCAAGGGCGCAGGCCTCGAGAAAATCCCCGCCCTGCTGAAGGAATTCGGCGATGCGGAGGTCAGCGAGATTGCCCTGATAGAGAACCTCCAGCGTGAGGACCTGTCAGTTGTGGAAGAGGCCAAGGCCTATCAGCGGCTCACCAAGGAATTCGGCCTGACCCAGGAGGAACTTTCTTCCCGCCTGGGCCGCAGCCGCTCCCATATCGCCAACACCATGCGCCTGCTGAAACTGCCCGGGAAAATCCAGGAACTGCTCATGAGCGGCGTGCTCACTGCCGGGCAGGCGCGTCCCCTGCTGGCACTGGAGGATGGAGAGGTGCAGCTGAAGGCTGCGGATTACATCCAGGAGCAGGAACTCTCGGCGCGCCAGTGCGAAGAGCTGGTCAGGAGATTGAATGAAAGCCCCGCAGAGCCGGGGAAGGAACCGGAGATAGAAGACGCTCTGCCCGAAGCAGACATTTTCATCAGGGAAGCTGCAGAAAGGCTGCAGAACCTCTTGGGCACCCAGGTGCAGATCAAGACCGGGCGCAAAAAGAGCAAGGTGGAAATAGAATTCTATTCGGAAGAGGACTTGGAAAGGATCCTGGGGCTGATAGGGCAGCAACGGGAAGCCAGCAACCAGGAGCGCATCGAGAAGCTCCGCCAGTTCTCACAGACGGGGAAATTCACGGTCTGAATGATACCAGGCAGGAGAGAAAGAGAGGGAACCATACTTTTTTATGGATATTCAGGTAATAAGCCAATTTGTGCTAAATAATCTCATGTTTATCGTGGCAGGGATGGGGATACTGATGGTGATCATGTATGCCTTCATCCTGAACCTGTATATGGATCTTCGGCGCATGAAGAAGCGCTACAAGAAGATGATGACCGGGGTAGAGAGCGGCAATCTGGAGCGCATGCTCATCGGCCACATTGACGAAGTCCAGCGAGTCAAAGAGCAGAACACGGCGCTGGAGGTGGAGAACCAGAAGATTTCCGACCTGCTGCAGCAGGCCCTCACCCGGGTGGGGATGGTGCGCTTCCGCGCCTTTGAGGACATGGGGGGAGATCTCAGCTATGCCGTGGCCATGCTGGATTCCCACAACAACGGCGTGATCCTGTCCAGCGTCTTTGGCAGGGAAGGTTCCCAGGCCTATGCCAAGCCCATCGAGAACGGCAGTTCCACCTATAAATTGACGGAAGAGGAACAGCAGGCCCTCAGAGAAGCCATGGCAAATTCTTGATTTTATTGGAGGTAAATTTTCTTGGAAAGCAAGACGGATGCCAATAATTCCTATACTATAAAAATCATCCCCGGTGACGGGGGGAAGGTGAAGTCCCTGCGGCTGCCCCTGTCCCTGCTGAAGTATGCAGCCGGTTCCCTGGTGGCGCTGGGGCTGCTCTTTGTCGGGGCCCTCAGCTTCGCGGTCTATGCCAGCTTCACCGCCAAGAGCGGCTCGGCGGAGATAAGTGACCTTCGCTCGGTGAACAGCATCCAGCAGGAGCAGCTTTTGCAGCTGGCCAAGAAGGCCAACAGCCTGCAGGATGAGATGGACCAGCTGACGGCGCTGGAAGAGGACCTGCGCCGCCAGTCCGGCATGGCAGCTCCCGCCACCGGGGCGGAGAATAACGCCGGTGACGGCACCCATGACGGCCAGGGCGGCCCCTATGTGGAGCCTGAGGTCGCCAATGTGCGGGCGGCTCTGACTCAGGTGGAGCGGGGACTGGCAGTGAGGAGAGAATCCCTCAAGTCCCTGCAGCAGGAAATCAGAGCCCGCCAGGAGGCCATGGGCACAGTAGTGGCAGGCGGCTTCACCGTCCAGTCCATCACCATCCCTTCCATCTGGCCCTGCAAGGGCGATGTCAGCTCTCCCTACGGACTCCGCTGGGGCGGCTCCGACTTCCACCCCGGCATTGACATAGCCAACGACATGGGCACCCCCATCGTGGCCACTGCTGACGGCGTGGTAGAGGTAGCCGGCTGGAACTCCGGCGGCTACGGCAACATGGTGGACATCGACCACGGCAACGGCATCATGACCCGCTACGGCCACGCCTCCCAGGTGGTAGTCACCGCAGGCCAGCCCGTGAAGCGGGGCCAGATCATCGCCTACATGGGCAGCACCGGCTTCTCCACCGGCCCCCATTGCCACTATGAAGTGCATGTGAACGGCCAGGTAGTGAACCCGGCGTCTTATCTGTGAATATAGGGCTGCCATAGCAAGAAAAGCTCCCGATACCGCATCAGGTATCGGGAGCTTTTTGGGTGCAAATTGTGCATAAATTAAAGGATTTTGCTGATATTTGACGAAAAAACTATGTTATAGGAACAAGGTGCAGCGCATGCCAGCCTATTCCTTGACAGGTGGCATGCCCGTGCCGATCTGAGGCGGCGTGTTGGTTCCGGCTGCGGCCACATAGTCGAGGTCGTCCATGCTCAGCTCCACTTTGCCGCTGCTGGCGCGGCGTTCCTGGTGAAGGCGGTGGAGCAGGGTGTCTTTAACCTTGCTGAACCGTGAGAAGTCGATGTTCTTATAGTCGCTTTGTATGCTCATGATAATCTCTCCTTACGCACATGTTCTCATGTATATGATAAGTTCATGCAATGAATTTTGCAACTGAAAAGGATATGTCCCTTCATGCTAATATACGCCTGGGCGAGGAGAGTATTACAGAAAAAATTTATTTTTCTTTGTGGGAGATAAGGGCGATTCTGGGGGATTGTGAGGTGCGTTTATGAAAAAATACTTTATCTTGGGCATAGCCCTGATAACTATCTTGATTGCCAGCCTTCTGGGCTATGGCGTCTATCTCAATGAACGAGGGGAACACCAGATCACAGACAGGATAGAGAATCTGAAAGTGCCCTTGACGGGAGAGCGGGCCAAGGTGCGGGATATCTCCCCCGTCACGAAGATGGATCTGGTGAATCTCTATCCGCTGGAAATGACGGATGTGGTGTCCCTGGAAAACGGGCGCATCACCAGCGTGCTGGTGGAGAAGAACAGCCATGTCAGGGCCGGCGACCCTATCCTGACGCTGGTAGATGAGGACATCCCCCTGAAGATACGCCAGGCTGACAGCGACATCCTCCAGGCGGAGGCTAACCTCATCCAGGCGGAGAACAGCTTCCATCGCTATGAGCAGCTGAGAGAAGTAGAGGCTGTTTCCATGGAGAAATTCGATGAAGCCGCTGCCAACTTCAAGGCCGCCAAGGCTCGTCTGGAAAATTACCGCGCCCAGCGGGAGCAGCTGGCAGTCCGCCAGAGCCGCCTCACGGTCACTTCCCCAATTGACGGGGAAGTGCTCATGGTCTATCACCAGGCCGGTTCCTATGTGAAGGCGGGGTCTGTGGTGGCCCTGGTGGGAGATTTCTCTACCATGTATTTCACCGTGCCTGTAGAGGGACGCGTAGCCAGCCTGATGGTGCCGGGGCGGATGGCAGATCTTTCCTTTGCCGGCGGGAATGTGGCGCAGAAGTCTTATGGGGCTGAGTTTGCAGCGGGCAACCTGGGCAAGGATGAGATTTTCGAGGCCCGCCTGATGAAAGTCACTCCCCCCCAGGATGAGCCTGCCAGCATCAGGCAGGTGGTCTGGGAAGTGAACAACAGCGCGGGCATCCTGGAGCCGGGGGTCTTCACCGGCGTGTTGCTGAAGCCACGCAGCCAGCGCCGGTGCCTGTGCGTGCCCCTGGAAGCTGTCACTGACCACTCCAGGGATGAAGTGGCGGTCATATCGCCTGCGGGCACCCTTGAGTACCGGAAAGTGACTATGGGCTCCTCTGACGGCAAGTACATAGAGATAATCTCAGGCCTTTCCGAAGGGGATATCGTCATCACTTCGGAAACAGAAGGCATCAAGGAAGGCACGCTGATCGAAGTGACTCTGGAAGGGGATGATTAAATGGAGGACAAGAGCAATATCTTCAGCAAGGCAGCCCTTGACAAGCTCCGTTCCCCGGAGAAGCTGGACACATTGCTGCCTATCACTACGCCCATGGGCTGGATGGGGCTGGTGGCCATCACGCTGCTGCTGTTTTCTGTAGTGCTGTGGTCCATTTTCGGCTCTTTCACGGTGAGCGCCGATGGCATGGGCATGCTCCTGGACTCCGGGGGCGTGGCGAATGTGACCCACGATGCCGGAGGGCGCTTGGCCCATTATTGCGTGCGCGAGGGCCAGGAAGTGAAGAAAGGCACCCGCATCGCCTACCTGCGCCAGGCAGGCCAGGCAGCTGATGTGAATATGGCCCAGTACGGCACCCAGCTGGGTGAGAACATGAGGGATACGGCCCAGAGAGCCTATCAGTATAAAAACAAGATGTACCAGCAGGAAATCTCCCGGGATGTGTTTTCTGAGTACGACGGCGTGGTGGACAAGCTGCTGGTGCAGGAGGGGAGCTTCGTCCCCAGCGGCACTCCTATAGCCACCATCAGGCGCACCCAGAAGAGGGATGACCTCAAGGGGATTCTCTATGTCCCCGTGGAAAAAGGAAAGAGGATACAGCCCGGCCAGACTGTGCAGCTGGTGCCCGGCGGAGTGGATGTGCAGGAATCCGGCAGCCTCATCGGCCTGGTGAGGCGGGTTTCGGACTATCCTGTGACCCTGCATGCCATGGAAGAGGAACTGGGCAACGCCCAGATGGCCCAGTTCATCTACCAGCGGGAGGGAGCCGTGATGGAGGTGGCCTTTGACCTGGTGAAGGACAGCGAATCCCAGTCGGGCTACCTCTGGACTTCTTTCGTGGGCGACCACCGGCCTGTGACGGCAGGCAGCTTCGTGAAGGGCTCTGTCATCGTGGAGAGGCGTCCTCCCCTTGAGAAGGTCTTCCACCGCCTCAGCCAGTGGCTCAGGAACAGGTGATGCCTATGAGTTTCTTAGATTCTATCAAAAAGATGATTTACGGCACCGGCAAGCGGGTGAAAGTCCCCACGGTGCTGCAGATGGAGGCCACCGAATGCGGCGCGGCTTCCCTGGCCATGATTCTGGCCATGTATGACCTCTGGATACCCCTGGAAAAGCTGCGGGCGGAGTGCGGCGTGAACCGCGACGGCTCCAAGGCCAGCAATATCATGCGGGCCGCCAAGAACAGGAACTGCGAAGTGCATGGCTACCATTGGGAAGCGGAAAACATCCGGGAAGAGGGGGAGTTCCCCCTGATCATCCATTGGGAATTCAATCACTTCGTGGTGATGGAAGGCATCATTGGCGACAAGGTCTATCTGAACGACCCTGCCATGGGGCGCCGGACTGTGCCCTGGCATGAGTTTTTGACTTCCTACACGGGCATAGCCCTCACTGTGCAGCCCGGCCCAGGCTTCAAGCCAGAGGGCCACAGGTATCGCGTGGTGGATGATATAGCAAAGAAGCTGTGGCATGACAGGCAGGGCATGTTCTTCCTGCTGCTGCTGGGGCTCTGCATGATCATCCCCGGACTGGCCTCCCCGGTCATGAGCCAGATCTTCCTGGATGAGATACTCACGGGCAAGCATAGGGACTGGATGACCAATCTCTGCATTGCCATGACCGTGTCCTTCATGGTATCTGGCGCCATGACCTGGCTGAGGGCCTGCCTGCTGACACGCTGGCAGAAGAAGCTGACCCTGGCGGATTCTTCCTCCTTCTTCTGGCATCTGCTGCGGCTGCCCATGCAGTTCTTCCATCAGCGCTATGCCGCTGAGGTGGCGGGGCGCATCGACATGAATGAAAGCGTGGCAGGGGTGCTGTCCGGCAGCGCTGCCACCGCCGTGCTGGATGCCTTTGTGGCGGTGTTCTACCTGTTTTTGCTCCTGCAGTACAATGTGATGCTGACCCTCATCGGCATTTTCTTCATGGTCATCAATGTGCTGGTGATGATGCTGACCAGGCGGAGGCTCACAGACCTGGCCATGCGCATCCAGCAGGATGCAGGCAAGGAATACGGCACGGCCATCAACGGCCTGACCATGATCGACAGCATCAAGGCCAACGGCACGGAGGCTGACTTCTTCATGAAGTGGGCCGGCTACCGCGCCAAGGTGCTGGCCGGCATGCAGGAATCCCAGCTGTGGATGATGTCGGTGACGCTTCTGCCTACCTTGCTTTCGGGGCTGAACGGCGCCCTCATCATGACCTTCGGCGGCTTTTCCATCATGGACGGGGCCATGACCGCAGGTATGTTCGTGGCCTTCCAGCACCTCATGGGCAGCTTCCAGGCGCCTGTGGGCAACCTGCTTGGGCTTTTCACCACCCTGCAGAGCACGGAGATGCAGATGCAGCGCCTCAGCGACGTGAGGAACTATGAGGTGGACAGCCTGAACTATCCTGCCGAAGAGGCAGGCCGGGACTTCAAGAAGACCCGCCTGTCAGGGGCCCTGGACCTGGTGGACCTGGACTTTGGCTACAGCCCGCTGGAGCCGCCCCTGCTGAAAAATTTCAACCTGCATCTGGAGCCGGGCCGCTGGGTGGCCATCGTAGGCTCCTCCGGCAGCGGCAAGTCCACCCTGGCCAAGGTAGTGACCGGCCTCTATGAGGAATGGGCAGGGCAGGTGCTCTTTGACGGCACCCCCCGGCGGGAGATTCCCAGGGCCGTGATGGTGAGCTCCCTGGCAGCTGTGGATCAGGAGGTATTCCAGATCACCGGCACGGTCAGGGAAAACATCGCCCTCTTTGATGAATCCCTGCCCCAGGCAGATGTGGTGCGGGCGGCCAAAGATGCCTGCCTGCATGACGACATCATGCAGCTGGACGGCAGCTATGAGGCCAAGGTAGACGAGGGCGGCCTGAACTTTTCCGGCGGCCAGCGCCAGCGCATGGAGATAGCCAGAGCCCTGGCCATCAATCCGTCCATCCTGGTACTGGATGAGGCCACTTCGGCCCTGGACCCGGTGACTGAGCAGACGGTGCTGGAAAATATCCGCCACCGGGGCTGCAGCTGCGTGATTGTAGCCCACCGCCTGTCCACCATCCGGGATTGCGACGAGATCATCGTGCTGGAAAAAGGCCAGGTGGCAGAGCGGGGCAGGCATGTAGATATGATGAAGCACGATGGCCCGTACAGGCGCCTGATAGAGGATAGGGGGGAAGATAATGCCGAACTTTGAAGCTGGAGAACGCTTCACCCTGACTCAGGAAGACCGTTTCCTGCTGCTGACCAAGGGCAAGGTGGAGGTTTACGCCGTGACCAGGTCGAAGGAGGACTTCCGGCAGGAGTATCTCGTGACTCTGGCCCCGGGAGAGGCGGCCTTTCCCGCCTGGGATGAGTTTGAAAGCGTAGATATACTGATTTATAATGTAGAACCTTCAGAACTGGAGGTGAGGTATTTCCAGGGGGCAGCGCCGGAGGAGCTGCGCCCCCTGATGGAACGCTGGCTGAAGCAGCTGCTGGAAGTCCCCCGCATGCAAAACATGTTGGCCAAGGGGGACGATGTGGTGAAGTCCTGGGATGATGGCACTGCCCTCGCCGGCTGCGCCAGCTTGTCCGAGCTGGTGGAAGAGTTCAAGGACAATCAGCGCATCATGGTCATGCTGGCAGGCAACGAATTCAAAGCCGGGGACAAGAGACTGGCCAGCCGTCTCAAGCATCTGAAGGAGCGGAAAAGAGTCCTGCTGGATGCCTCCATCGGTGAACTGCTGGACGATGGCAGCTCCTTTTTCGAGAGGGCAGAGGGAGGGGAAAACAGCCACACTGAGGCGACCGCTTTCGCGGTGCGCTGTGCCCAGAAGGCGCTGTTCATGTCTGAGAGCAGCCTCTACCTGCCGCAGGAAATCGTCAAGAAACTGGATCCCGTGGGGATGCTGCGGCGCCTGGCCCAGAAGGGCAACATGCAGCTGCGGCTGGTGAAGCTGACGGGAGACTGGTACAAGAAAGACACGGGGGTGCTCATTGGCTATCTGAAGCGGGATGGCAGCAAGAATGAGCCGGTGGCAATCCTGCCGGAAACTCCCCACAGCTACCGCCTGGTGAGCAGGCAGCGCCCCGAGGGGGTGCCCCTGACAGACACCCTGGCCCAGGAGCTGGACACGGATGCCTTCCAGTGCTATGCAGGCTTCCCCCGCAAGCGGCTCAAGGTCATGGACCTGCTGAAATTCATGTTCCACCAGTGCTGGAAGAACGACTACCGCACCCTGATCCTGGTGAGCTTATTCGCAGGCTTCATCCCGCTGGTGACGCCTATCATCACGGAGACCATCTTCCGGGACATCCTGCCCATCCTGGACAGGAAGGGACTGGTCACGGTCACCCAGGTCATGATGGTCACCAGCTTCACCATGGCAGCCCTTTCCGTCATCCGTTCCGTAGCCATCATGAGGATTTCCTCCCGGCTGGACATGAGCGTGGAAGCGGCGCTGTGGGGGCGTTTGCTGACCCTGCCGGAGAAGTTCTTCCGCCGGTTCACCTCCGGCGAGCTGGCCCATCGCATGCAGGGCATGGAAGCTGTGAAGTCAGTCATAGGCGGCAGCTTTGTCTCAGCCGTCTTCAACACAGTCTTCTCCTTCTGGAGCCTGCTGCTCATGTGCTGGTACAGCTTCAAGCTCACGGTGGCTGCCGTGGCGGTGTGGCTGGTCTGGTGTCTGGTGACCGCCTTCATCTACCGCCGGGTCATCGGTTTCCAGCGAAAGCTCATCGCCGCCAACAACAAAGAGGCGGGCCTGGTGCAGCAGCTCTTCACCGGCCTGGCCAAATTCCGGGTGCGGGGAGCAGAGGAGCAGGCCTACCATCTGTGGAGCAAGGTCTTCGGCGAAACCTGGAAGTGGAACCTGGCCCTGCGCTGGCAGAGGAATTACAACAGCATCATCGGCTCCATACAGCCCTTCGTGCTGACCATGCTCCTGTACTATATCGCCGTCTACGGCTTGCAGGACGCATCCCTGGCCAGTGCCTCCGACCTGGAAAAATCCGTGGCAGGGGCGCAGGCGGCAGGCATAGGCTATGCCCAGTTCCTGGCCTTTGAAGCGGCCTATACTTCCTTCAACGGCACATTGAACTCCATCATACCCCTGGTGGGCGAATTCTTCACCATCCAGCCCCATATCGAGAATATGAAGCCGCTGCTGGAGGAGGTGCCTGAGACCACCGCAGAAAAGGTGGAGGCCGAGCCGCTGACAGGCTCCCTGGAGGTGAGCCATCTCACCTTTGCCTATGGGGAGGGCAAGCCGGAGGTGCTGAAGGATGTGAGCTTCAAGGTGAAGGCCGGGGAGAACCTGGCCATCGTAGGCCGCTCCGGCTGCGGCAAGTCCACCCTGGTGCGGCTGCTGCTGGGCTTCGAGAAACCCAAGTCAGGGGCCATCTTCTTCGACGGGCAGGACCTGTCGGAGCTGTCCCTGCCCTCGGTGCGCTCCCAGATGGGAGTGGTGCTGCAGAACGGCCAGCTCATGACAGGGGATATCTTCACCAATATCGTGGGCCAGACGGCCCTCACCCAGGACGATGCCTGGGCGGCGGCAGAGGCGGCAGGCATAGCCGATGACATACGGGCCATGCCCATGGGCATGCAGACGGTCATCAGCGAGGGCAGCAGCAACATCTCGGGCGGCCAGCGGCAGCGCATCATGATAGCCAGGGCCCTGGCAGCCAAGCCTGCCATCCTGGTGTTCGACGAAGCCACCAGCGCCCTGGACAATAAGACTCAGGCCATAGTGACCGAGAGCGTCGACAAGCTGGCTGTGACCAGGATAGTCATAGCCCACCGTCTCTCCACCATCAGGAAATGCGACCGCATACTGGTGATGGACAAAGGCACGGTGGCAGAGAGTGGAACCTTTGAGGAGCTAGTGAAGCAGGATGGGATTTTTGCCAAGCTGGTTAAAAGGCAAGTGGCCTGAGCAGGAAGCAGAGGCCGGGATAAAGAACGAAGGAGGTGAGGCGGTGATGCAGCCTATCGGAATCATACCGCCAAACAGATGGAATACCCTGGCCAGGGAGGCCCTGACGGACGAAGCAGCTTTTGACGAGCTGTATGACCATTTCTTCCCCATTATCTACAATGTTATCTATGCCAGGGTGAAGAACGCTGCCATAGCAGATGACATCGTCAGCGATACCTTCCTCAAGATGACCCAGAACCTGGGCAGCTTCGACGAAACCAGGGCATCCTTTGCCACCTGGCTTTCCCGCATCGCCATGAGGACGCTGACTGACTACTACCGCTGGCAGAGCTACAGGCAGAATGTGGAGTGGGACGATGTCTTCTCCCCCACGGTGGATGAGAAGGAACGCCCCGAAGGACGCCTGCTGGCCAAGGAGGGCAAGAGCGAGCTGCTGCTGGCCCTGGGGAAGCTCTCAGAGAGGGAGCAGCGCATCATCGAGCTGAAATTCTGGGGCGAGATGAGCAACAAGGAAATAGCCCAGGCTATGGACATGACCCCCTCCAATGTAGGCGTGATACTGCACCGGGCTATGGGGACACTGAAGAAGGCGCTGGGAAGAGATTCATAATGGAATAAAAAACTGAAACATACAACAAGAGCAGCCCCATGAGCAAGAGGGGCTGCTCTTGTTGCATGCATAACTCGGAAGATGTGGGGCTGCCTTTGCATATCACTTTGCTCTCATTCCAGCAGAAACCTGCTGTATGTTAAACACCAGGAATGATCAAGGTTTTAGACTGGTTATTGGAACTACGAAAACACCATCTTCGCGCCTATAGGCAGCATTGGTCAATCCACAAAGAACACATAGGAACTTAGGTTCCTTGCCTCTGCCTTCTTTCGCAATACTATTTTTGATAGCTAACAAACTTTGAGCTGCTTTATCAATTTGGTTAGCCCCCAGCTTAATTTCAAAGGCACCCCAAGCCCCATTAGGCAGCTCAACTATGGCATCAATTTCCTTGCCTTTATAATCCTGATAATGAAAAAGCTTGCCCTCAAAGGACTGAGCATAAATCCATAAATCACGTTCGCACATTGCCTCAAAAAGGAACCCCATAGTTTCTAAGTCATTAATGAGGCCGTCTGCATTTATGCCAAGCAGGCTGCAGGCAATCGATGGGTCAGCCAGATGCCGCTTGTTCCCTTGCTTTACCCTTACTGATGAGCGTACATTGGGGTCAAAGGGAGGCTGGTCTTCTATAACATACAGTCTGCGGAATACATCCAGATACTCTGCTATGGTCTGGTCGCTGATATCTATGCCGTCCACATCTTTGATATCCTTTTTTAGAGTCTTGTTCGATACAGTGGTAGCTTCGTTTCTTGCCAGCGACTTGAGCAGCCGAATCATCTTCGAGCTGTCACGTTTGATTTCGTCCAAGCGATTGGCACCATCGTCAACGATAGCATTTATGTAGCCTTGTGGCAGCAAATAAGCCTTTTCCGCTGGCACCGTAATGCCCTGGGGCCAGCCACCTCTGACTATGAGTTCCGCTATTCGCCGTAATTCCACGGCACCGGTCAGCTGGGGTGCGACTTCCTCTGCAAATAATGACTGCAAAGAGACTTTCCCATCAGAATCGCCTGACTCCCATAGGGACATGGTTCTCATCCGTAAAGGCACAATGCGTCCTGCACCACTATGCATAATGCCTTTTCTCTTAGGCGTGGAAGAACCGGTCAAAATAAATTGTCCGTTCAGTCCTCTCCTATCCACTTCATAACGTACCGCATCCCAAATACTTGTTACTTCCTGCCATTCATCAATTAGACGAGGTGCTTCTCCCTTTAATGTCATGGCGGGGTCTAAACTGGCCAATGTCCGATTTTGAAAATTGCCAGCAGGATCTCCAAGCATAAACTTGCTTTTACAGCTGTTTTCCGCCGTCCATGTCTTTCCACACCATTTGGGCCCTTCAAGGCAGACCGCACCGAAGGCTTGCAGGTGGTCCTGTATGATGCCGTCTATAATTCTTGGGCGATAATTCTCCTTTGCCATTTCATACACCTAACTTTATCAGATTTATACATATTACTTTGACATATTTCTGTTTTTCATTTTATCAAATTTGCTATTTTTATTCAATCAGATTACAACGAAGATGAAGATGTCATTCACTTCCATAGTTGAGGGGGGGGGGAACCTGAAGGCTATTGTTGGTAAGAAGCCCGGGCGCAATAAAACAGCATAGGAAATAGCCCTGCCGCATATGGCAGGGCTATTTCATTGTCCCGATTTTCCAAGCAGTCTCCACATCATCAGTGGCGAACTTTTAAACCTCCACCAGCCACTGGGCCAGGTTCCGCTGCCCGGAGTCGAAGCTCACCCCGATTTTGAACACCTGCCGTGAGCCTGAGGCGAAGGGGTCGGCGTAGCCCTTGTCCTCTATCTGCTGCAGGGCTTCCTGGGCGGGCTTGTCCACCTTGAACTCGAAGATGTAGACGAAGTCATCAGTCTCCACTATGCAGTCGGCCCTGCCACGGCTGCTGCGTACCTCGCACTGCACGAACTGGCCCAGCAGGGTGAAGACCATATACAGCACCGACTGGAAATAATGCTCGAAGGGAGCATCATTGGTAGTATAGGGGATGCTGGCAAAGAGGGCGGTGAGGATGTCCTTCATGCCCTCGGTGTCACCGGCCAGTATGCGGCGGCGCAGGGCGAAGATGTCCTTGCCGTTGCCGGAGCCGGCTTCGGGGGCGTACTCGGGCAGGAGGCTTTCCAAAAAGCCGTATTTGACTTCCTCGTTGGGGAAACCCAGGGTGTAGAGCCTTGCCCTTTGGTCATAGTCCACGATGGTGAGGTAGCCCGTCTGGTACAGGAGCGGCAGGGGATTGGGATTGTCCGCCCTGTAGTCAGAGAGCATCCTGTCGTTGGTTTCCAGGGTCTTTTGGGTGAACTGCCGCACATCGAAGTGCATGGCTTTCAGTCGCCGTACCAGGAAGGTGGGTGTACCGGTGGAAAACCAGTAGGCGCCCAGTTCCTTTTCATCGAAAGCTTTCAGCAGGCTGAAGGGATTGTAAATGCCCTCTCCCTGTGGGTGGAAATGGTAGCCGTCATACATCTTCCTCAGTTCTGCCAGACAATTGTCATGGGAAAGGCCCTGTCTTTGAGCCATATCTTCGATTTCCGGTGCAAAGGTTTCCTCAACTTCCGCTTCTGTGAGGCCGCAGATTCCTGCATACCTTTGATGCAGGGAGATATCATCGAGATGGTTCAAATCGCTGAAGATGCTGACCTTGCTGAACTTGGTGACGCCGGTGATGAAGACGAACTGCAGGTATTTGTCATAGCTTTTCAGGGTGCCGAAGAAGCCCTTGAAGACTGCCTTGTTGTGTTCCTCCAGTTCATTATTTTCCAAGACTTCGAGGAGAGGCTTGTCGTACTCGTCTACCAGTACCACACAGCCCTTGCCTGTCTTTTCACTGGCAGTCACCAAAAGATTCTTGAAGCGTCCGCTGAGCGTGCCCTGCTCCTTGCAGCCATACCGGGCTTCCCACTCCGACACCTTTTTGTCCAGCACCTCCTCAAGGAGTGTACCGCCTTGATAGTTTTCGCCGTTGAAATCGAAGTAGAACACAGGATAAGGCTGCCATGCCTCCTCGTTGTCCTTCTCCAGCTCCGTGATGGCCAGCCCCTCGAAGAGTTCCTGCCTGCCCTCCCAGTAGGCTGCGAGGGTGGAGAGGAAAAGGCTCTTGCCGAAGCGCCGGGGGCGGCTGAGGAAGTATTGCTTGCTGCTGTGAATGAGGTCATAAATATAGCGTGTCTTATCCACATAAATGTAGCCGCCTTCCCGCAGGCTTTCAAAACTCTGCACGCCGATAGGCAGCCGCCTGGTATTCTCCGCCATTGCTATCACTCCTTTTATGTGGAAAGATTCTCTCTTTGCTCCCATTCTAGCAGAAAGCTCAAATATTCACCAGCCACTGGGCCAGGTTCCGCTGCCCGGAGTCGAAGCTCACCCCGATTTTGAACACCTGCCGCGAGTCAGCGGCGAAGGGGGCGGCGTAGCCTTTGTCCTCAATCTGCTGCAGGGCTTCCTGGGCGGGCTTGTCCACCTTGAACTCGAAGATGTAGACGAAATCATCAGTCTCCACTATGCAGTCGGCCCTGCCACGGCTGCTGTGTACCTCGCACTGCACGAACTGGCCCAGCAGGGTGAAGACCATATACAGCACCGACTGGAAATAATGCTCGAAGGGAGCATCGTTTGTGGTGTAGGGGATGCTGGCAAAGAGGGCGGTGAGGATGTCCTTCATGCCCTCGGTGTCACCGGCTCTTGCGCAGAGCCGCAGAGCATAGATATCCTTGCCGGAACTTGGGACAGCTATGGGGGTGTACTCCGGCAGGAGACTCTTTAGAAAACCATATTTTACTTCACGATTGGGAAAGCCCAAAATATATAAGTTGGCGGCATCATCGTAGTCGGCTATGGTGAGGTAGCCGGTTTGGTAGAGCAAGGGTAGAATGTCGGGATTTTCATAGCGGTAGTCTGTGAGAGAATATTCATCGGCGAAAAGGGTCAGGTTGGTGAAGCGATTGGCGTCGAGTCCTACCTGACGCACACGCCTGACCAGGAAGGTGGGGGTGCCTGTGGCAAACCAATAGGCACTCAGCCTCTTGTCTGCCAGAGCGTTCAGCAGGCTGAAAGGATTGTAGATGCCCTCTGCCCTGGGAGCGAAATGGTAGCCATCGTAATGGGTTTGCAACGCCTTCAGGCAGTCTTCTTCAGTGAGATTTAGCGTTGCGGCCATGGCCTTTATTTCCGGGGCCAAGGTTTTTTCCATTTCCTCCTGGGTGATGCCGCAGATCCCGGCATATTCTCCCAACAGGGAAATATCGCGCAGCTGGTTCAGATCGCTGAAGATGCTGACCTTGCTGAACTTGGTGACGCCGGTGATGAAGACGAACTGCAGGTATTTGTCATAGCTTTTCAGGGTGCCGAAGAAGCCCTTGAAGACTGCCTTGTTGTGTTCTTCCAGTTCATTATTTTCCAAGACTTCGAGGAGAGGCTTGTCGTATTCGTCCACCAGCACCACGCAGCGGCGCCCGGTCTTTTCGGCGGCTGCTTTCAGTAGATATTGAAATCTTACTTCCAAAGAGGTTCCTTTACTGTGGCCGTAGGTGGCTTCCCATTCGCACAGGTGCTTGTCCAGTACAACTTCTAGTGCGGTGTCTTGCTGATAGTTTTTCCCGTTGAAATCAAAGTAAAATACAGGATAAGGCTGCCATGCCTCCGCATTGTCCTTCTCCAGCTCCGTGACAGCCAGTCCCTCGAAGAGCTCCTGCCTGCCCTCCCAGTAGGCTGCAAGGGTGGAGAGGAAAAGGCTCTTGCCAAAACGCCGGGGGCGGCTGAGGAAGTATTGCCCTGCATCGTGAGCCAGCTGATAGACATAACGGGTCTTATCCACATAGAGATAGCCCCCTTGGCGCATTTTCTCAAAACTCTGCACGCCGATAGGCAGCCGCCTGGTATTCTCCGCCATTGCAATCACTCCTTTTATGTGGAAAGATTCTCTCTTTGCTCCCATTCTAGCAGAAACCTGCTGTATGTCAAACTTTCTCAAGATGTGGCGGTGAAGTCTTTCAATAGACACTAAATGTTGTAAAAAGCTGTCAGGCAGCGGGAGTTTTTTCCATTTGTGCGTGAATAGAAGGATTTTTACGATAATTGGCGAATGAGTTAGGCAACAGAAAATGAGGCTTGGTGTGTGCTTGGCTATTTCTTGGCAGGAGGCTTGTCCGTGCCCATGCTGAAGGAAGCGCTGGGAAAAG
>SVBX01000035.1 GCA_015058655.1 Pseudoselenomonas ruminantium
ATCAGTCCCGTTCGACTTGCATGTGTTAAGCACGCCGCCAGCGTTCGTCCTGAGCCAGGATCAAACTCTCCAATAAATATTGAAGAACTTAATCAAGCTCTCATTTGTTAAAGAAATTGCCGATTGCTATTCAGTATGGTTTTCTTTATAACCATAGCTTCATCTTTTCAGATGTGCAACCGATGTTTGTTTCAAACATTTCTGTTTGACTAACATCTGGCTTGAAAACAAATTGTTTTCGTTTGCATTGTTTAGTTTTCAAGGAACAACTCAACTTCATCGTTATCAGAACCTTCAAGAGGTTCTTGCGAATCAGCTTCTATATCATATCTCATCATCATCATCTTGTCAAGAACTTTTTTATTCTTTTTTGATGTTTTCCGAGATATCTTCGCCTCAGCAGCTCCTTGCGGTGCTGTCTGTCAGCGACTTGTATTATGATACACGCCTCCGGCCTCCCTGTCAACACCTATTTTGAAAAAAATCGAAGAAACTTAAAAACCTCCCCTTGGCGGGGAGGCTCATATCATCATTCTTCTGCAGCATGCTGCCAGGAAGCCCGTATGGCTTCGGCTCTTTCTGTCACCCTTTCCATCAATTCGAGGCGCAAGGCGCTGGCCGGTTCTTTTTCTCCTGCCATAGGTTCTATGCCCATGGCCTGCAGGTAGCCTTGCAGCCTGGCCAGGACTTTGTCCGGGGCCGCGTACCATTCGCTGCCCCTCACTCTGAGGAAAGTCCAGCCCAAGCGGGTGAGCACTGCCTGCTGCCGCTGTTCTTCCACTATTTCCTCATTGCCTGCGTACCAGTGCTCTCCCTGGCAGTCAATGGCCGCCAGCCTGCCTTTGCCTGACACCACCAGCCCCAGCTGGCCACTGCCGGTCTGCCAGTTGCTATGGACTTCAAAGCCTGCCAGCTCCAGAGCCCTGCCCACGGCGGTTTCCAGGGAGCTCAGCTCCCGCTGGCTTTCCGGGGCTTTGACAGCAGCGCTTTCCCTGATGTACTCCAGCAGCCCCCGTCGCAGGTCATTGGCTTTCAGTGATTCCAAAGACATGGAATGAACCGCCCACAGCTGGTCGCGGCTGCGGCTGACAGCTACATTGTAGCGCTTCACATTATCAGCGCCCCTGCCCTCGCCCAGGAGCCGCAATTGTTCTTCCCCTTGGCTGCTGTCTACCAGGGACAGGAAGACGATATCCCTTTCATCCCCCTGGAACTGGGCAGGATTGCCCGCAATGAAGCCGCATTCCTCCAAAGCGGTGATGCCGATTTTCTCTGCCGCCAAATCCCTTATCAGGCGAGCCTGCTCCTCTCCCAGCAGGGAAATGGCGCCGAAGGTCTTGCCTTCGTATTCCGGCTGTTCCAGGCAGGCAGCCAGCAGGGAGACGATTTCCTCGGCCTCGGAGCGATTCTTCTTGGTTCCCTCTTCTCTTTCCCCTGCCACCTGCCAGTCGATAAGGGGCACAAAGGGGGAGGAAACGCCTTCCCGCAAAGGGCGAATGCGTCCGTCGTAGCAAAGCTTGTTGCTGTAGCCGATGATTTCCGGCACCGAGCGGAAATGCTCCGTAAGGAGCCTGGCCTGGAAGTGCATCTGAGCCAAATCGTATATGGATGTATCAAGGGTGTAGAGAGAAGCGTGTTCTATCACGCCTTCGATGGTGGCAGACTGGAGGGAAAGGATATCCTCTGCCTGCACCCCTATATCTGCAGGGCTCACCTGCTTGTCGTCCCCTACGATGATGACCCGCTTGGCGAAATACAGCAGGGGCAGGGAAAGTATGTCTGCCTGGCTGGCCTCGTCAATGATGATGAGGTCGAATTTCGGCGCATCAGCGGGCAGGTTCTGCCAGACCCGGGAAAGGGGCATGATCCAGGCCGGCACCGCCCTCTGGGCTTCCAGCATGCAGGCCCGCGCCTCCCGCAGATGGCGGGCAGCATATTTGCCTGTGCCCTTGCCCAGCTTCTTCACAGCCTTGCTCCAGCCCATCAGGCTGGCCTGCAGGCCGCTGCCTTCCACTTTGTCCAGAAGATGGTACCAGGCCAGGGATTCTGCCAGCTGAATGGTGATTTCCTGCAGCTCCGCTGCCAGGTCCCTGGCTTCGGCAGCCACCCGGGCTACATTCACTCTGGGAACCGCCGCCATTTCCATCTTCAGCTGCTCATAGGTCCAGGCTGCCGATGCCTCCTGCGGAGCCTCCAGCTTCAGGCCCACCTGGTTTTCCAGCTGTTCCGCCCAATGGGGCGCGCAAGCAGACAACTTGCTCAGCAGTTCCTGCCGCCTGCGGTAGCGTGGCTTTATTTCCTGATAGTGCCTGAGACGCTCATAAGCTGTTTCATACAGCCCGCTGTCCCCCTTGGACACAGCCTTCCTGAGTTCCTCCGAAACCTTGCCAGTGGCATCCTGCAAGATGTCCCAAAGCTTATCCAGAGTCCGGTCAGAGCGGCGCTCTATGTAGGACAGGTGCACCAGCTTCAGCCAGCAGGGCAAGTCTTCCTGCAGCCATTTGAGCTCTTTGTCCAGAGCCGCCGCAGGAGTGAGGAAATCTCCCTTGACGCAGATATTGTCCCAGATAATGCCAGCCTGCTCGCACTGGCGGCGCAGCTCCAGCAGAGTATCCTCCCGCCAATCCAGCAGGGATTTGAACTCCTGCCAGCGCGCCTGGCAGAGGTCGTCAAGGTCATCCTCACCCGCCCCCATTTCTTCGTATGACTCCATGCCCAGGGGCACCAGCAGCTGCGCCCACTCACGGGAAAGCTGCTTCCTCGCCTCATGCAAGGACACATACTGCATGGCCATCTGGCAATCCAGGCGGCTGGACAGGGGCTTGCCATCGATGACAAAGCCCTGCTGGACCTTGGCCAGCTCTGAGCGGCGCACCTTCACCCACCAGGGCAGCTTGCCGTTAGCATCGAAGATTTCCGCCAGTTCCGACAGCAGCTGCAGCAGGTCTTTATCCAAGGGCAGGGCCAGCGTGTACTTGAACTCGTGCCCAAAGAACATCTTTATGTACTGGGATTTGAGCTGCTGCACGCGCTCGATGTCACGGCCCAGCATTTCCCAGACTTCACGCCTGGCGCCCCCCTGCCTGCCTGCCAGCACAGCAGCCTTCGCCCAGGGCACGGAGAATCTGTCCAGATCTAGGGAATCCAGATAGATCTGGGCCTGCTTCAGATAATCAGGCACCAGGTCCTCCCCCACCACTCTTTGGCCATCGCAAAGCAATTCTTCCTTGTGGTCTATCAATGCCTGAGGCAAGGCCGCCAGCAGTTCCTTCTCGCTCCTGAGGATACGCTGCTCCCTCTCCAGCAGTTCTCCGGCCCGGGCGGGCGGCAGCAGGGAGAAGGCATCCGGCAAATCTTCCTTGAGCTCGCAGAGGCTCTCCGCATCAAATTCCCCATTCAGCAGGTAAAGCTCTTCCAGCTCATTCTTTTCCAGGGGGAAATCCCTCCCCCGTACCAGCGGCAGGGGCAAGCGCCCCTCCAGCTCCTCGTGGATGTGCAGATAATCTGCCATGCGTGACAGGGACCAGGCCTTGCCTCCCAGCGTGAAATAATCGCGCTTAGCCTCCATCTGCCGTACTTCCTCCAGGGTGCGGCGCTTGGCGCTGAGCTTTTTCAGCACCTCATCCCGCCGCCGGGAAAGCTCGTCTGCCTGCTGGCGCATTTCCCCCTGGGACTGGCGGGACATCATCTCGCAGATGCCCGCCACGGACTTCTCCATGTCCTCCCTGGCGCCCTCCAGCAGGGACACGCAGAGGTTCTGCATGCCCTCCGGCAGCTTATCCTTGAGCACAGAGAGCGCCTTGCTGGTGGCAGAAGTCACCAGCACATGCTGACCCTGGGCCAGGAAATGCCCCAAAAGGCTCACGATGGTATGGGTCTTGCCTGTGCCGGGCGGCCCCTGCACCACCACGGCAGGCGCCTGCTCAATTTCCCTGGCGATAGAAAGCTGCTCGGCATTGGCTGGCTTGGTCAGCAGGATGTCTGCTGCCTCGCCTCTGGCATCGGAGAGCAGCTGCTCCCCTTCAGATTCCGGCAGGATCACCTTGGTAGGCTTGAACTCCGGATCAAGTATTTCCAGCATGGCCTGGGGAATTTCCCCTCCCTGCTCGATCTGCTCCGCGATGGCTGCCACAGCCTTGGCTATGCCTGCATTGTGGCGGCGCAGGTAAAGGCAGGGGCGGGGATAGATGAGATACCAGTCCGTAGGCATCAGCTCGAAGCGCTGGGCCGCCCAACGGCAGTTGGGGGTGAGGATAGGAGCAGTGCTTTCGAAGAATTCCTTCAGCTTGCCGGAAAGAGGATGGATGCCCTTTTCATCCATCCAGGCAGCGAACTCACGGATGCCCTCGCCCTTGATTCCCGGCAAATCCTGAAAGAGCTCCGTGTAGATTTCTGTGGCGCTTTCCCCGTCCACCACCTGCATCCTGCCCCGCTTATCATAGACCAGGCGGACTTTTTTCAGGAGCATGGGGTGCTCTATCTCCGTGTCAAGGCCGTTCAAGAAGCAGGCATTGCCCACCACCAGCTCCAGCCCTTCCGGGTCTTGGCGCAGCTTGTCATAAAGGCCATAGAGGGACATGAAGAGCTTCTGGGTGCGGCTCTTCACCATTTCACCTGCCCGCCAGAGGCTTCTGTGGCGCTTCCAGTCCTCGAAGGCCGCCAGTCGCACGCCTGAGTCCACGAAGCGCTCGGTGATTTCCCCCAGCCTGGGGTCGTGGCGGCTGCGCTCGTCCCGCACCTCTATCTCCGTCACCTCGAAGTTCTGCCAGTCCGGCGTCCGCACCCAGCCCACCAGGTCAAAGGGCATTTCCGGGCAGGGGGCAAACTCAGGCTTCTCCACCTCAAAGATCAGCCCCTCCGGAGCACCGGGAGGCAATTCTTCCTCAGGACTGTAAAGGTGGATTCTCTTGGGGTCCATAGGCAGGGAAGCAAATTCCAGGCACCAGGACTCATCCTGCAAATTTTTCACCAGTTTCTGGCGCAGATTGCCCACCTGACGCAAATAGTCCAGCAATTTCAGCATCTTTTTCCGATTGTCCAACGCCTGTCGCTCCTTTACTGTAAAATGACGGGAACTTCTGCAAAATAAGAGCAGGCAGCAGTACTATGCAAACTACTGCTGCCCGCTTACAAAGTCCCTCTGTTGATTGCTGCATATGGTAGTTGGTTTTCTGCTGTTACTCCGACAGGACAAATTCAATCTGCACCGTGGCGGAAAGCTCCAATTCTCCCGGGGAGACAGGAGTTTCTGCCGCCGCTTCGCCATTCGTCTTGGCTGCGGCCAGCATGGGCATGGCATAGCTGCGAGTCATGTAGCCGCTGTTTGACTCCGACACTTGCTTCAGGCCCACGATGCTCTTGCCCAAAGCCGAAGCGATAGTCTCGGCCTTGCTGCGGGCGTCTGCCACAGCGTTTCTGAGGGCCATCTGCTCCAGCCGCTCGGGAGCATTCAGGCTGAACTCCAGGGAATCCACCTTGCCTGCTCCAGCCCGCAGGGCGCTGTCGATAACCCGCCCCACTTTGGCCAGTTCCTTCACATCCACCCGGATGGTATTGTTGGCAGCGTAGCCCTTGAGCTTCCGCTCCCCGTTCTTGTAGTCGTACTGGGGCTGCAGGGAAATGCCGGAGGTTCTGATAAATCTGTCCTCCACCCCCAGCGCCTTCACCGCTTCGGTGACAGCCTGCATCTTCCGGGCATTTTCCGCCTGCACCTCCTGGGCGCTTTGCCCCTGGCTCATGACGCTGAGGCTGAGTGATGCCTGGTCAGGAGCAAGCTTCGCCTGCCCCGTCCCCTGCACCGAAAGCCCAGGTCCTTCCATAGCCAAAGCGCCATTGAGAGGTACTGCTGCCATAAATGCTGCAACCAATAAACTAAAAATAAATTTTCCAGTCATTATCATCACTCCGAAACCCTAAAGGCAATCAATTTTCAGCCCATGGATGGGCGTTATGCGGCCGTTCGATTTCACGGATGAAATCGCGGCCGCGTTTTCTTTTGGTTCGTTTTCTTTGCGACAAAGAAAATGAACAGCCGAAACATGTCTCAATGGGACTGAGGCGGCGAGCAAGGCTCAAGGTACTTCTCGCCCTTCAAAAACTTCTCCTCAAAGTTCTCCTCGCTTTCGGGATGGCCAAAGAGATACCCCTGGATGGCATCTGCCTTGCACTCTTCCGTCAGCAACTTGTACTCTTCGATGTCCTCCACGCCTTCAATATAGGCTTCGATGCCCATGCTGTGGCAAAGGGCCACCACATACTCCACCAGTTTCTTGTCAAAGTCATTTTCCAGTATCTTCTTCACGAACTCCCGGTCAATCTTCACGATGTCGCAGGACAGGTTCTTGAAGGAGGCCAGGGAGGAATACCCCGTGCCGAAGTCGTCCATGGCTATCTTGATGCCCGCCTTGCGGAAATCATCGAACTGGTGGTTCACAAAGCTCCAGTCAGCCACGATCTTGCTCTCCGTCAGCTCCAGCACGATGGCCTCCGGGGGCAGGTCATGCTTCTTCAGGCATCCCAGGGCAAATTTCTTGAAGGAAAGTTCCTTCACCTGCTCATAGCTCATGTTCACGCTGAGGCGGAAATCAGGCCGCACCTGCCGCCAGCGCTTGCAAATGCGCACCGCTTCCTCGAATATCCACTTGCCTACAGGCACGATGAGCTTCGTCTCCTCCAGCAAGGGAATGAATTCCATAGGCGCCACCATGCGCCCCTTGGGATTGCGCCAGCGAAGCAGCGACTCCGCCCCGATAAGCTCCCTGTCCCCGGCTCTCACCTGGGGCTGGAAGAAGAGACTGAAGCCCTCGCAGCCGTTTTCCACGCTGTCCCAAAGGTAATCCCGCATAGTGATGGAACGCACCCAGCGATTGTACTGCTCCTTGCTGAAGAGGCAATTGCGGTTCTTGCCCCCCTCTTTGGCCATATCCATGGCGGCTTCCGCATGCTTGTGCAGCACCAGATAGTCCTTGCCCCCCTGGGGATAAAAGACAGTGCCGGCGCTGATGGTATTGAAATATTGATGGCCGTCCACGGTGTAAGGATGAGCCAGGCACCCCTGGATGGTGGCAAAGAGCTCTGCTACCTTCTCTTCTCCGTACCCCAGGCACACCAGGCCATACTGATCCCCATCCAGCTTGTAAAGGGTAAGCTCCTGGGGCAGCACCGCTTCTATCTGCCGTGCCACTTCCCTGAGGACCCTGTCGCCCACCACCCGATTGTGGGTCTCATTGATGATCTTGAAATTATCAAGGCCCAGCACCATCAGGGCGCCGCCTTCGCCGGTGACGCGGCAGGCATTCAGGGCAGACTTCACTGCCCGTTCAAACTGGTACTTGTTCAAGAGTCCCGTGACCTCGTCAGCCTGGTTTCTCTGGGAAAGGCGGGTCATGACTCCTGTGAAAATGCTGGGCTGGCCATCCCGGTCAAGGCCCACGCAGCCACGGCAACGTATCCACACGTACTCGCCCTTGCGGTTCTTCACCCGGTACTCCAGCAGATGTTCCCGAGATTTGTGCAGCTTGATGGCGTCAATGGATTTGATATAGCCATCCTGCTCTTCCGGATGAATCAGAGGCAGCCAGTAGAGATCCAAGTTTTCCATGATCTCTCCGGGCAGGTCAAAATCCTGCACCAAGTTAGGTGACACCATCGTCATGCTGTCCTGCATATCTGACAGGAACAGATAATCATCAGTCGTCCTTTTCAGCAAGTCAAAATAGAACTTAAACCTCCTCAGATTGGCACTAAGGGGCAGCCTGTTTGTTTTTCTCATGCTCATCACCCTGATTTCATCATCATTTAATGCTAAACAGCATAATAATAGATTCAAGGCAAGGCAGCCGTTCTCCTGCCTTGCACGAGAAAAAACCCGCCTCCTGGAAAGAAGCGGGTTTTGGAAAGGCTTTCGCCGCAGTATCTCAATGGTTGAAGATGTTCTTCAGGGCCTGCTTGTTCACATCGCGGTTCAGCTGAGCCAGATAAGTGGTGAGCTTGATCTGCTTCGGGCAGACTTCCACGCAGTTCTGGCTGTTGCCGCAGCTGGTGATGCCGCCCTTCTCCATCAGGGCGTTCAAGCGCTTCGGAGCGTCGAACTTTCCGAGGGGATGGAGATTGAAGAGGTACGCCTGCACCGTAGGAGCAGGTCCGATAAAGTCGGACTGGGGTCCCACATTGGGGCAAGCCTCCAAGCAGCAGCCGCAGGTCATGCAGTGAGAGATCTCATAGGCAGTCTGTGCGGTATAGGGGTTCTGGATGGGAGCATCCTTCACATCCCAGCTGCCGTCCACTTCTACCCAGCCCTGGATCTTCTTGAGGCTCTCGAACATGACGGAGCGGTCGATGAGAAGATCGCGGATGACCGGGAAGGTGCGTGCGGGTGCCAGATGGATGGGCTGCTGCAGGTTGTCAACCAGAGAGCAGCAAGCCTGACGGGGAATGCCGTTGATGACCATCATGCAGGCGCCGCAGACTTTCTCCAGGCAGTTGCACTCCCAGACTACGGGAGCTACGCGCTTGCCGTCAACGGTGACGGGGTTCTTCTGGATTTCCATGAGAGCGGCCACCATGTTGAGGCCGGGACGGTATGGTACATCGAATTCCTGGGTATACGGCGCGCTTTCCGGGCCGTCCTGGCGCTCGATGATGAGTCTGACCATTTTCTGTTCTGCCATTTTACATTATCCTCCTTCGAGCAGAGGCTGATGCTGACCGGATTCGCCGCCAGCCTGACGGCTATTTTTCCGCCTTACTGCGTCAACGCTCCTCCGCATAGCAACCGCTATGCGTCGTCGTGTTTCCTTGTTAGGCAAAAAAATATCTCGTCATACTGGCTGGCTCACTCGGTCAGTATCAACCTTCTTATTCTTTTTTAGCCACAGCATAGTTACGGGCACGGGGCTTGATGAGGGAATGATCGAATTCCATGTAGGAAACCTGGGGTTCCTCGGTCTTCGGGTCATAGTCCACGATGGTGGTCTTCATGAAGCGCTCATCATCGCGGCCCATGAAGACAAGCTCGCCCTGCTCGTCGGTCTTGCGGTTGCCATTCTCGTCCAGGACAATCTTGGCATGTGCGCCGCGGGACTCATCGCGGCAACGGGCGCCCTTGGTGACCACCATGGCGTAGAGGATCATGTTGCGGAGCTGGCGCACGAACATTGCTTCCTGGTTTGCCCAGTTGCCATGGTCGGTGACGCCGATGTTATCCCAGCGCTTGAGGATTTCCTTGAGCTCCTTCAGGCACTGGTCAAGGCCGATATTGTCGCGCTCGATGGACACATACTTGTACATGATCTCGCCCATCTCGTGATGGAGCTTGTGAGCGTTCTCAGGGCCGTTCATGTTGCGGATCTTGTCGAACTCAGCTACGCACTCCTTGCGGGCTGCTTCCATCTCAGCCTCAGTGAGGGGATCGCCCAGCTCGCCGCTGCGAGCCCAGCGCAGAGCCTCGGGGCCGGAAACAGTACCGGAGTAGGTAGCGGACAGCAGGGAGTTCGCACCCAGACGGTTGGCGCCGTGATACTGGTAGTCGCACTCGCCGGAAGCCATGAGGCCGGGGATATTGGTGTGATGCATGCGGTCCACCCAAATGCCGCCCATGGAATAGTGGACGGAGGGGAAGATCTCCATAGGAACCTCGGCCGGGCTCTTGCCCACGAAGTCCTCATACATTTCCAAAATGCCGCCCAGCTTGCGCTCCAAGTAGTCTTTGGGGATATGGGAAAGGTCCAGGTACACGCGGTTCGGCTCATGCATGCCGAGGCCCATATGCACGCAGACCTTGTAGATAGCCCGGGATGCCACATCGCGGGGCACCAGGTTGCCGTAAGCAGGATACATATCCTCCAGGAAGTACCAGCGCTCTTTCTCGCCGGTCTCCGGGTTGTCGCGCCATACCCAGACGCGACCGCCCTCACCGCGGCAAGCCTCAGACATGAGACGGTTCTTGTCCGGGCCCGGGATAGCGGTGGGATGGATCTGGATGAATTCGGGGTTAGCCAGATGCGCGCCATCCTTATACACGGAAGTCACAGCGGAGCCGTTGCAGATGGTGGAAGCGGTGCAGCGGCCGAACACCATGCCCGGGCCGCCGGTAGCCAGGATGACCACATCAGCCGGGAAAGCCACGATCTCGTTGGAATTCATGTTCTGAGCTACGATGCCGCGGACGACACCCTGCTTGTTCTTGATGACCTTGATGAATTCCCAGAACTCATACTTGGTCACTTTGCCCTTGACTTCCCAATGACGGACCTGCTCGTCCAGAGCATAGAGAAGCTGCTGGCCCGTGGTGGAGCCGGCAAAGCAGGTGCGCTTGTTCTTCTGGCCGCCGAAGTTGCGGAGGTCAAGCACGCCCTCGGGAGTGCGGGTGAAGGGCACGCCCATGCGGTCAAACATCTTGATGAGCTTCGGAGCTGCCTCGACCATGCCCTTGACAGCCAGCTGGTCAGCCAGGAAGTCACCGCCGTAAACCGTATCATCGAAATGCTCATAGATGCTGTCGTGCTCGCCCTTGGTGTCCATGCAGGCGTTGATGCCGCCCTGGGCGCAAAGGGAGTGGGAGCGCTTCACGGGGCAGTAGGAGAACAGATCTACCTTGCCGCCGCCTTCGCAGATTTTCATGGTAGCCATGAGGCCTGAGAGGCCCCCGCCTACGACTATGATTTTATTTTCAGGTGCTTTAGCCATTGATATTCTCCTTTATCCTTACATCACGAAATAGCTGCCCATGAATGCCAGCGTGACGAGGCAAAGAGCCGCGCAGAGGCACATGCTGAGGATGCCGATCACATTCTGGACGCGGGGGCCTTTAGCGATGCCCCAGGTCATGCAGAAGGTGGTGATGCCGTTGCAGAAATGGAAGATAGCAGCGAACATGCCGATGATGTAGAGCACTGCCACAATGGGGCTGCCGGTGAAGTAGCTCTGCAGGAGCTCATAGGAAATAGGCGTGCCCGTGATGCCCTTGGTGAAGACACGGAGATAGAACACATGCCAGATGAGGAATACTACCAGGAACCAGGCCGTCCAGCGCTGGAGAGCGAATTGCCAGTTCCGGATATAGCCCATGCGGCCTGGGTTGTTGTTGGCCTGCAGGCAGATGTAGATGCCGTAGATAGCATGGAAAAGCAAGGGGATGGCGATAGCGCCGATCTCAATGCCCAGGAAAATGGGATGGGGAATGAGCTCCATCATAGCAAGAGCGCCATTCAAGGCTTTCGGGCCGCCCAGAGCCATCGAGTTGGTGAAAATGTGCTCAAAGATGACTCCGCCGAGCACCAGCAGACCAACTATGGAGTGCAGGCGGCGCAGATAAAAAGTAGCGTGAAACATTCTGTACCTCCTAAATAAAATTATGCCAAGGCGCCACCTGCCACGCAGGGGCGCCGCCTAAACCAGATATGTCTCAATCAGTAACCTTTCAGGGTGCGATACTTGGCCTGGTTTGTCTCGTAAAGGCTGTTGCCCTCGCAGTCGATGACCACGATAGCCGGGAAATCTTCTACCGTCAGACGGGCCACGGCCTCAGGGCCAAGCTCCGGGTATGCCAGCACTTCGTATTTCTTCACGGACTTGGCGATGAGGGCTGCTGCGCCGCCTACGGCAGCGAAGTAGGTCACGCCGTTCTTCTTCATGGACTCAATGACTTCCTTGGAGCGGGAGCCCTTGCCAATCATGCCCTTGATGCCCTGATCCAGCATGGTGGGAGTGTAGGCATCCATACGGCCGGAAGTGGTGGGGCCGCAAGAGCCGATGGGGTCGCCCGGCTTGGCCGGCGTAGGTCCGAGGTAGTAGACCATCTGGTTCGTCCAGTCCACGGGCAATTTCTCGCCGCGGGCCAAAGCCTCGGTCATGGCCTTGTGAGCGGCATCGCGGGCAGCGATGATGGTGCCGGAAATCAGCACGGCATCCCCTGCCTTGAGCTTCCTGGACATCTCCTCGGTAAAAGGAGTCTGAATGCGAATCTGTTCTGCCATTACTATTCCTCCCGTTCCTCAAAGTACCTTGTGGCTGTGGCGCATAGCGTGGCAGCAGATAGTCACTGCCACCGGCAGGCCTGCGATATGGGTGGGGCCCCACTCGATGTTCACGGCCAGGGCCGAAGTAGTGCCGCCCAACTGGGGGCCGATGCCCGTCTGGTTGATGAGCTCCAGGAGCTCTTCTTCCAGCTTGGCATACTCAGGCATAGGATTGCGCTGATCTATGGAACGGGTAAGTGCCTTCTTGGAAAGGAGGGCTGCACGGTCCATGGTGCCGCCGATGCCCACGCCTACCACCATGGGAGGGCAGGGATTCATGCTGGCATGGAGGATGATGTCCATGACAGCCTTCTTGACGCCTTCTACGCCGTCTGCGGGCACCAGCATCTTGACGCCGGACTTGTTCTCGGAGCCGAAGCCCTTGGGAGCCACGGTGATCTCCAGCTTGTCCCCAGGCACGATCTCGGTGTAGATGACACCAGGCGTGTTATTCTGAGTGTTCTTGCGGTTGAAGAGAGGCTCTGCCACCACTGATTTCCTGAGATAGCCCTCCGTATAGCCCTTGGCGATGCCCTCGTTGATGGCATCCTCCAGATTGCCGCCGGTGATATGCAGATCCTGGCCCACCTTCAGGAAGACGATGGTCATGCCCGTATCCTGGCAGTAAGGACGGTCCTCTTCCCTGGCAATCTCTGCATTGCGGATAATCTGATCCAACACATTCTGGCCCACAGGAGACTTCTCGGTCTCACGGCCGCGCTTCAGTGCCTCATAGACATCCTTGGGCAGGTAATAAGCCGCCTCTTTGCACATCTGCGCGACGGTTTCAGTGATTTGTTTTGCGTCCAACTCTCGCAAAGTAATCCCTCCCATAAATACAACTTATCACACATCCGTGCTCCATAATAGCACATCTCATACTTGTTTTCAAGCAATTCACAAATGCGAGAAGCCCGCGAAAATACTGAAGCGAATTCACTTTTCGACCGTGAATTGCGCTCCCCTTTCGTGGGTGGTGACACAGGTATGCGATACTTATCACATCGCTTCTCTATTCTCTTTTCAAGTGAAAAAATCCTTCTTTATCCGAAGGATTTTTTCGCCTGCCATCTCAATTTATTTCAGAAAAGCCTGCTGCCGTCGCTATCCTCAAGGCGCAGCAACCTCACACGGGGCGCCCTGCCCTTTTCCAGCTCCAGCAACATGAAGGAACCATACGAATCATCCCGGGGCCTGCTTATGCTGCCGGGATTCAGGATGAGCAGATCCCCCCCCTTCATATGAGAGATATCGGCTATATGGGTGTGACCGTAGACTGCAATGTCTGCTCCCATGTTCAAAGCATTTTCTGCCAGGATTTCCGTACCGTAGCGCACGCCGTGCTCATGTCCATGGGTGAGCATGACGCGGAAGCCCGAAAGTTCCAGCATCAGATCCTCAGGTGCCTTGCTGTGAGGCCAGTCTCCGTTCCCCGCCACCTTGTAGACCTTCTTGCTCGTAACCATTTCAAGATACTCTGCATCCACTACGAAATCCCCGGCGTGGAGCCAGCACTCTGCCTCCCTTGCCTCCGGCAGGCCCAGCATCATATCGATGGCGGCGGTGTTGCCGTGGCTGTCGCTTACCAGTCCTACGATCATAAGACATTTTCCTCCAGCATCTTCTTCAGCTTCTCCATGGCCCGCGCCCGGTGGCTGATGGTGCCCTTCTCCTCCAGCGTAAGCTCCGCCATGGTGCGGCCCGAAAGCTTTCCTTCCGTCACATAGAAATAAGGGTCATAGCCAAAACCGTTCTCGCCCTTGCGGGGGTCCTTGACGATTCCTTCGCAGCTGCCTGCGGCAGTGAGTTCCCTGCCATCCAGCCCCACGAAGGAGAGCACGCAGCGATAGGCGGCTTTCGATTCCGTCACGCCCCTGGCCGCAAGCTCGGAGAGCAGCTTCTCGTTATTGGCCTCATCATCGCCGTGATGACCGCAGAAGCGGGCCGAGTGGACACCCGGGGCGCCCCCCAGGGCTTCCACCTCCAGCCCCGAATCGTCTGCCATGGCAGCGCAGCCGGTCTTTTCCCGGTAATAACGGGCCTTCAAGAGAGAATTCGCCTCGAAGGTCCCTCCATCCTCTATCGGTTCGGGAATTTCTGGAAAATCTTTCAACGAAAGTATCTCCACGGGCAAAGCCGAGAGCATTTCCCTCATTTCACGGAGCTTGCCCTGATTGCCCGTAGCCATAAGTATCTTCAGCATCTTTATCCCTCTCGTCCCACCAGCCAGACCAGCTCGCCGCCCAGCGCATCCTTCTGATAGGAAATCAATTCCCTGCAGCCCTTTTCTCCCAGGGCCAGCAGCTTGTTCATCTCCTCGTGGGTGAAAGGGCGCCCCTCCCCGGTGCCCTGCACCTCTACGAATCTGCCCTCCCCTGTCATCACCACATTCATATCCACGATAGCCTGCGAATCCTCTTCGTAGCACAAGTCGAGAAGGGCCTCTCCCTCATGGCTTATCCCCACGCTGATGGCGGAGACAAAGTCCTTCACAGGGAAAATGCCCCCCTTCTTGTAAAAGGTGGAGCAGGCTTCCACCAGAGCCACGAAAGCCCCGGTAATGGAAGCGGTGCGGGTGCCGCCATCTGCCTGTATCACATCGCAGTCAATCATGATGGTGCGCTCCCCCAGGGCCTTGGTATCCACCACGGAGCGCAGGGCCCTGCCAATGAGCCGCTGTATCTCCTGGGTACGACCTGACTGCCTGCCCTTGGCGGCCTCCCGTGGAGAGCGGGTGCCTGTGGCGCTGGGCAGCAGGGAATACTCCGCCGTGATCCAGCCCTCGCCGGTGCCCTTCAAAAAGAAAGGCACGCGTTCCTCAATGCTGGCAGCGCAAATGACCTTGGTATTGCCCATCTCCATGAGCACCGAACCGGCAGGATATCTCTGAAAGCGGCGCTCCATGCGATAAGGGCGCAGTCCATCCGCCCCGCGCCTGTCTGATCTTGGCATAATCTTTCTCCTTACAAAAAATGCCTTCCCCTTGAGGGGAAGGTGGCAGCCCGAAGGGCTGACGGATGAGGTGCGTAGTTGACAATTTAAGACAACAACACTCGAAAGCGCTCCACCTCATCCGCCCCTATCGGGGCACCTTCCCCTCAAGGGGAAGGCTTGAAGGCCATTAACTATTCTTCTCCTGATACTGCCTGTAGTTCTTGATGATGCAGATAGGTGTCTTCTGGGAAGCATTGCCGAAGGGGTTGTCGATGAGCAGCTTGGCTGCCAATTCCCCTTTCACCCCGGAGGACACGCCCACCACGCGGGAGCGCTTGAGGTCATTGACATCTGCAATCATGGCGCCGAAGCAGCCCAGCTTGTCCTTCATCTTCTGGGCCATGCCATAAGGGTCGCCGGGGCCGTAGACGATGCACTTGTCGAAAGGAGGCATGGTGCCCGTCACATCGTCGATCATGGCCGTCTGCTCCCCGCCCCACTTGTAGAAGAGGCCGGACTGACCGAAAATCTTGCCTATGAAGCCTGCAAAGAGGGCAAAGGCCACGCGCCACTGCCCCTCCACATCCATCAGGGACTGCATGCCGTGAGGGCTGGCCAGGCTGCCGTAATCAGGAATGAAGCGGCAGCAGAGCCTGGCCAGGCAGGAAATCTCCAAATCCTCCGGGCGCACATAACGCCCCTGGGTGATAGCCACCACGCTCTCGGCGCTGCACACCAGATCGTCCGGGCCAATCTTTCCCTCAGTATAATGCTCGATAGCTTCGATAATATCGTCTTTATCAGTCAGGATACGGGTGGGCACCGGTATCAGTTCAAGTTCTTCTGCCATTTCCGCGTGTCCTCCTTAATCCTTCACCAAAGTTACGCCTGCAAGCCTGGCAATGTCCTCTGCGGTCATTTCCAGTCTCACCTTCCTGTATTTCCAAGGGGTACGGCCAGTTTCCATCCAGATGAAATCCACGCCGATATCCACCATATGCGCCAGCGCCTCCTCCAGGCTCAGGCCCTTGCGGGGACTCAGGGCCACCTTGGCCCAGATATCCAGCTTGTCCGGCGAATCGCCCTTGCGCTGGATCAGCACCGCCTCGAAGTAGTCATCCTCACGGGGTGCTCCCTCCAGCTCTGCCTTGCCCCGCGCATCGATGCCGTCATACTGCTCATAGGGCAACTGGGGACGCGCAATGGCGTCCATGATGGTGGCGCACTGCTTGCCTTCATTGGCAAAGACCAATTTCTTCTTCAGCACCAGCCTGTCCTGAGCCTTGCTTTCCAGCTCCCAGGCAGCCCCGGTGTGAACTGTAACCTTCTCCTTGCCTTCCACAGCCAGAAAAAGCTGCAAAAAGACCACAGCCAAAACTATCAGGCCGATAATCACATATAATACCGTCAAAACTTATTCCTCCCCAGCTTTCAAAGCTTTCTCGTCCGCCATGGCCCGCTGGAAAATCTCGAAGAATTTATCCGGCAGGCGGGTAATTTTCCCCGTATCCTTGCGGGTAAAGGCATTCTGCGAATGTCCCGTCACCAGCACCTCTCCCGTGTCTTTGCGGACAATCTTGTAGGCAAAGGCCATCTGGGCCTTGGTGAGAGCCGTAGCCGTAGTCTCGATGATGAGCACATCATCGAAGCGGCCCGGCGAAAGATACTTGGCATCTATCTTGGTGATGGGGAACACATAGCCATCATCCATGATGTCGTCAAGAGTCAGGCCATAATGGCGCAGGTACTCCACCCTGCCGATTTCGAACCAGCGAATGTAATTGGCATGATGCACCACTGCCATGGCGTCTGTATCAAAGAAATTGACTTTGTATTCCGTGGAAACCAAATCCATACCTCCCCGCAGGCACAACTACTAATTTAGACCAAATAACCGGCAAAGTCAAGTAAGGGCATGCATGCACCCCAGACGCTGCAGATAGCTTTCCAGCCGATGCAGCTCTTCCTTGTCCTGCACCCGGCGGCCGGAATAATAATACTCTATGGAAGGAGTCTGCTTCTCCAGCAGATTCCTCTCCTTCAGCCTGCGGATAAGCTCCCGCACAGTGCCGGCATTGCCATCCACCAAGGAGACATGCTCAGGCAGCAGTTCCCTGAAAGTGTCCTTGAAATAGTTGAAGTGGGTGCAGCCCAGCACCAGGGAAGAATACTCGGAAAAATCATAGGGGGAAAGTTCCCGCCCCAGATAATCCAGCACCGCCTGGGAATTGAACTCCTGCTGCTCTGCGTATTCAACCAGCCGAGGCAGGGGATGGAGGTCCACCAAATGCTGCTTGTCCACATGCTCGATGAGCACCTTCATCTTATTGCCCTTCACGGTGACGGGAGTAGCCACCACCAGCACCCTGTGCTCCCCATCAATGTCCAGGGCTTTCTTGGCAGCCGGCTCCATGCCGATGATGGGCAGGTCATAGCGGCGGCGCATCTCAGTCACCGCGGCACTGGTAGCCGTATTGCAGGCCACCACGATGGCCTTCACCCCCTTGCTCACCAGAAAGTCAAAGGCATCAGCCACCAGGGACTGAATTTCTTCTTTGGTTTTAGTGCCGTAAGGCACATTGTCCTCATCGGCAAAAAAGATAAATTGCTCCTCCGGCAGGGCCTTCCTGGCTTCGTAAAGCACGGAAAGGCCGCCTATGCCGGAATCGAAAACCGCTATTTTCATGAAAAACCTCCACCAATCTCTGGGGCTAACTTATCATGTATTTAATGAAATAACTTAATGAGTATACCGCAATTGAGTGCATTTGACAAGTTACCCCAAAGGCGTTATAATATCACCATTGCGGAGAGGTGTCCGAGTGGTTTAAGGAGCCGGTCTTGAAAACCGGTGATGTCGCAAGGCACCGTGGGTTCGAATCCCACCCTCTCCGCCATTTTTGTGCAAAAAAATAAGAAGGCACTGAACTAAAAAACAAAGTTCAGTGCCTTTTTCTTACTTTTTCATGCGCTTGATGGTAAAGCTGCCCGTCTCCACTTCCTTGCGGTGGCAGTGGGGGCACTCATTCTCGATGATGCCCGTGTAGCCGCAGACGGGGTCACGGTCAACGGGATGGTTGATGGAGAAATACCCCATATCGTTGTCGTGCATGGCCCGCACCACGGCCTCGAAGGCCTTCACATTCTTGGTGGGGTCACCGTCCATCTCGATGTAAGCGATATGGCCGGCATTCTCCAGGGCATGGTAAGGCGCCTCGATGCGAATCTTATCGATAGCCTTGATGGGATAGTAAACCGGCACATGGCTGGAATTGGTCATATAGGGCCTGTCTGTGACCCCCTTGATGACACCGTAGTTCTTGCGGTTGGAGCGCTGGAACTGACCGGCGGTGGACTCGGCAGGAGTGCCGAAGCAGGTCCAGTTCATATGCTCTTCCCTGGTGTACTCATCTGTCCTTTCCCTGAGATGGCCTACGATCCTGAGCCCCAGTTCCTGAGCTGCGGCGCTTTCCCCGTGATGCTTGCCGATAAGAGCCACCAGGCACTCTGCCAAGCCGCAGAAGCCGATGGAGTAGGAGGCGTGCTTCAGCACCTCCTTGATGCTGTCCTCAGGCCGCAGGTTCTCGCTGCCCATCCAGACACCCTGTCCCATGAGGAAGGGGTAGTTGTAGACATGCTTCTGCTGGATGACACTGAGACGAGCCAACAGGTAGTCATGGCTCACCTGGATGTACTTGTCAAAGAGCTCCCAGAACTTCTCCATATCCCCCTTGGCTTCCAGAGCCAGCTTGGGCAGGTTGATGGTGGTGAAAGCGAAATTGCCGCGGCTGCCTGATTCCTCAGGGCCGTTCACATTGCTCATGACGCGGGTGCGGCAGCCCATAGTTGCCACATAGGAGTTGTAGTCCCCTTCTTTGTAATACTGGAGATTGTAAGGCGCATCCAGATTCACGAAGTTGGGGAAGAGGCGCTTGGCGCTGACCTTGCAGGCCTTCATGAAAAGGTCATAGTTGCGGTCTTCCGGGTTGTAGTTCACACCGGCCTTCAGCTGGAATACGGAAATGGGGAAAATCGGCGTCTCCCCATTGCCCAGGCCCGCCCAGATGGCGTTCAGGACCTCGCGGGTCACCAGCCGCCCCTCAGGGGTGGTATCCATGCCATAGTTGATGGAGGAGAAAGGCACCTGGGCGCCGGCGCGGCTGTGGAGGGTATTGAAGTTGTGAATCAGCGCTTCCATGGCCTGATGAGTTTCCTCCACCACATCCTCACAGGAAAGCTGATAGATGATTTCCACATCCAAATCCCCTGCAGGCAGGCTGACCATAGCCGAAACAGTTTCATCCAGCGCACGGCCCAGCTCCTTGACAGCCGCATCATAGTGGGCGGCATTGGCCTCCCGGCTCTCTTCATAGGAGCAGACGGCGAAGTCCAGCTTCTCCTTCAACAGCCGCTTGAACTCCTTCTCCGTTTCCCTGCCCACCAGTCCGCACTGATAGCGCAGGGCACGATAAGCCTCATCCAGCAGGGCTTTCTTGAAGGACTTCTTCACGCCCTCTGCCATGGCAAAGTCAAAGCAGTTGATGCTCTGGCCGCCGAACATATCGTTCTGATTGCTTTGGATAGCAATGCAGGCCAGAGACGCATAAGCGCGGATGGAATTAGGCTCCCGCAGGAAGCCGTGGCCCGTAGAGAATCCTCCCTTGAAAAGCTTCAGCAAGTCAATCTGGCAGCAGTTGAAGGTAATCAGGGAGAAATCCTTGTCGTGGATGTGAATCCAGTTTTCCTTGTCAGCGGCCCGGAATTCCTCGTCCAGAACATAATTGTCCACAAAGTGCTTGGCCCCTTCGGCGCCAAGCTTCAGCATGATGCCCATGGAGGCATCGGTGTTGATGTTGGCGTTGTCGCGCTTGAGGTCCGAGTCCACAGCGTCGGCAAAGAAGATATCACGATAGCTGTCCATCAGGTGCTTCTGGGCCTTGCGGCGCTCCGTGTGCTTCTGACGGTAAGTGATGTACTTCTTGGCCACCTCATAGAAGTCAAACTTCATGAGCTCCTGCTCAACTACATCCTGGATTTCCTCCACGCCGATGGATTCACGGGCCTCTATGGCCCGCTCCACCTGCTCCGTCACAGCATCGATGTCAGCTTCGCTCATCTGCTGGATAGAGTCCTTGTTGGCGCCTGCAATAGCATTGCGGATCTTGGAGCGGTCATAGTCCACATTCAGCCCGGAACGCTTGGTCACTGTCTTTGTCATGCTTGCTGCGAAGGGGCACAGACCACAAGCAAAGGGCCTCCCCGCCCTCCACTATATGTGTACCCGTTCTCCCTGCCTTTCACTATATATTGTGTCTTTATTTAGTCTCAACAGGGATATATTTTAGCAGAGAACTCCCCTCTTAGCAATGCCCAATGTTACCAAAAAGCCTCCCCTTGACTTCTCTAGCTTTTACAGTACAATAAACTTTGGATTATTCGCTAGTAGGAAAAAATCATCAAAAAGGAAGATATATCATGCAGATTACCACCACCGGCCAGGACAATCTCATCCGCTGGTCACTGGCCGCCGGAGCCTATTTCCTCTGCCTCATTGCCTTCTATATAGACATCGGCCAGGATATGGGCGCCAAATATTTCATGCCCGTGCTTGTGCCCGTGATAGCAGCCCTGATCCTGATGCAGTACGGCAGCCGCATCCCCCTGTTCTCCAAGGCAGCCCTGCCGAACCTGCTGACGGGCCTTTTGTGGTGCTCGGCTTTCCCCCTGCTCTACACCTGGACTTACAACCAAGGCTGGTATATGTCCATGATCTGCTTCGACTTCCTGATTGGCACAGCCCTCTTCGTGGTGCTGACCTCTTTGGAGTCGGCCCTGTTCAGGCTGGGGTGGCACAGGACCATTGCCGTCATCATGTCCCTCTTGAATTTCGTGGGCATCGTAGTGCCGCTCATCCAGTATATCTATTACTGCACAGTCTGGCACTGCCTGTCCCCTGCCTCCCTGATGGCCCTCTACCTCACCAACTACCGCGAGAGCCTTGACTATATCCAGTCCAATATCGGCGTGCTGCCCGCCCTGGGCATCCTGGCCGCCCTCCTGGCTTTCCTCTATTTCTGCTACAAATGCCACCTGCGCCTGGCAAACGAGCTGGAAGAAGACACCACGGCGGGCCGCATGGGAGCGCTGGCCTTCCTGGTGATTTTTGCCATGTGGACCCTGTCCGTGTACCTGCCCCAGTCCTCCATCGCCAGCCTTTGGTTCGATGTGGACACCTATGTGAAGCAGACCCAGGAATACGGCCTGGGCCATGATGAGCGCCTAAACAGCCTTTCCATCGACCAGAGCATGACCCTGGCGGCCAAGGCTCCCGGTACGGTAATCTTCGTCATCGGCGAGTCTGCCTCCCGCAACTACATGAAAGCCTACACCCCGGACTTCCCCTATGAGGACACCCCCTGGCTTTCCTCCATGGCGGAAAATGATAACTTCCTCATCTTCCACCACGCTTATGCCTCCTGGTCCCAGACGGTGCCGGTGCTGCAGCGGGCTCTGACGGAGCAGAGCCAGTACAACGGCAAGGAATTCTTCAATTCCGCCTCCATCATCGATGTAGCCAAGAAAGCCGGCTACGAGACCTGGTGGTTCAGCAACCAGGGCCGCTACGGGCAGTATGACAGCGCCATCACCCTGGTGGCCAAGACCGCCGACCACGCCGAGTGGACGGACGACTCCTACAACTTCACCGACAAGTACGATGAGGCGCTGCTGCCGTACCTTTCCCAGCTGGACCCCACCAAGAACAATTTCGTGGTGCTCCATGTCATGGGCAGCCACATCTACTACAACAACCGCTACCCCTCTGCCTTCAGCAAATTCAAGACTGCCGAGGGGGAGTCCACGGTTACTTCCAAAGAGTCCTATGCCAACAGCATCCTCTACACGGATTACATTCTCTCCCAGGTCTTCGCCTATGCCCAGAAGAACCTGAACCTGCAGGCCATGGTATACTTCTCCGACCACGGGGAAAATCTGGAGATTTCCCACAATCCCGATGTGTTCAGCTTCGACATGGTGCGCATCCCCATGTTCATCTACCTGTCCCCGGCCTACCAGCAGGCCCTGCCGGGCCGCACCCGCGCCCTCAGGGAGCACAGGGAGGAATACTTCACCAACGATATGCTCTACGACACCATCAGTGGCCTGCTGAACGCCCCCTCCGACCGCTACGAGCCCTACCAGGACTTCGCCAGCCGCAGCTACGCCTACAACCGGGAGAACCTCACCACCATGCTGGGGCAGAGGAAGCTCACCGAGGACATGACCGACATGCCCCCCGCCCCGCCGGCACCGACACCTTGACTACTTTAATATGCGAGGAAGACTGGGATGAGCTGGACGAGGACGAAAAAGCCCAGCAGCAGCTGAGCTTGAAAATAAGCCTGTATAGCGATTTGGAAATTCCAGTCAAGGACATATTTGAGATTTAAAAATGAGCTTTCGCATTTTTTCTTGTGCGAAAGCTCATTTTTTATCTGTCCTTCAATTTTTCCTCATCCAATATCGCCCCATACTTGGGCCGATACCAGGAAATAGCCCTGATGGCGTTGCAGTAGTCCTGCATGGCCTGGTCGTCTATCTGTGGCTGGGTATCAACCAGCGGCTCCGGCACCAGGGGCACGGTGTCAGCCTTGCCGATAGCGTTTCCAGTGATGAAGAAGCCGTAGTTGACGCCCCTGTTATTGGTGGTGGTAAGGCTTGAGCCTAGCGCCATATACTCAAAGCCCGCCGGGGCAATCAGTTCATAGATGGTGGGCATGATATCTATCTGGCTGCCTGCCGCATCTTGCAGCAACACGCCTTTATGTATGCCCTTGCCCGTGACGATGAAAGGAATGCCGTATCTTTCATAGGTCTTGGGCTGCTTTTCCAGATTGTAGCGGTCACCGTGGTCGCCCACGATGATAAAGAGGCTGTCCGGGAATTTTTCTTTGGCCTCTTTGACGAAGCTGGCCAGTTCCCGCTGGGCGTACCAGTAATGCCCCAGTTCCCGCAGCAGTTCCTCCTCCTGCTGCAACGCTTCAGGCAGGGCCGCCCTGACCTTTTCCTTGGGAAAGCCCTTGGCCTCCACATTCACATCATAGGGCGAATGATTGGAAGCATTGAGAATCACATGGAAACCGGGCTTATCTTCGTCAATCCCCTCCAGTACCTTCGCATACAGGCATTCGTCCTCACAGCCCCAGACACTGCCCGGCACCTCGCCGAAATCCCCCCGGCTGTAGAAGTGACTGAAGCCCTGAGCCTTGGTGAAAGCACCAATCCTTTCCCAGGTAGCGGGGCCGGCGTACCAGAAATTCGTCTCGTAGCCCAGCTTCTCCATCTGGGGCGCCGCCGCCGTAGGATAGGGGGCTGCGAAGGACTCGGGCATGGTGGTAAGATACAGGTTGGCATCAGCGAAGCCCGTCACCACCCCTGTCACCGCCGAGACAGTGCTGGCTCCATTGGGCAGGAAGGCAGGGCAGTAGTCCGTATCCTCCTGCTGCAGCAGCGCTCGCAGGTCAGGAGCCACAGGCAGATAGTCATACTCCGGCAGCAAAGGCCAGTTAGCCAGGCTCTCGGAAAGCACCACAAAGACCTGACGAGGCTTTTCCATGGCCGCGCCTTGCGCTTTCCGTCTGAGGTAATCGTCCAGATTGTCAGAATCCGCAGGCCGCCCGGAAATATAAGACGCCAGCAGCCTTATATCTTCCGTAGTGAAATTCAGCCCGTTGCAAGCCAGCATGCGGCGGTTCAGCTCATAAGCCCGGTAAAGGGCCTGCGGACTGTCCAGAATCGCTTCGTTGAGGAAATCGTCCTTGGTGACTCCGGCATTTTCCCAATCCACCGCCGTCTGCCACCCCAGGCTGCCGCCGAAAATGCCCAGAAGGCTCACCAGATACAAAAGCCCCAGATACCCTGCCCGCAACAGATAGCGCAAGGGCATAGGCCAGCCTTGTGGCTGAATCAATTCTTCCTTTGCCTCCAGCAGCCACTTCAAGACACGGTAGAGCACATAGGCCAGCAGCAAGGCCCCCGCCAGCCGCACAGGCAGATTATACTGCTGCACGAAAGTCCAGAACAGAGCCTCGATATCATCATTGGCCCCGTTGAAGACCATCTGATTGTAGTTGGCATGGAACAGGCGGTAATAGGGGAACACCGCCACGAAGAGAATGGAAAGCACTGTAATCAGCACACCGTTAAGCGACAGCCAAAGACAGCGCTCTGCCTTTTTCCAAAAGGGCAGCAAATAGTGGGCAGCCAGGGCAGGCACCAGGCTGACCAGGGTCAGCGCTCCCGCCGTCTGCATGCTGAGCCTTGTGCCCCGCAGCAAGGCCGCATAAATATCATCTATGCCTGTTCCCTGCCCCAGATATTCATGCAGCCCTGCCATAAAGATAAGCCGAAAAAGGGAAAGGACTGCCAGGTAAAAGAAAAATACCTTCAGTCCCTTCATAGTTACGCTATGAAATTCCCTCCAGCTCAGGAAAGCTGGTATTTTCACGGCAGGATAATCTCCACTCCATAAGAATCAGCGGCGTCCTGAATCTCCTTGGCAGGCATGGAGTCCGTAATCAGACCGGAAAGAGTATCCAGAGTAGTGTAGTTGTAATTGCCATCGGTGGAAAGCTTGCGGGCCTCTGCCACCACATAGGCCTTCTTGCTGTGGCGGATGATGGCGGCCTTGTTGATGCCGTCGTCAATATCATAAGTGGAAACACTGTTTTCCTTCACATCCACGCCTACAGCGCCCACAAAGGCGATATCCGGCTTCAAGCGGGAGATGAAATCCAGGGTCATGCCGCCCCAGAAACCATCACGGCTCTTGTTGATCTTGCCACCGGCGAACACCACGCGAATCTTGGGATTGCGGGCCAGCACCACCAGAATATCAATCATATTGGTGACCACAGTAATATCCCGCTCCGTCTTTACCAGCAGTTCCGCAATGGCCAGATTGCTGGTGGAAATGTCCAGGAACACCATATCATGCTCATGGATGAGCCGTACTGCCGCCTGGGCGATGCGCTGCTTGGCTTCCACATCAGTGTGGCGGTGCTTGCTCACCTCCACCATATGGCTGTTCTCGCGGAGCCTTACGGCACCGCCATAGGTGCGCTTCAGCTTGCCCTGCTTCTCCAGAGAGCCCAGATCCTTGCGAATGCAATCCTCAGTGACCTTGAACTTCTCGCTCAGTTCCCTGACCCGCACCTTGCCATCCTGGGCCAGCATCTGCAATATGATTTCCTGACGTTCTTCCAAAAACATGCCTGCACGCTCCTATTCCTTCGATAAATTATCTGCATTCTTATTTTATATTATTGTACCATCATTGTACTAAATGTCAGTAAACTTCGCAAGCCCCAGAGGTAAATAAACCACGATAAAAGGGCTCCCTAACGGGAGCCCCCTGCTCACACATGAAAGTTCTCAGCGCAGGAACACCACGCTGGCATTGTCGAGGAAACCGGTAGCGCCATTTTCAATCAGCACCCTGTTGGCATCTGCCAGAGAAAGCACGGGATTGCCATTGTGGTTATCCAGGCTCACGGCCTTGACAACCAACGGATTGCTGCCTGCACGGGCTGCCCTGGTAATATCCGTGGTGTAACCAGCCATGCCGTTAGAAATAACCTTGTCATAATCAAGGTTCTTATAGCCATAGATAGGAGTGCCCTCAACATTCTTGATGACCGGGCTCATGACGGGCTTCAAGCCAAGCCCACGGCAATCCACGATAAGCCCCGTGTAGCCGCCGATAGCACGACCGGCAGGAGCGGCGGCAGCAGAACTGCCATTGCCATGCACAGGCTGAGTGGAAGGAAGAGAAGTGGACGGAATCGTAGTGGACGGCAGGGAGGGGAAGCCGTACTCAGCGGCAGGACGAGGTACAGAAGGCTCTACCGTCACCACCACAGACGGGAATGCCTCCTTGACCAGCGGACGCTCGATAACTGCACTGGCCAGCGAATTGGAAGCGCCGAACATGGAGACCTGCAAGGTCACGCTGTAGCCACCCTCAGCGATGACCTTCTCATCCACGATGCGAGCCCCCTGCACCAGAGCGCTGACATGGGTGCGAACAACATCGCTGGTGACCATCATGTTCTCCACAGTGGTATCAGCATCCACATTGACCCCCTTGATATGCTCTGCCAGCTGGCGGTAAGCGTCCACAATGGCTGCCCTGCGGGCCAGCATACGAGCCTGAACAGAATTGTACGCCGTCGGAGGAGCCACACCTGTGCCTTCAGCTGTCACCACAGCGCTATCCCAGTTGGCAGCTGCCAAGGCAGAAGCCGCTGACATAACCAGCAGAGCCATCATCAGCCCCATAACTCCCAAAAGATGCCTGAACTTTTTCATCCTTTTCAACCCCAATCCTTATATCGTTGATTAAGATAACATTTTCCTTACATTTATATTATCGTGTATTTTTTCAAAAAAGTAAATTAAAATTCTATTAAATTTCAAAATGTTGTCCATGCCAACTGAATCAAAGTAACAAGACCGAAAAAGAGAAAGATGCCCCCGGAAAGGAGCTGCAATTTCCTCTCCGGCAGCCGCTTATGCAGAAGCGCCCCGCAGATAACCCCCATGAGATCTGCCAGCACCATAGCCACCACAGCCCCCAGGAGCACCAGTTGCCAGCTGGGATAAGCCGCTGCCACCGTAAGGGCCGCAAACTGTGTCTTGTCCCCCATCTCTCCTACGAAAAAAGCTAAAGCCACCGTCCAAAAGGGGCTGCGGGCAGAATCATGGGCTTCTTCCTCCTCAGTCTCGCTTCTGAGGGTCCAGATACCAAAAGCAAGGAAAACTATGCCTGCTATGGCCTGCATGATGGCAGGACTCAGGAAACTGCCGATGGCATTTCCTGCCGCCACCGCCAGGGAATGGACAGCCAGAATCCCCAGCAGCATACCTCCCAATACGGGACGCCAGTGATATTTGGCTGCGAAGGCCAGCACCAGCAGCTGGGTTTTATCTCCCATTTCTGCCAAAAATACCACCAAAAACGATGAAAACAACGCCTCCATATTTACCTCTGCTTTCCTGAATGAATACACATAAAAAAAATCCGCCGAAGCGGATTATCTTTCAAAGTGGTGCCTCAGAGCGGAATCGAACCACTGACACGGGGATTTTCAGTCCCCTGCTCTACCAACTGAGCTACCGAGGCATCTAACAAGGATTAGTATATAAACGCCGAAGCGCTTTTATCATAGTGGCGACCCGAAGGGGACTTGAACCCCTGACCTCCGCCGTGACAGGGCGGCGTTCTAACCAACTAAACTACCGGGCCATAATGGTGGCTCACCCGGGGGTCGAACCCGGGACAACCTGATTAAAAGTCAGGTGCTCTACCAACTGAGCTAGTGAACCATGTGAGCATACAAGAAAAGTTGGTAGATATAAACTGAATCAGGTAGTGCGTCACTCACAGGACATTATTATATAGGGTTTATCCCAGCCTGTCAATGCTTTGATAGTGAAATTTTTCTATCACCAGTAAGTGAGGGACATGGGTATGACATAAGCGGAACGTGTGAAATTTTTCCGCAGGAAAAATCTCAAGTGGAGCGTTGTCATGCCCATGTCCCGAACGGCTCGCAGCGACAAACTTTTCTATCGCCAGTGAGTGAGGGACTTGGGTGCGGCATAAGCGAAACATGTGAAATTTTTCCGCAGGAAAAATCTCAAGTGGAGCGTTGCCATACCCAAGTCCTGAACGGCTCATAGCAGCAAAATAAAAAAAGCACCCCGCAGGGTGCTTGCTTAACCGGCAACTTCCTATCCTCCCAGCCCGTCTCCAGGCAAGTACTTTCGGCCTCTGAATGCTTAACTACTGTGTTCGGAATGGGAACAGGTGGAACCACTCAGGCATCATCACCGGATATATGAAAGATTGCTCTTTCAAAACTATACAGAAGAATTTATTTTGTACTGAACATTTTTGGAAGTTACTTGACTGTAACTTTGCAGTTGCAACCTCATCCACCGCCTTCGGCGGTCCCCCTTCCCCATAGGGGAAGGCTTTGGTTGCGACTTTCTATTAAGTTAAGCCCTCGACATATTAGTAGTAGTTAGCTTCACTCCTCACGGAGCTTCCACACCTACCCTATCAACCTT
>SVBX01000036.1 GCA_015058655.1 Pseudoselenomonas ruminantium
CCAGTGAACTCCTATATGTCTATTGTATCTTATGACAGGACATTTGAGAAGAGCGGCAATAAATCAGTATTTCCCTACCAATTCCTTATGGGCTTCCTTCAGCTTGTCACTCTGCCAGGCCATATTCCGTCACCTCTTTCTCCACCTCTCCATAAAGCAAGTTGTCCAGTTCATCATTTGTGAGCCAGTCCAGTTCCGAACAATAATGACCGTACAAATCTTCATCCAGCCCCTCCGGCAATGCCAAACATCCATGCCTCATAGTTCTCGCTCCTTTCTGCCTATTGCAGCCCTACCCCTGAGTCTTATCTAAATTCAGTTTACTTTTTCCAGTCCCGATAAAATAACACAGAATTGCAAGAGCATTTCCCCAAACCACTGCAAAAGGATTGCCAAAGACCGCCAGAGCCTGAGATTACAGGTCTTTTTTTTGCCTTGCCATGATACCACCTCGCTCATTCCGGTCAAGGAAAGCTGCGCCACCCTGCGGGCGTCCTTGCCCTTCATTCTCTACGGTGGTATTTCATGTCCGTCAAAAAAAGAAAATTGGCAGGGGGACAGGCAAGGTTCCCCCAGAAAGGAGCACACTATGGACGTTGATACCGGCTACGAGTTCTTCAACTGCAATCTCACCAAGAGCGCCAGCTCTATCCTCGGTTTCTACAACGAGGAAGTGTATAGCGACACGCAAGCGGGCAGGGAAGCCCTGCTCAATCACATCATGGAAGAACACAGGCTAGGCGGGGTAGAAATTGATGCTTGCGACCTGCACAGAGTCCGCGATCGCATCCTCTATGAGGACCCCTTATCTGCCAACGAACTGATGGAGTACGGCATCATCCTGGAGCGCGACATCTACTGAGGAGGACATACCATTAACAAAGTATCCCTAATCGGCAATCTTGCCCGTGACATATCATTCAACATCTATGATAAGGACGAAGGCAGGAAATCCATTGTGGTGGCCTCTTCCTGCCTGGCGATCGACAGACCTCGTTCCAAGAAAATTCCCGACAAGAAGCCAACCGCTGATTTTATATCGCTTGTGGCTTTCGGGCAGATGGCTATCACCATGGCAGACCATCTTACCAAGGGTGCGCGCGTAGGCATCACCGGCAGGCTCTGCCACAAACGCTGGACTAACAAGGCCGGGAAGCGTCGCTTTGATTTGGAAGTCATTGTTGACAAGATGGATTTTCTCAGTCCGAAGAAAACAGCTTCAAATGTCAAACCAATCAACTGGTAACAACGGCAGGATATAGACAATGCAATAGCCCCCTGGCAAACAGGGGGCAGGGAGGTAAAGACTATGAAAAAGAACATCATTTTTGACAGCTGGAACTACCTTGATAACCCCGCTGAGGGGCTAAAAACCTGGGAATGCGAGCGGAACCTGCTCACCGGCTTCTTCAAAGACCACGCCGTTGATGGTCAGGTCATCATGCAGGGAACCGTAGGACGGTGGGACGGCACTTATGCTGCTGGCAAGACTGGCATCTTTGAGCTCCTGCTGTCGCAGCTTATGCAATACGCCGATGATGTAGAAATCTACGATGAAGGTGGACACCTTTTCATCCGCACCACTGACCATGACGGCTCCAGTCTCTTCGAGATTAAGATACTGACGGAAAAGGCCCTGGACTCCCTTGAAAACTATAGGTATGATGAAGGCCGCTGGAGGAATCTCAGCGAACGGGAAGTCCACGACAAGCTGATGCAGGATAGTCACTACACCAGGCTCCCCCACTATGCCAAATGGCTGGGACTGAAAGCTGCATAACCCCTGGAATTGACGAACAGGCGGAGGGATAAATCCCTCCGCCTGAAAAATGCCATCTCCAATATTACAAACAATTACACAAACATTGCCACCCTCTCCTGCTATCGGTATAATATAGTCAAGTAAACCTATTCTAATAGGAGGAAACCACCATGAAGAACAAGTTGCACACAGGAGAACTCTATCTGCCTAATGACCCTGATATTATGCGGGAGCAGGAAAACTGCTTGGAATTACAGTACGATTACAACAACACCAGACCCTCAAAAAGCGCGAAACGCACGGAATTAATGAGCAGGATGTTTGCAGAGATTGGCGAGGGCTGCTACATAGAGCCGCCTCTCCATGCCAACTGGGGCGGTCATCATGTACATTTTGGCAAAAACATCTATGCCAACTTCAATCTGACCTTGGTTGATGATACCCATATCTATGTAGGCGACAATACTCTGTTTGGCCCCAACGTGGTGCTGGCGACAGCCGGCCATCCACTGATGCCATAACTGAGAGCCAAGGGCTACCAGTTCAACGCCCCCATCCGCATTGGCAAGAATTGTTAGCTGGGTGCCGGAGTCATGGTTATGCCCGACATAACCATTGGCGATAACACGGTTGTCGGTGCAGGGAGCATCGTGACCAAGGATCTGCCCTCCGGCGTTCTAGCCGTGGGCAACCCCTGCAGGGTACTGCGCACAATTGGCGAACATGAGCGTAAGTATTATTTCAAGGATAAGCGAATCCCTCCCCTGGAACTGGAAGCTCTCTCCAATCTCTAAGAGCACATAAACAAAGAGACTTTGAAGTCCAACACCTATCGAACAGGCATTGGCATACTCCAAAGTCTCTTTTCTTTTTCCCGAACTTAAGGTCTATGCCAACTATTTAGAGCTATTTCCCTTCTTGGGAGTAATTGCCAGCACCCGCACCGGCAGGCCAGTAGCCTGTTTGATATTTGGCCAGGCCGCAAAGAGCAGTGCTCCCACGGGTGCTACCTTATCCAAGTTATTCAGTACCTCTATCTGCAGCTTCCCTTTGCTCAGTACATAACGCTCGCAAACCAAGTCACCAGCAGCGGCGGCTACAGCACTGGCATCCGTGTCCAAGGTTTCATGCCCATTAGCAGCTGCGTTGCGTACCTCATAGATATACTTCAACGCCTCCAGTGACCAGCCGGGGGCATTTTCATTACCGTCAGCATCAGCTCCCGACAGCTTGTCCATATCGGGCCAATTCTTGGCCCACCCTGTGTACAGAGCTACAAAGGCACCATCAGGTATATCACCATGCTTGGCCTCAAAAGCCTTGATATCATCAACCGTAACCGCGTAGTGTACATCCTCATACACCTTGTGGCTGATATCAATTACCACCAGTGGGAAAAGCATATGCCTTACCCCAAACTTTTCAGAAAGAGGAGCCTCTTTAACGAAATGGCCTGGAAAATCTATGTGCGTACCAAACTGCCCTGGGAATTTAAAGGTCTGTATCAGACATTCCAACATGGGATTTCCCCAATCAAATACTGTTTTCCCCAGTTCAACCGATCCATCGGGAATGCCCGCCCAGTAAGGGCTATCATTGTCCAAAGGATGGCTCAGGTCTACCCATTCATACTTCTCAGACTTAAGTTCATCTAAAACATTCCACAGCTTGTAATCCATATCCCATACCCCCTCACATCCTATTGCATATCAGGTTACTAGGTAATATAATCCATTCTACTGATAAAGTCAATACAGACATTGCTTTCGACAAAAACAACGCACAACTGTTAAAGAAAGAGGCATGGAGAATAGCGCCTGGAAGCCATCTTCACAAATCCTTGAAGCCTGCTCAGTACCTTTCTCGATCTAATCATAGCCGGATTCCGCATTCTCTTACAGGAAGCACCTTTCCCTGCAAAATACGCTCTGCCTTCTCCTTAAGCTCTAGGGCCACTTCAATGCAAAAAATCCTCCCTCTGCTTTTTCCCCAGAAATTACCGGGCTGAATTTTGGCACCGCATCCGCCCATGGGCATTTCCTCTTTCTCTGATGGCTTATGCGCTACACCTTGTTCCTCCAATAGTCCCCGGGCACACATCCAATCTTCCTTGTCTCTGGACCTATATACAATACTTTGTCTAAGCCCTAACATGCGCCACACCTCCTGCCCGCAAACCACTTTTCCAATGGAACCATTTACTGCTGCTACAGATGTAAGCAATATCTGCATGTCAAAGGTTGTCGCTCACACCTTCAAGATATTTTCCATACAGCATATTCTGCTTGACCAGGGAAATATCCTGCTTATGCGCTCTGCCCTTCTCGTACTCCCTAACTTCCCTATGTGCTTTTGACATCAGCTTCTCTGCCCACTTGCTCATTGGGTTCTTCATTACAACCGCCTCCAGTTTTTAGTATCTGCCTTGCTTATGCCCTTATCCTACACCCTTCTTGATAAGAATAAAAACACATATCATCAATCAATCTATTGATAAAACCAATAGATTATCCTATGCTGTAATCATCATAGGGATCATGTCTATACAAGGAGAACTGTCATGACCATTCAGCAAATGCAATACTTTGATGCTGTCTGCAGGCATCAGAACATAACGCGGGCAGCCACGGAGCTTCATATGTCCCAGTCCACTTTGAGCCTTGCCATGAAAGGCATCGAGGAAGAAACCGGACTGTATCTCTTTCGCCATGTTGGAAGGAATATTCAGGTTACCGAAGATGGCACAGCCCTCTGGCAGGAAGTGGAAGCCATGCTGAGACATGTGAAACGCTTTGAGGCCGATGTGAGGGAAATTGCTCACCGCCACAGCCGTCTGCAAATCGCCTTGCCAGCGCAAATTGCCACCGTTATTTTGCCCATGCTACTGGGAGAGTTCCGCAAGCTTCACATTTCGATAATATCTGCTACAATTTCATTCATGGAAGATCTACTCCTAACTGTATTTGTTTGCCGGCTAGCAACAATACTTTAGGATGTAGGTCTTCCTTTTGTTTTGCAATACCTTTGTTGTTTACTTTAGCAACCTTTCGAGAAACATTTTACACTAAGTTCTTAGCTATTGCCCCGATATACATTTCTGTATACATTATTCTTAGGAAGAATAACAGTAATAACTAAATTTTATTATTGCGTTCACCATTTAACTATGCTAGAATTTTTCCTGTAGCACTTTTAGTAGCAGGTTATATAATCTACTATCTTACAACAATCAACAACTATCCTCAAGCGATAACAGTTAATTGTAAACAAGGAGGTCATCCTTATGTTCAAACGTGTCCTTATCGCTAATCGTGGTGAAATTGCAGTGCGCATTATCCGTGCCTGCCAGGAACTTGATATCGAAACCGTAGCCATTTATTCTGAAGCCGATGCCAATGCACTTCATGTACAGTTGGCTGATTTGGCTTATAATGTGGGACCTGCTGATGCCATGGAAAGCTACCTCAATAAAGCTGCTATCTTACGGGCAGCCAGAGAAACCCAGGCGGATGCCATTCATCCAGGGTACGGCTTCCTTTCCGAAGATGCTGACTTTGCCGAACAGGTTACAGAAGCAGGCATAACCTGGATTGGCCCCATGCCAGAGACCATCCGTCTGGTAGGAGATAAAGACATAGCCCGCGCCTCTATAGAACCCTCCGGCATTCCTATGGCCAAAGGCAGCAATCCTCTAAATGACAGGGATGAGGCACTATCTGCAGCCCAAGAAGTCGGTTATCCTGTCATCCTAAAGCCTGTTTCCGGTGGTGGCGGTAAAGGCATGTGTGTAGCTCAGTCCGAAGAGGATTTAAAAAACATATTAGAACTTGTTGATATTACTCAAACCAAATATTACTTTGAACACTACATTGGCCGCTCACGCCATATTGAAGTACAGATTGTGGCTGACAACTACGGTGAAGTTCTCCACCTTGGCGAACGTGAGTGTTCCCTACAGCGCCGTAATCAGAAGTTATTGGAGGAGTCTCCCTCTATTGCACTCACCCAGGACATGCGTGACCGGGTAGGTGCCTTGGCAGTAAAGGCAGCCAAAAGCGTGCACTATTCAAATATAGGCACAGTGGAATTTTTGTTGGATCTTTCCAACAACGAATTCTACTTCATGGAAATCAACCCCCGTATTCAGGTTGAACACGGTGTCACCGAAGCAGTAACGGGCATCGATTTGGTTCGCACACAGATTCGCATTGCTGCAGGCGAACCTTTGGAATTTACCCAAGAGGATGTAACCTTCGTAGGTCACGCCATTGAGTGCCGCATCAATGCTGAAGATCCTGATAACAACTTCATGCCCTCTCCTGGTCAGATTACCTATCTCCACGAGCCAAGCGGTCCTAGGGTGCGCTTTGACAGTGGCGTGACAGCTGGTCTTGCCATAGAGCCATATTACGACTCCATGATTGCCAAGCTGGTAGTGCATGGACGTACTCGTGGTGATGCCATAAAAATTATGCAGCGTGCCCTCAATGAATTCCGTATTGAAGGCGTAAAAACCACCGTGGAACTGCATAAGAATATCATGAAAGACATTTGCTTCCGTACTGGCAATATTGACACCCAGTTTATCAAGAAGCGTCTGCCCGCCTATGAAAACGCCAACAAAAACCAGGATCAGACCAAGTATTTCGCATAAATAACTCATAAAGAATAAATATCCCCCGGCCGGGGGTTTTCTTTATACAACAACTGGGGGCTGTTGCACGTAATCAAAACGTGCAGCAGCCTCATTTTTATGCAAAAAGATAATCCCGGGACATTCAAGCCCCGGGATTAGGTGTAGAATTTAGGTATGCAAAAACCAAATTCACAGAAAGAGTATATGTCTTTAGGAGAGAATTATCAACTGTTTCTCCCCTTAAATCTTGAATTTCAGGTTAGCAAAGATGACCCCGTCCGCCTGCTTCGCCACTGCATTGGAGATATGGATATAAAGTCACTGGAGAAGACCTATCAAAGGATAGATCGAAATCTGGCGTCGCCCAGGCAGATGCTGGCCATCCTTGTTTATGCCGGAATGAACCATATTTTCAGCTCCCGCAGGATCGAGACCGCCTGCCGACGGGACATCAACTTCATGTACCTGCTGGAAGGCAAGCCAGCCCCTGACCATGCTACCATCTCAAGATTCCGTTCCAAACATCTGGCACTCTGCATCAAGGAACTGTTTGCCCAGATGGACTTCCTGCTTGAACGGTTCGGTGTCATTTCCCTTAAAGACATCTTCATTGACGGAACAAAGATTGAGTCTTTCTCCAACAAGTATAAATTTGTCTGGAAGAAGGCTGTCCTTAAAAACAAATCCAAGCTCATGGCAAAGCTTCCTGCCTTTGTCAGCAAAGCCAGGGAAGAGTTCACGCTTTCTCTGCATTACGGCGATGAAATCCATGTCAGGCACCTCAAAAAGCTCCGCCGCAAGCTCAAAGCATGCCAGAAGGCGCAGGACATCATATTCGTCAAGGGAACGGGCAAGCGCAAGACTGCCCTGCAGAAAACAATGGAGCAGCTGGACGAGTTCATTGCCCGGCTCAAAAAATACAATACATACCTGCACATTCTAGGCGACCGTAACAGTTTTGCCAAGACAGACACGGATGCCACATTCATGCGCATGAAGGAAGATGCCATGAAGAACGGCCAGCTCAAGCCGGCCTACAACATCCAGTGCGGCACGGACTCTGAATTCATCACATGGGCATCGGTCGGTCCCCAGCCTACAGATACAACCACACTCATTCCTTTCCTTCAGGATATGGAGAAACATCTGCAGCGCCGCTATCCCAATGTGGTTGCGGATGCAGGATACGAAAGCGAAGAGAACTACCTCTATCTTGAGACCAACGGGCAGCGCGCCTTCATAAAGCCCAGCAATTATGAGAAGAGCAAGACAAGAAAATGGAAAAAGGATATCGGGCGCAGGGAGAATATGACCTATCTGCCAGAAGAAGATGCCTATTTATGCGCCCAGGGCAGGAAACTTGTAGCTGCAAAGGAATTCGTACGCAGCAGCCGGACAGGATTCAAAAGAAATATAACCCTTTACAGTTCCTCGGATTGTGGCAACTGCCCGCTGAAGAGCCAGTGCATACACGGAAACCATTGCAAGACCCCGCTGGAGGAGAGAACCAAGCACTTTGAAGTATCCAAACAGTTTCTGCGCCAACGTCAGGAAGATTTGGAACGTATAACCTCAAAAGAAGGAGTACAGCTGCGCATAAACCGAAGCATACAGGCAGAGGGTGCATTTGCAATGATGAAGGCGGACATGAATTTCCGAAGGTTCCTGAGCCGTGGCACAGCAAATGTCCTTGTTGAGATCATGCTGCTGGCCATGGCTTACAATATTCAAAAGCTGCACTGCAAAATCCAGTCAGACAGAGCAGGCCAGCACCTGTTCCCTGTGAATAACGCAGCCTGAATACAAAATAAGAGCACAAGGAAAAAGGCGATTTTTAGACCGCCTGGTATCTTGTGCTCATTTTTAGTGGATTTTACAACGAATAGGAACTTCTTATACATAAACAAGAAAAAGGGGGCTGTGCATAAGTGGAATTACACTCATGCAACAGCCCCCCTCTTCTTACCCCAGCACTTTCTTGAATGCATCATAATTAGCTGTGTCTCGTGGGCTACAGTACACCGCAAAATGCACTTCCCTGAACACGCCATCAAATTCTTCCAGTACTTTTTTATAAGCTTCGGCCACTACCTTAGGATCATTCTGGAATGCTCCACAGCCAAAGGCTCCCAGTATCATTATCTCAGCCTTCTGCTCTGCCGCCGCTGCCAGCAGATGTCTACCACGTTTCTCGTGGAGAGCCATCAGTTCCCTATCCGTCAGGTGAACCTGATTTCCAGTGCTTGGGTTCATAGCATTCCCCGGTCTTTCCCTTAGATTTGGGGCCGCACAGGTAATCACATCCACCTTGCACCACTTGTCCTCCGGCAAACGCTTGGGGACATCTGTATCGCTCTTGATAATCAGAACATCATGGGTATAGATACAGGCATCTGTATATTTGGCATCATGTCTATCCCGATGAAATTTATAGAACCTACGCCAGTTTTCTCTGGTATCAAGCACGGGATACAGAGTAGAACACCTGCAAATGGCTTCTTCCTGTGCCCTGCTTCCTTTCTTCACCCCACCGCCGGGATTGGTGGCCGAGGCAAAGTTATGGACACAAATCCTGGCCTCTGGGAATTTTCTGCGATAGAACATAGCGGATTCCAAGCTGCGATATTTACTGACAGATAGCACGGTCTGTTCAAATTTCTTGGCCGGTATGCTCGACTTTTCGTTCTCGCCATAAAACTGTGTTGCTGTAATCGAGCCCATAATGGCCGTTTCTAACTTCTCATCATGCTTGCACCAGTTTTCCGTATCCTCGAATACCTCGACAAGATCTTCTCTGCTTGCCACGATTCATCACCTCTCAGATAATCTACATATTTCTCAAGTCAAACTATACCCTGACCAATGCTTCTACGTTACCCTGTTTTATCATACATGCGAACCAGTACCTATCCTACCGTTCCATAGATGTGCTTGGGGACGAATCTGCATCAGTATTCATAACCCTTACGCGCCTCGACACCTTTAGCATAGTAGTGCTTGACTTCCTTCATCTCTGTTACCAAATCGGCACGCTCAATTAACCATTCAGGAGCACATCTCCCCGTCAGAACTAATTCAACATTCCCCGGTACCTTATCCAGCAGTTCTTCGACAGTGTCTCTTCCTATCAATCCAAAATGCAAGGCCACATTGAGCTCATCCAGGATTACCAAACCGTAGTTTCCTGAAACTGCTGCCTCAACCACCTCTTCAAAGCCACTTCTTATTAGGTCAACATAGTCCTGAGGTGGCTCTCCCTTGGGGAATATTACTACGCTGTCACCCAGCTTATCCTGTATGGACTTGCTCAATGTACCTTCTTCTGCAATGAAAAAGGGTTTGCCGCTGGTTCTTAATGTAAGCTCAGGGAATCGACCTTGCAGCACCTTCTGCTCACTATAAGCAAGGCTCTTCATGAACTGCATGATATAAACTTTCAGGCCTGCCCCCATAGCCCTAATAGCCATCCCTATAGCCGCTGTGGTCTTGCCCTTACCGCCTCCTGTATAAACCTGAAGCATAACATTTACCTCCTGATAACCCCTACATCACCACAGTCTGATCTCACAAGGCTATTGTTCAGATTCTACCGTAACCAAAATCCACAAGTTAGGAACTGCCACAGAATAACCTTAACCTTTCCCAATCCGCTCCCTGATAAGCTCCCATGTATCAGTGGTCAGGAAACTTCCGTCTGCTTCCTGCTCCATCTCCAGGAACCTGCTGTAGGGAATGCTGAACGACAGCAAATCCTTGCCTGTGACCTTCCGTGCAGAAGGATCCGTAAGACCTATGTAGCATGTCTTTTCCCCCTTCTGCTCCGCAGACAGGGGATACAGCAGTGCCTGCCCACACCCCGAGGCAAAATGCACTTCCACATTGTTCTGGGTAGCCTGGTCATAGTTTGCCAAAGTCACCAGCCCTGACATCTGATCCGCATTGACCAAGAATACTATGCATTCCGGCCGCTCACCCTCAGCCACCATTTCCAGTGGCTTCATCACCAAACATTTGCCCGCAGTTACGCGTGGAATTGTCTCAGTAAAATTCCTTGCCAGTTCTGGTGTTTTTTTATATCGCTCGCTTTTGGGGATGCTGTCATTGCCAGTGGACAGGAAATACTCTATCCAGCCGTGCTCATACCCTTGGAAGCCTGTCCCGGCCTTGCCCCCAAGACAAACCGTGGTGTCATTGGTAGCAGCAGCCACCCTGCCCTTGGAAGCTGCTTTGATAAGTGCCACCACACAGCCCCATTTCCCTTCTTGAAAATGTATGGCCTCATCAGGCATTTCATCCTGCCATAGCACTGCCACAGGATGGTTTTGCAAACAGATGTGTCTGGCAATCTTGCTTTCCACAGTATCAGCCTCCTCAAGTTACTTCCAGCTCATCTTCCTTGTAGCAAATCATGTCCTCTGGCACATCATTATCTGCCGGGATATACACGTCAACCCAAATGTCATCCCCATCTATTTCAGTTACCACTCCAAATGTACGTGCTGGGATGCCACATTTTTTTACCAGTGTCCAAACTTCGTCATCAACCTTCATTTAGCCACACCTCCGAGTTCACACATTCTAATGCTCCTTCCCTATACTTCTACAAGCCCCTGCCTTATCCTCCAAATCAACAGTCATTTTCCAACCTATTTCCCTGTTTCAATCAACCGAAAATGATTTTTCCTGCACTTGATAAACCCTTCCCTTTGCATCTTCCCCAGTTCCTTGGATAGAGCCGACCTCTCCAGATTCAGATAATCCGCAAGCTGTTGCCTGTCGAAGGGGATATCAAAGTCAGTGCTCTTTTTCTGCAGCGACATGGAATTCAAATAAGACAACACCCTGCCACGTATAGTCTTTGGTGCCGTATGGAAACTCCTGCCAGACAAGATGAGATTCTTCCTGGCAGCAACAGTCAAAAGATTAGTCAAAAGCTTTATATGCCAGGCTTCTGCCCCGGCCTCCCTATGCGTTACCACCTCCAGTGACAGGAGAGCCACCTGGCAATCCTCATTTGCCGTCACGTCCACCAACATAGGCGCATCCTGCAAATACGCATACGTCTCAGCGAAGAACTGCCCTGCACCCACATAACTGAGAATGGTGCGATTCCCCCACATATCGTTGCTCTCTATGGTCACACTTCCAGACAGTATCATGCCCATGCGTTTTGTCTTTGTTCCGGCGCGGAATATAGCCTCCCCTTTGCCATACTCCCTCTCTTTCACATCCATGCTGGCATAGGCCGCCAGTCTCTCCTCTTCGTTCATCCCGGCGAATAGTATGCTTTTCATTATGAATTCAGCCTTCATTTTCCTCACCCAAACCATTTTAAAATGTGGTTATAACCACATACATTCTGCTTGAAGCATACTATAATGACATCATGAAATCAATCACAACCGTCAAGGAGAGATTTTCATGACAAAAACAATAGAAATCGCCAATCCCCAAGCCTACAAGATGGAACGAGCCGCAGAACTGATCCTCATTCCCGGCCATCCTCTCCAGACTTTCTCACAGGAAAACGATGCTCTGGAGAGGCTTCTGACCCAGGCACGAGCCGCCGATAGCTCCTATACGGACATCAACCTGGCCAAAATCCGCGAAATTGCTATTCACTATGCCAAAAAAGGAGACCTGCTTTATCCTCTGCTGAAGGTAAAATACAATGTCACCGGCCCTGCCAGTGTCATGTGGACAGCAGATGACGAAATCCGTGACGAACTATCTGCTCTTCTGCGCCAGCAGCCAGGTGACGATTACCATGAACGTGTGAATACCGTCCTGAAAAGGGCAGAAGAGATGATCTACAAGGAAACCAATATCCTCTTCCCCATCTGCGCCGTCCACTTCTCAGCGGATGAGTGGCGGGGAATCTATCAGGATGCCAAGGATTATGCTGTCTGTCTTGATGTAGAGGGTAAAATCTGGGCCGATGGCGAGGCACACGTCCCCGCTGGAACATCATCAGATTGCAATGGCGAGATTGTCATGGCCGGTGGCCACCTGACCCTGACGCAGCTCACAGCTCTTCTCAACACCATCCCTCTGGAACTCTCCTTTGTGGATGCAGACAACATAAACCGCTACTTCAACGAGGGGCCAAAGGTCTTCAAGCGTCCTGCCATGGCCATCGGCAGGGATGTATTTTCCTGCCATCCACCTAAGGTTGAGCCTATGGTGCGCCAAATCATACAAGCTTTCCGAACCGGCCAGCGCGATGAGGTGCCCGTCTGGATGAACAAGGAGGGCAGGACATTCCTGGTCAAATACATGGCCGTCCGGGACAAATCCGGCAGTTACCTTGGCACCCTGGAGATAGTTCAGGACATGGAGTTCGCCAAGGAACACTTTGCTGGCACAGAAAAGTGATACTGGAGGAAACGCATGAAGAGCACTGCTATTGCCAAGGATATGCTGATAGGCAAGCTCATAACGGAGCACCCCGAGATAATAAGCACCCTCATGGACGCAGGCATGCACTGCCTGGGATGTCCCGCTTCCCAAATGGAGTCCCTGCACGATGCCTGTCTGGTACACGGTCTTGATACTGACGAATTATTGGCTATAATCAATGACAAATTGAAGGAATTTGCCTAACCTGTCCTCAATACTACATTTATCCCCAAAAATTTTTTTATTCTCTTACAGCGACACTATAGCAGCCAACTGCTATAATGGAAAAAGGACATTACTCGCAGGGAGGTGCTCATATGGATAATAAACAGATTAAGCGGAGATTTATGATTTCAGCTGTGCTATGTGCCTCAACAATTCTCGGTCTTGGCGGATGCACCGAAGCCTCCTTCCTATTCCCTCCTGTTTGCGGCGGCGTAACGGACCAGACAGATCTTAACGCCCCCAAAGCTATTGTTTCCAAGGACATATCCTCATTTCACGCTCATTTCTTTCTTCCAGGTGAGTGGAGCCAGGGAAGATCAGACAGGTTCTATACCTTTGACATAGGAAATGATGAAAACGGCGTACTTATAGCTTCCTCATCCGAGCCAGCCATAAGCCTACCTGCAGACAAGGCACTCTTGGTCAAGCTGCAATCCATCATCGATGCACATAACCTGGCGGCAATCAATGGCATACATCGCATAACGGCTGGCCTTCCACCTGCCTACCAGCCCTGCCACTTCAAGGCAAGCTATGCATCGGGGGAACTGCTTCAATTCACTCAAAACAACAACCCTGAGGCAGACTGGGCCAAACAAACATACCTCGCATTTGCAAACTGGTTCGCAGAAAAGGGCGTTCCCGCCCTTCTACCTCCACAGCAACACTTTGCCCCGGTTAGCGATTTTTTCCTGAAATACACTGATAATCGCAGGAGTTTTACCTACTCCCCCATGCGTGTGCAGGAAAAGGATGCCATAAGCGGTGAACAGCTCCTGCTGAGCAAAGCAGTCTATGATATCGATGCCAAGAAATCTCTTTCCAGAGAATTCATACTTTTCCCGGCTGATTACAAGGACAGCATCCACGCAATCCTGTCAGCCCACGATCTCCGTCCCTTTGACAGGCATTCTGTACTGTATGGACTGGATCGTCCAAGGCAGGAAACTAAATTATCCCTCGCTGACCTGCAAATACATGTAAGCTTCGCTGACGGGCACACTCTCTACATTGACACCAGCACTGACAGCGACATTGAAAAACTTCGTCCCCTAGTCTCGGAACTCTCTGCGTATTACGATTCACTATTTGATGCATCTCTGTACTGATAGCGCCAGCTGATGGTCTGCAGGCTCTTGTTATAACGCCGTTGTTCCAGTTTTGCCGCAAGCAAAACTTCCTCTTGGCGTTTCAACGAGACGGGAGATATATGCTCACCGCCTGTTAGTAAATTAGGAACTCGCCACCTATAGAGGTGGGAGACATCTTCTTCCGAGTTATAACACCGTCCCTAAGCCTTTTCGGCACATCCAGGCCCCTTCCAATTACGGAGGGGGCCTTATTATTCGTATATTGCTGCCTAATCAAGCTTCCCTTCCCTCATTTCATCATCCTGCTTCTGTCCTCAATCTTGCAAATTTACTTGTATGTCAACAATAATCCCACATTTCACCTTAAAATGCTTTCCGCTCCTCAATTTCCCTGCATATATAAAACAACTGCTCCCCCAAAATGGCGAGAGCAGTTTATGTTTTGATGGGGCTATGTCGAAAAAAGTGATAGATTTCAGCACGCCCTTTCTCTGTAGTTTTGTAATGCCTAACCTTTTCAGTCAACTCGAAATAGTGCATCTCATCCGGGGTCTTGCACCACATGTGTGCAACAGCCCCCGCCGCAGTTACTTGCTATTCTGCTGTCCATGCTGATATCCGTCAGGAGGAGGAAGTGTGTTGCCGTTCTTATCCTTGGGAGGTTCTGGCGGCTGCTTACCGTCATGGCCTGCTCCATTCTGCCCCTGCATCCCTTGTCCATCAGGAGGAGGCAGAGGGTTGCCATTCTTATCTTTGGGCGGCTCAGGCGGCTGCTCACCGTTCTTCATCTGGGGCGGCTGCCCCTTACGAGCTGTACCAGCATCCTGGCTTGCCATCTGTATGCATTCAGCCCCTGCCGACTGGGTTGCTGCCAAAGCAGGTATGCTCCCCCATGCCAGAACTCCTGCCATTACGCCAGCTAACAAAAATTTCTTGCTCATAGTATCCATCGTCCTTCCCTTTGATGTTTGGTTTCGTTTCTATGGTTTCATAGTATAAACTGACGATGTTAAATACCAATTAAAACAAAGTTAATTTTGCATTAAATTTTAATTTTACCAGTCCGTTAGTAATCACTTCTTGTGCTGTCGCTTCCAGGCCTTGATGTCCTTTAGCCTCTGCGCAAAACGCCCTTCCAGCCCCTCATTGGTAGGATGATAATAGCTTCTCCCCTTCAGTGATTCCGGCAGACACTCCATGTTGGTGATTTTCTCCCGTGTATCATGAGCATATTGATAATCCTTGCCGTAATCCAGTTCCTTCATTAGCTTGGTCACTGCATTGCGCAGATGCAAGGGCACCGGCTCTGCCTGACGTTCCTCCGCGTCTTTTCTGGCCATGCCATAGGCCACATAGAGAGCGTTGGACTTGGGTGCCAGGGACATATAGACCACCGCCTGCGTCAGATGCACCGTACATTCTGGCATGCCTATGAAATGACAGGCCTGGTAGGCTGCCACCGCAATCTCCAAAGCCCGTGGATCAGCCAATCCTATATCTTCACTGGCAAATCTGGTTATCCTTCGGGCCACATACAAGGGATCTTCCCCTCCCTCCAGCATTCGGGCCAGCCAATAGATAGCTGCATCCGGGTCGGAATTTCGCATGGACTTGTGCAGGGCTGAAATGATGTTGTAGTGCTCCTCCCCGTCCTTATCGTACAAGAGAAGCTTCCGGGATGTACATTGTTCTACATTTTCCTCGGTAACCTCTATACCATCAGTCCCCTCTTCCGCATTGAGCACAGCCATTTCTAGGATAGACAGTGCCTTGCGGGCATCGCCGCTTGCGAAGGAAGCCAGCTTTTGAAGCAGTGACACCTCTATCTTCACCTTCTGGCCACCGAAGCCCCGCTCATCCGTTATGGCCCGCCTCAATAGAGCGGCAATAGCCTCTTCCCCCAGGGCTTTAAGCACAAAGACCTTGCAACGGGAAAGCAGTGCCCCGTTGACCTCAAAGGACGGATTCTCCGTAGTGGCTCCTATGAGAATAATACTGCCCTTCTCCACGAAAGGCAGGAACGCATCTTGCTGTGCCTTATTGAACCGATGGATTTCATCTACGAACACAATGGTCTGCTCCCCGTACTGGCGGTTGTTCTCTGCTTTTTTCATTACCTCCCGGATTTCCTTTATACCGCTGGTCACCGCCGAGAAGTTTATGAACTTAGCCTTGGTCATGTGGGCTATTACCCCCGCCAAAGTTGTCTTGCCCACCCCAGGCGGCCCCCAGAATATCATGGAGGAGATGCTGTCATGCTCAATCAGCCTCCGCAGGACCTTGCCTTTCCCAAGCAAATGTTCCTGCCCGACAATCTCCTCCAATGTTCTTGGGCGAATCCTGGCAGCCAGTGGTTCTGGCACAGCCCTGCTGAATAAAGATTCCTGTTCCATGTCTAACTCCCAAATTCTGGCCTTTCCATATCAGCCTGTTGGATATCTCAATCTGCCAAGTGTATCTGCATACTAACAATAACACCGCATTTCACCATGAAGTGCATCGCCAAAAGCTCTCCCACATTGTAGGTGTAGATTGTCTTGTTCATTCTTTCGTCATACTGCCTGTTATCCTCTTCTGTCAGCTTTGGGACTATATACTTTTCTATGTACACAGTATCTGCCATGCCGTAAACCTGTGTCAACACCTCTTCTGGCATACCAACCGACACACCATCCGATGTTGTAAATTCGCTTTCATTGTCCGCCTTGATATCCCTAAGTACCGTACGCTCCTCACCACCAAAATCTATGAAGGTCAAAATAAGCCCATCATAGTAATATCTTATTATCCCCTTGTCATTATGAATTGCCTTAGGCTCCCCCAGAACACTTCTTACCTCCTTGGGTTTGATTCCCGCACGGATGCCTCCAATCTGAGCCTGTGATGGATAAATTGAGCAACTTATGGGCATTCTTGCTAAATCCTTAGTCACTTTAGGTGGGTCATACGCACTGACAGTGCTGCTGCCGATAATAATTGCTGCCATCAGAACAGCAGCCATCCCCGAGATATTCCTTATGTTCTTTTTCATTGTACTACCCCCAGTTATTCGAATAAGCTACCACCCAATGTTGCCTGCTACTCTTTCTCCGCCAAAGAACAACTTCTTCATCTATCCAATTCGCGTAAGAATCTGTTATTCCTGCCCCTTGACAAATCAGCAGACAGAAGAACTATTTATGCTTTTGTTTCTGCTCTATAGCAATCATCAAAAAAGGTAAAACACTCTTGACAACGGTGGTATAACGAAGGTAGAGGTGAGCAGATATGTTGCACAATGAAGCAAGAAAACTATTGGTCCAAGCCTTTAAGAAGTGCCATAACGCTCGTAAAATAGCCTCCATCTTCTCGGTTAGCAGGAGCACCGTATATCGGCTGGAAAAGCAACAGGAAAGGACAGGTTCCGTTGCCCTGCGCACTCATCAGAGAGGCCGCAAGCATCTCTTAGACAGGACAGATTTGAATCACATCCAGTCACAGATTGAAGCCCACAGGGACATTACCATAGAAGAACTGCGCCAACATTTGCATCTCAAGGCAAGCTACAGCACGGTAGAACGCGCTGTCCGCGGTCTTGGTTATACCATCAAAAAGAAATCTCTTCACGCCAGCGAGCGTGAGCGTTCCCGATGTAGCGCAAAAACGTGCCCTCTGGAAAGATTCATTGAATTCCATTGACGCAAAACATTTGGTATTTCTGGACGAAAGCGGTGTCAATACCAATATTACCAGGCGTTACGGGCGCAGCATCGGCAAGGCCCGTGTAGCCGACCATGTGCCGCTCAATACGCCGACCACAACAACGGTACTCTCTTCCATCCGCACCGATGGGAGCCACATTGCCGTCACCTACCAAGGCGGAACAACAGGGGAGCGTTTCATCTCCTGTTTGAAAGAGCATCTGTTAACCGCCTTGAAGCCTGGGGATGTGGTCGTTATGGACAATCTGAGGTCTCATCATGTGCGAGAAGTAGAGGAAGCGTTTGCAGGAACTGGCGTGAAGTATTGCTATTTGCCGCCTTACAGCCCAGATTTGAACCCCATTGAGAAAATGTGGTCCAAGATGAAATCTATCTTGCGGCATTGGAAAGTCCGGGAGACACAAAAATTGCCAGAAGCTATCTATGCTGCATTGAATTTGGTCACGGAATCGGATTGCCTTCACTGGTTCCATTTTTGTGGATGTTGTTGATATTTTTGACGATTGCTATAGTGTAAAGTATTAATAGCCGAGTAAATCATGGAGTCCGCTGCAATCCTTTGTGGCGGGCTTTTCTTCTACAGGAGGGATATTGCATGAATGACAAAAGGATAATCATGATTGAAGGTGCTATGAACATGGAGACCGAGCACCTTATTGCTTCCCTTGAGAACTCACAGGAGCACATGCTGGGCAATTGGTGTTTCGTTTCGGGTCAGTACCAAGGCACCTCTCTGGTGGTGGCTGTAACTTCCATTGGCATGTCCAATGCCGCCGCTGCCACTGCTCTGGGCATAGAGCACTTCCATCCCACTGCTATTATCAGCCAGGGCACAGCAGGTGGCCATGATCCGGCTCTCAAAGCCTATGACATGGTCCTTGGCAGGGAGTCCTTCGATGCCAGTGCCTACCGCACTGGCAGGGAAGATGAGGCTGACTGGAGACATATGGAGTTGGCAGGCTCCTACGCCTACAATCCTACTGAGGGCACCTTTATACCTCAGGCTGTATATTTTCCCGGCGATAAAGATTTACTGGAGGCAGCCCACGCAGCATCTGAAGCATACACCCATGGCCAGATAGTAGATGGCTGCATAGCCAGCTGCAACACCTGGAACCGCCAAAAGGAGCGCATCCAATACCTTCACAACACCTTTCACTCCTCCTGCGAAGATATGGAGGTAGCCTCAGCTGCCTTTATCAGTCACCAATATGGAATCCCTTTCCTGGGCATCCGCATTATCTCCAACACAGAATTCAATAATGAGGAATTCCAGCCTGAGACTGCCCATGTCTGCCAGCAGTTTGTTTTGGACGTAATAACGAAGCTGTCCCTATAAGAGAATATCTTATGATAAGTTTTGCAACATGATAGCAATATTGTTACTTTATTTACCTCCACAGCCAAAGAGCCAGACCCCATAACGAGGCCTGGCTACTGTAATTTATCGAAATTCTGTCTCAGAGAATTGAACGGTAAATCTCTGCAATCTCATCCTTGGTCACATCCCTGGGGTTGCCCGGAGTGCATGCATCAGCCAGGGCAGATTCTGCCAAGAAGTCTATATCTTTTTCCTGCACTCCAAGTTCAGAAAGCTTAGTAGGAATGCCAACATCCGCACTAAGTTTAGCTACAGCGTCAATGGCAGCCTGACGATACTCTTCCTGACTCATGGCATCAACGCCCTCTACCCCCATAGCACGAGCCACTTCCCTATAACGCTCCCCGGTGGCAGGCGCGTTGAATTTAAGTACCGGCGCAAGGAGGATAGCACATGCTGTACCATGAGGAATATCATAGACAGCAGAAAGAGGATGAGCCATAGAATGGTCAATGCCCAGGCCGACATTAGAGAAGCCCATTCCCGCTATATACTGTCCTAGTGCCATGTTCTCCCTGCCAGTCTTATCTCCCTTCACAGAATCCCTGAGAGACCTTGAGATAATCTCTATTGCCTTCAGGTGCATCATGTCGGTAAGTTCCCAGGCACCCTTGGTTATGTATCCTTCTATTGCATGAACCAGGGCATCCATACCCGTGGAAGCACACAGTTTGGGAGGCATAGAGGCGCACATTTCCGAATCCACAATTGCCACCACAGGAATATCATGAGGATCGGCGCAGACGAACTTGCGATGCTTCTCCACATCAGTTATGACATAATTGATTGTAACTTCAGCCGCTGTGCCGGAAGTGGTGGATACAGCTATAATAGGCATGGCCTTGTGCTTGGTAGGCGATGCCCCCTCCAGGCTTCTGACATCAGCAAATTCAGGATTAGTCATGATAATAGCAATGGCCTTGCTGGTATCTATAGCAGAACCGCCGCCAATAGCCACTATTATGTCTGCCCCATGCTCCTTGCAAAATGCCACACCGTTCTGCACATTCTCGATGGTGGGATTGGCCTTCACATCATCGTAGATATCGAAAGCTATGCCTGCCCCTTCTAAGAGTTCCGTCACTTTGGTGGCAACTTTGAATTTGATAAGATCCTTGTCTGTCACAACCATGACTTTCTTGCAGCCACGCCCCTGTACCTCAGGGATAATCTCCTTGATGGCTCCAGGTCCAAAGTAAGATGTTTCATTCAGAATGATTCTGTTTGCCATAGCTAACCCCTCCTAAGTGAAATCTATAACCAACATACGGATATTATAACGCAATTCTTCAGAGTTTTCTATAGAAATAGAAAAATAAAAACAAACTGCCATTGTCCTGTATAGACTGTTATACCTATTTTTCCACTCTGGGGATGCTATACTTCCCATAAAAGAAAGCAGCCTTGCCAGCGCCACATGGGTCTGAACCCTGTCCCAGGGACACCTACCATCTTTTACCGTTCTTCCGATACCGCCCAAACCATGTCACCCTTCTGACCTGACTCAACCTCAGTTCCCAAAATACAGCCTGCACATAGCAGCCCTGCCTATGCCAGTCTGTGTCAATGGGTTCCACTTCAAAGATGCGCTCCCAGGATTTTTCTCTGACTTTTCCCTTCTCCTCTTCAGGCAGACTTTCATACTTAGATTGCAACCTGTCATACTCCTCCTCAGATTTTGCTACGCTGTAGAACCAATCATTGAGTACAAAATGCCAGTTCTCTTCATCACTAAGCAGCACATTTTCCTCTGGGATATCAACCTCGATGCAGGTATGCACCCCGTAACAAGCACTAAAGTAATAATCCCTAAGGTCAGGCTTCCTGTGCTTCCAGTTGAAAGTATGCCATGCCCAAACTGGATAAGTTACCCCCTCTGGCCGTTTGCCAATGCGCTCCTCCATCTGGGCCACCAGCCAGCTATACGCAGCACTGAAATCCCCATCTCCATTAAGATACACGGATTCTTCAGGATTGCAGCGGAACACTTTCTCCTGTTTCAGCAGTCGCCACACTCTTTCAGGTTGTATTGTCCATAACAGCATTACTATTCGCTCCAGTAGAGTAGAATTACGATGATACATATGCCCTGCTTTAAACTTTGCCTCAAGCTTTAATTCTTGCTGGGCAGTGTAGGCTCCTATGAGTCCGATTCCTTCAAACATTGCCCTCTCCTACTTGGATTTTTGCAATCCCCGCTGTGTCATATTGGTAGTAATAACGAATGTCAAAAAAAGCTTTATTGATAAATCCTAAGAAAAGGCCTACCAACACACAAACCACAGAAAAAGTCAACATAGAACACATGCACTTACGTGAACTTTGTATTTACGTACGAGTCAAAATTTCAAATATGCGTAATAATACTGTATCCTATGTTCAGAATAATTACTAACAGCGCAATGTTCCCGATAAAATAGGAAATCCTATGCTCCTTCGCATACTTCTCCTCAAAAGTCTTATGCTGTTCCACATACTGCTCCACAGCCATAACGGTAACCTGCTGCTCCAGGCCCAATTTATGCTCTCTCTCAGCAAATTGTCTTCTAATCTCAGCTTCCTTCTCAGACAGCGATGCCGGATCACAGAGCAGTATTTTCTGCATCTTGTAATATGTCTCGCCCCAAATGTATCTGTACATCTTCGCTTCTGTCCCATATGCCCTGAGAGACATGAAGCCAAGCAAGAGCCCCAGCAACAGGTCAAGCATTATTTCATGTTCTCCTCTGCCATCAGTATATCCCAGAAAAGCGCTTACCAGCATAAATGCGCCAACAAATCCTATGTTCCCTCTAAAGAACGCATTCTTGGCCAGTAGAAAAATAGGTGTCCGATTAACAATTACAACTCCCAAATAAAATCCTCCTGTTTGTGTTACATAAAATCAGCCATACAGCGGAATTAGCATAGCGTATGGCGCAGTGAATACGGATAGTGCCAAGCTCAATTTATGGGCCAGGCCCATCTCAATGTCGCATTTCTTGAATGCGTAGCGCATGTCAAGTTCGTATATAAGTATTCCTGACAGCAACACACCCGAAATAGCAATGATTGTCGCTCCCGGATAATAAAAGGTGTTTATTGCTGGAAGCATATAGCTTCTTAGAAACTCTATAGCCAATATCAGAAGTGCTCCTGCCAAATCACAGACGAACCCAATTCCCCATATACGCAAGATGCTCTTTCGCCAAACATCAGCAAATCCGTTAGCGGCATATTGCTTCATGGCAATGTAAAGCACCAAGCTGTCAATGATGAAATTGGCAGGAAAGATTATCAGCCAAATGCCAGTGGGGATCAGATAGAACAGCCAAATTGGAAACAAGATATTGTATAACCGCGAATCACTCTGCATCTTACTCTTCAATTCTCCATTTCCTGCTCAACAAATGCATTTATCCTTGCTCACATCATGTTTCAATTCCTGTCTTCTCCAATCCAGCGAACACTTCTCTCACTGGCACTGATATTTCTTCTCTCTCAGACAAACGCAAGGAAATAACCGCCTCATCTGAATTAGAGTAGACTTTATCAACCGTATATTTCCCCTTACGCCAAACATTTACCGTAATTATTGCATTCTCTGGATCAATGAGCCAATACGCAATATTAGGATGACATTCGTAGACAGCTTTCTTATTCTCAATGTCTTCCAAGGTATTAAATGGTGATACTACCTCTGCAACAAATATAGGGATATCATCTATAATATCTTCTCTTAATCGTATAGGTTTATGAAACAGTGAAATGTCCGAAGCCAGTATAGTATCACCCAGGTCTACATAAACGTCTTTTACCACCTCATACTCGCCCTTTTCTTCGATACTCTCAAATATATTAAGCAGATTCTTACGAATAATGTTTTGGCTGTAACTTGCTGCATTGTAAGCCGGGTACTTCTTGCCGTCAATATTTTCAAAAGGGATATGACCATGGAGAACTATCTTGCCTTCAACAGATGCTTCAGCATTACACATCAAGTCCTCTTTTGGAACAAATTCCATAAATACTCCCCCGTTATAGCCTAGCAACTATATCTGAAATTGCTACAATTACAGCAGAGCCACTAATGGCAATCCTGTTGTTTTCCTTTAGCTCACAGCGAAGATTACCACCTCGCTTGGATGCTTGATACGCATCAATTACAGTTTTATGTAATTGAGATGCCCAGTAGTCCGCAATCTGACAATGAGCAGAACCACAAACAGGGTCTTCCGTTATGGATAATTTTGGGGCAAAACTTCGAGAAACGCAGTCAAACTCCAATCCTTTTGCCGTAGCATTTTGGATTCGTCCCTCTATGCCTTTCAACATTTCCTGATTTGGATGCATTTTACGCACTTCGTCCTCTGTTTCAAAGACACAAATCAGATCCAATCCAAGTATCGCCTTCTGGGGACGGATGCCAAAGGCAGCTTCCATATCACTTGTAACAGTGATTTCCCGTAACTCATAACGAGGAAAATCCATCTCGTACAGGTTACCCTTACATTCAACAGTTAATTCTCCGCTCATTGTGTTGAATTTAACACTTTCCTTGCTTGTCTCGTAATAATTCAATATGACAAATGCAGATGCCAGTGTGGCATGACCACAAAGTTCTACTTCTGTCCCTGGAGTAAACCAACGAAGATGATAGCCTTTTTCCTCCTTGACAATAAAAGCTGTTTCAGAAAGGTTATTTTCCATTGCAAGGTTCATCATGGATGATTCAGAGGGCCAATAATCCATAACACAAACTGCAGCTGGATTACCTGAAAACGGTTTATCAGTAAAAGCGTCAACTATGTATTGCTTCATGAAAATATCCCCTCTCACATTCAAAACAGGCCGATTTCATCCTGCACATAATCTACGAAAATATCTCTTATTTTAAACCACGATTCATCAATCAACCTGTATAGGCATCCTCAGAAGTATTTTTGAAGTTTTGCCTTTCCAGCCATTCACGATCATCTTCTGTTTCTGGAATATCAATGCGCTCAATCTTGAAAATAACTGGACGTGTTCCATCATTGCAGCAAGCAATCATCATTCGCTCGTCATTTGTCCATTTGTGCATGATGGAGCCGCCTTGCAGAGCGGTGTAAACATAACGGCTTATGGCATCCCAAGCCTCGCCACAGAATTTTCCATTCATTAGATGGTAGAAATCATCCTGTTTTGGAGTCCTTTTAAGGAGAAATGTATCTCCAGCCTTAAAGCATGGGCAAGGCCCAGATTCAGGATTGGCGAGATACTTTTCTTGGTAATCTGGAAATACCTTCGTCTCTAAAACAGTTATTTTGCATTCATGCAGCATTTCATCACCTCATAATTATGTTCAAGCCAATTCAACGTCATCAGCACAAAATCCATCCTCTTAACCTGCCAAAGCCACATGGCTATTTATGACTTTCCTTCTGATGTCAATGCTATTCCCTTGCGCCTGGCAGCACGCTCAATAAGCCTTTTTCCCTCTTCCAGTGCTTCCGGCAGGTAATCCGCCTCCCATTCCCGGCCAGCTTTCTCTATCTTCTTGATCTCCGACCAATCAGTGATATGCTCTCCCTCCGATGTACGCAATGGTTCATGGAATACATGCGGGTGCCGCCTAATCATCTTGTCAGCGGCAGAACGCGCCACATCCTGCAGATCAAACAATCCTTCTTTCTCTGCCAGACAAGCATGGAAAATCACCTGCAACAGCAGATCTCCCAGCTCCTCCTTCAAGTTCTCAGCCTTGCCGGTCTCTCTGAGGATATTTATCCCTGCCAGCACCTCACAGGCTTCTTCGATACATCCGGGCTTTACACTTTCATGAGTTTGAACCCTGTCCCAGGGGCAGCCCTCCTCAGATTGCAGCCTTTTCACTATGGCATGTAATCTCCTAACCTCATCCTGCTTCATGTGTGAAAATCCTTTCCCGACCTGGTGAACGCTTGCTCTAACAAAATTGTACCACATATCCCATTGTCATCCCATAAGCTATCTTTAAAACGAACTGCTATTTACTGTCACAACGAAATAATGTATACATTATCCATGGGACAAATGTCCTATGTCCCCTCAATTTGCCGTGCTATACTTCCTACACAAGAGAAAGGCCTCGCCGGATCCCCATTTCCGGCGAGGCTATTTTTCTGCCCTTGCAATATCGGCTCAAGACAATGCCCGTGAAATCGCAGTCAGCGAGAGTTATACCTTTCAAATACTAATCAAGCTTCATCCGCTTCAAATATGCAGCTATATCCTGTCTGGCAGAGGGGATATCGCTGCTATAGATGTCAAGAATTTCCGCCGGGAGCTGTGCCCCAGTGGTTTCTTTTATTTTCTCGATGCTCTCACCTATCCCGCCACCACCGTGGGTTACCACGGGAATGATACTTTTTCCATGCAAGTCATAATGCTCCAAAAAACCTTGGACAGCCATAGGCAAGGTGTGCCACCAAAGGGGGTACACTACAAAGACCACATCATAATCGGCCAGCTCAGGCAACGGCCCCACCAGCGCCGGAGCCAGATTCTCATCCAGTTCCTTCCTGCCCACCCTAGTGGTAGCACCATAGTCAGCAGGATACTTTTCCTTGGTGCGAATGGCATAAATATCACCCCCGGCAGCATCATGAATCATGGCTGCGATCATTTCAGCATTGCCGATAAGAGTCTCCTTGTCCTTCATAATTGAAGCCCCGGATACCGCATCCACCCCAGGCGGAAAATCCGTATTGCCTACCCGGCTGAAATACACCGTCAATACTCGCCCGGATACTTGGGCCTTCTCCCCTTGTATGATGGTTTCTTTCTCCACCTTTACCTGATGAAACCAACGATCAAGATATGGCAAGCCAAAAATCCCCACGGTGGCCAAGACAAAGGCTGCTCCCGAAGCAATGAAGAACTTCCGTCCACGTATATACCTTCTGGCATGGCACAGCAGATGGACGAAAAGCAAGACCAGTGCACTAACAGCTGACAGCAAATGCACTGAACGCCAGTTCCATGCCTCCCCAAATTGTATCCATGAAAAGAGGTTGCGGGACAAAGCCATGCCAGAAACCGCCAGCATGGTGAGACCTACGGCAAAAAGGCATATGCTGGCCTTGTTCACCAATCTATGAGGTGAGTTTCTCCCTTCATGGAAATGCTGGTAGAAACTGCGGTTTGTTGCATTATGAAGAACAACCAGCAAAAGAAAAATACACCCCAGTAGCTCATGAACCAGACCAGGCAGGAACATGCCGCCTAACTCCAGGAAAAACAACAGCAGCAATACAATATCCAGTGATTTCTTCACATGTCTCCCCCTTCAGCACGAACTTATGCCCAGCACAGGATGCTTGGCATGCCTTAGTGCCCGCACTCGGATAAGCCGCAGAGCTTCATTTAGATCCACATCCAATCGCCTGCCATCACTCTCGTAGACGCACATGGGACTATCCACGCCGATCTCGCTGCCAGGCATATAGACATATTCCTGATTTTCATTATCACCAAAGATAACGCCGGTCTTCAGTTCAGATTCCGTTATCATCCAGTCTCCCTCTTCACAATAATAAAGATGCCTATTTCAATGCCTTCTCAATCTGCGCAAACATCATAGGGATGTTGTTTCGGCAATAGATTATCTTGCGCCCGCATTTCTTGGCGTAGTCACGGATGGCATACCACTGCCTGTGGGAAAGGTAATCCGCCTTGAACACCACAGCATCTGCCACATTGATTTTCTTCTTATCGAAGGTGTTGTTGTACACGCTGATGCAGGTATAATTCGGAGCCTGGCTTGTCACCTGGCTCTGCCATTTATCCGGCCCTCCAAACACTATGACATAGGCTTTGCGAGCTCTTCCATTGTCAGAACCGTATGGAGCATTTCCTCCGCGCATAATGAAGCCATCATGATCATGGCTTTCCTCGTAGGCTTCCTCCTCGGCAGCCACCTGTTCAAGAATAGCAATGCGTTCCCTGTCATGCCTGATCTGTGCTTCCTGCTCTGCCAGCTGTTTCCTGAGCCTGTCTATCTCAAGCTGGGACTCATTGAGCTTTTCCTGCTTCTCAATATTCAGCTTCTCAAGCTCCAGAATCCGATTGTTCTGCCATGCTGCCACAGAGGCCAGCTTTTTGTTCTTCTCAGATTCACGGACAATGCCGGAATATTCATCTATCATATCCGTGACTTCTTTATAGCCACGGAATATGCTGCGAAGCAGGACTCCCACAATGTAGTACAGCGTCATGTCTTCCTTCGTTGTCTGCATTATGCCACAGCGAACAGTGATGACATTGATTATGTCCCGAAGTTCCTTGCTGCTGAACTTCTCGTTCTCAAACATGGACAGGCTGTATCCATCCAGCTGCCCCATATCCCAAAGCATCTGATAGAAGGTTGCTTCCTTCTGCCCCGGCGGGAGATTCCACATTTCGGCAAAGGATTTTCCTGGAATTGCTCTTGGCAGCATTTGCGCAAATACCTTTTGCACTTCTTTTGCCGCCGAGCCGCTCTCTTCAATGATATTTTCTTCTACTTTGCCGAAGGATGTCAAATTGTACTTTTCTTTATCGATTATAACAATCATGGTGCTTCGCCAATTGGCATCGTCTTCATCGATCGATGCATTTCGGGATCTCTTGTTTTGCTGGCGTTTTTGGTAGAGCTGGGAGCCTGGATGATGGTGGCATCCACGATGCTCCCGCCCTGCATCATGAGGCCAACGGCTTGCAGGCGTTCCCTGATATCATC
>SVBX01000003.1 GCA_015058655.1 Pseudoselenomonas ruminantium
ATCAGTCCCGTTCGACTTGCATGTGTTAAGCACGCCGCCAGCGTTCGTCCTGAGCCAGGATCAAACTCTCCAATAAAGTATTGGAAAAGCTTAATTCAGCTCTTTCATTTAAGTTAAAGAAATTAACAGTTGCTATTCAGTATGGTTTCTTTAACAACCATAGCTTCATCTTTTTAGATGTGCAACCGATGTTTTGATTCAAACTAAAAGTTTGACTAACATCTGGCTTGAAAACAAATTGTTTTCGTTTGCATTGTTTAGTTTTCAAGGAACAACTTGATTTCTCAAGTGCCGCTCTCTTGAAGCGACTCATTTATTATATCCTGTCTCTTTCGGAGTGTCAAGCACTTTTTTTGAATTTCTTTTTCAATTTCTTGCTACCAATCAAGGCGCTTATATTTATTGAAGGAAACCCTTTAGTGTGCTTGCCGTTCCCGTTAGCGACTTGTATTATGATACACGCACTTGCAGCATATGTCAACACCTTTTTTACATTTTCTTCAACTTTTTTCATTTCATTGAAAACCCATTAACCCTAATGTATAATAGGTAAAAAGCAAAGGAGCTGATAACATGATTTCCACTCGTGGGCGTTATGCCTTGCGTGTCATGCTTGACTTGGCAGAGAACGGTCAGGACAGATATGTGCCTTTGAAAGAGATTGCCGCCCGCCAGGAGATTTCCAAGAAGTATTTGGAAATCATCGTCAAAGATTTGGTAGCGGGCAAATTCCTGCAAGGAGCCAGCGGCAAAGGCGGGGGTTACAAGCTCTGCCGCCAGCCGGAGGAATATACTGTAGGCGAAATCATCGAGCTGATGGAAGGTTCCCTCTCCCCTGTGGCCTGCATGGCAGACGAAAACTACGAATGCAGCCGCCGGACATGCTGCAAGACCCTCCCCCTCTGGAAGGAATACTATCAGCTGGCGCATGATTTCTTTTATGGTAGGAAGTTATGCGACCTGCTCTAAAAGACAAGCCCTGACCGAGCGGCATTGCATCGCTCAGTCAGGGCTTGTTTCATTTGTCTCAAATCAAGGCCGCCGCCTCATATTCCTCCGGCAGTATCCTCTGCAGGAATTTTCGCGTGCGTTCCTCCTTGGGCTTGATGAAGATTTCCTCGGCGGAACCTTCTTCCACCACTTTGCCATCAGCCATGAAGACCACATGGCTGGCCACTTCCCGGGCGAATTTCATCTCGTGGGTCACCACAATCATGGTGGTGCCCTCTTTCGCCAGCTGACGCATGACGGAGAGCACCTCTCCCACCAGCTCCGGGTCCAGGGCAGAGGTGGGCTCGTCAAAGAGAATCACCTCGGGCCGCACCGCGATAGCCCGGGCAATGCCCACCCGCTGCTGCTGTCCCCCGGAAAGCTGGGCCGGGTAGTAGGCCTCCCTGTCGGACAGCCCCACCTTCTGCAGGGCCTCCCTGCCGATGCGCAGGGCTTCTTCCTTCTTCACGCCCCTGCCCGCCGTCAGTCCCAGGGTCACATTCTCCAGGGCGGTCTTGTTGGCGAAGAGGTTGTAGTTCTGAAAGACGAAGGCGGTTTTCTGCCGCACCTCGGCAATCTGCCTGTCGCTCACCTCCTGCAGGTCGTAGTGCCTGTCGTCAAAGTCCACGGTACCCCCGTCAGCCCGCTCCAGGAAGTTCAGGCTCCTGAGGAAAGTGGTCTTGCCGCTGCCGCTGGGGCCCAGAATGACCACCACATCCCCTTTCTCAATATCCAGATTCACCCCTTGCAAAACTTCATTGTCCCCGAAGCGCTTCTGCAAATTCCTGATGCTCATCAACATGATAACTCCCCCTCAAACCGCCAGCCTGAATCTGCCCAGCCGCTGCTCCAGATAGTGGAACAAGAGCTGCATGGCAGTGCACAGCGCAATATAGACCAGAAATACATCCAGATAAGCCTCCAGATAGTTGTAGCCATAGGAGGCAGCCACCTTGCCGATGGCCATGATATCCTTCACGGTCATGAGGAAAGCCAGGGAGGTGCCTTTGATGAGATTGACGGTGATATTGCACAGGGCAGGCAGCGCCACCACCAGCGCCTGAGGAATGATGATATAGCGATAGGTCTGCCCCTCGGTCAGCCCTGCAGCCAGGCCGGCTTCCAACTGGTCATGGCCGATGCTACCCAGAGCGGAGCGGAAAACTTCCGTCAGCAGGGCAAGGGTGTTCAGGGTGAAAATCAGCACTGCATAATAGAAGGGATCCACCGCCTCAAAGACATTGAGGTCAAGCCCCAGAGCCTGCACCCCGGCATTCAGCAAGCTGGGCAGGAGGCTGTAGAGCAGGAGTATCTGCAGGATGATGGGGGTGCCCCGCACGAAGGACACATAAGCCCGCACTGCCCGTGAGATAACGGGCAGTTCCTTGAGCCTGGCCAGGGCGAAGTAAAAGGCCAGGGGCGCAGCCAGCAGCAGGGACAGCAGGGTCAGTTCCAAAGTGACCCCTATGCCCTGAGCCACCAGGGGCAGGGTTTCCTGCATGAATTCAATATTCAAGTCCATGCCTTTCGCTCCTTTCTGCCTTTTCCCAGAACCTTATTTTCTGCCAGCCTGCCAGCCACTTCCCCTCGCCTGCCTTGGCAGCCTGCCGCTGTCCCCGGCCCAGAACCTGTTCCAATCTGGCAAAGGCCGCCTCCAGCAGGAGCACCAGCCCCCAATAAATCAGTATGCAGGCCAGATAAACCTCTATGCCATAGGCGCCGAAATTCTGGGCGATGATGAGATTGCCCTTCCCCAGCATATCCACCAGGCCGATGGTGTAGGCCAGGGAACCTTCCTTCAATAGATTGATGGCGGAGTTGCCGAAATTCGGCAGGGCAATGCGGGCAGCCTGGGGCAGGACGATATGCAGCACTGCCTTGGCGGGGCTGAGGCCGATGCTCACCGCCGCTTCGTACTGTCCCCGTGGCACCGCCAGATAGGCAGCCCGGAAGACTTCGGAGATATAGGCTCCAAAGAGCAGGGCAAAGGTGATGACGGCAAAGACGCCCCGATGCAGGTCGTGGATATTCTCCCCGCTGACAGCTCTCACCAGTACGGGCAAGCCGTAAAAGACGATGAACAGCAGCACGATGGAAGGAGTGCAGCGCATGACATAGGTGTAGCCATGGGCCAGCCCCCGCAGCGCCTTCCCTCCTGCCACCTTTGCCCCGGAGATAGCCGCCCCCCAGAGAGAACCCAGGACGATGCTGGCCAAAGCCACCGCCAGGGTCACATCCAGATAAGACAGCAGCGCCGGCACCACGCTGAAAATCACGGTGAAATCAAATGCACGGGTGTCCATATGCCATCAGCCTTTCCTCTCATTTCTCCAAGTAAGCGCTCAGGCTCTCGCCGAAATACTTCTGCTCCAGCTCTGCAATCTTGCCCTCTGAGCGCAGTTCCTCAATGGCCTTGTCGTACTCGTCAGCAAACTGCTGCTGGTCACGGTTGAAAATAGGATAGGTGGGAATGCCCTTGTAGCGCAGGTAGGTCAGGCGGTCAGCGAACTGATGATAGGGAGCGTCCTCCTTCTCGATGTTGTTCTTGTAGCTCAGTTCCACCTCCAGGTAGCCATCATAGCGGCCCTCCAGCACCCAGGAATAGGCATCTGACACCTGGAAGGCTTCGGAAGATACCAGCTTGATTTCGTTGCCGGCATTTTCCTTGTTGTAGCCGTCAATGACGCTGTAGCGGGCATCCTGGGGGGCAATGGGCACCAGCTTGCCGCTGAATTTGGCAAAGGAGGGCAGATCCTTGATTTCCCCGGCGTTTTCCTTGCGGATGACCAGGCCGATGACGCTGGCGCCGATATTGTTCTTGGGGAAGACATACTTCTTCTTCCGGGCTTCGGTAATCCAGATGCCCTTGGTGCCCACGGTGTACTTGCCGGACTCCACGCCAATGAGCAAATCATCGTCAGAGGTGGGCACATATTTGAATTCGTACTGGGGCAGCTTCCTCTCCACCTCCTTCATCACCGCCACCTCGAAGCCGTCGGACTCCCCTTGCTCATTCACATAGTCATAGGGCACATAGTAGTTGGTATGGGCCACGGTGATAATTTTCTTCTCCCCGCTCCCGTCAGCCTTGGCAGAGGAGCCGCAGCCTGCCGCGGTGATAGCCAAAGCCCCCAGCAGAGCCGAAACCGTAAGCGCCTTGATATATTTGCCGAATTTCATTTTCATCCATCCCTTCCAAATTTACAGTAACCGTCATAAAGAGTGTCAGCAGGCCTTCCCCTCTGGGGAAGGCTTTTCAGCATTTCACAATGCTCAGACCGCTGCCTCCCGCACCCAGTCCAGGCGCTGCCAGTCAATATCACGGGGCACGGTGCAGTCAGCCCCCAGAAGGACGCCCTTCCTGCCGGCTTTCTCCACCAGGCGGCGGGTCTCGGCCTGCACCTCAGCCTTGGTGCCCCGGTAGAGCACTCCTTCCAGGCTGTTGGCAAAGCCACCCAGCACCGCCTTGCCGGGGAAGAGCTGCTTGCCTTCTTCCAAAGGCACGCCCTCCACTACCACCGCCCAGTTCACGGCCTTGGCTGGATAGTCCTGATACCATTCCAGCTGATTGTGGTGGCCGGCATAGCCGCAGATATGGAGGATGTTGTACTCACTCTCAGCATTAGCTGCCTTCAGCACCGCCCTTTCCCCTGGGGCAAATACTTCCTCGTAAATCTCCCGGGAAGAAGATACGCCTGACAGATTCTGGACGCTGTAGTAAATGCCCGTCACCCCGGCTTCGCGGATAAGCCGCCGGGCCAGCTTGGCCACATCCCCGGAGATAACTCCAAAGAGATGCTTCACCGCCTCCCTGTCCTCCTGGATGAGCCTGTCCACCAGCGCCTCTCCCTCTGTGATGGTGGGCTGCATGAACTTCAGGATGGTGCCTGCTGCAAAGAGGTTATAGAAGGAAGCGACCTTGTCCCCCAATCTGCCGGTGACCTTCCTGGCGTACTCAACCTGCTGGCTGAAGTAGGGGGAATCCTCCGGCAGGGGCTCGATGTCATAGAGCTCCTTGGCGCTCTGGATATGCTTCAGTTCCTCCCTGGGATAGGGGAAGAAGCCATCCGTCATGATCTTCACGAAATCCGGCTTGAAACCTTCTATATAATCAAGCTCCCCTGCCAGCAGCTTTTCCTCTAACTCAGGCTGCCGAAAGGCATCGGCGTGGATTTCATCCTCCAAAAAGTGGAACCAAAAGCCCGAAGGCACCCTTTCCCTCTCCTTGCCGTCAAGTACATCCAATACCAGCTGTTTCCTGTTCTCGCTCATATTCATTTTCCTCCTCATAATAGAAAAAGAGGTTTTGCAGGAGGGTACCTTTCCCTCTTGCAAAACCTCTGGTTGTTCCAGTCAGTTCCTCGTCTCTCTTGACGATGACCTTATGTTACACCATTACACCTACCGTGTCAATAGGTTTATGATAAATTTTCCTTTGCCAAGCAAGGTGATGCAATCATTTCAGCGTGAAGTATCCCTTGCCTCTTTAAGATTGACAGCAGAAATGAAACACGCTATGATGAGGATAAGAAGTGCGTGAATATTTGCAGAAAGGAAGAATGAGTCATGGCAAAGCGGATGACCTGGAAAGAGATTCAGGAAACATATCCCGACCAGTGGGTGGGGCTGAGTGAGGTAGAACGCAATGGTGGCAGCGTACATTCAGCAGTGGTGAAGTACACCGACAAAACCGCTGATGAACTCTATGATATGCAAATCAGCGGCCAAGGCATAATCACCAAATATACCACACCGGAGACATTTCCTTACGGACAGGTGCTTATTTTGGGGTGCGGCGACAAATGAGACAAATGACATTGGAATTAGACCAAACATACCAGCGTCCCGTGGTTACATTAGATAGTTTCTTTGGCTTAGATGCCATGATTGACACTGGTGCAGTCTATCCCGTTTGGATGAATGGCGAAGAAAGCCTTTGCAAACTCGGTGCTGTCAAAAAGAGAAACTCCGTTCCCTTCGGCGGCTTGGGCGGCATGACGAACGGGGCTCTGTACGAGATTCCTGCTTTGAAGTTGGGCGACCTCATTTATTCCAATATGAGCATCATCGCCCACCGCTCCAATTTTCCTGTGCCGCTGCTCTTGCCCGCCACCATGTTTAGCGGCCTTATCTACGAAATCAACAACAAAACCCATCGATTGAACATCACCGTTCCCGATGATGAGTCCATCCGTCGTAGGCTCACCATCAAAGATAAAAATGGACGACTTTATGTTCTTTGCTCGTCTGCCGAATAGGGATGCGGATGCCAATAAACCGAAGCCCAAGCAACCGTCCAGCCAACTGGTAAGCCACACGCCCTAGCCCACCAATCGGTGGGCTTTCTTCATCAAAAATCGGCGTAGCCCCATCATTTTTTCAAAGCAAAGGCCAGACGCTTCAAGCCCTCTTCCAGAATGGCCCAGGGACAGGCCATGTTGATTCTCTGGAAGCCCTCGCCTCCCTTGCCGAAGATGCGGCCTTCATCCAGCCAGATCCTGCCCCGTTGCACGATGGCTTCATCCTGTTCCTCAGGGGAAAGGCCCGTGCCCCTGCAGTCCAGCCACAGCAGGTAGGTGCCCTCCGGCTCTATGAGCTTCACCTGGGGCAGGTGCTCCGCCAGGAAAGCCCGGGTGCGGCGCAGATTTTCTTCCAGATAGGCCAGCAGTTCCGTGAGCCAAGGCTCGCCCTCGCTGTAGGCGGCCTTGGCTGCCACCTCTGCCATGGCGTTGGGCTCCCCGTAGCCTACCGCTTCCAGCTCATGGCGGAACCTGCGCCGCAGGCTTTCATTGCTGATGAAGATGTGGGAGATCTGCAAGCCTGCCAGGTTGAAGGTCTTGCTGGGGCTGGTGCAGGTGATGGTGAAGGCTGCCACTTCCTCACTCAAGGACGCAAAGACCGTGTGCCTGTGTCCCGGCCGCACGAAGTCCTGATGGATTTCATCTGCCACCACCAGCACCTGATGCTTCTGGCAGATGGCGGCCACCTGCTCCAGTTCCTGACGGCTCCAGACCCTGCCCACGGGATTGTGGGGGCTGCAGAGCACAAAGAGCTTCACTTCATTGGCCACGATTTTCTGCTCAAAGTCCTGGAAGTCAATCTCATAATGGCCGTCCTTTTCCACCAGCGGGCTTTCCACCAGCTTGCGACCGTTGGCCTTGATGGAGGCGGCGAAGGGATAGTACACCGGCGGGCAGATCAGCACTCCCTCCCCCGGCTGCGTAAAGGCGCGGATGGCGGTGCAGATGCCGAAGACTACCCCCGGGGTGATGGAAAGCCACTCCCCCTCTATCTGCCAGCCGTGGCGCCGCTGGAACCAGCGGGCCAGAATCTCCCGATAGTCCTCCTTGATGTCCGTATAGCCAAAGATGCCGTGGCGGGCGCGCTGCTCCAAGGCTTTCACCACCGGCTCGGGGGCAGGGAAATCCATATCTGCCACCCAGAAGGGCAGCACCTCCGCAGGATAGCCCCGCTCGGCTGCAAAATCGTATTTCAAACAGTCCGTGCCCCGCCTGTCTGTCAGTCTGTCAAAATCCGCCATAGCTTATCCCTCCAATGCCTGCCGCAAATCTTCCTGCAGATCCTCCACATCCTCGATGCCCACTGACAAGCGCAGCAGCCTGTCATCAAGGCCCGTCCTCTCCATGAGCTCTTTGGGCATCTCCGCATGGGTCTGGGCAATGGGATAGGTCAGCAGGCTCTCCACTCCGCCCAGGCTCTCGGCGAAGGCAATGAGTTGCAGCCTGCCCAGCGCTGCCTTGGCCAGCTCCGGGGACTGCACCTTGAAGGAAACCATGCCCCCAAAGCCCGTGGCCTGGCTCTTGTGCAGCTCATGGCCGGGATGCTCCGGCAAGCCGGGATAGAAGACCTCTGTCACCTGGGGCTGCTGCTGCAGCCAGCGGGCCAGGGCCAGGGCATTCTCCCCCTGCTTCTCCACCCGCAGGCCCAAAGTCTTGAGACTCCTGAGCATGAGCCAGGCATCCATGGGGGAAAGGTTCGGCCCCTCGGACTTCACCAGCAGCTCCACCTGCTCTGCGATGTCCTCCCTGCCCTGGGCCGTAACCAAAAAGCCTGCCATGACATCGTTGTGGCCGCAGAGGTACTTGGTGCCGCTGTGGACTACCATATCCGCCCCCAAAGCCAGGGGCTTCTGGAAATGGGGCGAAAGGAAGGTATTGTCCGCCACCAGCAGGGCGCCCCGTTCATGGGCGAGAGTTGCCAGGCTGCGGATATCGCTGATAAGCATCATGGGGTTGGAGGGAGTTTCTATGAAGATGGCACGGGTGCTTTGGCGGATTTTCGCCGCCGTCAGGACGAGGTCTGTGGTGTCCACATACTCGAATTCTATGCCGTAACGGCTGTAGATTTCCCTTGCCAGCCGCACCGTGCCGCCGTAAAGATCCTCAGACATCAGCACATGGTCCCCGGCAGAGAAAAGCTGCATCACCAGATTGATGGCAGCCATGCCGGAGGAAAGGGCCCAAGCGCGGCCCCCCTGCTCCAGCTTCGCCATGGTCTTTTCCAGGGCATCACGGGTGGGATTGGCCACCCTGCCGTAATCGTAGCCGGTGCTCTGGCCAAAGGCCGGATGCCTGAAAGTGGCGGACAGATAGATAGGCTCCGTAATGGCGCCCGTACAGTCATAGCTATGACAGCCATGCACTTCCAATGTAAAATCCTTCATAGAAATTCCCCCATCAATACTTATGTATGCGATAGCAAATGTCTTTAGAAATACCACACAAGCCTTCCCCTCAAGGGGAAGGCTATTTGTCGTTAATTTTACTTTTTCTATAACCACTAACAGGCCCCGCCGCGCCGGCAAGGCCTGTATGCTCAAATCACTCTGCAAAAAGCTCCGTAGACAGGTACCTGTCGCCGGTATCCGGCAGCAGCGCCACGATGTTCTTGCCCGCGAACTCGGGGCGCTTTGCCAGCTGCACGGCGGCAGCCAGAGCCGCGCCGGAGCTGATGCCTACCAGCACGCCCTCCTTGTGGGCAAATTCCCTGCCGTATTTGAAGGCCTCTTCATTAGCGATGGGCAGCACCTCATCGTAGACCTTCTGGTCCAGGGTCTCCGGCACGAAGCCTGCGCCGATGCCCTGAATCTTGTGGGGGCCTGCCTGGCCTTTGCTGAGCACGGGAGAAGTCTCCGGCTCCACCGCCACCACATGTACATCTGCTTTCTGCTCCTTGAGATAGCGGCCCACGCCGGTAAGGGTGCCGCCGGTGCCTACCCCTGCCACAAAGGCGTCAACCTTGCCCTCCGTGTCCTGCCAGATTTCCGGGCCGGTGGTGGCAAAATGGGCGGCAGGGTTGGCCTGGTTGGTGAACTGGGAGGGGATGAAAGCCCCCGGAGTCTCTTTCGCCAGTTCCTCGGCCTTGGCAATGGCTCCCTTCATGCCCTTGGCGCCGTCGGTGAGCACGATCTCTGCCCCGTAGGCTTTGAGAAGGTTCCTGCGCTCCACGCTCATGGTCTCCGGCATGGTGAGGATAGCCCTGTAGCCCCTGGCGGCAGCAAAGCTGGCCAGGCCGATGCCCGTATTGCCGCTGGTAGGCTCGATGATGACCGTATCCTTGGTGATCTTGCCTGCTTTCTCAGCTTCCTCGATCATGGCCTTGGCAATGCGGTCTTTCACGCTGCCCGCAGGATTCAGATACTCCAGCTTCACCAGGATATTTGCCTTCAGGCCGTTGGCCTTGATGAAGTTGTTGGCCTTCAGCAGGGGCGTGCCCCCGATGAGCTCTGCCACGCTTTCGTATATCTTCGCCATATATTTTCCTCCTAACTGTTTAGATAGCAACCCAAAGGACTGATGGATGGGACCTGACTTACATAGCTGACATAGCTTAAAACGCCGCACCTCATCCGCCCCTGCGGGGCACCTTCCCCAAAGGGGAAGGCTGATTGCCACCATTATTGATGTTTACTTAACAGCTGCAAAGCCGTTCTCCAGGTCTGCGATGATGTCGTCGATGTGCTCCGTGCCGATGGACAGACGGATGGTGCTCTGGCTGATGCCCTGGTCTGCCAGTTCCTCATCGGTGAGCTGGCTGTGGGTGGTGGAAGCCGGATGGATTACCAGGCTCTTCACATCTGCCACATTGGCCAGCAGGGAGAAGATCTTCAGATTGTCGATGAACTTCCAGGCTGCTTCCTTGCCCCCCTTGATTTCAAAGGTGAAGATGGAAGCACCGCCATTGGGGAAATACTTCTCATAGAGAGCATGGTCCGGATGGTCAGGCAGGGAAGGATGGTTCACCTTGGCTACCTTGGGGTGCTTGCTGAGGAACTCCACTACCTTCTTGGCGTTCTCACCATGACGCTCCAGGCGCAGGGAAAGGGTCTCCACACCCTGCAGCAGCAGGAAGGCATTGAAGGGTGAGATGGCCGCACCTTCATCGCGGAGCAGGATAGCGCGGATGTAGGTAACGAAAGCAGCCGGGCCTACAGCCTCGTAGAAGGATACGCCATGGTAGCTGGGGTTCGGGTCGGCGATGCCGGGATACTTGCCACTCTTCTTCCAGTCGAACTTGCCGCCATCAACGATGATGCCCCCCAGGGTGGTGCCGTGGCCGCCGATGAACTTGGTGGCGGAGTGTACCACGATATCTGCCCCATGCTCAAAGGGACGGATGAGGTACGGGGTGCCGAAGGTGTTGTCCACCACTACCGGCAGGCCGTGCTTGTGAGCAATCTCAGCGATGGCGTCAATATCGGGAATGTCGCTGTTGGGGTTGCCCAAAGTCTCCAGATAGATAGCCCTGGTGTTCTCCTTAATGGCTCCTTCCACCTCGCTGAGGTTATGGGCATCCACGAAGGTAGCCTCCACGCCGAACTGGGGGAGAGTGTGGGCCAGCAGGTTGTAAGTGCCGCCATAGATGGTCTTCTGAGCTACGATATGACCGCCGTTTCCGGCCAGCGCCTGAATGGTGTAGGTGATGGCTGCTGCCCCGGAAGCTACTGCCAGTGCTGCGCTGCCCCCTTCCAAAGCGGCAATGCGCTTCTCCAGCACATCCTGGGTAGAATTGGTAAGCCTGCCGTAAATGTTGCCTGCATCAGCCAGGCCAAAGCGGTCAGCTGCGTGCTGGCTGTTGCGGAAAACATAGGAAGTAGTCTGATAAATGGGGACTGCCCGTGCATCCGTAGCCGGATCCGGCTGCTCCTGTCCCACATGAAGCTGCAAGGTTTCAAATTTGTACTGGCTCATAGTAAAATCCCCTTTCGCACTTTGCATAGAAAGAGGCTCCAAAAGCGCTCCCTTCAAAGGGTCTTGCTTCTGGAGCCTCCAATTTTTTTGGTCAGCCCATTTTAAATTGTAAGTATGATATGGGTTATCTTTGGCATGACCTTATGTTACATCATTACACCCTCTATGTCAATAGGTTTTTAAAAAGCCGGGAAAATTTTGTTGCAGTACCATCATCCCTGAGCCAGCCACATCTTTTTCCCACAGAAGGCAATGCCGTACTTCCATACCGACCTCACCCCCTGACGGGACAGCTCCGCAGGATAATCCTTTTCCTCGATTTGCGCCAGTGCCCCTTGGGCCGCCGCCTCCATCTCCGCTTCTTCCTTGACGGTCTTCAGTTCCAGGATAATACCAGGCAGGTTTTCTTTGACCGGAAAAAAGGCGATATCAAAGCGGCCATAACCGCTTTCCCTGTTCGACACCACCCGGTACCGCCCCTCCAGCCAGACGGAAAGCCCCAGCAGGAGGCCGTGGTAAAAGCTCTCAGGGTTGTGGCTGCTGTCGTGGAAGCTGACAAAGTCCCGCAGCAGCTCCGCCAGATACTTGGCAAAATCCTCGCCCCGCCCTCCTGTCATGGCCTCCATCATGTCCATCAGGACAATCTGACCCTGATGTGGGACGATGTTTTCCAATATCTCATCCTCATAAGCACAGCTGATTTCCAGATTCGGTATCTGCAGGCTGGCCCAGTCCTTGTGCCTGTCGTCCTTCCATGTCTTCACCGCCTTCAGATAGCCGGCGGTCAAAAGCATCATATAAATAGCCCCACGGTCAGAGTGCAGGTCGGCGTAAATGATATTTTCCCTGACCGGCGCACTCAAGGTCTTGCCCTGCAGCAGGCCAAGCAAATCCGCCTCCTTGCGGGCATCGATACGGGCCAGCAGAGCCTTTAAGATGCTGTTGCCGGAAGTATTGAGCCAGTAAGGCTGGAACTTGCAATCATTGTCGATGAAGCTAATCACCGACCAAGGGTTGTAGATTTCCGTACTGCCAAAGAGATAGCCATCATACCACTTCTTGAGGTCGGCGCTTCTCGCCTCCAGCCCGCACATGGAGAGCAGCCTATCTGCCTCCTCCTGGGTAAAGCCAAAAATATCACTGTAGCGCTCACTGAGCACAGAGCAGACGCGGAGGTTATTCAGGCCGCTAAAGATGCTTTCTTTCGAGACGCGGGTCACCCCAGTGAGCACTGCAAAGTCCAAAGCCTCATTGGTTTTTAGTGCTCCGCTTAAAAATCCCCGCATGAAGTCTATGCACTCATCATAATAGCCCCGCTCCCAAGCTGAGATAATGGGGGCATCGTACTCATCCAGCAGCAATACAGCTTCACGGCCATGGTGTTTGCACAACATAAACAACAGCAGCTTCAGGGACATTTGTGACTCGCCTCGATTGGCGCTTTTGTCTATGATCCGCTTGAAAAACAGCTTGTCATCCTCTGCCAGGGCAGGCGAATCCAAGAGGTAACGAAATTGACCATAAAGTCCCCTGAGCATTTCCTGCATAGACTCCTGCATCAAGGCATAGTCCGGTCCCTGTATTTCCTTCAGGCTCAAGAACACCACCGGCCTGTTGCCTTGCTGGGCCATATACTTTTCCCCGGCCCGCTCAATATCCAGCCCTGCGAAAAGCTCCCGGTTCTTGGCCCCATTCTCTATGGAGAAGAAGTACCTCAGCATGGACAGATTCAGCGTCTTGCCAAAGCGGCGGGGACGAGTGATAAGGGTGACCTTGCTATGGCCCTCCAGTATTTCCTGGATAAAGCGGGTCTTATCTACAAAGCAGTAGTTTTTGGTGATAAGCTCACTGAAATCATCCACCCCTATGGGCATGGCCCTGCGCATTTTTTTCATCTCCATGTCTGCCACCTCCCTGCAGCTTGCATTTTTGATAGTTACAGTGCCCTCATCCCTGAGCCAGCCACATCTTTTTCCCACAGAAGGCAATGCCGTACTTCCATACCGACCTCACCCCCTGACGGGACAGCTCCGCAGGATAATCCTTTTCCTCGATTTGCGCCAGTGCCCCTTGGGCCGCCGCCTCCATCTCCGCTTCTTCCTTGACGGTCTTCAGTTCCAGGATAATACCAGGCAGGTTTTCTTTGACCGGAAAAAAGGCGATATCAAAGCGGCCATAACCGCTTTCCCTGTTCGACACCACCCGGTACCGCCCCTCCAGCCAGACGGAAAGCCCCAGCAGGAGGCCGTGGTAAAAGCTCTCAGGGTTGTGGCTGCTGTCGTGGAAGCTGACAAAGTCCCGCAGCAGCTCCGCCAGATACTTGGCAAAATCCTCGCCCCGCCCTCCTGTCATGGCCTCCATCATGTCCATCAGGACAATCTGACCCTGATGTGGGACGATGTTTTCCAATATCTCATCCTCATAAGCACAGCTGATTTCCAGATTCGGTATCTGCAGGCTGGCCCAGTCCTTGTGCCTGTCGTCCTTCCATGTCTTCACCGCCTTCAGATAGCCGGCGGTCAAAAGCATCATATAAATAGCCCCACGGTCAGAGTGCAGGTCGGCGTAAATGATATTTTCCCTGACCGGCGCACTCAAGGTCTTGCCCTGCAGCAGGCCAAGCAAATCCGCCTCCTTGCGGGCATCGATACGGGCCAGCAGAGCCTTTAAGATGCTGTTGCCGGAAGTATTGAGCCAGTAAGGCTGGAACTTGCAATCATTGTCGATGAAGCTAATCACCGACCAAGGGTTGTAGATTTCCGTACTGCCAAAGAGATAGCCATCATACCACTTCTTGAGGTCGGCACTTCTCGCCTCCAGCCCGCACATGGTGAGCAGCCGATCTGCTTCCTCCTGGGTAAAGCCAAAAATATCACTGTAGCGCTCACTGAGCACAGAGCAGACGCGGAGGTTATTCAGGCCACTGAAGATGCTTTCTTTCGAGACGCGGGTCACCCCAGTGAGCACTGCAAAGTCCAAAGCCTCATTAGTCTTCAGCGCCTCGCTTAAAAAGCCCCGCATAAAGTCTATGCACTCATCGTAATAGCCCCGCTCCCAGGCACATATAATAGGTGCATCGTACTCATCAAGGAGCAGCACCGGATTCTGGCCATGGTGTTTCTTGAGGTTTTTGACCAGGGTTGCCAAGGCAGATTGCAGTTTGCCCGGAGTGCATGCCTCATCCAGCACGGCAGCAAAGTATTTTTTTTCCTGGGGAGAAAGGGCATCACTATCCTGCAAGTATCCTTCACGGCCATAAATCTGCCCCATCAGCTCGGCCATTTTCTCCAGAAGTCCTGCAAAGTCCCTGGCCTGTACATCCTTCAAGCTCAAGAACACCACCGGCCTGCTGCCTTGCTGGGCCATATACTTTTCCCCGGCCCGCTCAATATCCAGCCCTGCGAAAAGCTCCCGGTTCTTGGCCCCATTCTCTATGGAGAAGAAGTACCTCAGCATGGACAGATTCAGCGTCTTGCCAAAGCGGCGGGGACGAGTGATAAGGGTGACCTTGCTATGGCCCTCCAGTATTTCCTGGATAAAGCGGGTCTTATCTACAAAGCAGTAGTTTTTGGTGATAAGCTCACTGAAATCATCCACCCCTATGGGCATGGCCCTGCGCATTTTTTTCATCTCCATGTCTGCCACCTCCCTGCAGCTTCTATTCTGATAATAGCGAAAAGCCTCCCTATGCCTAAATTCTAGCACAGGGAGGCCTTTTTTTCTATGTTTTCCCTTGGGCGTGTTGATCAGATCCCGTCCCCGTCCATGAACCGCTGCTTCTCCAGCCTGTCGAAGTGGGTGACATTGCCCTGCTTCACCACGATGGCCAGGCGGCCGAAGTAAAGGCTCTGGAGCTCGCGCTCAATGGTCTTTCTGAGGTTCTTCTCTGTCTCCGCCGTCCAGGGGCGGGGCTTTGCTATGCCAGTCCAGGGGTGTACCCGCATCTTCTCCGTGCGCTCCACCTGTATGAGGACACCGTTCTGGGCGATGAGCACCACTTCCCCAAAGTACAGCTCGCGCAATAGCTCCATAATATAGCTTAGGACTTCCGCAGGTATATCTTTCATGTTTTTCTCCCCTAAATGGCAGTTTGTTTATGCTCTCTGTGTGGAATCTGCTTCAAACCTGCTCCTGCACGAAGCGGATGAATTCCATGGTGGCTTCATAGTCCGGCCTTTTGGCGGTATACATCTGGTTGCCCATCTGGGGCACCATCATCTCCGGCATGCGCTCGCACATCACGATATCTTCACCGTAGCGCTCAAGTATCTCCTCATGGCTGTGGGCGTAGCGGTGGCAGTCACGGCGACTGGCGTAGACGCAGTAGCAGTGCTCCCCGCTGTCGGGGATTTTCCGCACATTGTCCGTCACCATATCCGCCCAAATCTGGTATACATCCGTAGAGTGAGCGAAGTCAATCATATCCGGGGTATAGCCGCCGGCAGGGCGCATATTCACCTCAAGGCCCACGAAATCTCCTACTTCCCCCAGTCCCTGCTTTGGCTTGGTCAGGCGGAAGAATTCCAGATGCACGAAGCGGCTCCTCACCCCGAAGGCCTTCACCGTAGCCCGGCCCACCTGCTTCAAGGCTTCGGGGGCATGGTCTACGGTGTAATAGGACAGGTCAAGCTGCTGGATTACGATATCCATGACGGAAGGAGGCCAGACAGTCATGGACTCCAGCAGAGGATTGCCTTCGTTATCCAAAATGGCATCATAGGAGCAGATATCACCCGTGATGAAATCCTCCATCACATAGGGAGCCTCCGGCTTCTCCTCAAAGAAGCGATCAAGGTCGGCGTCATTTTCCAGCTTGTAGGTATCGGTAGCCCCTACCCCGGTGTCCGGCTTTACGATAACGGGATAGCCAACCTGGCCGATGAAATCCTGGGCAGCTGCGTAATCCGTCACCTTAGACAGGCGGGCGGTGGGCACCCCTGCCTTGGCATAGTAGGCCTTCATGGCAGACTTGTGCTTGATGCGGCCGATGTTTTCATACTGCTCTCCGGTGGTGATGTGGAAATCCGTGCGGAGACGGGCATCCTGCTCCAGCCAGAATTCGTTGTTGGACTCCAGCCAGTCAATCTTCCCGTATTTGAAGGAGAAGAAGGCCACTGCCCTGAACACCGTATCATAGTCGGAGAGGTCGGGGACGAAGTAATACTCCGTCAGTGCTCCCTTCAGCTCCTCGGACAAATCATCATAAGGCGTATCGCCAATGCCCAGCACCGTCACCCCGTTCTTGTTCAGCCTGTCGCAGAAATTCCAGTAATGCTTGGGAAATTGGGGTGAAATGTATACGAAATTCACTAAAAAAAACCTCCAAATTCAGTTCAATCCACAAAACGGGGCAGGAAGTAGCGTATCTGCTGCTTCCACCAACCCCAGTCATGATCCACATCATAGCCCCAGAAATCCACGGTACCCTGAATGCCCTTGGCCTCGAAGATGTCCCGCATGATGGCGGTGGTGCGGCGTCCCTCGTCCTCCCAGGCTCCCTGGCCTACGCAGAGAATCAGGGGCTTTTCGTTATATTGTTGTATGTAGGGATGGTCCGGCTCCATATTCGCCAGGAAATCAATGGGGGAATTGTCATAGAGGGTGGGATTCAGCCAGCCGTCAAAGAAGTATTTGGCATCGTAAACCCCGGAAAGGGAAAGCAGGCCGGAAAAAAGCTCCGGGCGGCGCAAAAAGACAATGGCGGCGTGAAGTCCTCCCAGGCTGCAGCCTGCAGCCACAGGCAGCCGGCCGGAATGGTTGCGCTCCCTGATGAGGGGCAGGACTTCCTCGATGATATACCTGTAGTAGGCCTCCTGATGTCCTGCCCGCCATTCCTTGTCACCCCAGACATTGGACCAGGTTTTCGTATCCACCGTATCCACGCAGAAAAGCTGAATGCGCCCCTGCTCAAGATAGTCCGAGAGGGTGTCTATCATGCCGAAGTTCTCGAAGTTGTCACACATGGCATCCTGGGTGGGGAATACCAGTACAGGCACTCCCCCCTGCCCATAGATTCGGATGCGCATATCGTGCTGGAGGTTGTTGCTGAAATGGCCAAATGCTTGTCTTTCCATGGTAAAGCCTCCCTTGTGTTTGTCTAAAGTATAATTCCAAAGCATAGTTAGTTACTAGGTTTTTTATACACTAACATATTATCTGTAAAGATGTCAACTGAAATTCCTTCCCCAAAAGAAAAAAGTCCACCCTGTCAGGGTGAACTCTCATTATTAAGCCGATTTGCTGATGGCTGTGGTGAAGATTGTTTCCAGCAGGGTCAGGGCTCCACGGTAGCCGATGTAGGTCTTGTTCAGCACCACATCATAGGACACGGGATAGCTAACCTCTACAATATGTCCCTTCAGCTCCTTGACTATGTCACGCTCCCAGCTGGTGCCGAAGATGACGGGAGGTTTGTGGCCGTAGTCCTGCTGCTTCAGGAGCTCGCCTACAATGTAGCCGTCTTCCACGAACTCCACTTCGGCGCTGACATCCTCTGCCAGCTGCCTGTACTGCTCCCGAATGGCTTCCTGGTACTTCTCCGGGGTGTGGTCGGTGATGATCTGCTTGGCGGGAATAAGGCCCAGCTGATTCACCAGGAACTTGTTGAGGGCCAGATTGTAGGCTGCGTCGCTGACCACCGCATAGGCGGCGGGCAGCCCCCACCAGTATTCGGCGTAGAAGTCCGTGAAGTATTCCAGATAGTAGTAATACTCCCTTTCCTCCTGCCTGATGAAGGCTTCCGTCTTCTGCACTTCGTTTTCCTTGGCAAAGGCGGCAATGGCCCGGAGGAATTCCCCTGCCTGCTTGGCACCGATGGGCAGCACCGGCAGGTGCAGATAGGGCTGGCCGTATTTCTTCTCCAGCAGCCTGGCTGTCTTCAGCCCCAGCCAGGGGCCTACCACCAGATTGAACTCGGCATTTGGTATGGTGAGCCATTCGGCTGCCCCCTTGGAGCCATAGCCAAAGAGGATATTCACCTGCCAGCCCGCCCCCTCCAGGATGCGCTTCAGCTCCGTCAGATCTCCCCGCCAGAAGGTGTTCTGGAAGGGCAGCTCCGACCAGACATTGATGAGGCCCTTCTGCTTCTTGCTCTTGTCGGCATACTTGTCCACATACTGCTCTATGATGGCCTCGGTGACTATCTCGTGTCCTGTGAAGTTGTTGCCCTTGAAGCCCCCGGTTTCTGCCGAAACAATGGGCACTCCCTTTTCTTGATAACGGGCCACTACAGCGCCTATATCGTCACCTACGATTTCGGGTATGCAGCCGTTGAGCACCACGAAGAGGTCGGCGTCCATGATTTTGAGAGAAGCCTCTATCAGCTGCTCCAGATGCTTTGCCCCACCGAAGACCACATCCTTTTCCTGGAGATTGGAGCTGGGGGGCACTGCGCCGCCGGAGTAGCCCCCTCCCTGATAGCCGTTGTAAAAGGAAAGGCTCATGTACTGCTTGTCCACGCAGCCGGGGCCGCAATGGGTGATGGGAATAGCTCCCGGAATGGCACTGACGGAGTGCATGGCCCCCAGGGCGCAGCCGTAGCGCACCTGGCTGATGGAATTTGTCTGTCCGTTCTTGTCCTGCTTGATCTTAGGCATGGGCTGCCTCCTTTCTCTCCTGCTCTGCCCGGTACTCCTCCTCATCGAACTTCACCAGTTCCGGATGGCGGGCCAGCACATAGGCATCTTTCTGCTCCAGCCACCACTTCTTGTAGGGCAGCTTCACATGCTGCTTGATATCATCGTGGAATTTCTTGTGGGCCAGGATTTCCAGAATGGTCTCTCCCAGATTCACGATGCCGTCATAGCCCACGGCAATGTGCTCATCTCCCAGAGGAGCAGAGGGAATGCCCAGGCGGGAGGCCAGGGGGGCCAGGCCGTTGTGGCGGATCAGCAAGAAGTCCGGCTTGTTCTCCTGCAGGAAAGCGTAAAGCTGGTACTGCTGGCGGTTGGACACATGGAAATGCTTCACCTGGCCATAGTGCTCGTTGAGGTGGCCCAGGGAGTCCTCCCGCTGGTCGCCGCTGTCGTACACCGGGTCATGGTGGAAGGTCAGAGAACCATCCACCTCTACATCCAGCTCCCGAAGCACCTGAATCAGGCCGTGGGCATAGGCGGAGCCGGTGGCCACAAAGCCCTTGACCCCCTTCAGCTTCTGCTTCAGTTCCTCCACCTTGGGCTTCACCCGGGCGTGTTCCTCCTGGATGAATTTCTCCACCAGATGCTCACGATGGGTGACCTTTGCCAGCTCCCGCAGCCAGGCATCGGTGCCTGCAAAGCCGTAGGGCATGGGCGCCTTTACCTCCGGCACCCCGAAGTGCTGCTCCAGAGCTGCCGCCATGTAGGAGGACAAAGTATAGCAGAAGCCCACGGTGGCAGCTGCCTCAGACATCTGGGCCAGTTCCTCCACCGAAGCCAGATCCACCACATAGTTCACCCTGAGATCCAGCTTGGCCAGCATGGGGCTGAACACATCAGAGCCCCAGAGATTGATGACATTCACCAAGTCTTCCTGCTTCTTCCTGGGATTCTTCCGCACGATCTGCCTGAGAATGCCATGCTGGGTGGCGTCAAAGCCTGTGCTCCAGTGCTTGGAGCGGAAACCCTCGCAGGCCAGGGGCACTACGGGGATGCCAAGCTCCGCCTCCTTTTCGTCGGTTATGCTCTCTATGTCCTCGCCGATGATGCCCGTGGCGCAGGAAGAAGCCACGAAGATGGCCTGGGGCCGGTAGCGCTCGTAGGCATCGTCAATGGACTGGCGCAGCTTGTCGGCTGCTCCGAAGACCATGTCGCTTTCCAAGAGGTTGGTATTGATGATGCGGATGTTTTCCACCGGGAAGCCGCGCATGGCCAGGCCGTTGCGGTAGATGTTATTGTAGGGCACCTGCCCACCGCCGCAGCCGATGGGGGCATGCTGGATGAGCACTGCATCACGGACATTGCCCGCCTGGCACTCCACCATCTGCTCGCTGCAGACAGACCCCTGGGTAAAAGGCCCCTGAAGCTCGCACAGGCGGCAGTTCCCCCCGCAGCCTGTGCCCCGCTCCCGCTGACCTCTCAGCTCATAGCTGGACTGCTTGTGCAAGTCCTCCGTGGTGCCGTCCCAGGCGATGATAGTGCCCAGGCGCTGCTCCCGCTGCTCTACGGAGGCAATGTCCAGGTTGATTTTTTTTGGCATAAGCTCTCCCCTCCCTGTCAGATGCGGTAGTCGTCCTCTACATTGTCCATGAGGCCGTATTCCAGCAGGATTTCCTCCAGCCGGTCCTGGGTCATGGGCTTGGGAATGACGAACATCTCATTTTCCTCGATTTTCCTGGCCAGTTGCCTGTACTCGTCTGCCTGCTTGGCTTGGGGCTTGTACTGGATGACGGTCTCCTTGTGGATCTCGGCATGCTGCACCACATTGTCACGGGGCACGAAATGAATCAGCTGGGTGCCCAGCTCCTCTGCAAAGGCCCGCAAAAGCTCAATCTCCCTGTCCACATTGCGGCTGTTGCAGATGATGCCCCCCAGGCGCACGCCGCCTTTAGCTGCATAGCGGGAAATGCCCTTGGAAATATTGTTGGCAGCGTAAAGGGACATCATCTCGCCACTGGCCACAATGTAGATTTCCTTGGCCTTGCCCTCGCGGATAGGCATAGCGAAACCGCCGCAGACCACATCCCCCAACACATCGTAAAAGACATAATCCAGGTCATCGGTATAGGCTCCCAGGCGCTCCAAGAGGCCGATGGAAGTGATGATGCCGCGTCCGGCGCAGCCCACCCCCGGCTCCGGGCCGCCGGACTCCACGCAGCGGGTGCCGCCAAAGCCCGTCTTCAGGATGCTGTCCAGCTCCACCTCGTCACCCTCGTCCCGCAGGGTGTCCAGCACGGTCTTCTGGGCCAGCCCCCCCAGGAGCAGGCGGGTGGAATCCGCCTTGGGGTCGCAGCCCACCACCATGACATTCTTTCCCAGCTCCGTCAGTCCCGCCGTAAGGTTCTGGGTAGTGGTGGACTTGCCAATGCCGCCCTTGCCGTATATTGCAATCTGTCGTAACGCCTTAGCCATCTCAATCTCTCCTTATCCAATCATCAGCCATGCGAAAAAGTATCCTTTACCCGGGGCAGTCCCCCATAAACCTCCTTGCTGAAATTATTCTTGCCCGGAATGCCCACGGCATCCGCCCGGCAGTGCTGGCAGTGGCGGAAGACATCAATATGCTTCCCCGCCTCTGCCCGGGCCACAGACAGATCCACGCAAGATGGGGCCTCGCAATCCTTCAGGTCATGCTGGGGTATCAGGGGAATGATATTGTAAATCGTCGCCCCTGCTTCCTTGACAGCCCTGGCTATGGCCCCTATATGGAAACGGTTGATCTCATTGACCAGTACCGTGTTGACTTTGACCGTCACCCCGGCGGCAGCCACCTTGCGGATGCCGGCGAGCTGATTTTCGATGATGATGCGCCCGGCCTCCTCGCCTTCATAGCGCTTGCCATGATAGACCAGACCATTTATCATCTTCGCTTCGATGGCAGGATCCACAGCATTCACCGTCACCGTCAGGGTATCAATGCCCGCCTCGATGACCTCCTGTGCCCGCTCATTCAGCAGCAGGCCGTTGGTGCTCATGCACTTCAGCAGCTGGGGGAATTTCTCTCCCAGCAGGCGGAAGGTCCTCAGGGCGTTATCCGTGGCCAGGGTGTCCCCCGGCCCGGCAATGCCGATGACACTGAGCTCCGGGCAGAATTTCAAAGCCCGCTCCACATAGGTCACGGCTTCCTCCGGCTGTATCACCCTGGCAGTTACCCCCGGACGATTCTCCTCCTCATTTATCTTCCTGTCGCAGAAGCGGCACTCCAGATTGCACCCCGGCGCCACCGGCAGATGGATCCGCCCCCGGTTCTGCTTCGCCCCAAAGCAGGGATGCAGCTCCCGCACTCTCTCCTTGTCCATAGGGGTACCCCCTTCAATACTTCACACTCGCTCTTTCCTTGTTCACCTGATACTTGTGTATCTGGCGGACAGCTTCCTCTATGGTTATCTCCTGCACCTCCAGCGGCAGGACTCCTTCCCTTTCCAAAGCTTTCTGGGCTCCCGGCCCAATGGCCTCGGCAGCCACATAAAGGCAGTCAGATAAATTCTGCACCGCCTCCCGCATGGCTTTCTCATGGTGAAAGCCGTGACGGCAGGGTGGGTGCCCCGCTCGCTTCTCCACCTCAAGATAAGAGCCGTCCTCCTGCACCTCCAGAATGACGAACCCCTCCGCAGCGCCGAAGTGCCTGTCTATCTTTGCCCCATCGCTGGAAGCAAAAGCTACGCGATACGACATCCAATCACCCTTTCCATCAGGAACTGGCAATAAATAAATTTTAAGATAGGACGCAGGATAAATCTCCATAGGCTAGGCGGAGGAAGGAGGCATAGCGGTGCTATGTCGACTGACGACAACAACGCATATGGAGATTTAGACAAGTCAAATCTAAAATTTATTTATGAACAGTTCCTTAACCCAGCAGCTTCTTGCTGAAATACCGTTCCGCCCTGTCTATGACAGGCACCACGATATTTCCCCGCCCAACCTCTGCGGCCAGCTTCAAAGCAGCGGCCAGGGCCGCGCCGCTGGAAGAACCGGCGAAGATTCCCTCTTTAAGAGCCAGACGGCGCACCGCCTGGAAAGCCTCCTCATCCGTGATCTTATAAACCTTGTCAATAAGGGAGGTATCCATGGTCTTTGCGATGAAATCATTGCCAATCCCCTCTATCTCATAGTCCCCATGCTCCCCGCCCCCGATAATGGAACCATAAGGGTCAGCCAACACCCCCTGGATGGCGGGATTCCTTTCCTTCAAATACTTCACAATGCCGGAAAAGGTGCCGCCGCTGCCGGCTCCCGACACCAGATAATCCACCTGCCCGTCCAAGTCCTCATAAATCTCCGGCCCCGTAGTCTCATAATGGGCCCGGGGATTGGCAGGATTCTCAAACTGCTTCAAAGTAATGGCTCCGGGAATCTCCTGCCGCAGCTCCTCAGCCTTCGCCGCCGCCCCCAGCATCCCCCCTGCCCGCGGCGTATGCACCAGCTCTGCCCCCAGGGCCTGCATCAGGGTCTGCTTCTCGGCGGAGAACTTCTCCGGCACCACGAAAATCACCCGATAGCCCCTGTTCAGCGCCGCAAAAGCCACCCCCAGGCCGGTATTGCCCGCCGTAGCCTCAATGATGGTGCCCCCCGGCTGCAGGGAGCCATCCTGCTCCGCCGCCTCAATCATGGCCCTGCCCACCCGGTCCTTGGCGCTGCCCCCCGGGTTCCACAGCTCCAGCTTGGCAAAAAGCCGTACGCCCTCCGGCAATTTGAAATGTGTCAGCTCAACGAGCGGCGTATGCCCGATGAGCTCCTGCATGGATTTGAAATATCTCATGGTGGCTTTTCTCTCCTGTTCTGTAAGTCTCGTAAGTGAGGGGCACAGGCACAGCATAAGCGAAACGGGTGAATTCTTGCCGCAGAGAAGAATTCAAGTGCAGCGTTGCTGTGCCTGTGTCCCGGACGCCTTAGCATGCTACCGTCTGCTTGCCTCTATGGCCTGATTGAGATCCTGCAGCAGATTCCCCTTATCCTCAATGCCCACAGAGAAGCGAATCAGATTATCCGTGATGCCCACCTTCTCCCGCGTTTCCCTGGGGATAGCCGCATGGGTCATGGTGGCAGGATGGCAAACCAGGCTCTCCACGCCCCCCAGGCTCTCTGCCAGAGCAATAAGCCCCAGCGCCTTGAAGAACTTCCCTACCTCATGTCCTTCCGTGAGCTCGAAGGAAATCATGGCCCCGCCATTCTTGGCCTGCTGCTGATGAACCTCAAAGCCATTGTGGCTGGTAAGCCCCGGATAATAGACCTTCTTCACCTCAGGGCTGCCCTCCAGCCACTCGGCCAGATACTTGGCATTCTCCGTGTGGCGGTCCAGCCGCACCCCCAATGTCCTGATGCCGCGAATCAGCAGGAACGCATCCTGCGGCCCCAGCACGCCGCCGGTGCTGTTCTGGATGAAGGCCAGCTGCTCAGCCAGTTCCTTGGTCTTGGGCACCACCAGGCCTGCCACCAGATCGCTGTGCCCGCCCAGATACTTGGTAGCGCTGTGTACCACGATATCCGCCCCCAGGGCCAAGGGCTTCTGCAAATACGGGGTCATAAAGGTATTATCCACAATGACCAAGGCCCCATACCTGTGGGCCAGCTCTGCCACCGCCCTGATATCCGTGATGGACAGCAGGGGATTGGCAGGGCTTTCGATGATGATGGCCTTCACCTCAGGGGTGAACTTCTCCTCCAAGGTCACCAGATTGCCCGTATCCTCCAGGGCATAGCTCAGGCCAAAGTGGGAAAACACCTTGTCCAGCACCCGGAAAGTGCCGCCGTACACATTGCTGGACAGGAGAATCTTATCCCCGCTCCTGAACAGGCTCAGCACCGCCGTGATGGCCGCCATGCCCGAAGCAAAGGCAAAACCTGCCGCCCCGCCCTCCAGCTGGGCGATAAGGCTCTCCAGCGCCGCCCTGGTGGGATTGCCGGTGCGGCTGTACTCCCAGCCCTCCCGCAGCTCCCCCAGCCCGTCCTGCTGGAAGGTGGAAGTCTGGTAAATGGGCACTGTGACGGCCCCCGTGTGCTTGTCGCCATCAATGCCACCGTGAATCAGCAAAGTATCAAAAGATGCCTGGCTCATAAAATCAATCCCTTTCTCAATGTCCCTGTTTCTCTGCCAGCAGGAAGTGGATGTGCTCCGCTGCCTGCTGATGGTCTGTGCGGCCTGCAAAGAAATGCCGCTGTATGTCATCAGGAGTTTCATGGGTGCGGATCACAAACCCCTCCGCCGAAAGAATCTCCCGCATTTCCTCAAGGGAATACCCATGCCCCATGGGCTCCCCTAATTGCTCCGTAAGCTCTGCCAGCCGCCCCACCCCGGAAGAAGCATCCTCAAAGGTGCTGTCATCCGGGAAGTCCAGCACAAACTGGCTGCCTGCCGCAGACAAGGCGCTGACACTGCCCACGAAATCTCTGAAAGCCTTCCCTGTCAGGTAGTAGGAAACACCCAGCAGGGAGAAGAAAGTGGGCACATGGGGGCTGTAGCCGCTGTGCAGGAGCGTCCTGCCCAAATCCTCCTTTTCAAAATCTATAGCCCCATAGTGAACATTTTGGGGAATCTTCCAGCGCAGCTCGTGTATGCGCCGCAGCTTGTAGGCCTGAGTGTCCGGATGATCCAGCTCGAAGACCTGCACCGCCTCATCGGAATTGCGGAAGGCAAAGGTATCCATCCCCGCCCCGCAGATGACATACTGGCAGGCCCGCTGCCTGCCGGCGAACCTTTCCAGCGCCCGCTCGGCAAAGGCCACCCGGGAAAGAGCAATAGGGGAAAAGTACCTGTCCATCTCGTTGAAAGCCTGCAGGCTCTCGAAACCATACATGGGTTTATGATGGGCGGCTTCAGCCTGCCCCTTCAAAAGGTCCCCTATTTTGTCATACTCATCCTTGCCAATGATGTCATAGGCCAGGTAATCATCGAAAATCTTGTTCTTTCCCAGCATGGAATGGTAGGCTCTGGCAAAGGAGCAGAGCTTGGCGGTCATGCTTTCCTGGGCGGCAATCATGAAAATCCCTCCTAAGAGATGACTTGTACCTGATGATGAATTCTCCCCTGAAACTGCAACAACAACACATGGCAGACACATCCTTCCTGCATATCAAACAAAAAGAGGCCTTGCACAGGAAATAATCCTGCGCAAGACCTCTGGTTCTTCCAGTCAGTCCCTCCGTCTTTGGACGATGGGTTAATGTTACACCATTACACCTATCATGTCAATAGGTTTTATTTTGCTTTCTTCATTCCTCAGATAAAATACTCAATGGTCCGCTCCGGGGTGCGCTTGGTGCGGGTGTCGAAGATGAGCACCGCTTCCCTCTCCTCCATCTTCCCCAGGGCGTAGGGCAGTTCCCCCTCCCGGTTGAAGCAGCAGGCAGGCACCAGGCGGTTATACTCCCTGGGGTGAGCAAAGTCGCACTCTATGCCCTCACCAAAGGGCAGTTCCTCCATGTAGTAGGGGTCGAAAAGCTGTATTTTCTCCCCTTCTTTCCCCGTCAGCAGCACATAGTGCTCCCCGTCCATGTAGAGCCGTATCACCACGGCGCCGCCCCGGCAGAGGGCATCATCTATCAGGCTTTCGCTGCCCAGATAGACGGACCTGCCCGAGAGGTAATGGCACTCGATGGGCAGGATGCCCGCCTTGCCCACTCCGCAGAGCCAGCGGGAAAGGAACATCATGGCCATGCGGGAAGTGCCGCTTTTCCCCAGGATGCCCCCTTTGCCATAGCAATCCAGGGAGTAGAGCATGATATTCCTGAGTATCTCCGGCTGTATTTCCTCCCGCTCGAAGAGGTAGGAAATGCCGTTCAGCAGGGAGGTGGGGCCACAGTCGTATTCGGAAATCTGGTAGCGCAAGGGATTCTTCATGGCCGACCGCCCTCCCCTGCTGCTCCCAGCACCTGCAGGGCGTAGTTCAGATGGAGATTGGCGGCGATGATGACCGCTTCCTCCTCCGGCTCCAATCTGTCGCTGTGCAGTGGCTCCCAGGAGGCGGGCTTCCCCTCTGCTCCCACCCCCACATGGGCATAGGCGCCGGGGCACTCCCGGAGGAATTCGGAGAAATCATCGGCGGCAAAGCCAAAGGCAGGCTCATCAGAAATCTCCACGCCGTCCTCTCCCAAGAGCTGACGGGCCACCTCTGCCACTTCCTCACGGGCCGCGTCATCATTGACCAGCACATCGGCGCAATCGACGATCTCGCAGGCTGCCTTCACCCCGTAGAGCCTTTCCACTCCGGCTGCCAGTTCCCGGACTCTCTCCTGCAGGAGTTTCCTGTTTTCCTCCGTATAGGCTCTCAAGGTGCCCTCTATAACCGCCTCGTCGGCGATTATATTGTAGGAAGTGCCAGCCCGGAAAAGCCCCACACCCACGATGACCTTATCTGCCGGGTCGATGGCGCGGGCCGAAAGCTTGGCCAGCTCCCCTGCCAGCGCCGCCCCGGCCTGCAGGGCGTCTATGCCCAGATGGGGCCTGGCGATATGGGACTTCTTCCCCGTCAGCGCCAGGCGGAAAATATCACAGGACGGGGCATCCGCCCCCTTAGACAATACCACCTTCCCCAATGGCCTGTCCGAGGCGATGTGGACGCCAAAGGCCCGGTCATAGCCCCGGGTCAGCCCCTGCTCACGGAAGAAACGGGCGCCATGTCCCTTTTCCTCTGCCTGCTGGAAAGCCAGCAGCACCGTGCCGGCAAAGCTTTCCTTCAGCTCGGCCAGCCTTTTGGCTGCCGCCAGGAGAGCCGCCGTGTGGATGTCATGGCCGCAGGCATGCATGGCCCCCTCATGGACAGACTTGAAGGGCAAGCCGGTCTTTTCCTCCATGGGCAGGGCATCTATATCCGCCCGCAGGAGCACCCTCCTGCCCTGGCCCTTGCCTCCCTCTATGACGGCAAAAGTCCCAGTCTCCCCCACCGCCACATGCTCAAGGCCAAACTCTGCCAGCTGCCTGCGAATGTACTCAGCCGTCTTGCATTCTTTCAAGCTGAGCTCCGGATACTTATGCAGATGCCGCCTGGCATTGATGGCAAATGCTCTGTCTGCCTGCTCCACGGCTCTCCCTCCCCTTGTCAGTCAATATCATAGTGAAATGGTAAGTTTTGTTAAACCTTACCACAGGGAGTGTAACTATGTCAACTGGCAGAGCTCTCAGCCAAAAGCGTTTTTGCATACGAAAAAGCACCGCCGAAGCGGTGCTGGAATCTCATATGGCAGGGGTAGCTGGACTCGAACCAACGCATGCGGGATTCAGAATCCCGTGCCTTACCAACTTGGCGATACCCCTGTGTTGGCTGTCAACGATAAGTATTATAGCGGAGTCATGTCCTCCTGTCAACAGTTTTATGAAATTTTTTCTTTGCCAAAATTAGGAACTGGCAAGAAATAAATTGAGCATAATGCGAAGGATTAGTTTGGCTAGACAAGGCGAAGGAAGGAGGCATAGCGGTGCTATGTCGACTGACGACAACGCAGTATAGACGAACTAAGACAAGCAGAATGCTCAATTTATTTCTGAACAGTTCCTTACTATGAAGCACCCGCAAAACAATTGACCGATAGGACGATACCCTCTGGAAAAAATCGCGTATTTGCGGTATAATTATATTAACTATCTGTTCATGTATTGTTTAGAGGAGGAACCGCCATTATGGACATTAAGTACGATGTGGCCATCACCAATATCGGCAAACTCGCTCGCACTTTCCTGGAGAACAACAACAGCACCATCCTGCTGGATGAGGGTATCCGTCCCAATCTTGCCGACATGGTCATCGAGCATACCCATGCCGAGCTTGCGGAAGACATCAAGAAGGGTGACCATCTGCTCATGGGCGGTATCAAGTACACTGTGGAAAAAGTAGGCGACGATGTGAACCAGAATATCAGGGAAGAAGGCCACTGCACGGTCGTATTCAACGCCGAAGGCTCCATGCCCGGCCAGATCATCGTCAAAGGCCCCGCCCAGCCCGTCGTGACCGTAGGCGCACATATCACCTTTGCGAAGAAGTAAGAGCATATATACAGCAAGAGAAAGCTGCCCGCCGATGTGCGAGCAGCTTTTCTTTGTCTTGGCAAGCGCAAAATGAATTCACACCAACGACTGCAGTCCCATTTTTTCGCCGTCCATCCCCTTTGCCAGATTCCTGACGCTCTCCCTTTCCACGAACAGCAAGGGCATGGACAGGTCCTCATGTTCCTCTTTGCCTGACAGCTTGTCCAGCAGGAACTGGGCTGCCTTCATGCCCACCAGCTCGTAGTCGAAGAAGATGGTGGTGAGGGCCGGGTATACCACCGCCCCCACATCGTAGCCCCCGAAGCCGGTGACGGAAACCTCCTTGGGCACCTCGATGCCCCGCTCGTGGAGATACCTGAGGATGCCCAGGCTGATATTGTCCGTGGCGCCCACGATTACCGAAGGCTTGCAGGCGAGGATATCCGCCGCCTTGTTGTAAGCCGAGAGGAAATCGAAGCCTGTCTGCACGAAATCCACGGTGGCATCCTCTTCCCCTTCGGTGAAGCCATCCACGAAACCCTTGCGCCGCTCGATGCCCACAGCGGTATCGGTTTCAGTGACACCCGCAAAAACAGCCCGGTTGTGGCCCTGCCCCCGCAGGTATGCTCCCATCATGTGGCCGGCGCCGTAGTCGTCGATCTTGATGCAGTCCAGTTCCTTGTCCTGCTGTCCCGTGATGACCATAGGCACCCCGGAGTTCTTGGCGATTTCCTTGTGGCGCCCCGTTATGCCCACGGAGTCCACGATGATGCCATCAACTCCCTGCTGCTGCAGGCTCTCGATATTCTGCAGCTCCTTTTCCGTGGAAAGGCCGCTGACCAGGAGCAGCCCCTGATAGCCCAAAGGCTCGAAAATGCGGGCCAGGCCGGACAGAAGCTTGCCCACGGACACGGAATCCATGCGGGGCAGCACGATGCCAATGAGCTTGCTCTCCTTGGTTTTCAATCTCTTAGCAAAGAAGTTAGATTTGAAACCGGTCTCAGCAATAGCCGCCCGAACACGCTCCTGCTTCTCTACGCTGATATAGCCGTTATTGAGGTAGCGTGACACAGTGCTCTTGGAGACACCTGCAAGACGCGCTACATCTGTAATGGTTACTTTGTCATCCATATAAATTCCTCATAGCTTAACAAGTAAAAGTCTTTATGGTCATCTCAATTTTAACATTTCTGCTCGGATTTTGTCGATAGAAAAACACCATCTTCCCCCTGCACCTTATTTGCTCACAAAATTCGCCCTTGCTAATATTTGAATAATTTTGTTTTATGCTGTATAATAGGCGTTGTTTACCAACGCTAATGCTATTATTTCTATATCATTACTTCAAGGGGGATTTATTGACATGAAGGAAAAGAAAGCATTTGTCTTCTTCAACTGCGACGAGGAGAAGAGCCAGACATCAATGAATGTCTTCTACAACAGCACTTTCTACAGCGAGACCAAGAAGGCCCGCAAAGAGCTGCTGGCCAAAGTCGAGGAGGAGCTGAAGGAAGGCCGCATCCAGATTGCCGAGGAGAACAAGGCCAAGGTCGAAGCCTCCATCATGGAGGGCAACCCTGCCGATGCCGGCAAGTTCATCACCTACGGTTCCATCGAGGCTTTCACCATCGTCTGACCGTCATCATGCATAAGGAACTGGCAAGAAATAAATTGAGCATAATGCGAAGGATTAGTTTGGCTAGACAAGGCGGAGGAAGGAGGCATAGCGGTGCTATGTCGACTGACGACAACGCAGTATAGACGAACTAAGACAAGCAGAATGCTTAATTTATTTCTGAACAGTTCCTAAGACAAGCCGTCCCTTCTTGGGGCGGCTTTTTTAATGCAAAATTAATCCCCCTCACAAGACCTTTTAATATTTAGTTGCTAAAATAAACCATGTAATCAAGAAAAGGAGATGAAGCAGATGTTCAATGCACAGAAACTCAAGATTACCGCCTGCGCCCTGACGGGGATTATGACCTTCGGTATGGTGGGACTGACGGCAAACGCTGCAGAAGCAAGCTCCCTGCAACTGGAAAGGCCCCAGTACCAGGAGCTTTCCCACAAGCACGAACAGCACCGCAAGAAGAACAGGAACACCCACTCCCAGGGTGAGGTGAACACCGCCGCCATCGTAGGCGTAGCTGTGGGCGCCATCGCAGGGGCAGTAATCGCCAAAAACACTTGATGAATCCCCTCGGAAGATTACACCATGCAGAAAATCCCTGGATTCCCTATTCTCTCTAAAAGAAGGGCAGCCCGGCAAAGACCGGGGCTGCCCTTCTTTTCGTCTCTTGGCAAACTCTCGACGCTTACTGCATAAAGCCCCTCAGCTTCTTCAGGGCGGCATTTTTCAAGTGGGATATGCGGCTGGCGGATAGGCCCAGCTGCAGGGCCACTTCTTTGGCAGGGCAGTCTTTGAAGTAGATTTTTTCCACTACTGTCCGTTCCCCTGGGGGCAGGGAAGACATGGCCCTTGCCAGCGCATCCCGCATATCCACCTGCTGGAAGCTGTCCATCCTGGTGCCCAGGCCGCCCATCTCGGCGCTGCCGGAGGAAAGGTTCTCCCTGCCCTGGAGAAAGGCTGCATCCCACACCGACAGCCCGTCCCCCTCCCTTTCAGACCTTTCCCCCAGCCCGTCCAAGGTACCGTCAGTGTCCGTTTCCCGTCGTTTTTTTTCCAAAGCCCCGGCCAAAAAATCCCGCAGTCCCCACTCGACCTTCAACTTCAGATAGGCAGCAAAGGGCACTCCCCGGGATGCTTCGAAGGTGTTCACCGCCTCCAGGAAATACAGCTGGACTATCTCCTGCGCCTCTTCTCCCAAGAGGGCATATTTCCTGTCATGGGTGACCTTCATGAACAGGGGATGATATTTCACCAGCAGCTTGCTCAGGGCCAGCTGATCCTTCTCTCCTGCCGCCCGGCGCACCAGTTCGTTCTCTTCTTCTTTGCTCATTTCTGTCCCTTGCACCATCATATCTCCCGTCCCTTCTTTAGTACATTTGTTCTATAAATAGTATAGCACTATTTTCTCATTTGTCCAGCCATTCCCCCGACCGAAAAAAAACGCCCAGCCCGTTGAGGCTGAGCGCTGCAGGGGCAAAGGTACCTGGCGTTCATCTGCTAGTTATGCTCATGCCAGCTCCTGGCGGCTGGACTCATAGAGGTAGGCATCCTTGATGCCGCTGACGGGATTATTGCCGGACAGGATGGCCTGCTTCGTCACCATGTCCTGCATGACTGCCCTCACCTCGTCCATGGTCAGGCCCTCCTTGGGGTCCTGGAGGGTGTAGGTGACATTGGCCCCTGCTTCCAGGGTGAATACCATTTTCAGTGACTTCATGTTCATCTCTCCTTTTCTTCCTGCTTCATCGAAAAATCTGCTGCTTGTTCCCTGCTGCATCTTGTAGTGTGTGCAGTGTCGGTGCCAGATCTCAGGCTTCCTGCAGCTGGGCGCTATCGGTGCGGGTCACGCTGCCCAGAGCATGGGTCTGGAGAGCTGCCAGTGCCGCGCCGATGGTGTAGGCATCATCATCGGACAGGGCGGGGTTGATGTGCTGGAAGGTGCGATTGGCAAAGAGGGTCTTGCCGCTCTCCCCCACACCGTTTTCCACCTTGAGGATGATCTTGCTGGTTGCTGCGTTCTTTACTGCCATGACTATTGCTCCTTTCTGCTGCCAGGTCTTATCTTGTCCCTACACTTATATAAATAGATTTGACAGGGGAAAAGTTGCGGGGAAACTGAAATTTTTTTCCAAAGCCAAGAAAGCCCCTTCCCACAGGCGCGTCTGCAGCCTGCCGGGAAGGGGCTTCGGAGTTCGATATGGACTTACTTCTTCAAATAGATAGCCAGCACCGAGATGTCTGCCGGGCTGACGCCGCTGATGCGGGAGGCCTGGCCCAGGGACAGGGGGCGAATCCTGGCCAGTTTCTCCCTGGCCTCGGAGCGGAGGCTGGTGAGGGCTTCGTACTCCATGTCTTCGGGGATGAGCTGGTTTTCCAGCTTCTCCATATGGTCTACCTGCTCCTGCTGCTTCCTGATGTAGCCTTCGTAGCGGATGGAGATTTCCACCTGCTGGTACTCCTCTTTTTTCAGTTCCGGCAACTCTGGCAGCAGGCTTCTCATGTCCTCGTAGCTAACCTCCGGGCGGCGCATGTACTCATGGGCGGTGAGGGCAGAGTTGATTTCCGGCAGGCTGCGCTCCCGGAGCCTGTCATTGGTGTCCTGGCTGGGGGTGAGGATGGCCTTGTCCAGGATAGCCAGGGCCCCTTCGATATGGCGGTATTTTTCCTCATAGCGCTGCCAGCGCTCATCTGTCACCAGGCCGATGGCCCGCCCCTTGGGAGTGAGGCGATGATCGGCGTTGTCCTGCCGCAGCAGCAGGCGGTACTCCGCCCGGCTGGTCATCATGCGGTAAGGCTCCGTGGTGCCTTTGGTCACCAGGTCGTCGATGAGCACTCCGATATAGGCCTCGGAGCGCTTCAGCACCAGGGGCTTTTCCCCCTTCACCTGCAGGGCGGCGTTGATGCCCGCCATGAGCCCCTGGGCGGCGGCTTCCTCATAGCCGGAGGTGCCGTTGGACTGGCCGGCGGAGAACAGGGCCTTCACTGGCTTCGTCTCCAAAGTTGGTTTCAGCTGCAAGGGGTCAAGGCAGTCGTACTCGATGGCGTAGCCTGCCCGCATGACCTTGGCGTGCTCCAGGCCCGGAATTGTTTTCAAGAAAGCTAACTGCACATCCATAGGCATGGAAGTGCTCATGCCCTGCACATAGTATTCCTGGGTGTGGCGCCCCTCAGGCTCCAGAAAGAGCTGGTGCTTGTCCTTGTCCGGGAACCGCAGGAGCTTCGTTTCGATGGCAGGGCAGTAGCGGGGGCCAACCCCCTCGATGATGCCATTGGCCATGGGGGCGCGGTGCATATTGTCCCGCAGGATCTTGTGGGTCGCTTCATTGGTATAGGTGAGATAGCAGGGCAGCTGCTCCCTGGTCTCTATATCTGACATGAAGGAGAAATTCCGCGCTTCCTCGTCCCCGGGCTGCAGCTGCATTTTCTCGAAGTCCAGGGTGCGGCCATCCACTCTGGCAGGCGTTCCCGTCTTGAAGCGCATGAGAGAAAGGCCAGCTTCCGCAAGGGAAGCGGACAGCTCCATGGCCGCCCGCTGGCCGGAGGGGCCGCCGTCATAGGTGTGCTCCCCTAGGATGATGCGTCCCCGCAGATATGTGCCGGAGGCCAGCACGATGGCCTTGCCCTCATAGACCTCGCCAGTCTCCGAGCGCACCGCCACCGCCCTGCGGCGCCTGGTGCCATCAGCCTTTGTCTCCTCCTGGGTGATGAGCTCCGTGATGAGCAGCTGCTTCACCTCGAGATTTTCCGTATTCTCGCAGGTCTCCTTCATGTGGAACTGGTAGTATTTCTTGTCAGCCTGGGCCCGCAGGGCATGGACGGCAGGGCCTTTGCCCGTGTTCAGCATCCTTATTTGGATGGCAGTGGTATCCGCATTCACTCCCATCTCTCCCCCCAGGGCATCCAGCTCCCGCACCAGATGGCCCTTGGCAGGGCCGCCGATGGAAGGATTGCAGGGCATGAGGGCGATATTGTCCATGGAAAGGGTGGCCATGAGGGTATGGCAGCCCAAACGGGCCGCAGCCAGGGCCGCCTCCACCCCGGCATGGCCTGCGCCAATGACGATCACATCATATTTTCCCGCTACGAACATGAAGATACTCCTTTACAGCTTCACCGGAACTTGCTTGACTTTTATGAAAGATTTGGTATAATCAACATATAAAGAGTGCTATCCGACAACGGTTAGCCCTCGCTTAGTTGGTTATATCAGAAGAAATAACCGCCAGTTTCGAGCCTGGGCGGTTATTTTTTTGCTTCAATACGGATCAGCCATAGTAAGATTAAAACCAAGATCAGCTGTTCCATCTCCGCTCACCCCGCTTCCCAGCTGACCGATCGACCACGCACCTTGTGCCGGCCAGATTCAGTATTTCGCCTTTCCGCGAGGACGCCGCCTGTCGTCAGATAACACTGGAATACAGTATAAACCAAGTGCCTTTCTTTAGCAAATCATATTTGCAATGAAAGGCTTTTTTCCTAACAGGGAGGATTTATGTACAAAGAAGACACCATCGCCGCCATTGCCACCGCCCCCGGGGCGGGGGGCATCGGCATCATCCGCATCAGCGGCAAGAAAGCTCTGGAAATTGCAGATTTGGTCTTTGTTTCCCCCACAGGCAAAAAAATCCCCCAACTTCCCACCTACACCGCCGCCTTTGGCAGGATTGTGGACAAAGACGGAAAGCTCATCGACGAAGCCATCGCCCTGGTCATGCGGGGGCCGAAAAGCTACACCTGCGAAGATGTGGTAGAGCTGCAGTGCCACGGGGGACAGCTGGCCCTGCGGACGGCCCTGCGGGCGGTCTTCGAGGCAGGGGCACGCCCTGCCGAGCCGGGAGAATTCACCAAGCGGGCCTTTCTCAACGGACGCCTTGACCTGAGCGAAGCCCAGGCGGTCATGGATGTGATCAATGCCAAGACGGACATGGCCCTGCGGCAGGCCACAGGCCACCTGACGGGGGCTTTCTCCGGGGAGCTGCACGGCTGGCGGCAGGAAATCCTCTCTATCATCGCCCATCTGGAAGCCCTGATAGACTTCCCGGAGGAAGGGGTGGAGGAGGCGGAAACGGAGCAAATCCGCCAGCAGATAGAGTCGCTGCAGGAAAAGTTCCAAGCCCTCATCGCCACTGCCGGCACAGGCCGCATCCTCCGGGAGGGACTGATGACCGCCATCATCGGCAAGCCCAATGTGGGCAAGAGCAGCCTGCTGAACGCCCTCCTGCGGGAAGAAAGGGCCATAGTCACGGACATTCCCGGCACCACCAGGGATGCCATCGAGGAATACGCCGACCTGGACGGGGTGCCCCTGCGCATCATCGACACGGCAGGCATCCGGGAGACAGCCGACACCGTGGAGCAGCTGGGGGTGGAAAAGTCCAAGGAGTATATCGCCAAGGCCCAGCTGGTGCTGGCCCTCTTCGATTCCTCCCGCCCCCTTGACGGCGAGGATGAGGAAATCATCAGCCTGCTGCCAGGCCAGAAAGCCATCGCCCTGCTGACCAAGAGCGACCTGCCGGAGAAACTTGGGACAGAAGAACTGCAAAAGCGCCTGCCCGCTCTCCCCCTCATCTCCATCAGCACCAAAGGCGACAGGCAGGGGCTGAAAGCCCTCTCCGAAGCCGTCCACCGCTTCGTCTTCCAAAAGGTTGCCGACACCCGGGCCACCTTCCTGCGGGACGAGGAAGAAGCAGAAATCCTCAAGAAAGCCAGGCGCCACCTGCAAGAAGCCCTCAGCACCATCGACCATGATATGGGACTTGATTTCATTTCCATCGACCTGCGCTCCGCCTGGGAAGCCCTGGGAGAGCTCACCGGCGAGGCCATCGGCGACGACATAGTAGACGAAGTGTTCCGCCGCTTCTGCATCGGCAAGTGAATAAGCGCCAAAAAGGCAGGGAGCTGACGCTCCCTGCCTTTCCTATTCTTTGGCCATGTCCTGGCTATTTCAATACAGCGGATACTTCTCGCAAAGGGCTGCCACACGCTTTCTGGCTTCTTCCTTCACGCTCTCATTCTCCACATCCTCAAGCACCATGGAGATAATCTCGCCCACTTCCCTCATATCCTCTTCCTTGAACCCGCGGGTGGTCAGGGCAGGGCTGCCCAGGCGCAGGCCGCTGGTGACGAAGGGGCTCAAGGGCTCGAAGGGGATGGTGTTGCGGTTGGCGGTGATGTTCACCTCATCCAGCACCGTCTGGGCCACCTTGCCGGTGATGCTCTTGTTGGTGAGATCCACCAGCATCAGATGGTTGTCCGTGCCGCCTGAGACAATGCGGAAACCGTTTTTCTGCAGGGTATCTGCCAGAACGGCAGCATTCTTCACCACCTGGGCAGCGTACTCCTTGAACTCCGGCTGCAGGGCCTCACCCAGCGCCACGGCCTTGGCAGCGATGACATGCATGAGAGGGCCCCCCTGGATGCCGGGGAACACAGCCTTGTTGAACTGCTTGCCAAACTCGGCATCCTTGCAGAGGATCATGCCCCCACGGGGGCCGCGGAGGGTCTTGTGGGTGGTGGTGGTGACCACATCGGCGTAGGGAATGGGGCTGGGATGAAGGCCTGCCGCCACCAGTCCTGCGATATGGGCGATATCCACCATGAGATAGGCCCCTACTTTCTTCGCAATCTCAGAAAGGCGAGGGAAATCCAGGGTGCGGGCATAGGCAGAAGCGCCGGCCACGATGAGCTTGGGCTTCACTTCCTCAGCCTGCGTTTCCAGAGCGTCATAGTCGATCTGCTCCGTGTCCCTGTCCACCCCATAGGGCACGATATGGAAATACTTGCCGCTCATATTCACAGGGCTGCCGTGGGTGAGATGGCCGCCATCGGTGAGATTCATGCCCATGACGGTATCACCGGGCTGCAGCAGGGCAAAGAACACCGCCATATTGGCCTGGGCGCCGGAATGGGGCTGCACATTGGCATACTCTGCCCCAAAGAGCTTCTTGGCGCGCTCGATGGCCAGAGCCTCCACCTCGTCCACGAACTCGCAACCGCCATAGTAGCGCTTGCCAGGATAGCCTTCGGCGTATTTGTTGGTGAGCACGCTGCCCTGAGCCTCCATGACAGCTTGGCTTACAATATTCTCCGAAGCAATCAGCTCCAGTTTGCTGCGCTGCCGGTTCAGCTCCTTCTCCAAAACCTCCGCCACCGCAGCATCGGAATCCTTCAACCTAGACATCAACCCCATATCTCGGCCTCCCTCGTAATTATAGCAAACTCAAGACAACTCAAACTTCAGCCCATGGATGGGCGTTTTGCGGCCTTCCGGTTTCAAGGATGAAACCGAGGCCGCTGTTTCTTTGGTTCGTTTCTTTGCGTCAAAGAAATGAACAGCCGAAACTTCGGCAAGAAAAGAAACATATCTACAACAAGAAACCTTACTTCTCTTCCAGAGCCATAATCTTATTCACCCTGCGCTCATGCCGCCCCCCCTGGAACTCCTCTTTCACCCAGACGCGGACGATTTCCCCAGCCGGCCCGAAACCGGTGACCCTGCCGCCCATGGCCAGCACATTGGCGTTGTTATGCGCCCTGGACATGCGGGCAGAGTAAACATCATTGCACAGGGCGCAGCGGATGCCCTTGATCTTGTTGGCGGCAATGGAAATGCCGATGCCGGTGCCGCAGAGCACAATGCCCCGGTCAGCCTTGCCGCTCACGATCTCGCCACAAACCTTCTCGGCGATATCAGGATAATCCACCGACTCAGTGCCGAAAGTCCCCACATCCTTGATCTCGATGTCGCCAAACTCCTTCAGCACCATCTTGACCTCTTCCTTCAAAGCCACTGCACCATGATCGCTGCCAATAACAATCTTCATAATCCATTGCCCCCTAGTTATATGTATAGAATTAAGATACCTCAAACTTCAGCCCAGGGATGGGCGTTTTGCGGCCTTCCGGTTTCAAGGATGAAACCGAGGCCGCTGTTTCTTTCGCTACGAAATCTTGGCTATTTCAAGTCTGAAGGACTTGTAATAGCTTAGATTTCGTGCGAGGGCGTAGTGCGACACGGTGTGTCGCACGCAGCTTGGTTCGTTTTCTTTGCGTCAAAGAAACGAACAGCCGAAACCTAACAAAGAAAACTCACGGCGAAGCCATAACAATACTAATTCTACCACATACCAACAAAAGAGCAATACAGCAATCCTTCCACATTGTGGAAAAAATCCCGCCGCCCACCACAAGCAACGGGATAATCCTTACAGGAAGCCAATCAATTTGCCGCAGGCGCAACCTTCTCCTTGCCCAGCAGCTCCCTCCCGCAGTGCTTCACCACCAGCACTGCCAAAGTCATCAGGGCGAGGGCCAGCACCAGCTGCAAACCGTCCACCATGAGGACGAAATTGCCAGCCGAAAGCTTGGAGAAAATACCCCAGACCGACATCACCAGGGCGCTCATGGTCACCAGGAACATGAACACCATGGGCACATAGAGCATCCAGCCCTTGCGGCCCGTGACCTTCAGGAACACGGCGATGGAAATCAGCACCAGAGCGGAGAGCAGCTGATTGGCTGCGCCGAACAGCGGCCAGATGCTCATATAGCCTGCCTGGCAAAGAGCCAAGCCCAAGACCAGCGTTACGATAGTCGAGAAATACTTATCCTGGCAAAGCTTCTGGAAGGAACTTTCCTCCTCACCCTTGCCGGCGGCAAAGAGCTCCTGGAAGCTCATGCGGCCGATGCGGGCCACGGAATCTATGGTAGTCATGGCCAAAGCCGACACGCACATGGTAATGACGCAAGCGGAAATCCCGCTGGGCAGGCCAAACATCTGGAAGAACCCGCCTATAGCCCCGGCGAAAATCTGGAAAGGCGTGCCCTGGGGCAGATGGCCATTGGAAGCAGCCGCGCAGGCGATAACCAGAGCCACCACCCCGAGAAGAGATTCTACCAGCATGGCCCCATAGCCTACCGGCAACATATCCTTTTCGTTGGCAATGGCCTTGGAAGAAGTGCCGGAGCTCACCAGGCTGTGGAAGCCGGACACGGCCCCGCAGGCAATGGTGATGAAGAGAATGGGGAACAGGCTCTGGCCGTTCACCGTGAAGCCCACGAAAGCGGGCATATTGAGCACCGGCTGAGCTGCCACCACCCCGATGACGCCCCCTGCTACCATCCCCAGCAGCAGGAAGGAGCTCAGATAATCCCTCGGCTCCATCAGCAGCCACATGGGCAGGACAGAGGCGATGAAGCAGTAGCCGAAGGTCAGATAACGCCAGGTCTCTCTATCAAGGTACAGCGGGAAAGCCATACCGGCGGCAAACATGGCCACCACCAGCACAATCGCCACCAAGAGCTTCACTACGCCGCTGGGATTGACCTTCCGGATGAAGAAGCCAAAGCCCATGGCCACCACGATGTAAAGGAGGGAAATGGAAGCCGCCTGGGCCCCCGGCACATTGGCCGTCCCGTCCTTCAAAGTCCCTGCGAAAGTCCCTGCCAGAATATCTGCAAAAGCTGCCAGCACCAAGAGGGTGAACAGCCAGCAGAACAGCAGGAACAGCCTTCTCCCCGTGCGTCCCACATACGCTTCAATCATCATCCCCAGCGATTGTCCCTTGTTCTTCACCGAGGCATACAGGGCAGTAAAATCCTGCACCGCCCCAAAGAACACGCCACCCACCAGCAGCCAGATAAGGGCCGGAGCCCACCCGAACATGGCTGCGATAATAGGGCCCGTCACAGGCCCTGCCCCCGTGATGGAAGAAAACTGGTGGGCAAATACCGTAAACCGCGAAGCCGGAGCGAAATCCCCTCCATCCTCCAGCTCCACCGCCGGCGTCTTCGCCTGCGGGTCAATGCCCCAGGTGCGCACCAGCCATCGCCCATAGAGCAGATAGGCCGCCACAAAGACCACCAGGGCAAGACCTACTAACATAAGTCCATTCATAATAAGGCCTTCCTTCTAAAAAGATACACTGGATAAGAACATTTATATGTTTATGTATTATAGACTCATGTATACTGTATGTCAATGTGTAAACTTTAAGAAGTAATGCTCTGAAGATTGCGAAACAAGCATAAAAAAGGCAGGGCAAAGCCCAATGTCACGAAGTTAAGCAAAATTCGTCGTGTGAAACCCTTCCGTCAGACCTTCGGTCTGCCACCTCCCCTTTCAGGGGAGGCTTTTTTAGTGCCTCCCCTGAAAGGGGAGGTGCCCCGAAGGGGCGGAGGGGTTTCACATGTCCACTGCGATTTGTGCTTAACTAAATGACATTGGGATCAAAGCCCTGCCAAATGTCATATGTCAAAATTCATCACACAGAAATATCCTCGATATCATTCACATAGCCGGTCTCAGTCCGTGTCTCAGCTTGGCCTTCAGTATCCGCCGCACCGACTCGTCCAGCCTTTTCTCGCTGATTTCCCCAGCCTTTACCGCCTCGTAGATGCCCATGTAGGCTTCTTCGGCGTGGCCGTAGTCGTGGCACACCAGCACCAGGTCGGCTCCTGCCTGCACTGCCTTCACGGCGGCGCCGCCAAAGGAGTAGTTCTTGATGATGGCGCCCATGCCCAGGTCATCGGTGATGATGAGGCCCTCGTAGCCCATTTCCTTCCGCAGCAGCCCGGTGATGATAGCCTTGGACAGGCTGGCGGGATTCTCGGCATCGAAGGCAGGATAGCGGAAGTGGCCTACCATGATCATGTAGTCCATGTTCTTGCCCTTTTCCGTGCCGTTGAGGATTTCCCGGAAGGGCACCAGGTCTTCCTTCCGCAACTGATGCTCCGTGGCTTCGATGGAGGAGATTTCCTGATGGGAGTCCACCACGCCCTTGCCTATGCCGGGGAAGTGCTTCAGGGTGGAGATGATGCCACCGGCCCTGTAGCCTTCCACCGTGGCTTCTACGAATTTCAGCACTTCGTAAGGGCTTTTGCTGTAAGAGCGCTCACGGCCCAGGCCCAGGTCTGCCACCGGGGCGAAGTTCACATTCACGCCGATGGATTTCAAATCATGGGCCACTTCCCCCGCCAGCTTCTGGGCAAAGGCCTTGTCCTCATGTCCCACGGCTTCTGCGGAGGGCGGGGCAGGGATTACTTCCTTGCCCCGGGACACCAGTCCCCCCTCTTCGTCGATGGCCACGAAGAGAGGCACCTTTTCCCCGCAGCCTGACTGGGCATCCATGACGAAGTTCTTCACCTGTTCCTTGCTCTCGAAATTCCTGTCAAAGAGCACGATGCCACCGTAGTGGAACTGCTGCATGGCATAGCGCGCCTCATCGTCCACCTCTGTCCCCGGCAGGCTGATGAAGACCATCTGCCCGATTTTCTCCGTCTGGGACATGCTGGACAGGATATCCTCCACCTGTTCGTCAGTGGTAAGGAGCTGCTGCTTCCGCTCCTGCTTCGTGGCCTCCTGGGACGGCTTGGCGCTTGCATTCTGAGCATTTGCATCATTGTGGTTCATCACATACAGGGAGCCACCGATAATCGCTGCCAGGAAAACAAATGCAACCGAAACCCCAATTATGATTTTTCGTTTCATCCCTTCACCCCTCGAACTCTCAAACTCTCAAACCCCGGACCCCAAGGACGGGGCCCCGGCAGGCTTTGAATTCTGGAAAGAAAAAGGCCCCCCAAAAAGACAATGTCATTAAGTTAAGCATAAAGCGCAGTGGTCGTGTGAAACCCCTCCGCCCCTTCGGGGCACCTCCCCTTTCAGGGGAGGCTTTTTTCATGCCTCCCCTGAAAGGGGAGGTGGCAGACCGAAGGTCTGACGGAGGGGTTTCACACAACGAACTTTACTTAACTTAATGACATTGCCCCAAAAGAGGAGCCACTTTTCATCTTTCTCACTGGTCAACCCGGGCAATATCCGCCCCCAGCCCTACCAGCTTCTCAACCAGCTGGTCATAGCCGCGGTCTATGTGGTGGATATACCCCACCTGTGTCTCGCCCTCGGCCACCAGCCCTGCCAGCACCATGGCGGCGCCGGCCCGCAGGTCAGTTGCCTTCACCTGGCAGCCCGTGAGCCCTGCCACACCTTCCACTACGGAGGTGCGGCCATCAATCTTTATCTGAGCGCCCATGCGCTTCAATTCATCCACATGCATGAAACGGTTCTCGAACACCGTCTCCGTCACCATCCCCGTGCCTTCGGACACGGCCAGCATGGCCATGAACTGAGCCTGCATATCCGTGGGGAAGCCGGGGTAGGGCATGGTCTTGATATCCACGGCCTTGGTGCGCTTGTCGCAGGCCACCCGGATGCCGTTCATATCTTCTTCCACCGTCACGCCCGCTTCTTTCAGCTTGGCGATGACTGGCTTCAGATGCTCGGAAATGGCATTCTCGATGTAGACATCCCCACGGGTCATGGCTGCTGCCACCATATAGGTGCCCGCCTCGATGCGGTCGGGGATGATGGTGTAATCCCGGCCCCTGAGCTTGGGTTGGCCCTCAATCTTGATGACATTGGTGCCTGCCCCGCGAATCTTGGCCCCCATCACATTGAGGTAGTTGGCCAAATCCACGATTTCCGGCTCCTGGGCAGGATTTTCCAGCACCGTCTGCCCCTCTGCCATGGAAGCCGCCATGATGATATTCTCCGTGGCGCCCACGCTGGGGAAGTCCAGATATATCTTGGTGCCCTTCAGTCCCTCAGGCGCGTTGGCTTCGATATAGCCGTGGCCGATCTTGATTTCCGCCCCCAGGGCCTCGAAGCCCTTCAGATGGAGGTCGATGGGACGAGTGCCGATGGCGCAGCCGCCGGGCAGGGAAATCTTGGCCTGCCCGCAACGGGCCAGCAGGGGACCCATGATGAGGAAGGATGCGCGCATCTTCCGCACCAGGTCATAGGGGGCCTCGCAGCTGCCAATGACCCGGCTGTCCACGGTGAGCTGATGCTGCTCTTCGTCAAACTTGGCACTGACCCCCAGCTGCTTCAGCACCTCGGTAATGGTGTAGACATCCTCCAAGGCAGGCACCTCGTCCAGCATGCTGGGCGATTCCTGCCCCAGCAGCGTAGCAGCGATGATGGGCAGCACCGCATTCTTCGCCCCGCTGATTTTCACCCGGCCACGCATGGGCCGTCCTCCATGTATGATAAGCTTTTCCATTCTGACTTGCAATCCCCCCAGGGCTGAAACAGCCCGCCCCGCCTTGCGGGTCTATACAAAATGACGGCTCGAAAGCCCTTTTAATTCAAGCAACACTACATATATTACCATTAACCACTTTCACTGGCAATACTTTTACTTTCTCTCCACTTTGATAGTGGTATGAATCACATTGTCGATGATATAATCCGTGGCGAAGCGGTTCTGCTCATCATCCTTCTTTTCCTTCAGGAACTCCACCTTGTGGTTCCTCTGCTCCTCCTCAGCCTGTGCTTTGGCAGCCTTTCCCGCCTCGCGAATCAGGCGTCTCTGCTCCCGCTCGGAAAGAGGTTCCTGGGAAGCGCCGGGGGCGATGATGATTTCATTGTTCTTGGGCGTGTCCATCAGGGCCTTGAGCCTGTCAGCTACCTTCTGGTTCTTGCCTTCCTCCTCAGCTGTCTCTATGCCCACCTGCTGGAGCAGCATGGCGGCAGTGACGGGGATGAAGCCGCCCCCCCTCACATCAAGGTGCATGACGCCGTCCTGCTGGATGCTTGGCACCTTGTAGGGAATGTCGAGGGTCTGCTTCTCGCCGCGATAAGGCTTGATAGTGGTCTTGAAATTCACGGTCTCGCCGGGAGAAACCACCTGCTTTTCCGGCGTAGCGGAAATCAGGCTGGCGGTATGGCGCCCTTCTTCTATGGAAATCTGGGCCTGCACATCCACGATGTCAGATTCCTTGTCCTTGTTGCCGCAGATGAGGTTCATGGCCTGGGCCAGCTCCCCCACGATATTCTGGCCCACATCCTCTGCTCCGTAGAACATATTGCTGCGAACGACCTTGCCCTCCGGCAGGGCATCCGTGCGGATGGTGAAATCCACCTTGGCTGTAGCCCCAGCCTTGGTATCGCTGGTCTTGGACACAGCCGCATAGGCAATGCCGGCAGTCAGCTGGGGCAGGTAGTCCTCATCGTAGGCGATGCGCACCCCATAATCCTTCTGGCGGCCCAGGGTCTTATCCTCTACCCTGACCTTCATGGGCACTACCGAGGGGAACTCCCCCATGATGCCTGCCACGCCGGTTTCCCGGTCCTGATTGATGCGCCCGATGATGGCCCCCATATTGGCAATCTTCATGCCTGCGGCAGGGCCGCTGATAGTGCCCACCACAGAAGCATCCGTCATGAAATAATTCACATTGCCCTTGTGCATGAAGGAATGGCCGAAGGCCAGCACCTTATTGCCATCCACCGCCGTCACAGTGCCGGTGGCTCCCACGGAGAAATCGCCACAGACCACCGCCACCCCTACGGGGCTGCCGGGGTAGAGCTCTGCATCATAGCGGGTGGAGAGGAATCCCTGTCCCGCTTCGATGCCCATGGGCACGAAGCTGAGCTCTCCCTTGGGGTCAAGTCTCTTCTTCAAGAATTCCAGCCCGCTGCTGTTGAAGCCGGAGAAGAACAGCGCCCCCTTGGGCTCCTTCTCCATCTTCTTGGCCTCGGCCTCAGAGGCAGCGGCCTCCGCAGCTTCAGCCTTCTCAGGCTGATCCTTTGCCTTTTCCTGCTTGTCAGCAGCCGGCTTCTCTTCAGCCTGAGCCTGCTTTTCCTCAGCTGCAGGAGCCTTTTCCCCTGCCTGGGCATTTTTTTCTTCCTGCTTATCGGCTTTTTCCTCAGCCTGTTTCTTTTCTGCTTCAGGTTTCTTTTCGGCTTCGGCAGGCTTTTCCTCTGCTGCTGCCGCTCCTTCCGCAGCAGGCTTTTCCGCCGCTGCGCCCTCAGGCTGGCTTTCCTCTTTGTTCTCTGCCGACTCGCCCTTGTCCTCGGCTGCCTTCTTGGCGTCTTCCTCGGCTTTCTTGGCCTTGTCCTCCTGATACTTCTTCAAGTCAAAAGAAGCCAGGCGGCTCTTGTTCTTGTTGTCCGGCATGCTCCACAGGGGCGTCATGTCCTCTATGGGAGTGATGAAAAAGGTATAGGGAGCCATCTCCTTGATACCCGAAGCCAGCGCCCCTATCAGGCGGCCATCCACATAGATGGGGCTGCCGCTCATGCCCTGCAGCACGCCGCCTGTCTGCTCGATCAAAGGCCCTGAAGCCCTGGCCATGATAGACCTGGAATCCCCGCTGCCGCCGTTCATCTTGCCTACTATATCCACCTGGAAAGGCTCGATGACCCCGTTCCCATCTATCACCGTATAGCCGGTAGCCGATTCGCCCCCCCAGATTTCATCGAAGGTCATCACCGGGTCCATGGCAGAGACCGACAGCCCCGGCAAAGCCACCATCATCGCAGCCAGCAAAGCTGCCGCCGACTTCTTCAGCTTCATACATTTCTTCAACGATTTATACATTATAAGCCTCACTTGTTACATAAATCTGTGGAAAATATTTTTCCACAGGGCAGCTCATGAAAAGAACTCATCTGCTCACTTGCACTGCTCCACAAAATACTTATAGGTGCTGGCAAGGCCGTCCTTCAAGCTGACCTTGGGCTGCCAGCCCAGGCCTGCCACAGCCTTCTCATGGGACAGCACAGACCTCCTGATATCTCCCTCGCGCACCTTGGCATACTCAGGAGCTATCTCCCTGCCTGCCACCTCGCCCATCAGCTGCACCAGCTCCTTCAGGGTAGTTTCCGTCTGGGTGGAAAGGTTGTACGCCGTATTAATATTTTCCGTCCTCAGGGCTGCCATAATCCCCTGGGCCACATCCCCCGCATAGATGAAATCCCGGGTCTGCTCCCCATCGCCAAAGATGGTGATGCCCTGTCCCCTGGCGATGCGCTTGGCAAAAATGCTGATGACGCCGCCTTCCCCGGTATCCCCCTGACGCTCGCCGTACACATTGGCAAAGCGGAGAACCACATAGGAAAGGCCGTAATTGCGCTGATAGAGATTCAGATAATGCTCCACCGCCATCTTGGTGAAGCCATAGAAAGACAAGGGCAGCAGGGGAGTATCTTCCTGCAGGGGCAGGCGGCTCTGGTCCACATTGCCGTACACCGCCGCCGTAGAAGCGAAGACCACCCGCTTCACGCCGCTGTGCCTGGCAGCCTCCAGGATATTCACCGTGCCCATGAGGTTCTCATCCGCATCATAGTAAGGATCCCTTATGGACACATCCACCATGGTCTGACCTGCCAGATGCACGATGGCATCAAAATGGGACTGCTCGATTTCCTTGCGAGCCCTTTCCTCCCGTATATCCATCGTCCAGCTGTGAATCTCTCCCTGGGGCAGATGTTCCCAAGTGCCGGTACAAAGGTTATCCAGCACAGTAACTTCATGTTTTTCCTGCAAAAGAGCCCTGACTACATGAGAGCCGATAAAACCGGCGCCGCCGGTAACTAAAATCCTCACGGAAATGCACCCCGCTTTCGAAGCATTCACACAATATCACTATAGTATAAATACTACTTTATTGTAATATATCCTTTTTCACAAGTCCACAAATTACGGAAAGTTGCATGCAAAAAAGAGGCCCTGAGGCCTCTCATATATTCAAATGGTGCTCGCCGAGGGATTCGAACCCCCGACCCCCTCCATGTGACGGCAGGGTACTGTACTGTCTTGTCCTGCTAAACAAGAGAATTTACGATGAATTCATGCGGAGCAACCCTCTTCTTTTGCTATTTTACAGTAATCGCAGCAAGGTGTCAAACCTAGCTGCAGAGCAACATGCCACAGACTTTGTGCGGCAAATCGCAGTGTAATACCATAGCTAGAAAGAAGAGGGACATTATGCATGGATGGTTTTCTCGCAAATACGATTACGATGAGAACGAAATTGTCAGCATGTATCAGAGTGGACAAAGCGCCTATAAAATCGCTTCCGCCCTCAATCTTACGCCTGGGGTCGTGTATGCAGTTCTGGAAAAGTACAAAATCCCCCGGCGCTCGAACAAAGAGAACTCTCGTATCTACACTTACGATATGGATTTCCTCAGCAGCATCGACAGTGAAGAAAAAGCATATTGGCTGGGCTTCCTTTATGCTGATGGCTATGTGACCAGTACCAACGTCCCCGCAGTAGGTTTATCGCTTGCCATAAAGGATAGAGGACATGTAGAAAAGTTTCGTCGAGCTCTGAACGCAAGTCAACCTATACGCGAATATACCACGACAGGAGGATACACTCCCGGATGCAGATACTGCCGCCTCCTGTTGATCGGCCAACAATTCTATGACAATGCCGTACGTCAGGGAATCCTGGAACACAAGACACATATTCTTGCACCACCATCTATACCCGAAGAATTCAACCGTCACTTCATTCGCGGCTATTTCGACGGCGATGGAAGTCTCACAAGCTACGTCAATGCCTACAACACAGTGACATACACGCTTAAATTCACAGGCACAAAGGCACTTTTGAACTGGATTAACGACCAGGTGGAGCAGAATTGCGGCTTTAGGACCAAAAACCTGTATAAGCGTCGTCCGACTGATGTAGTAGTAAGCCTGGAATTTGGCTCAACAAAGCGCACACTGGCCGTTGCATACTGGTTATACCAGAATTCTCATGTTTATCTTGACCGAAAGTATCAACGATATCAGGATATGGTCAAGCTGGTTGCAAAATCAAAAGAAGTATAATCCTTCTCAGACTGAACTGAAGTTTGCAAATTGAAAGGGGTAGATCATAATGTCTTGTCATGATATTGGTCGCGGTGTAGATTTTATCATCCAGAATGTTTTGGATATGTATGAACACGGAGAAATTTCAAAGGAAGCAACACTAAAAATGATTCGCACCTTCCCGCGAGCCGTCCACTACTGCGATGGCAATGAGTCAGAGGCACTGGAATATCTCACGGACAACTATTGCTGCGGCTGCCTGCATGAATATGAAGACAATGAGATTTTTGTCACTGTCGATGATATATATAACGCAAAAATAGAACTTGGAGAATTCCGCTCCCCATACGAGGTGTGGGATGCCCCACAGGAAAACGGAGCTTTTTACGGCTACTCCTTGTGTCTTGCCTGCTTCAGAAATTTTTTCAGTGAAATCCTCCCTGACGAATCCGTTGAGAGGATTTGTGAGGCGGCTGACAGCGACCAAAGTTGAAGCATAAACCTGAAATGTGGTAAAATCTAAGAAAGGACGTGATGAAGTGGCGGAAAAAGATATGACCGAAAAGACGCTGGAGAGCTTCAACGATGTCTTCGCAGATATCGTGAATGTTCTGCTCTTCAAGAACAAGCGTTTAATAAAAGAGGACGAGCTCACTGCAGAAAGCCCGCGCTCCATCTACAAGGCGGACGGCAAGCTCCATGAACAAGAACGCGATGTCGCAAAGTATTGGCGTAGAGGCACCATCAGGATAGCGCTGTTGGGCTTCGAGAACCAGACAGAACCTGATGCCGATATGCCCCTGAGGGTCTTGAGCTATGACGGTTCTGCTTATCGTGCCCAACTGACAGCAAATAAATCAGATGAAGGTACACCTGACCGCTACCCAGTGGTGACACTGGTGCTGTACTTCGGTTACAAGAACCACTGGAACAAACCCACCAATCTGCTGGGGCGGCTGAAATTTCCCGAAGAGTTAAAACCATTTTTAAATGACTATCGCATCAATCTCTTTGAAATAGCCTGGCTGACAGACGAACAAGTGTCCATGTTCCAGAGCGATTTCCACTTAGTAGCAGATTACTTTGTCCAGATGCGCAAGAACAAGGGCTATACACCGCCGAAGGAAAGCATCCGCCATGTGCATGAGTTCCTTCAGCTCATGAGCGTAATGACAGGCGACAACAGGTATGAGGAAACCTACAACGAACAGATGGAAGGAGGCTCCACCAATATGTGCGAAGTACTTGATTTGGTTGAAAACAGAGGCATTGAGAAAGGGCGTATGAAAACGGCTGCCAAAACGCTGAAAAGATATGTCAGCCGCAGCCTGCCCATCACCAGCCAGGTCATTGACGATATTGCAGATGATAACGATACAACCGCTGAGAAAATCAGAGAACTGGCACATGAGCTGGGCATAGCCCTGTCATAAACATGCAAGGCACCCGTTGATGATAAGTTTTCCAGACTCTTCATCAACGGGTGTCGTTTTTTATGAATAGACAATACCTGCAGAAATCTATTCGGCGAAATGTACATAAACCTACTCCCAACTCACCCGCCAATTCCTTCCGCTTCATCTTTGGATTCTGGCGCAATATTGCCAGCAGTTTTTTCAGGGACTCATCCTTGCCTCGTTCATTTGGCTCCTGGGTGCCAGGTGTGCCAGTCTGGGTGCCAGGTGTGCCAACTAAGGGGACATGGCACTATATGGCACTCATTAAATCAGCCTGGTTTCGATAAACCTCCACACGGAACGCCCTATAGAGATACTGCATTTTCGGCTCTGGTAGCCCATGTTCCCGAATGCGATTCTAAAATTCTTGAAATATACAATCTGCTTCTCTTTGAATGAAAATTCGGCTTCCGATGTAACTCTCCTGTGACAGAAGGATATTCCACGCCCCTCTATGTATAAGTTATTCTTTATTACTGACTAATTCATCTTCACTGGAGTTACCCAACTTTGGTTTACGTTTAGGTGCTTTCTTGCCCCAGCCCTCTTGCTTCAGTATTTCCTTGTAGGAAAGCTATAAGTTGGATAGACTACTGACGTTGGCAACAAGTGGCTATGTGAAGGTGTTTTTGTACTGACATACGGATGCTCAGCCTTGCGTGTCAAATCCTCAGGCGACATAAAAGCACCGCCTTCGGCGATACAGCATACATTTTCCATATGGTCTTCCATGCGTTCCCCATGAATGGCTATTTCCACATGGTCATTGCGGTTCTCCGCAATGTTCTTCAGTTTCAGGCAAGAAGAGTTGCCTGCCGGCTCCTGGCAAATAGTACCATCCCATCCGTGGTCATGCCACGGTACTCTTATAGAAATATGCTGTATCATGATCCAGTCCTCCTTGATGGCATAACCCGCATATCCATCTGTAATGCCCTGAACAGGCTGCGTCAGAACTCACCTACCACCTGCTCGCTGTCATCTGTCAAAAACACTTCATGCAGTCTTGCCTCGTACCAATGTAATCACGCCGTTCTGTTTCATGAGTTCCCGATAGTTGTATTTGCTGACCAGGGTCAAAAGGAAGCTCTTACCTGTACCGGAGTCACCTCCCACGATGGTCAGCCGCCCGCATAGTTTCAGATAATTCTTGTAATACTGGGCCATATCGCCATTGATGTTCATCAGATAGTCAAAAGGCGACAAATCAATACCACTCATGGACATCTTTGCGTCGTTATTGGCAATCAACTGCCTTCTTGGATATTCCTCTCACAATTCGTCAAGAACCTGCTCACATTGTCTGTTATCCAATATCCGTGACGGACATCTTTCAAAGCCATCCATATGCATAAGTCCTCTCAAATACAATATTCTTACTAATATTATATTGATTGATCAAGCAACTGACAACCTGATTTCTGTGATGGGATATCTGAAAATTTACACCATTTCCCGATTAACAATCTACTACTCATCGCCTTCTGCGATGCGTAATTTGCGATGAGAAGCAAAAAATTTTTCTCTCTCAGCTAAAGTCAGGTGTCTGGCTAGAGCGCAACTGCCTAATATATGCTAAAGATTAGTGCGCATTATTGAAACGATAAAAGCGTGCTCATGCCAATAACGACGGGCTTCCCAAGCGTTTTTTCACATACCGATTTCCGTGCCGGTTTTGATGTGGATTACGGACGCAAATCGGTGCGATTTACAGGTGCATTCTTCCGCATTCGCTTTTTGCTATCTTTGAGATGTGAACACAAGCAAAAGAGAGGATGTTTTTATGAAGAAGCATATTATTATCGAGCACGATAAGTCTACAGGATGCACCACAATCACCAAAACTGCCGTTATTTCCCTTTACAAACCTAATCACAGCAAATCTGAACGTGGTATGTTTGCCAGCGGTGGGGGACGCGGTGTATCATGTCTGACACACACTGACGGAGCCCCAAGTGGTGAAGCCATAATCTTCATGCGTGCACTTGATGGTCAACGCTACATCGTACCGTATACGCGGTTGATCCAATCTGCCAATGGCCTACACCAAATTTGCGAATGGGCTCGCGGTTCCAAAAGCCACCACCTGGATGTTGATAAGCCGGTAAGAACTAAAAAAGGATTAGCCGCAATAGCCGATGTAGACCCAGACGGCAAATGCATTGGTTGGTTAGTAAAATACGGTTTTATCCGTCTTGTCGATGGCATCTGGACAATCTCGCCCTTGTATAGCCTTACTTCTGTCCGTTCGTATCAATATTCCTATGTAAAGGCCTGGCAAGACCAGTTCAGGTTGGTATATCGCGGTTCTATGCTAGAGGCACTGCAGGGATTTCTCGCATCCGAAGAAACCCTTGAAAACGTCAGCAATCCTCAGATTTCCCCAGCATCAGTTACAAATTTTCCAAACGAACCAGTGGATGAAGGCCTGTATATAGAAGATTGCACAGACTTGGATTCCTTTCCATCAGTTACATGCTGCCATAATGCAGAGCGCATCAAAGATATTAAGCGTGGAACATTTGACAGCTTTGTAATTTCAACCGAAACTAAGCAACTTACTAGTCAAGAATTTTATGCTGCATGCAAGGAAATCAATCTTCCTCAATTTTTAGGGAAACGCTGATTAATTCGCCGCCCATCTTGACGAATCTTTTTTGTCCCTCCTGCGTTGACAAATCCTCGACATAGCGTGGCTATGCCTGCGGTTTGTCGCCTTGGAATGGACGAAAAATCTTCGCCAATCTGAACAGCTCATTTAATCAGTGTTTCCTTAGGACTCCCCTATAGCGCAAGCGAACATTTTGACTGCTTGTTACCTGACCATGCAGATGACGCAAAATCCGCATGGTTAGTCCATTACTCCACATCCGAGGGCAATCGAGAAAATGGATGGAGATACCATTGTAGCTGCTGTGGCAAAGGATACGATCTCATCGACTTGATTACAATAATTCGTACGGGGCATGAAAAAGTCTACGATTCCACTGAAAAGAGGCGTACATACAACTTTGTAAAAAAGACTATGAACTGGAAAGTCACGCCTTATGACTTTTAGTTATTTCATATACATCCTGAGGGCTGTGAAGAAAGTGACTAATCAATAGTCAATATCTTCACAGCCTCTTTTGTGCAGTAATTTTCTTTTCCTAAAAAATGGACACAGATCTCCAAAAGCAAAACCGGATCAAAGACTTGCCTGCAAACCAGTATATGTCCACCTAGAAAAAATTTTTAGTTTTTGCACAGAAACAAAGAGGCTGAAAAAAAGATCTTATGGTAACGTAACGTAGAAGGAAAAGGTTACAATAACCCATCCCAACCCCGAAATAACCCAAAACCAGCCCAGAAAAAACTATTTAGGAGTTTTTGCACGCCTTAACTTCCCAATAATCGACAATAACAGGCATGTACATTTCCGCCCCTATTCCCCCTTTTTAGATAAGCCATTACCCTTGAGCCGCCCGCCCCAAGTTGTCCAACTGGCTGTCTTCATATTCATCTGATTGCCAATAATCTTCGATAAATACAAATATTTGCCGATAAACGCAGTTTTTACTGTCTTGCCAGCACAACAAGCATGGCAGCAGTCCTGCCCCCACATCATGCGGGGGCGGGCGGCTGCATGGAGAAGGCTCAGGAGATATAGCAAGTTAATTCATTTCAACGACTTTCAATATGAAGCATTTTATCTATCAGGCAAAGCAACGGGGGTGGCCTGCAGGTTAGACAGAAGCTTAGATCCTCTCCCATAGCAAGTGATAAAAACGCCTTTCTGCGCCCTGGTCATTGCTACATAGAGCAGGCACTTTTCTCTGGTTTCCGTTTCTTTCTCTGTAATAGCATCTGTGTGGTCAACAGCCTGCGCCAGGGGCAGTACACGCTCGTTGGCCGCAACGATGAAGACATACTGAAATTCCAGCCCCTTGACCCGGTGCATGGTAGCCAGGCGCACGCCTGCCTTTTCCCGGTCGTCCATAGCGTCACGTTTCAGTTCAAAAAAGGGAATGCCTGCTCCCTGCAACCTTTTTGCATAATCACTGACATAAGGAAACACTGATTAAATCCTCCCAAAAGCAGCGTGAGTGACCTCTTCACATATTTCATGAATTTATGCACGGATAGTTCATTTTCATACTCGAAATGAGCCTGTATTTGCCTCCGGCGCTCCAAATTTGCTGGAATTTCCCGCAAAGGGGTGCACTTATCCCATAGCAAGGCAGAAGTCTTTTTGCCTGCCTGACCGGGCGCACATCAGAAGATTTGCTGATGCGAACAAAATATGGAACATATGAAGGTTTTTCTTTAATCCGCGATACCGTGTTTTGGCACAATGAAAAAATTCTTCACGATATGGAAGGGGTGCTCCACTTTGCAGCGAACAGAAGACTTGTCGTGCTCAATTTTCTTGTCCCAGTTGAAGCCGTTATAGCGATTGGTCAATCGGTTCTGCGAGGGGCGTGCGGCAATGTGGTATTCCACTTCCGAGAGATGCTCGTCATTTTTGATTTCATCACGCTTTTCGATTCCAAGATATCCAGAATCTGCATATACTGTGTGGTCATCTTCACGCACCAGACGGTGCGTCTCGACAATGTCATGCGTGTTGGCTGCTGTGGCCGTTATGGTATGGACATAGCCCCTGTGCCGGCGTCCACTCCGGAATGGATCTTCATCCCGAAATACCATGGAAACGCGGCATCCTGTGCTGAGATGGAAAAAGTCTGGTTGACCTTGAGGGCACCCTTTCGGAAGCCGTGCGGCTTTACATAGTGACCGTCGAGGTATGTGAATGTACCGATAGCGGTGTCAAAGCCGAGTTCGACCAGACGAATCTTCGCCGCCTGTTTTGATACCGAGAAGTCCGTTTCCAGGGCGGTGATGACTCTTTCCATCACTTCGTTGGGGTGGCTTGCCCCGGACTCGCGCATGAACTTAGCAATGTACTCTTTAGCTTTTACCCGGAACGGCTCCGCGGGCATCTGGATACGAGGAGCAAGCTGGTTTGCCTGCCTCTCCATCATCTCCGTGGCGCTCTTTGCAACCTTGGCGGCGCCACCGACAACTTCACAGCTAATATGGGAGGCCTCCGCATTGAAGAGTTTTTCAAGTTCGAAGACCTTCCTGTGCTTTACCCAATGAACGCACTCGTGGACTATCGTGTTGTTAACGCAGCCGAGGTTCCGGAGGAGATACATCATCGGATCGACCACTATGGTTCGTGCCGGAATTCGCACAGGGACGGCTTCACCCTTGTTGGCGTCATACATCTCCGCATCGGTTTCCACAAAGTATATCTGACCGAAAACAGATGCGTCTTCCCGGATACGCTGTGTCTGGACAGTTAGGTTCAGCCTGCCCGCGAGAACAACGGGATCGATGGCTATTGGCGGTTGACCATGAGGCATGATCTTCAGCGCCTCCGGGTAATACTCTTTCAGAAACGCCTTTGCTTCTGCTTCCAGGCGGTCGTATGGGATATAAGGGACAAGCGCATCCGACAGTGAATTCATCGGTGCTGACTTCTTATCATATGGTTCTATACGCCTGATTGACCAGGATGCCAGACCATCGGAGAGATCGCCCTCGCAAGAAACCCGTATCCACGGGTAGCACTGGTCGTAATCATCGTAATGATAGTCTCCCTCTTTGACTGTCAACTCCAGTTCAAGGCCGACATCAAAAGCAACTTGCATTCCGGGGAGGTCCTGGACATAGACCCTCTGTATCGTAGCATCGACAAACTCGACCTCACCTATCCTGTGGACATTCCGTGTATACAAATCGAGGCGATGCCAGTTGTCGTCAACATATTGTGCGGCAGCATCGAAGAGGCCATTATAGCACTTGTCCTTGACGTACTCTGCAAAAGAACGGCCTGACGCCATGCATACACCTCCATTGTATTTACCTTTTTAAGGGGCTGTCTCAACACTTAGGTGATTCGTCAGACGCGCTATAGCGTTGTTTATCAAGCACCATGTAGCGGCAGTTTGCCGCTGCTATAGACTCGTTGCACGCATCGAAAGTCGTTCTGAGACAGCCCCATATCTTGCAGGTTTTTATCTTTTTTTCTTCTTCATGCTCCTCGGTCCACCATTACCTGCCAGTTTTTCCTCTCGTAAGCGCATCATATAGTTGAACGCAAGATCCCGTATCTCCTCAACTTCTAAAAACTCCATTGTAGTGACTGCCGCATAATGGTTTAAGTATTTCTTGCATTCACGGAAATATTCGGTAATGCCTTCACTGTCCGATATTTCGTTTTTGAAATCCCTGATTGCCAGAAGAACCCCTCTCATTCGGTCAAGGTTCATCCTGTTAAAGGTGTCCATAACGTCGGTGCAGATAGTCTGGTTGGTGAACAGAATCTCCGTCAGAGCATAGGGATTCCTATTCTGAGGATCATATGTCAAATATCCATACCACCACAACCGAGACAGCGCATTGTCGTTTAAAAGGCTACCTGGCGTTGTAACGAAGAATCTATTTTTGATTGTATTCTCTCGCTCGTCCTGCATCCAGCGGTCACGAATGTAATCTCGATACTCCAGAACCGCATGACAGAGGTATGTCCACATATATTTATTTGATGCTTGGAGCGGAGTGAGGCTTCTGAAAGCACTGTGAATCAGCCTTGTGTTAACCAGATCCTCTTGAGATTTCTGCGCGTCGTCCTTCTTTCCGGGAGTATAAGCGGGAACGAACATGCTGACATCTACGGCAGACATTTTGAAATAGTCTGTCTTAGAGCCAAAATACGCGGAAAGCCATTCCTCTTTTTCTGAATACCGTTCCGCATTGTTCGGGATGTCGTGAAGGAGTTTATCATATGCCTCTTCTGTAAAGTATCCTAACAGCATTAATCCCCCCCTCCTATCATTTGTGCTTCTCCGCTGTCCATTTCGCTGTCGAGTGTATCCTTGAAGCTCTTTAGCGCATCCAAGGAGATTCCCCCGAGAAGACGATCAGCCAAGGTCGTATATGCTTCTTGGTACTGACTGAGGTCGATTCCCAAGTCTGATGCTTTTTTATCAATTGCCCTGAACCATCTGTTTCCGCTGTAATCGGCAACTCCATCTGCGCCATCTTCCAGTGCCTGATAATGACTGATGATATAAGTTATTGCCTCTACCAGAACAGGATAGACGATGATGCCGGTTGCGTATCTGCGAAGAGCGCCGTTATTGAAATCCTTGAATTTGTAGTAGAGCTCATAGAGCTCTTTTTTCAGATAGATGATTATTTTCTGGTCCTCAAAAAACGGCTCGATATCCGATTCAATATCATCCCGCTCGGTGATGTCAAAGATAGAAGATATCGGCTTCTCTAATTCGCTGTCATCCACATAAATCACACGCGTATCCTCGGTGGCGAGGACGTCACCTTTTCTGATTTCAAAAGTACTGGCTCCGAAGTATAAGTCATTAAACTCTCCGGGACAGCTGAACTGTTCCATATTGTGTGCAGCGATTACCGAACCTGTGATTTCCATTCTGTTGACAACTTCAAACTTCGGAATATCAATCGTTAATTCCGTGGTATCGACCGGAAAGCGGAAAAGGCGACTGTATGACGCAGCACTGCTCTTAACGGCGATTACTACTGCGGCGTCTCCGTTTGATACCAGTTTCTGCAAGCCGTCACATTTCAGAGCGTATTTCATCGGGATGGTGATATTCTCTTTTCCGACAGTAATGCTCCCTTCCTCAAAGGCGGTGTAGAAATAACAGCTTTCGATGTAATCATCACGACCGGCGGCCAAGACGGGATTCGGAAATTCGTTTTTTATTGCTTTCATTTCTTAACCAACTCCATCAGATGCAGGCTGAGCTTCATTTTCTCTTTCCTTTGGAACGTTGCAAAGAATACTGCGGGTGTATCGGCTTTGACCTGCACGGGACCGGCTTTTCCGCCGGATACACGCACGCTTTTTCCGTCATGAGTAAAGGTTTCCATTTCCAGAGGGTCGGAACGGCCGTCTTCACCGACAACGAAGCATTCAACGAACATATTGTTGTAGTCTTCGGCGGGCTTAATAACAATCTTGTAAAGACCCTGGGAGGAACTAATCGGGAAGGCTCTTTGGGCTGTAAGATTCGGGGTTATAACGGTCTTCAATCCTTTTCCGGGCGTAGCACCGGGTTTCGGATCCGGGTCATCGGGATTTGGATCGACGGGAACCAGCGGCTTCGGTTTAGGAGTCGGAGTCTGATTCGGATGCCGAGTGTGATTCCGAACTTCTCCTGGTTCTTCGGTGCCTTCTTCCTGAACTGCAACCTGAGTGGTCGTTCCCTGCGGAGTCTTGTTTGTCCTGATCTTTCCGATTTTGATTTTCACCTTGAGGATATCGTCTCCCTCGGACTGACCGCCCATACCATCAAGATCATCCGGGATGTATTCCCCAACGCCGGCGGCATCAACCGTTTTTTCGGTAACAACTTCAAACTGAGATTTCAGTAAACTAAGGACGTAAGCCTCGATTGTCTCGATAGCATGTTTCGCGTCTTTTCTTCTTTCGCGGTCGGAGGCTTCGATTTGCTTGTGGTCCCATCTGTTATGACGAGGAGGCTCGGTATCCTTCAACAATTCTCCGAGCTTCTGTCCACGGATAACAACCACGGCTGCATAGTGCTGGAAGATACGCCGGTAATAGGTTCCAACGAGCATACCGGTTGCTCTGAAATTGGCGATTGTGCGTCTGTAGCTCGCATCTGCCTTTATATAAACTTCCACATCATCCGGTTCAAAGACCTCAAAGGTTTTTTTGACGCTCGGAGTCGTAAAAGCCTTATACAGCTGACTGGCGGAAACCATCTCCGCATCATCTTCCAAATCTGAAAACATCTGCGAAATCGAATCCGCATTGATGACTACATGCTCGAGGCCATCCTTCAATTCTACAATCAGTTTGTTCTCACTGATTGCGACAAAGAAGTTCTTCAATACTGCCTTCATAACATTAGGCAGCCAGTGAGAAGACTGGGAGAATCCAACGATGATAACATCCGTACCGGATTCCGTGCGAAGGAAACTGTCCCTGAACGTGTTTTCGTCCTCGGGGTAGATCGGATTCCATATTCTGTTTTCATTATCGTTTACCTGATACCGCCCGACGCGCTGAGTCGGTTCATCATCATCGTCAAGAAGAGTAGCAAGCCTCGCGACTCCGATAAATGCGCTTTCGCCGTCCTCTGCAAGCGTATTGTAAAATACCATGCTCAGAGACGAACACGCAAAAGGAGCGTTTTTACCGATTCCGTATGAACCGGCACTGGCTTCATCGCTTTTTACTGAGATGCCGTCCGAGCCGGTCAGTGCCTCCCAAGAAGAAGATTTCTTCCGGCTGTGACTGCCACTCAAGCCCTTTGTGTTATAGTCACTCGCGACGAGGATTGGAATATCCTCCTCGAGGAGAGTGTTCTCAGCATTGACGACAAACTTTTCCAGCTTTGCATCCATGTCATCTTCCCAATAGCCGCGGCACCCTTTCAGGCATTTGGCATATTGAGAGAAGACGTCATAATCCTGTCTGTGAACCTTTCGGAGTTCAAACACCACCCTGACGGGAGCATCTTCATTCTCCAGATGAGCATCCAGAGAGTTCTGACAAATCTCACGCGCAAGGTTATCGATCAGCTCCTGCCCCTTGAAAACCTCTATATCGTTGTTCGTGTACCCTTGTCTCGTTCCCCCTGAAAGCGGCGGGAATCTCCAACCGATTTTTATCATGCGCATTACCTCTCGTTATGACAAAGTGAATCTGTCTTCCTTCTGGATATCGCTTCCGTTAAACTTTGCTCTCGTGTTCTTCAGTTCCCTTTCAATAGCGCCGAAGATTTTTTTTACATCCTCTTCGGTGTACTCGTAGTTTGACTTGCTGGAGCAGTTCCCGAGAAGTTTCATCATGTCGAGAATCTTGTTTGTCCTTGCCTCAGCCAGTCGGACGAACCTCTCACGCTTGCTTTCTGCCATTTTAACGCACCTCAGCTTAAAAATATAGTCTACATTTTCAAAATCGGTCGCAAAATGCGATGCGATTTTTAGGATTGCATATAGTGTAACATATGAAACCTGTAGTGTCAATACATTTTTCGCATTTAATCTACATTTTTCATATATAGTGCTATATGATAGATTACATATAAAAATACAACCGCATCCAGGCGGCTGTATTTGCGGATATTATTCGTTTGGGATGTCTCCCAGAACACGGAAACAGTTCAACATATACTCGGCCATAGTCTCTATTACCGGTATTGTTACGGCGTTTCCGAACTGCTTGTATTGTTGATTTGTTGTGACCCCTTCTGGGAAAGAGAAGTGGTCGACGCCCTGGTCATCAAGGAATGCGTAGTTAATAAACCCTTGAAGCTTTCCCCATTCACGAGGTGTCATTACACGAATCCCCTTATCATTCAGAGGTGTCTTCTTTGTCTCAATGATCTGACCGGCTATGCCTTCTTGAGGATCATATACAAGGTTCCGTTCCTTACCGGAGCCGCCGGTCGCCATGATAGTGTTCGCAACGGGATGCTCGATTCCAGGAGCATTCACGATCCTATATCCGAAACCGTTTCCCTTTTCATGTTCCCGCTTTTTATGCTTCTCTAAGGTCTCAAGATAACCAGATGCCATATAGTATTTGGCTTCGGCGTGCATCTCCAGCAGCTCATTTAAGTCCTCATACAGATACCAGTCGTTTTTCTCCGGCAGATAGTTCTGTATTCCCAGCAATGCTTCCGTACCGTATCGTTCTCTATCGAAAGCCATGATATAGGTGCGGGGACGGTTTTGTGGTATCCCGAAATAGCGGGAGTTGCGGACAAAATCTCTCGCATTATACTGTGGCATTCCGCCCTCATCGTAGGTTACACCGACTACCTTGTAATTCAGGGTACGTTCCAGGGTATTGATAATAATGCGAAATGTACATCCCTTATCGTGCCTTACCAGATTGTCAACATTTTCGAGGAATACCGCCCGAGGCCTTGTTCTTCGAATGATTTCGGCTATGTGGTTGAAGATGACGCCTTTTTCCTCATCGTTAAAGCCTTCTTCGAGACCGGCCCTACTGAATGTTTGACACGGGAATCCCGCCAACAGCACATCATAATTGATTTGTTCCAATTCTGCTTTGAATTCTTCCGATGTGACATCGTGATTTGCGTCAACATTGTATAGATGCTGATAGGTCATGCAGGCATAGGGATCAATCTCTGCAGCGGCGACATTTTCGAACTGGCCGGTCAGTTCAAACCCCTTCCTGATTCCGCCGATCCCGGCACATAAGTCTATAGTATAAAACGGCATGTGGTTATCTCTCCTTATATACAGCTTCTACCTGATCGGCACAGGCAGCTACGTCTCTCTTGATTTCATTACCCCAGAAACGCAGCACAGTCCACCCTTCGGCGCGCAGGAAACTGTTTACTTCCTTGTCCCGCTCCATGTTTCGTTCAATCTTCCTGATCCAGAATTCTTGATTGCTTTTTATTTCATGCTTCTTTGTTTCCCAGTTATATCCGTGCCAAAATTCGCTATCTACGAAAACAGCTATTTTCTTCCCGATGAAAGCGATATCCGGTTTACCGAATACAGAGGTCACGTTTTTTCTGTATCGCAGATTCCTGGACCAAAGTTCATGACGAAGAAGTAGTTCAATTTTTGAATCCTTGTTCTTGACCTGCTTCATGTTGTAGCTGATTTGCTCTTGTGTTTTCTTAGCCATCTTTCTTTTCGATCCTTTCCGAAAGATCGCTCCAAAACGCATCATCGGCAGAGGAGTCCATCGCGGCTCTTACAGCTTTCAGTGTCGATGGATTTCTCCGAACATAATTGACAATATCCGAAGGAATCTCCACCGCATGTGAATCTTCACGTTTCACCTTATCGAGAATGAACAACTCGGAAATCGAGCACTCAAGAGCATCACACAGTTTTTCAATGGTATCGTAGTCTATACGCGCCGGCTTATCGTGGTAAAGATTTGAAATCGTGTTCCGTGACAGGCCGGTCTTTTTATGCAGATCTTCGATGGTACAGCGCCGCCGTCCCATCATGGTTGATAAATCACAGTGCATAGCTATGCCTACTCCTTTCGTGGCATCAAAAACCACTCGTATCATACCACGAAACATAATCAAAGTAAACTAAATATTTGTTATTCTGATTAAAATACTGTGTACATAAACTTGCCATCAATCCTTCTTGTAGAACTGACACTCGTACCCGTCCGCTCTCAACAGCAGTCCCTCTATCCACGGCGGCGTCCTGCCCATCTGATCGCAGACTGCCTGGAGGGATACGCCGGGGCTGCACTCGATGATAAGCTCATCATGGACGCTGCCGACGATGAAGCAGTACCGGAGGGTCGTCATGGCGTATGCCAGGATGTCCCTGGACACGGCCTGCACAGGTTCTCAGTGACCTTCGCCCCATAAGTTTCAAGCCTGGTCCACTTCCCCAGGTTGATGCCTTCATAGGTCACACTCTCGGAGCCAAAGCGGTTTACTCCGATGCGGGGCTTGACATAGGACAGCCGTCTGCCGGACGGAAGGTCGATGAACAGCATCCCGCTCTGGTAATAAAACCGGAAGCCGCGGGCTTCGACCGAGGTCTTGTCTTTGACCGCCTTCTTCACAGCGGCGTCCACATCCCACCAGAAGCGGGTAATACGAGGGTTTGCCTGCCGCCAGGATGCGACCAGCGGCTCAAGCTCATCCTCCGTCAGTCCCATCTCCAGAGCGCCCATCGCCCGGAGAGCGCCGGCGGAGCCGCCGTAGCCGAGGGCGAGTTCAGCAATCTTGCCCTTCTGCCGGAGATGGCTGTTCACGCCGTGCTTCTCGACCGGGACCCCAAACATCTGTGATGCCGACGCACAATAGATGTCCTTTCCCTCTCTGAAAGTATCGATCCGCCACTGCTCCCCGGCAAGGAAACTCAACACCCTCATCGCCACGAACGCCAGGGTCGCTCAGAACCAGGATGACTACAATGCGCGGTACGACGCCTTGGTTTCCAGCTATGAGGCGGTCAAGAAGCGCCGCGACGAGGTGGCGGCTGAGATTCGGCAAAAGGGCATCCGCCGACGCGAGTTCGCAAGGTTCATCGCCGCGGTGGAGAAGCTGCCGGATGGGGTGACGGAATTTGAGGAATCCATGTGGAGCGACTTGGTCGAGAGCGTGACGGTTTACGCCAAGGATGACCTTCGGTTCATCCTGCCTTGCGAAACGGAAATCAAGGTATAAACATAGGACTCACGGTGCCCTGCTTCTTTGGAGGCGGGGCACTTTTTTGCTTGAGGGGCTGGAAAAGCGCTTCAAGCTATGATACAATAAGTTAAGCTATTCCTTAATCTGTTGCTATTGGGGGGTGAAGCCATGCTGAAGAATAACATTGAGCTGGACGTAAAGACAAAGTGCATAGAAGAAAGCAAGACGCAGGCGTGGATTGCCGAGGAGGTCGGTACATCCCCCGCTTATGTCAGCAGGATAGTCAATGGGAAGGAAAATATCGTCAACAAGACATTCCTTTCCATGATGGAGACTCTGGGATATGATGTTCGCCTTGTGTATGAGAAAAGGGACTCTGCCATTTGATTTATCCAGTCAAAGAAAGGATGCTGAGGATGAGTACACTGAAAGACGATAGCATCACCATCTACGAGGCGATGATGCATATAAAAGACGGAAAGTATGTAATGCCAGCTTTCCAGCGCCAGTTCGTGTGGAGCATGGAGCAGATCGAGAAGCTCTGGGACTCCATCCTTCTGGATTACCCGATTGCCACATTTCTGTTCTGGCACGTCGATGATAATAACGTTACCTGGGATACTTATTTCTGCAACTTCCTCACTGCGGTCACGTTCGATAACCGCAAACAGGCGGACAGCGTCAATTATGAACTGACCGACATCAATGTGGCTGTCACGGACACAGCCATATTGGACGGCCAGCAGCGCCTGACGTCCCTTTACCTCTCCCTGTTTGGGGATTCCTTCATCCGTCAGAAATACGCGCGGAGAGGCAATGTCGGCGACACCGTCACGAAGCTGCTTATCGAGTTGAACAAAAACAAGCTGGATGTCGATGAAGAAGAATACAACAGCAAGAAATACGACATCAAGTTCAGTGATAAGGTCGGGAGGCTCAGCCCGACTCAGTTTGAGCTGCGGACCATCCTGCAGGACAAGTTCCGGGACGACTCCACAAGGGATAAGGCCATCGAGGACGCCATAGCAAACGTCCCTGCGGACAGCAAGGAGTATGCGAGGAAAATTCTGAACAAACTGTATCAGAAGATATTCGTGGAGAAGTTGATCCGGTATACCGAGATTCATGATATGAACCAGGACGATGCCCTTGAGATGTTCGTCCGGTTCAACAGCGGTGGCAAAGCTCTCAAAAAATCCGAGATCACCATGTCCATCCTTGAGGCTTACTGGCCAAGCGCCAAGACGGAATTCGGCAAAATACTGGTTGACTCCTATGCCGGGTTCGGTTCAGACTTTATCATCCGCTCCGCGCTGATGCTCTACGGCGATGTTGTGAAGTCCACTATCAGCCGAAAGATCGCAGAGGAATTGAAGAACAACTGGACAACGTTTAAGAAGGCACTCAAAAACCTGGAATCCGTGCTGAAGGGAATGAAAATCGAGGTCAGCCAGTTTTCGAGCAGCTGGAACGTACTGCTCCCGGTTTTGTACTACATCTATTACAATCCGGAGAGTTACGCGGATAATACGGAAGCCATCAGAGCCTACCTGATGAGGGCGATCCTCTTCACATACTTCCAGTCGGGCACGACCGGCAAGCTGCAGCAGATGAAGAGCAACATCAACAGCTACGACTATGAAATCACGGTGGAAATGCTCGACCAAATCACAGACCTCCGCGTGACCGACGGTAAAATCGAGGATATCCTGAATGCCGAAAAGGGCAGCCGCGTGGCCGGGGACGCTCTGTACTATCTTTGCCTGGACTGGACGAATAAGAACTTCAAGTATGAGCAGGATCATCTCCATCCATATGACAGGTTCGACGGCAATAAGCCTGTTTCCGTTTCTATGGAGGATTGGCGGAGATGGCGCGGCAACCGCAACAGGCTCCCGAACCTCCAGCTCCTGGAAGGCCGGAGCAACGGCAGTAAAAGTGCCATGCCGCTGATTGATTACTACAATGACATGAACGCCGAGCAACAAGAGGAATTTCGCAGGCAAGCGATGATTCCGGAAGGAGTGCCGCTTGGTATCGAGCATTTTGAGGAGTTCTATAGTAAGCGGAAAGATATCCTGGCAAAGAGAATAAAGGTTTTGCTGGGATAAAGGCAACTTGAAAAATGGAAAGTATTTCTGTAGAGATAATCGGTATGAAACAAAGCTTGTCGATGATAGAGGGCATCTGATATGAGTTTAAATAATAGAGTTTGGCTTGATCAATTAGACGATTACCCAGAAGTCGCTGATTGTATAAGGCAGTCCGGCAACCCACATGATGCGTTACCATCATACGAGTACTTGTATAAATTCAAAGGGAAGATTCCAAAAGAGTTATATGCTTATTATTTGAGGAGACTTCTCCAATTCAATACTGCAAATGTATCTGTAGAAATGCGCTTAAAGATGCTTGAGGATGTGGATCGTAATGATATCATGTTTCAGGAAGAACTTGAAGCGGTTCAAGGCTTCGGAGAAAGTATTACTGTTTTTCGTGGGACGTCGAAAGATGAAGAATTGCCGGGCCTTTCCTGGTCGTTAAAACGGCATATCGCTGAAAGTAGCGACTTTTACCGGGGTCGATTATTTAAGGCAACAATACCCACCTCGAAGATTTTGCTCTATCTGTAACAAGAGGAAGATGAAGAAGAAATTATCGCACATATCACATCAAACTATGAAATAGAAGATGATTTATAATTTGAAAATGAACTGAAAAGATATGAGCGCCTCCAGCATTGGGGGCGCTCACGCTACTCTATCAAGGATTAGGGGGTTCAAGGGGTATTCAAAAGGGGGTTCATTTCCAAAGCTATCGTGTGATTGTATCCATACCGCCGATAAGATTTCAAAGCCGCCCCTGTCAGCAAAGATATCGGCAAATTCCAATTCCCAGTGCATGAAGTGATTCTTCTCGGCAATTGCCCTGGCCATGGCCAGAGTTTCATCCTTTTGGCATAAACCGGGAATATCTACCACCATAGCCCCGTAGCGGGCGGCGAACAAGTCCTGCTCCTCATAATCATCGACAAAGAGGCTCTGCTGCCCCATCTTTACCTCGACACCTGCGGCAGCATCCAGGGTTCCCACGAGAATCAAGGACATCTGCAGAAGGAACTCTGCCCTGGTAGGAAGTAAATCTGCCTTCTCAATAGGCCAAAACCACAGGGCGCACCAGTAATCCAGCGCAAATTTCAGCCGTGCATAAGACCCGGCGTTTTGCATTTCCTTGGAGCGGAAGTCATGATTCAGGATATCGTCCTTTTGCCTGATACTGGTGTGTGAGGCTTTCTCTGTATCCTCGTGCCCATAGATTGACAGCTCATCGCGGGTCTGCTGCTCCAGCTCGTGGCGCATGGTGATGACTTCCTGCCACAGGCTGTCCACAGCTTTAGAGAGGCGAATGAGTGTTCCCAATTCGTCATCGGTATAGGGAGCGGTGAATTTCTTCTGCCACGCCTTGATGGTCTTCATTTTTTCCGGCTCCAGGCTCTTGATGACCTTATCCGTGTAGCTTGCCATGCCGGGGTCTCCCAGCAGGAAATGCCAGATTTCACTACGAGGAGCGCGTGCCATCCCCCCACCACCGCCTGCGGCGGTTCCCCGCCCCCCAGGGGGCGGACAGAGAGGACGCCGCTCGGGAGCCAGTTCATACCAGCGTGCACCCTTGACCTTGGTCTGCAAATGCTTTTTGTGATATACCTGCCTGCGGGCACCCACCAGGGAGTTGCCGTTAATAAGCTGTGTACCGAACCAAGGCACGAAACCGCCTTTGTAGATTGTATTCAGCCAGAGGGAAACTTCTGCCAGCTCTACCGCCACCGGATTCAGGTCGATACCGTAGATATTCCTGTCGGCGATGAACATTTTCACCCTTTGCAGCTGGGCACTACGCTCAGATGCCGGGATAGACTCCTTTAGCTCCTGCTGCTTCTTCTCCAGATACTTTTCTGCCAACTGGGACACGGTTTCATTCAGGAAGGCAGCAGAACCCATGGCCGGCTCGCAGACTTTCAGCTCCAGGATTTCATCTGCTTTTTTTTCCTGCAGCAGTTCTTCCAGCGCATAATGCACCAGGCAGCGGGTCAGGCTCTCCGGCGTGTAGTAGGAGGCAGATTTCGTGCGTTCGCGTCCTGCCAGACGGTAGATGAAGCTGCCCTCCGGGTACTTGCGCAGCTTGCCTTTTTCCTCGCCAATCTCGTAGTGGACATGCTCTTCCTCATCGTAGTTATCCAGTTCCTGCAAAGGCACGAAGTAGCCCACATCCAGCTCGTTAAAGTCCGCATTCTTCGGCTTGACCTCATAGAGGTCAGTTTCAGCGATAAAGCCACGATAGGAGAGCAGAGCTTCATAGACGGCTCCCATCTGATTGATGCCAAGATTAGCATAGGAGATACGGGCAGGACGCTCCCGCCGTTTCTTGGGTCTGGTGAAGCTCATGAGAGTGAGGATGCGCTGCATGACATGATTGCGGATTTTCACCTGTGAGAAGACGTGAGTGCGCTCAGGATCGAAGATATGGGCTTTCAGCGGTGCTAAGACAAAGGCATCGTGCAGACTCTCTGCCTGACTGTACTTCATGAGGTCAGTATCACTTTCGGGATAGCCATCGTAAATCTTCTTAAATAGCAGCTGCACGCTGTCAAAGAGATACGTGCCGGAGCCAATCTCTTCTACTTCGTCACGGGCAGCGGCGGCAATATCCGCCAGATGCTCCAGGGAATAGCCGGACTGGTACGCCTTTTCGTCAATGGGAGCATAGCCCAAGTCACGGCGGGACTCGATGAAAAAGACAAACAGCATACGATACATATAACGCAGGCACTCCAGGGTGAGTGTCTCTGCCGTCAGCTCCTCTGTGACCGTCTCCGGGTGCTGACGGCGGTAATGCAGCACTTCGTTTCCCAGCAACTCTATACTCTCCCTGAGAGCATATTTCAAATCCTGAGAGACTCCTGCGCCGCTGCGCTGGGATTTTTCCTCCAGCTCATCTAAAAGCACCTGACCGCCCTGGGGACAGAGACTTTCCCTATGCAGGAAGACAGCCATGGCCTGCAGAGTGCTCTCTATACGGCGGCCAAAGATGTCCGGCACCTCAAACTGCAAATAGCGTTTTTCATTCCACTTGCGCCGGTCTAAAAGGGCGAGCTGATTCATGCCTATAACAAGGATGAACCGTGGCGGCTCCGGCATGGCAAAGAATATGAGCCTCGCCAGTTCCTCCACTGGTTCCGTCATGAGCTGACCATCGAAGATAACGCCATCATCACGGATGTCACTGCCGTCAAAGGCATGATTTTCTAAGAGGGGCTTGTCCTTTTCATCTGAGGCTGCCAAAAGAACCCATAACGCCGGGGCGCCGCCCTCCTGATACATCTCAAGATAGACAGGCACCGTGATTTTTTCATCCACTGCCACCAACTGGGGCTTTGCCTCCGGGTATCCCAGGGCCCAAAGATAACGGTCTGCCAAATCACAGATGCTGCCAAGGGTCTGGCTGTCAAAACGAGAGCCAAGGAAACGCTCGTGCAGGGCATAATAGTCTCTGGCCATTGCCCTGAGCCTTGACCAGGGCGTGCGTTGCTCCCCGACCTTTTCCCTGGGAGCCTTTTCCTATGCTTCTCTTGCCTGTCCGGCTCTTTCTGACCAGAGGGCGACAGTTTTGGACGCATCCTCCTGAAAGACATTGGCCAGATAGTTGCTCGTATAGTATTCATTGACATTCGTGATGCCCGTCAGGTCAAATGCCACGCTCATGCTTCTGCCCCCGTTATTACTGCTAAGACCCTGATGTAAGGATTATTTTCTATGGTCAAACTTTCCTGAAACCAGGTTCTAAATTCCTCAAACAGTTCATCCACTCTCCTGATGCCAGATTCACGCTGCCGCTGATTGTTCTGGAATAGTTCCAGCTGATAATTTTTGTGTTTCTCGTGCAGCCCTTCAAGTTTATCTATTTCCTCGTCCAGAATCGTATCGAGCCTTTCCTTGTAGGTTTGATACTCCTTCGTAAGCTCCCGGCGGGCTTCCTCCACTGCCTCAGGCAGAAGCACCTCCGCCCTCTCTACCTGCGTATCTGTCAGGCAGTCACGGTTGGGAGTTTCCTCCCGCAGCCTGCACCCTTCCATGACCTCCTGCATGGTAAGGTAGTGGAAAACTCCAGCACGATACTTGAGGCCAAAGAAGCTATCCACAAGGGGAGTCGATTTCTGATTTGGTATGCTGCCGGACATGAGATAGATATACTCATCCCCCGGCAAGCCGTCTACGCCGATGATGGGTGCTTCATTTCTGCGGAAGATAAGGCCGCACTTGTCATTGACCCAGCGGAAAAGAGGGTGCAAGGCCCATAGATACTGCACCTTCGGCCAAGCATTTTCCTCCAGATTATTCTGCATGCTGCTTTTCATCTGCTCCATGCAAAAGTCCGTGTCATCACTGAGACGCAAAAGTCCCTTTTGAGGCATGGCCTCCTCCGGCAAAAGTGCCTGCAAACGGCGCTCTATGGCCGGCGTGACCTGTATCTCTACGCCGCTAACCGAATCCATCCGGCGCACAGCAGCGGGACTGCTCTGGGTGATGCGCGGGATAGCTTTCAGAAGATAGTCCTTGTCCCTGTAGATGGTTTCCTCTCTGTCTGCGACGGCCTGTTCTTCCTGCTCTATGCCTGCCTCAGCTTCTTCATCTGCCAGCCCCATCAGGATGTCAAAAGCGGAGGCAGCGCCCGCCGTATCATCAAGAGAGGCTTCACAGCTCTCCGGATCTAAACCGGACTCCAGCCACTGGGCTACCTGCCGCTCCTCGTCCTCCTGATTGTATTTGCCCATCAAGCTGGCAGGATCGCCGATGTTCTCCCTGGCTGCTTCTTCCTTGGCCGCCAGGATTTCCAGGATGCGCATATCACCATGGATGCGCTCATTTTTGCTCTCGATTTTCAGGCAACGAATATCCGGCTGCTGCTTTTGCCCATATCTGTCAATACGGCCATTGCGCTGCTGGAAGGCCATCAGGGACCAAGGCATATCGAAGTGAATCATACGATGGCTGAGGTAATGGAGATTCAGGCCTTCTGATGCTACATCGGATGCTACCAGCACACGCACAGGATGCTTTTCCCTGCCAAAATTTTCGACTATCTCCTGCTGTTCCTCGTCTGACAGTTCCCCTGATATTTCTAGGACGGCTTCTGGCTGCAGGTTATAGTTTTCCCTAAGATACTCACGCAAATGCTCCGCCAGCCACTTCATGGTCTCCACTCTTTCGGTGAAGATAACCAGACGGTCATCCTTCTGCTTGGGTTTCCAGGCATACTTGCGGCTTTGCAAAAGCTTCAGCAATTCCTGGTATCTGGAAAAGTCCCTCTCATCTAGGGACGCCAGCGTATCACGCAAATGCTCCAGAGACGCAATATCCGGGAAATCCCCGGCAGGATATTTCCTACGAAGCTTCTTCAGTCTGTTCTCTATGCTCTTGATGCAGGCAGCAGGACTGGAAAAGATGGCCTTTTCCAGACTTGTCTTAAAGAGAAAACCATTTTTGCCCTGACTGAAACCACCATCCATCTCCAGATTCAGCGCCGTGAACTCGTCAAAAACAGTTTCCTCCTTCGGCGTAGCCTGACAGGACATGATTTCAAAGTAACGCTCGGGCACGCTGCTCCGCATCTCATCCTTGACATCTTTCTTGAAGCGGCGTATACAAAGCCCCCGTATATCCTCCTTCGTATAGTGCTCAGGGTCGGCTATGGCGGTGGGATCGAGCATATTCATCAAGGAGGCAAAACTTTTTGGACGTCCATCATGGGGGGTGGCCGAGAGCATGATCAAGGCATCCGAGCGCCCGGCCAGGAGCTTTGCCAGACGTGCTCTTTGAGCCTGGTGCTGCCCACGGTCTGCCACGTTCTGAGCCTAATCTATGACGATAATATCCCAATAGGCATTTTCCAAATGGGTGCGGTACTCTATATCACGTTTCAGCGTATCAACGGAAACGATAGCTTTGTCGAAGTAGTAGAAGGGATTATAGTTCACGGGAAGTTTTGCCCTTATCTTCTGGATGCGTGAGGAATCAAGGCGCACTAAAGGGATGGTAAAACGATTCCACATCTCTTTCTGGAACTGCAGCATCATGCTCTTGACGGTAACGACCAATATCCTGCGTCCCTTGCCCCGCAGGATAAGCTCACTCATGAGAATGCCAGCCTCCAAGGTCTTGCCAAGCCCCACTGTATCTGCTATCAAGATACGCTGACGAGGCTGCTTTAGGGCACGACTGGCCGGTTCCAACTGGTAGTTCATGGTGTCCATGACAGCCTTCTGACCGATGTGAATTTTGCTATCTGTGGGCTTCTGCTGGCGCCACTGGCTTTCCAGATAGAGCTTCGTGTCATGAAAACGAGCAGACTTATCCCGCACCAGCCTTACCTTTGCCGGATCAACGGGGATAATGGATTTTTCTATATCCGCCAGAAAGATAGATTCCCGGTCTTTGACCAGCGGGGAAACACCCAGGCAATGCAAGGCCAGAACGCCCATTTCATTGGTGTCAACGCGCTCTACCATCCATTCTTCGTCTCGTATCATCACCCGCATCCCCGGCGCAAAATCTATAGCCATAACAAAATATCTCCCATCAGTACTTACTCCTTGAAAAAATATCTTCCTTAATATTCTGGCATTACTGTGCCTGTTTGTCCAGCACTATATCCATAACCGATGATTTTATTGTACCACACATGAATGCAGCCATCTGAAATTCAGATAAAAATGTCAACGAAAACTAAAAATTAATACTCATCACCAAAATGCCTTTCGCTTTTTGCTACCTTTAGCTTGTGTAAAGGATCCAAACATAATTACCATTGCTAAGAAAGGATATAATATACCTAGGTATTGTAAAGAAAATCATGACCAGATCTACAGTTGCCTATTCTATGGCACAACCAGAGATTTTGAATGGAATCTCCAGCCAGTTGGCTACTATTTTTACAAATATGACAACTCAAATCGCCGCAACAATGAGCACCATGCCAATCAGGAAACTCTTTGACGATTACATGGACGAGTGGTTCTCGCTCAAGTCACAGAACCTGAGCCAAAAGACTTTGGAGGATTATCAGGGCTTGTATAACACTCATGTAAAGCCAAAATTTTCGAACATTTATTTGGATGATATAACGGCAAGCAGACTGGACAAATACTACAACGAACTGCTGCAGACCCTCTCCCCGGCTACGGCAAACAAAATTAAGTCTTGCATCATCGGTCCCGCTCTGAGGAAGGCTGTAGCCCAAGGGCTGCTGCAAAACAATCCCACCATTGGACTGGAGCCGATCCGTGTCGAGAACAAGCATCATGAAGCATATACCCTTGATGAGCTTTCACGTCTGCAGACTGCCTCCCAAGGCAGCTATTGGTGGATAGCGGTGCCTTTGCTGGTAGCCACAGGGATACGCCGGGCAGAACTTCTCGGTCTTCGCTGGACTGACTACGACCCAGAAAAACGCACATTGCATATAGAACGTGATTATATCTCCACCAATCACGGCTGCGAGTTCACAACCACAAAAACCCAGAGCAGCCAACGCATCATTGCACTATCTACTGAGATATGTTCCAAATTAGATGAATACCGCAGACATGAAGGAGCAAAACGGACTTACATCATCAGTCAGCATAAGGCGGATGCCCCTGTAGACCCGCATAACTTTTCCCGGAGCTTCAGGAAGTGGTGCCAAAATGCCGGGATTCCGAAAAGTAAGTGGGGAGGCCATTCTACCCGTGCCACCTACTGTACTTTGGCCAGCGAAACCAGCTGCAGCCTGGACGGGGTGCGGCGTCAGGTTGGACACTCTGATTTCCGGATGCTTTCAAAAGTCTACATGCGCAACAAGATAGCTCCAGAGCAGTATAATGTGGCGGACAGCATAGGAAGTGCCCTGCGCGATGTCATGTTTTCTGATGCAAAATAATTACATTTTTCTATCAATATGTTGCAATCCAGCAACTCTAGAGATATAATCGATGCAAAGAAGAGGGTTCGCTCATTCTGAACGGAATGGGGTGAACACACAATGGAACACGACATCGTGCCTATACCGCTTGTTACAAATCAGGAGGTGACACAACAGCTGGCCATCTTGAGCCAGCAAATGCTGGTGCTGTCCGGACAGTTGACAAAATCCCCCCCGCACATGCCGGGGCGGAATATTTTTCTCACAGAATGGCTGGATTCATGGCTGACAAGGAAGAAACAGCTTGTCGGCCCCAAAACCTGGGCTGACTATGAGTGCCTGTACCGCAACCATGTGCAGCCCGCTTTTCGGAATGTCCTGCTTGCCGACATAACAGCTCAGCAGCTGGAAGATTTCTACAGCAAACTCCTTGCTGTACTTGCACCAAGCACGGTAAACAAAATCAAGGCATCCATCCTCGGCAATGCCCTGCGCAAAGCCTACGCACAGCGGCTGATTGCCTATGATCCAACAATTGGCCTTGACCCTGTGCGCGGCGAGGATAAGCATCATGAAGCTTATACCGGAGAGGAAATTCGCAAACTGGCTGTGGCATCGCGAGAGAGCCACATCTGGATTGCCTTTCCCTTGCTCATCTGCAGCGGCCTCCGGCGGGCGGAGATGCTGGCTCTGCGCTGGGAGGATTTCAATCCCGAACGCAGGACGCTTCACGTCACCAGGGATTATATCAGCCTGGGCAGCGGTTCTCAGTTTGTTGATACCAAAACAAAATCCAGCCGACGGCTGGTAGTGATTCCCCAGTCATTGTCCAATCTTTTGGAAAGCTATCATGCCACCAGTGGTCAGGGAAAGACCTACATCATCAGCCAGCGGCAGCAGGATAAGCCTGTAGAGCCGCATAACTTCAGTCGCAGCTTTCGGCGTTGGTGCGCCAAGGCCGGCATCCCAGAGGACAAGTGGGGCGGCCATTGCACCCGCGCCACCTTTTGCACCTTAGCCTCTGAGCTTGGCTGCAGCTTGGAAGGCATTCGCTTGCAAGCAGGGCATGCCGACTATCGGACACTCCTCAAGGTCTACATCCACGAACGCACAGAGGAGAAACAGTACAACGTGGCTGAAGCCGTGGATAAGGTATTTGCCTCACTGTTTTTTCCACCAGGAGAGGACAGTAAGGACAGCAACTGACCCCCTCCCTGCAGGTCAAAAGGGGTCACTTTTCAGCTTCTCTTATACACCAAAAAAGAGAACCAAAGAGCCGAAACTCCTTGATTCTCCTGCATTTTCCTATGGTGCTCGCCGAGGGATTCGAACCCCCGACCCCCTCCATGTGACGGAGATGCTCTAGCCAACTGAGCTAGGCGAGCATGTGCAAAATGGTGGGGTTAACAAGATTCGAACTTGTGACCTCCTCGATGTCAACGAGACACTCTAACCAACTGAGCTATAACCCCATTGCTGAACACAAGAGATATAATACACTTTTTTAGCAGCAGTGTCAACACTTCGGATAAAAAAAGTGTGCTTTAATGTGAAATTTTCCTCCTCACAGTCTTGAGTGTTGTTTTCGTTGCTTTCTGTTCTTCATATCACCGAAATAGGAAAGTGTTTAGGACGATAGAAAAAATTTTTAGCCTTGGCAGGGCATAGTTGACCTTGCGCAGTCGCATCAGTTGCAAAGTTTTGCACTAGAAAAAGAGCCGTCCCCGTAGGAACGACCCTTTCCTTGTCCGTGATTGCGGACTTCCGTGCGACACAAGCAGCCAACTCATGTCGCAACCAGGCATGAAGCCTATCAACTCTATGGTTATTATAGCATGATTATTTGAAAAATGCTATAATAATTTCGCTGTGCACCTCTCAGCGGAAGGGGGGTAAGAGCATGCGGCCATCAACTCTGTTACGCGACCTGCTTGTGTCCATACTTGCAGGACTTATCGCAAACGCCGTGTTCCGTGTGCTGGTAGGCTAAGCACAGCGCCAGTACGAACCTCGGACAGAAGCCAGTCATAGAGGGAGAAAGGCCACCTTCGGGTGGCTTTTCGTGTATGAGCAATGATACAATGCAAAAGAGCCGTCCCATAGGAACGACCCTTTCCTTGCCTGCTTTCTTCATGCCCCCAATATGCGTGCCATATCCTTTTCGCTGATATGCACCGGGCGTACGCTGTGGGATATGTCTACTGCTTGAGTCTCTGCTCCCTGCAGGCGATCTTTCTCTTTTTCCTCTTCCCCGTCATCCCTTTCCTGATGGGCATTATCCTCTAACAGCCGCTCTTCTGCGCAGATAAATTCTGTTGCAGGGGCAGAGTTTTCCTGCTCTTGCTCTTGCTCTGGCTCGTGGGATGTTGCGGCAGACGGCGTAGTCGCTCCTGCTCCGGGGACGGGCTTTGTCCCCTCCGTGGGAGCAGGTTTAGCCGTGCCCTGTCCCCCAGGATTTTTCGTGCTGCCGACAGGCGGTTGACTCTTTCCGCCAGCCTTTGGCCCATCCCCGGCGGGAACGCTGCCGCCTGGTTCTGGTGCAGGGGGCTCGTTGGCGCCCGGTTCTGGTGCTGGGGACTCATTGCCGCCCGGTTCCGGCGCGGGGGGCTCATCGCCGCCCGGTTCCGGCGCTGGGGGCTCGTTGCCGCCCGGTTCCGGCGCGGGGGGCTCGTTGCCACCTGGTTCCGGCGCGGGGGGCTCATCGCCGCCCGGTTCCGGCGCTGGGGGCTCGTTGCCGCCCGGTTCCGGCGCGGGGGGCTCGTTGCCACCTGGTTCCGGCGCGGGGGGCTCATTGCCGCCCGGTTCCGGCGCGGGGGACTCATTGCCACCTGGTTCCGGCGCGGGGGACTCATTGCCACCTGGTTCCGGCGCGGGATTTTCCGGAGGAGCTGGCGGCGCTGCTTCCTCACGGACATTGATGACTTTCGCCTCACTCAGAGACGCCCCCACTGCGCCGCCTACGCTTGAGCCTGCTCTCCCTTCCTCTGTCACTATCACCTGGCCCTGGCTGAGGGCGTTGACCAGCTTGCCGCCGTACAAGGTGCCCACCAGGCTGCCGATGCCTTCATACTTTCCTGTGGAAATATCGGCGGTGGTAATATGGCCGCTGCTGAAAACATCCACATTCTCAGCGGCGGCACTGCCTATATCTGCGTCTTGCGCATAGCCGGCAATGCCGCCGGCATAGCGCCTGACATTAACGAGATCTCCCTGATTGGCTGCATTTCTTATGCTGACTTTATCCAATTTCTTTTCTTTATACAGATAGCCTGCAATACCCCCGGCGTAGTCCTTGCCCCCGGCGTCTATCTTCCCCAGATTGCTGATGGGAGCATCGGCAGCTCCCAGGGACGAATTCTGAGCCACGCCCACCAAGCCGCCAATGAAGGCCATATCGTCGGTGCCGGAGCAGGAAATCTGCCCATGATTTTCCGCCTGCTTCAGCTCTCCGCCAGACAGCTTCCCAGCAATGCCGCCTATATGCATCCGCCCTGTAACGCTGCCGTAGTTTGCCACCTTTTCCAGGCGGCAATACTCCTTTGCCAGCCCCACCAGGCCGCCTACATATTTAGAATCCCCAGCGCTTACAGAGGCGCTGTTTTTCACATTCAAGATATTGCTGCCCGTCGCCAGCCCTGCCAAAGCTCCCGCGTAAATGCCTGCGGACTTTGCCACCTGCCCGGTCAGCTCCAAATCCTCGACTTTGGCATGATACAGCGCCCCGAACAAGCCGCTGCCATCTTGCATCTCCAGCTTGACCTTATGGCCGCCGCCATAAAGCTCGCCCTTGAACACGCCCAGGCTTTCCCTGACAGGCTCCTCCACATCTTCGCAAAGCACATACTTGCCCTGGTCCCTGCCCTCGGCTATGTCCCCTGCCAGCCTGTCAAATTTCCCTACGAAGCTCACTTTGCTGGCTCCATACTTCAGTGACACCTGTTTCCCCTGGCCTGTGCCGGGATTGGCAAAAGTCACCACCCCATCTGCCAGGCTCACTTCCATGGCCGAAAGCGGAGTGCCACGGTTCACCACCTCTCCCGCCAAATCAAAGCCCAGCTCCGCCACCGCCCCGCTGTAACTTTCCAAATTCGAGAGAGACTGGGTGGAAACAATCAGGCTCCCCACCTGAATCCTGGCTCCGGCCCCTATGACCACGCCCTGGGGATTCACCAGATAGACCCTGCCGCCCCCGGAGAGAGTGCCGTATATCTCCGAAGCCTGCCCTCCCTGCACATAGTTCAGATAGTCATAGGTGCCTCCAAAATTCACCGCAGCCCCTTTGCCCACGCTGAAGCTGTCCCAGAGGATGAGATTCCCTGCCCCATGTCCGTCCACATTCATAGTCAGGCCATCCTCTGCAATGCTTATCTCCGCCGCGCCCCCTGCGCAGCGTCCCCCGGAGGGCAGGATAGCTCCTGCCCCCGCCACAGGCTGCCAAAGCCCTATCATCCCCAGCAGCAGCCCTGCCTGCACAGCCTTTTTCAGCCACAGGCAGCTTTTGACTGACATATGCCCGCACCACCTTTACCATGACTGCCATGCCTCATATTCTGGGGTACTCATTCTGCGCCTATGTCGTTTTTCCTGTCATAAAATGTTTTTTTATGGACATTTTGCAAAAAAAAACGCCCCCGCAGGGCAATGCGCGCATTGCTCTCTGGAGGGCGGGCCTGCATCTTTTTGCTTGGCTGCTCAATCTTTCACGGCTATATACCTTTGCTTAGAGCTTTTTGGTTTTTCAGGCAGAGTCATCTTCAGCTTGCCCTGTTCGATGAGGGGCTGCACAATAGCTGACATGGTGTAATATCTGGATTTCCCTGTAAACTCGGTAAGCTCATCGCGTGACCTTGGCAACAGACAATACTCTGTCACTGCTTTGTATATGTCAGTCTTATCTATTTCGGTATTTGATTTTTCGGCTCCATTTCTGAATATGACCTTGAAAATTTCCCTTGTCACCTCAAATTCAGGTGCAGGCAGACCTGCTTCCTGCAAAGCCTTTCTGATAGTCGGTATGCCTGAGTACCTGTTTTCTGTGACTTTCATAAGTTCTAAAATGTTTATCAGGGTAGCGTTCCTGGTCTCCGGCCTGCCCTTTCCAAGTTGTTCAACGGAGCCACCGCCATATAGGCCTCCTTTGCTGATAATCTCCAAGCGATCCCGATACATTTCCAAGGCTATGGGAGTGTTCTCTGTGAGCTTGCTGTAGTCTCGGTGCAGGAGCGCATTCAGCACAGCTTCTCTGACAGCTATCAGTGGGTATTCATCTTTGTCTGCGCGTTTCCCGTTCTGGTCAATGATGGTTTTGGTCCGCATATTTTTTCGCACGAAGTCAACAGCCTCTGCGAGCATATCTGGGACAGCCCCTGTAATGCGCCGATTGTCCAGAAATCTTGCGCCCTCATCATCAGTATCCCCCATCCTGTTGCCGGGCACGGAAACAGCAGTTATGCAAAGCTGAGGAAAATATGCCTGAGGGTACAGGGAAAAAGCCAAGACTCCAGCCAGAGTAGGTACACCTTGCGCGGTGACACCAAGCAGCTCCAAAATATCATTTTCTGCCAGTCCGGAAAGGTTAGGGCGTTCATTTTTTGCCGCTTCCATATACATTTCCAGTCGTTCGTGGTCAAAAAATCTCAGCTGGCTTTCGGCCACAGGTCGCATATCTTCCCTTATACGGCGGCGAAAAGCTTCGTAGCTGTATATCTCATATTCGCTCATAAGCTTGTCGCCGTCACCTACGCGCACATAAGCCCCCTTTAGCCTGCCGGCACCTTTGTAAAAAACTGGTCTCAGCCAATACTCAGCAGGAGGAATCTCAGCTGCAAGCACCACTTTGCCATCTATTTCAGTACTGGTAAACAAGGCCCGTACCTTCGGTTCCATCTGCTCGCAAGCTTCCATAGCTTTTTTCTGGGCATCTTCCAGATTGTAAACACCTACGACCTGATAATCTTCCTTTTCGGATAAGCCAAATATGATCAAGCCTCCCTCGTCCTGATTGGAGAATGAGGATAATGTGTCATAAATTCTTTTTGGAAAGCCGAACTCAGCTGCCTTGAGTTCGATAGTCTGAAATTCCGACTGCCTTCGCTGTGTCTTTCTGATAATGGCTTGCAATTCTTCTTCTTGCATAAACTTGTCATCCTTTTGTTGGCGTTTGACAAGTAATATAAATCAAAATCATATATTTGTCAAATTTTATGAACTTTGCCAAGTGATGTCGTAAATTTGACAAGTAGTTGGCAAATTTACAAATGCAGGCCCGCTGGAAAGCGGGCCTGCATCTTTTTGCCATGAGCGGCTTACCAGCTCTTTCCTACCATGAACCAGAGCCTGCCTTTGGCTTCGCCGTCTTTGCCTGTGTTGGCTTCATACCCGATCCTCCGGGCGTAGTCCAGGCGGGCGAAGTAGTGGGCTGGGTGGGTGTAGGTCAGGCCTATGCCCCAGCCTTTCAGGGTCGAGCTGCCAAGGGAGTTGTCCTTGGCTATGCGCACGGTGCCTACATCCAGGTAGGTGCGGAGCACCAGGCCTGGCAGGGGGGTGCGGTAGTGCAGCTCCAGGGAGGAGAGGACGCCCTGGTCGCCTGCTCCGGCGCCGGACTGGTAGGCCCTGACCCCGTGGGCTCCGCCCAGGTACATCTGCTCGGAGCTGTCCAGGTTGCGGCCTGCCAGCTGGCCTTGGAATTTCCACAGCAGGTCGGTGGCGTTGCCCAGGCGCTGGAGGGCGGTGATGTCCAGCGTGCCTTTGCTGAAGTTGCCCCGGGTGTTGGCGGCTGCGGTGGTGACTTCGCCCCATTCGGAGTCGGGGCTCAGATGGCCGAAGTAGCCCATGAGGGTGCCGTGGACTGCCGTCCCCTTGCCGCTGCGCCATACGCCGTCAAGCCCTGCATGGGCGTTGTAGCTGTGCTTCTTGATGGAGAGACCCACTTTCCTCATCTCGTCGGTTATCCTGCGGTAGTCCAGTCCGTAGACGACTCCCAGGCTGCTGCCCACGGTCTTCCAGATGGGGGTGTAGCCGTAGAGGCTGGTGGTGTTGGCTATGCCCCTGGCTTCCAAGGCGGAGAAGAGATCTCCCAGCTCGTAGTCCATGCGGCTCTGGCGGATTCCCAGGCGGGTGCCGCTGTGGCCTACTTGCATCTCGTAGCCGATGTTGTAGTTGTGCAGGTGGTCATTGGAGATCATGCCGCCTACTGTCAGGCGGCTGTTGGAGTTGCCCAGGCCCATGAAGTCTGCCTGCACGCCGTAGCGGTAGCGGCCGGAGGACTTGGAACCAAAGTTGTCGCTGTAGAGGGTCACGCCGTACTTCTTGCCCTGCTCCAGCCGCACATGCAGGGAGCTGGTGCCTTCGGTGCGCCCGGGCACCAGGGTGCCGTGCGCCTTGACTCCGTTCATCTCGTTGATGTTGAAGAGGCCTGTCTCCAGGGATTTCTCTTCCACTATGTCCCCGGGCTTGATGCCGTTGATGAGGCGGCGGGCTCTCTTCTCCGCCCGTGGGCCGGCGTGGTTTTCCACGACGATCTCATCGTATCTGCCCAGGTCTATGCGCACCGTGAGGACGCCGTCCTTGGCCTTCTGCTCAGGCACATAGGCATAAGCGGCAGGGTAGCCGTGGCGGCGGGTATAGGCAGAAAGGTCTTCCAGCATCTTGTCCAGGTCATCCACGGTGATGTCGTGGCCGGCTGCTTTCTTGGCGATGGCGTCCAGCTTCTTCTGGTCGAAGCGGGCTTCTTTGGGCTGCTCCACGCGGATTTCTTTCATGGTGAAGTGCAGCCTATGGTCTTCGGGCAGCTGGGGGGTCACTGTCTGGTTGTCCAGCTTGGCTTGTTCTTCAGCTTTCTGAGCTTCCTGCACTGCCTTGATGTCCGCTCCCGGCTCGGGCACTGCCTGGACTGCTTCGGTGAGATTCATGGGGTAAAGCCCCGCAGCCAGCCCCATGAGGATGGCTGCGGTTATATTCTTCTTCATCTATTGCTTCTCCACCTTTCCGGCATTGTCACACTTGTGCTATCTTCTTTTCCGAGAGGAAATTTCCCTGCCTGTCAGCAAAAACTATGGCACAAACTGCTGCTCCATACCCTGCTGAACCAGGACGAAACATTGCACTCTATTTACTTATGATAAGGACTGTCAATCTGGGAAAGGGGAAAGATTGAAATCCATCTGTAACTATGTTATAATCATAGACAGAAAAAGCCTCCTGCGGCTAACAGGAGGCGGGCTACTGGTAAAAGGTCAGCCCTCTTTACCTTTTATAGTTATTTCACAAGGAAACCGCTCAGGCTCGGAAGGCTACTGGGCGGTTATTTGTTTCTCTGACAAACTTTTGCACAGAAAGCAGGTGATAATAATGATGGAAACACCGAAAGGCAACCGTCTGCACATCGGCATCTTTGGCCGGGTGAACAGCGGGAAATCCTCTTTGCTGAATGCCCTTACCGGGCAGGAACTGGCGGTGGTGTCGGAATTGCCGGGGACTACTACCGACCCGGTGAAGAAGGCGGTGGAGCTGAGAGGAATCGGCCCCTGCCTCTTCATCGACACCGCAGGCTTCGAGGACGAGGGGGAACTGGGCTCTTTGCGGCTGGACAAGACGAAGGGGGCTGCCAGCGAATCTGATATTGCCCTCCTGGTGGTGAGCGCCACGGAAAAGCCGGGGGAGGACACCCCGGAAATGAGGTGGCTGAAAATCTTCCAGCGGCGCAGCACCCCTGTCATCCTGGTGCTCAGCAAGAGCGACCTGGATGCCCCCCTCACCTGGCAGGCCAAGAGCTGGCAGAAGCTCACGGGGATGAAGCCCGTCCTGGTCAGCGCCCAGGGCAGGCAAGGCCTCCCGGAGCTGTTGGAGCAAATCAAGGCATTGCGCCCGGAAAGCTACGATATAGAGGATATCACAGGGAGCCTGACCAAGGCCGGAGACAAGGTGCTGCTGGTCATGCCCCAGGACATCGAGGCCCCCAAGGGCCGCCTGATACTGCCCCAGGTGCAGACCATCCGCCACCTGCTGGACAAGGGTTGCCTGGTGAGCTGCTGCAAGACGGCGGAAATGCCAGCCATGCTGGCGGCCATGAAGGAACCACCTGAGCTTATCATCACCGATTCCCAGGCCTTCAGCCAGGTGGAGAAGCTTTGCCCGGAGGAAAGCAAGCTGACCTCCTTCTCCGTCCTCTTCGCAGGGGTCAAAGGCGACCTGCCCTTCTTCGTGGAGTCAGCCAGGAAACTGGCCTCCCTCCCCCCCACTGCCAAAATCCTCATAGCCGAAGCCTGCACCCACCAGCCCCTGCACGAGGATATAGGCAGGGTGAAGCTGCCCCGCCTGCTGAAAAAGAAACTGGGAGAGAATATCTCCATAGAAGTAGTGGGCGGCAAGGATTTCCCGGAAGACCTCAGAGAATACGATTTGATTATTCACTGCGGCGGGTGCATGTTCAACAGGAAGTATATGCTTTCAAGGGTGAAGGCAGCCGAAGAGCAGGGAGTGCCCATGACCAATTACGGAGTGGCGATAGCGCAGCTGCTGGGGATTCTCGGCAGGGTCGCCCTGCCGGAGCAATAAGATAAATGCAATCTTCCCCGTCTGCCTATGGCAAAATTTGAACAATTATGTTACAATGAGCATAAGAAAAGCCTCCTGCTGCTAACAGGAGGCGGGCTACTGGTAAACGGTCAGCCCTCAAACCGCTAATTTAATACAAGGATTAACCGCTCTGCTTGGTAGGCTACGGGCGGTTATTTCTTTTTATTATTGACGGCAAGGATAATCAGCAAGATCAGCAACAGCTGAAGCGTCGTATCACTCATGCCATCACCTCCCATCTGCCGATCGACCACGCGCTTCTAACGCCAGCTTTGATGAGAGGGCTAACCGCCTACCGTTTTGTAGCTTAGAACTATTGTACCAAAGTAACGCCTAGCTGACAAACAAACATTTCTGCCATGGAGAAGTCTACGATAATTCATAAAAAAGGGGATACGAGTATGAGCAGCTATGATCCTAAATCACTTAAAGCAGAAGAATTCATCAACCATGAAGAAATACTTGCTACGCTGGCCTATGGGGAGGCCAATCAGGACAACTATGCCCTGATCGATGAGATACTGGAGAAGGCTCGTCCCGTGAAAGAGGGGGCTGGTTGCCATTGCCGAGGTCTTTCCCATCGGGAGGCTTCGGTGCTGCTGGCTTGCGAGGAGCCATCCCGCATTGAGAGGATGTATGAGATTGCCGAGGAAATCAAGCAGGCTTTCTACGGCAATCGCATCGTGCTCTTCGCTCCCCTGTACCTTTCCAACTACTGCATCAACGGCTGCGCCTACTGCCCCTACCACAGGCAGAACAAGAATATCCCCCGGAAGAAGCTGACCCAGGAGGAAATCCGCGCCGAGGTCATCGCCCTGCAGGATATGGGACACAAGCGGCTGGCCATCGAGGCGGGGGAAGACCCGGTGAACAATCCCATCGAGTACATCCTGGAGAGCATCAAGACCATCTATTCCGTCCACCACAGGAACGGGGACATCCGGCGGGTGAATGTGAATATCGCCGCCACCACCGTGGAGAACTACCGCAAGCTGAAAGAAGCCGGCATCGGCACTTATATCCTCTTTCAGGAAACTTACCACAAGGAGAACTACGAAAAGCTCCATCCCGCCGGGCCGAAGCATGACTATGCTTACCACACCGAGGCCATGGACAGGGCCATGGCGGGGGGCATCGACGATGTAGGCCTGGGCGTGCTCTTTGGGCTGGACAGCTACAAGTACGAGCTGGCTGGACTGCTCATGCACGCGGAGCACCTGGAAGCAGTCCACGGGGTAGGCCCACACACCATTTCCGTCCCCAGGGTGAAGCGGGCTGACGACATCGACCCCGCAGCTTTTGACAATTCCCTGTCCGACGAGCTTTTCACCAAGCTGGCAGCCATCATCCGCCTTTCCGTCCCCTACACGGGCATGATCATCTCCACCAGAGAGTCTGAGGAAGTGCGAGGGAAGATGCTGCAGGTGGGCATCTCCCAGATCAGCGGCGCCAGCCGCACCTCTGTAGGTGGCTACAGCGAGGCAGAGCGTCCCCACGACACGGAGCAATTCGATGTGTCAGACCAGCGCACCCTGGAGGAAGTCATCTCCTGGCTCATGGATATGGGCCATATCCCCTCCTTCTGCACCGCCTGCTACCGGGAAGGCCGCACCGGGGACCGCTTCATGAGCCTGTGCAAGAGCGGCCAGATACTGAACTGCTGCCACCCCAACGCCCTCATGACCCTGACGGAGTACCTGGTGGACTACGCAGGAGAGGAAACAAGGGCAAAGGGCTTCCGACTGATTGACGCAGAACTGCAGAAAATCGCCAAGGATAAAGTCCGGCAGATTGCCAGAGAAAATATCGAAGCCATCAAGAACTCGGAGAAGAGAGACTTCAGATTCTAAATCGATTGAAAAACATCAGACTACATGGTACAATTGGCATAAGAAAAGCCTCCTGCTGCGAACAGGAGGCGGGCTACTGGTAAACGGTTAGTCCTCTTAGTTCTTTTGGATAATACAAAGATTAACCGCCAGAGTTTCTGAGGCTTAGGGCGGTTATTTCTTTACGACAATAAGCTTGAAAAAAGTATAGCATATAAAAGCCCACCCCTGCAATTTATACCGCCGGGGTGGGCTTTTATGCTATTCACGCTTCAAATAATATGATTATCTATCGGCTCATTGCCATAGGGCAAGAGGTCAGTCAGGGGAATCACCTGCGCATCACCATTCATGTCTGCCATGACCACTTCCGGCACATTGAACTCTGCCAAGAGCTGGCAAATAGCCCCATTGGGCACGAAGGGCCTCTCTGTATTGCCTATGAAGGCAATGGCATCAAACTCCCTCTTGCCATCGGACACAGCCTTATACATAGCCACCTCTCCGGCGCTGATGGACAGGTTACGGATGGCATTCTCGATGGTGCAGCCAGTATAGAGCGTGCCATCGCTTGCCATCACGCAAGCTCCGGTTGGCACCTTTGAATAGGGCACATAGGCATTCTTGGTGGCCTCCATGGCAGAGCGCACCAGAGTATCTATCAGTTCCTCATTTATCATTTCACTCAGCTCCTCTCAAAAGCTACTCGGTTAATCTATTCTCCACCATCTTGCCAAAATCCTGCCTGAAACTACGCCCACAATGTAAACCCGTTAAGTTATCCACAAAACAATCCACAGATGTGGATAACTGTGGATAACCTCGTCTGCAAGAAAAATAAAATATAACTTTCTTTCCTATTTAATAATAGCAAAACTGTGCACAATCGGATGTTATCCACAATCAACCTTGTGGATATTGTGGATAAGTGGAAAAATCAGCCTATATTTATGCTAAAAAACACTGATTCCACCATATTTTGTAAACATAATCCACAGATTGCCAGGGGATTATGTGGATAACTCCTGGCCAAGGCTATTCACAGCAAGCCTGTGGATAAAAACAGCGAGTTTTCCACAGGCTTTCCTTACCAGTTCTTATAAGGGTTCTTAGCCAGGTTGCAGTTGAAGTACCGCGCATCCGTAGAAACTTCCTCCCGCAGCCATTCTGGGCGCTCAAAAGCCTCATCCTCTGCCCCCAGCTCGATTTCCGCCACCGTCAAGCCCTCATTGTCTCCGTGGAATACATCCACCTCCCACTGCCTGCCGCCCCCTGCAGGCAGGAGATACCTGTGCTTCTCGATGATAGGCCCCTGGCAGAGCTTCAGCATGGCCTCCGCATCAGCGAGGGGCACCTCGTACTCATACTCCAGGCGGGTGACGCCGTTCACATTGCTCTTGACCGTGAGATACCCCTTCCCCTTGCGAATCCGTATCCGCACCGCCGCTGTCTCCGTAGCGGAGAGATATCCCTGGGCGATATAGTCCCCCTCACCCTCAGGGTGAAAGCCCTCTGCCACCAGGAATTTGCGCTCTATTTCCTTTGCCATCTTTACGTCCTCCCTATCGAAAAGAAAAACGCCCATCTTGCGATAGGCGTCTCTCCTTTGCCGTCAAGTAACCAGCTGAACGGCGAACACATGGAACTTATATCCAATTTATGTTCCCATTATAGCATCATTTGTATATAAATGCTATAATTATTTTGCTGTGCGACCTCCACATAAGAAAGGGGGGATGAGCACATGGAACTGTTATCCAATATCGTCTTTGCGGTTGCGACAGGTGTATTGACACATTACATCTGCCAGTGGCTCGACCGCAAGCTCTCCGAGCGCAGCAAAAAATAAGCCCAAAACACTACCTGGGTCTCACCAACCGCAGGGAGGGGAACTGACTTTTGTCAGTTCCCCGTTTTTTACACCCGCATCAGCGCAGCCTGCTGGCGAAGGCGTGCAATCCTCTCCTGAGTATCAGGATGGGTGGAGAACAGCCCCTGCAGCATCTTGCCTGCTCCCTTCAAGGGGTTGATGATGAACATGTGGGCCGTAGCCTGGGTAGCCTGGGGCATGGCGGCAGCGTGGGTAGCATAGTACTCGATTTTCTCCAGACCGCTGGCCAGGAAGTTTGGATTGCCGCAGATCTCCGCCCCGGTCTTGTCCGCATCGTACTCACGGGAACGGGAAATAGCCATCTGTATCAGGCTGGCGGCAATGGGTGCCAGGATGATGGTGGCAATCGTGCCGATAAAGCTCCCGCCATTATCCTCATCGTCGTTATTGCTGCCAAAGATAGCCGCCCACTGGAGCATATTCGCCACATAAGTGATGACAGAAGCCATGGTAGCCGCAATGGTGGAAATCAGGATGTCACGATGCTTCACATGAGCCAGCTCATGGCCGATGACACCAGCCAGCTCATTGTAATCCAGCACCCGCATGATGCCCGTAGTCACCGCTACCACAGCGTTGTCCGGATTGCGCCCCGTAGCAAAAGCATTAGGCACATCGCTATTGATGATAGCCACCCGAGGCATAGGCAGCCCCGCATTAGCCGCCAGCTTTTCCACCAACCCATAAAGCTCCGGCGCCTGGGACCGCTCAATAGGCTCCGCCCCATAAGACTTCAGCACCATAGTATCACAGAACCAATAAGTGCCAAAATTCATCACCAGCGCTATCACCAGCGCAATAGTCATCCCAGAGCGCCCCCCCACAGCCCCGCCGATAGCCATCACCAAAGCCATCATCAAAGCCATCAAAGCAGCAGTCTTGATAGTATTCATAGAACATCCCTCCTAAATCAAACACTAAATCATAAACCGAACCCCAAAATCATTCAAACTTCAGCCCAAGGATGGGCGTTTTGCGGCCTTCCGGTTTCAGGGATGAAACCGAGGCCGCGTTTTCTTTTGGTTCGTTTTCTTTGCGACAAAGAAAATGAACAGCCGAAATGAAATTAAAGGTCAAAAAATCAACTATCACAACTTAATTTTACAAAAAGAAGCAAGAAAAATCAACCAGCTGCCTCACCCTTCCTTAGCAGGCTCACTTTTCTGCCTGTGATTAAGCCAATACCCAACTCCCAGCACCAGCACCACAAACCCCACTTCCATATAGAGGCTATAAGGCTCCAGCCCAGCTCCCAGCCCCTTGTCCGCCACCATCAGCTTGGCAGCCGTGAAGCCCAGCAGTGCCGCCCCGGCATACACCAGAGCCGGAATCTTCTTCATGAGCATGAGGAAGAACTGCGCCCCAAAGAGCACGATGGGGATGGAGATGAGCAGCCCCACGATAATCAGGCTCCACTTACCCTCAGGCACCGTATTGGCCACCCCTGCCAGGGACAGCACATTATCGATGCTCATGACAAAATCCGCAATGAGGATAGTGCGGATAGCCGCCCAGAAAGAAGCAGGCGCCTCAGACTTCTCCTCCCCCTTGTGGTCAACCAAGAGCTTCACCGCGATGTAGAGCAGCAAAGCACCGCCCACGAATTCCAGATACGGCAGAGCCAGCAGCCCCGTGGCAAACAGGGTGCAGACTATACGGATGCCCACGGCCCCCATGCCGCCCACCAGGATGGCCTTGCCACGATTATGCTCCGGCAGGTTCTTGCAAGCCAGGGCAATGAGGATGGCATTATCCCCAGACAGAATCAAGTCCAAAAGGATAATCCCCGACAACGCCGCAAACCACTCCGGGGAAAACATCCCCGCAAACAAGCTCTCAAACATACAAACTCTCCTTTTCTCATCTAAGTTTTTATTCGACATGATAACATAAAAGACCCTGCTCCAAGGCAAAATGCCCCGGAACAAGGTCTTGCTTGCTATTTCAGCCTGCTCCGCCGGAAGATTAATCTCCGTACTGACGACAAAAGCAGTTCAGCTACTCCCCTTGTGGGATTATGGAGGTATTGTAGCACAAAAAAAGCTCTATGGCAAGGAGATATGGTAAAATATATCTAAACAAACTATTTGCCACAGCAAAGGAGGAAATTATGAGCACTGACCTGCCCCGCCCCACCCTGCTTGAAGTTTTGCGGGAGGAAAAGAAAAACCGCCGCCAGGGGGGCATCTATCACAAAATCCAGATAGAGCTCACCTACAACTCCAACCACATGGAAGGCAGTCGCCTCACCGCAGAGGAAACCCGCTACATCTACGAAACCAACACCATAGGCCTCTCCGGCGGCACCATGAATGTGAATGACATCGTAGAAACAGCCAATCATTTCCAGTGCATCAACCTCATCATAGACGAAGCCGAAGCCCCCTTGAGCGAAGCTCTCCTCAAAAAACTCCACGCCATCCTGAAAAACGGCACCGCCGATGCGAGACTGGACTATTTCGCCGTAGGAGAATACAAAAGCCTGCCCAACGAAGTAGGAGGAAAAGAGACCGCTTCTCCAGAGGAAGTGCCGGAGAGAATCAAAGCCTTGCTGAAAAACTACGAAAGCAAGCATACCAAAGACTTCGATACCCTGCTCGACTTCCACTGCCAATTCGAGCGCATCCACCCCTTCCAGGACGGCAACGGCAGAGTGGGCAGGCTGATACTTTTCAAGGAATGCCTGCGAAACAGCATCGTGCCCTTCATCATCCAGGATGATCTGAAGATATTCTACTACCGCGGACTATCCGAATGGAGCAAAGAACGCGGCTTCCTGCGCGATACCTGCCTCACGGCACAGGATAGGTTCAGGAGATACTTGGAGTATTTCAGGATTGCGGATTGAGTTGGGGGTGGATTGGCCTAAATTACAGGAAAAAATAAAATGGATCGTTTAAACAGCATGAAAAATAGCAAGTTTTTAAAGAACCAATTTAAGAACTTGCTATTTTTCATGTATTTTTTATATACTATATATAAGGGGTGAGATATTATGATAGAGCGCAAAGTATATTTAGAACAGCTTCTTCACTGGAAAGACCATGATGTTATCAAGGTAGTGACTGGTGTAAGGCGTTGTGGCAAATCAACGATACTGAAACTTTTTCGGAAAGAATTGCAAAAGGCAGATGTGCCAGCAGAAAACATCATATCTCTCAATCTTGAAGACCCGGAAGGCATAGACATAACTGATTGCCGGCAACTCCTCCGATATTTCATAGAAAGACTCCAGCCTGAAGGAAAAAACTATATTTTCATTGATGAAGTACAGCAGGTGGAGAACTTTGAAAAAGCCGTGGATGCCCTTTATGTCAAGGATAACTGCGATGTTTACATAACAGGTTCTAATTCTAAGATGCTCTCCGGCGAACTAGCCACGGTGCTTTCCGGTCGCTATGTGAAGATCAAAATGCAGCCACTTTCCTTTGCCGAGTATGTAACCGCATTTCCTGGCCAGAGTCCGGAGCGCCTTTATATGAAGTATTTAGAAAACGGCTCTTTTCCCTATGTCACTAACCTTGATGAGCAGTTTTATGTCAATCAGTATTTGAGCAGTATCTTCGATACCGTAATGTTGAAGGATATTATGGCCAGGAAAAAATGTCCCGATCAAAATCTTTTAAGGAAAATTACTAGATTTATTTTTGATAACATCGGCAACCTCTGCTCTACCAAGAAAATTGCGGATACGCTAACTTCTATGGGCACGAAAACCACAGTACCTACGGTAGAAAAATATCTTGCTGCTTTGCAGGAAAGTTTTTTATTCTACCAAGCAGAGAGATATGATGTAAAAGGCAAAGAATACCTGAAGACAGGTGGAAAATACTATGCCGTTGACATTGGCCTAAGGAAAACCGTACTTGGCAATAAGCCAGCGGATATAGGTCACATATTGGAAAATATAGTTTTCTTGGAACTCAAGCGACGCTTTGAAGAGGTTTATGTCGGTAAAGTTGGCAATAAAGAAATAGACTTTGTGTCCATGCAGAATGGAGAACCTTGCTATTATCAGGTAGCATACACTGTCATGGATAACGATGGTTCAATTCTAAAAAGAGAACTAGCGCCATTGAAGAGTGTGAAAGATTATTATCAACGATACTTGATAACCATGGACATGGTTCCATCTGTATCTCATGATGGAATAAAGCAAGTATACGCGCTGGATTGGCTTTTAGGCCATGCTATCTGATTAGCCTGCCCTATTTTTCCTCAAACACAAAAGCGGCTTGCCACAACAAAAGCCCCAGGCCGCCTGTCAGCACCTGAGGCTTTCCCTATTCACTTTCGTCACCTTGACATTCATCACCATGCAATAAGCAGCACGATAATAATTTATGCTCAAATATCCAGATTCTTGACCAGCTTCGCATTCTCCTCGATGAACTGCCTGCGGGGCTCTACCTTGTCACCCATGAGGATGGTGAAGAGCTCGTCGGCTTCTTCGGCGTCTTCCATGTCCACGCGCAGCATGGTCCTCGTGGCGGGGTCCATGGTGGTTTCCCAGAGCTGCTCGGGGTTCATCTCGCCAAGACCCTTATAGCGCTGGACGGTGGCGCCTTCGCGGCCTACTTCGGCCAGCTTCTTGGCCAGTTCCTCGTCGCTGTAGGTGTACCAGTGCTTCTTGCCCTTCCTTATCTGGTAGAGAGGGGGCTGGGCTATGTAGACATGGCCATGCTCGATCAGGGGCTTCATGTAGCGGTAGAGGAAAGTCAGCAGCAGGGTACGGATGTGGGCGCCGTCCACATCGGCATCTGTCATGATGATGATCTTGCCGTAGCGGCGCTTGGCCAGGTTGAAATCATCGCTCATGCCGGTGCCGAAGGCGGTGATCATGGTGCCGATTTCGGCGTTCTTGTAAATCTTGTCAAGGCGTGCCTTCTCCACATTGAGAATCTTGCCGCGCAGAGGGAGAATCGCCTGGAAGCGGCGGTCGCGGCCCTGCTTGGCGGAGCCGCCTGCGGAGTCACCCTCTACCAGGTAGATTTCCGCCTGGTCAGGGTCTTTCACGGAGCAGTCAGCCAGCTTGCCGGGCAGGCTGGAGATGGAATCCAGGGCGTTCTTGCGGCGGGCCAGCTCCCTGGCCTTGCGTACAGCCTCGCGGGTGTGGCTGGCGGCGATGGCCTTTTCCATGATTCTCTTGGTGACAGCGGGATTTTCCTCGAAGTATTCGGAGAGCCCTTCGGTGACGATGGAGTCCACGATGCCGCGGACTTCGCTGTTGCCCAGCTTGGTCTTGGTCTGTCCCTCGAACTGAGGCTCCCTTATCTTCAAAGAGATGACGGCGGTGAGGCCCTCGCGCACATCGTCGCCGGAGAGGTTGCCGTCCTTTTCCTTCAGCATGTTCTGCTTGCGGGCAAAGTCATTGGCAGCACGGGTGAGGGCCAGCTTGAAGCCTGCCAGATGGGTGCCGCCTTCTTCGGTGTTGATGTTGTTGACGAAGGAGAAGATGTTCTCCTGGTAGGTGTCGTTGTACTGCAGGGCAATCTCCACCACCGTGTCGTCCTTGATGCCGTTGAAGTAGATGGGGGTGGGGTTGAGCTTTTCCTTCTTGCGGTTCAGGTGCTCCACGAAGGAAGAAATGCCGCCCTCGAAGTGGAAGACATTCTCCCTGCCCTGCCCCTCTTCATTCAGGCGCTCGTCGGTGAGCTTGATGGTGATGCCGTGGTTCAGGAAAGCCAGCTCACGCAGGCGGTGCTTGAGGGTATCGTAGTTGTAGGTGGTGACGGTGAAAATCTCCGGGTCCGGCACGAAGTGCACGCGGGTGCCTGTTTCCTCCCCTTCGGAGAGAGTCCCCACCTGATGGAGAGCTTTCTGGGTCACGCCACGGCAGAAGGAGATTTCCTGAATCAGCCCGTCGCGCTTCACCTGCACATCCATGGAGGTGGACAGGGCATTCACCACGGACACACCCACGCCGTGAAGGCCGCCGGAAACCTTGTAGCCGTCCCCGCCGAACTTGCCGCCGGCATGGAGGACGGTGAGCACCACTTCCACGGCGGGCTTGCCGGATTCGTGCATATCCACGGGGATGCCGCGTCCGTTGTCCGTGACAGTGATGGAGTTATCCTGATGGATGGTGACCTCGATATGGGTGCAGAAGCCTGCCAAAGCCTCATCGATGGAGTTGTCAACCACCTCATACACCAGATGGTGCAGGCCCCGCTCGGAGGTGGAGCCGATATACATGCCAGGGCGCTTCCTGACCGCCTCCAGGCCCTCCAGGATCTGTATCTGTTCAGCGCCATAATCAGCCTCTACAGCAGTTACTTCTGCCGCATCCTCGGACGTATGAATCTCAATCCCGGCAGTATCAGGAGCAGGCTCCTGCGCCTGTACTTCCTTGATGGCATCCAGGGCAATCTGCTCGGATTCCGTAAGGTTCTTTTCCTCAGCCATGTCATTCTCCTATCATGCAAAAATTTAAATCTATATAAAAGTGTTGATTAGGGCGTGTTGATTAAATGAGCTTGGCCCAGATTTGCGGGGATTGGCTGTCCATTGCAAGGCGACAAACCGGAGGCATAGCAATGCTATGTCGAGGATTTGTCAACGCAGTAGGGACAGTCAAGACCCGTGAAGATGGGCTGAGTGAATTAATCAACACGCCCTAAACCAACGCGTTTCTTCAAAGTCAGCGAAGAAATAGCCGAAAGATAAATCTCCCTATCCGTAAGAACAACAGATTTCACGCTTTCCCTGCTATCCTCCAGGCAGGAAGTTATTTTCCTGTTTTGGAGCTTATCTTCAAAAATGGAGTAGTCAAAAATCGCAATGATGTCTTTACTGCGCACAGAGTACCCAGAACCTAAGTGCAGGAACACCTGCGATTCCCCCTTCCACCACCTACGGTGGTCCCATTCCAGGGAGCCCACTGGGCTCCCGCGCTTACGCGCCCCCCGTAAACAGGGGAGGCTTACCTCTCCTTGCATTTGCAAAAAGCTATGAGAGTAACTAACCTAAAGCTACTCTATCTCACGAACCCCAGGGCCCAAGGATGGGCCCCGCGGACGCGGAAATCACACGATGTGATTTCAGTCCGCGTTTTCTTTGGTTCGTTTCTTTGCGCCAAAGAAATGAACAGACGGCATTAACAAGTTAATAAAAACCTACTCATAGAGGGCGTACAACCCCTTGTCGAACCGAAAAGAAAGTCCCTATCTCCTCAGATGGAAAATAAGCCTTATCAGTAGCCGTAATAATCGTCTGTATCTTCTCCCGCTGCAGAAAAAGCAGCAACTCCTTCCTGCGCGAAGGATCCAGCTCACTCATCACATCATCCAGCAGCAATACGGGATATGCCCCCGTCTCCCCCCGGATAAACTCCAGCTCCGAGAGCTTCAGCGCCAGCGCCCCTGTCCGCTGCTGTCCCTGGGACCCATAGGTGCGCAAATCCACCCCATTGACAGAGAGCCTCAGGTCATCACGATGGGGTCCCACACTAGTGACACCTCTGATGATATCCAGCTCATGCCGCTTGTTCAGCATTTCATTATACCACGGAATGAGCCTCTCTGTCACCCGTCCAGGCTCCATAACGGGACCAGACTCACCAGATGGTGCGTGCAGGTCGTAGGACACCTCCAGATTCTCCAGAGAGCCCGAGATGCGCCTCTGCATGAGCCTGCCCAGCATAGCCAGCCTGTTCACGGTTTCCAGCCTCCTGGCCGCAATCCTGGACGCACTTTCCGCCAGCTGCGCATCCCATAGTTCCAGCATATCCCTGCCAGCCTCGCCCTCACGAATCTTCTTCAACAGATTATTCCGCTGGATGATGAGACGGTTATATTTGTTCAACTCGCGATAATAGGCAGGGCTGGTCTGACTTATTTCCGTATCAAGAAAAGCACGCCGCAGTTGCGGCGCACCTTTCACCAGATAGAGATCCTCCGGGGAGAAAAGCACTGTCGTCAAGCTCCCCACCAGGCTCTTGGGAGCCACGGCATGACCGTTCAGCAAAATCTGCCTGCGCTTCGTCCTGCTAAACTTCAGGTCTATGACATTTCCCACCCCCAGCCTGGAAAAGCCAACCCGCACAGCGCTCTGCTGGCTTTCCCAGCGGATGAGCTCGCCATCCTTGGTGGTGCGGTGTGATTTTGCCAAAGATGCGTAATACACCGATTCCACGATATTCGTCTTGCCCTGGGCATTCTTTCCCACAAAGATAGTGATGCCATCAGGAAAGGAAAAATCCAGAGACTCATAATTGCGAAACTGCCTGAGCTGCAATGATTCAACCAGCATATAAAAACCGCCCTCCTGCATAATTATGCAGAGCATTGATAATGCCTGTTAACCCCTGCACACTCTCCACGCACCCATGTCTTTTATCTCGATGATGTCCCCTGCCTTGAGCTTCCGGCGACGGGCAGATTCTTTCTCCCCATTGCGGTAAACCAGCCCCTCGGCCAGCAGTCCCTTCAGTTCCCCGCCAGAATTCAGGACTCCGGCCCACTTCAGGAACTGGTCAAGCTGTATCTCTTCTGTCTCTATAGTAATATCCTGCATAACATTATCTCCTTATGGAATTGCCCCACCAATTGAAACATCCCTTAAAATCAGTAGACCCTGCCTGCCCCTTCCACCACCTTCGGTGGTCCCCCTCCCCCGTTTCACGGTGGAGGCATTTCCTGCTCGTTACCTTGCAGTCCTAACAGGGGTGACCACATAAACGAAATCATCCACCCCGTCCTCGATGATACGGGCGGCAGTCAACGGCTGGTTCATGCAGAAAGTGATGGTCTTGCTGTCGATGTTCTTCAAGGCATCCACAATGTACTGTGAATTGAAGGCGATGGAGATGTTCGGCCCCTCGATTTCAGCCGACACATCCTCATTGGCCTGTCCCACTTCCTGATTCATGGAAGAAATCATAACTTTGTCCTGCTCGAAATCCAGCAGGATGATATTGTACTCGGAAGAGCGGGCAATGAGGGAAACCCTGTCCACCGCAGCTCTGAAATCAGCTGTATCCATATGGACTTTGGTGGCGAACTCGGCAGGAATGACCCGGTTGAAGTCAGGGAAAGTTCCCTCCAAGAGCCTGGTGGTCATGAACACATTGTCAAATTCGAAGCTCATGGAGTTGTAAGAGCAGGTGACCTTCACATCGATGGGCACATCGCTGCTCAGATTGTGATAAACATCCTGCAAGAACCTGCCGGGCACGATCATGTTGATAGTGGTGGTAGGTTCCTCCAGATGCAAGGTGTTCACTGCCAGGCGATGGCTGTTGGTAGCTGCCCAGATGACCTTGTCATTTCTCACCTGGACAGAGACGCCGGTGAAAAGGGGACGGTTCGGATCTGCAGCGCAAGCGAAAACAGTCTTCTTGATGGCCTCTCTCAAATCCGTGTCCTTGGCAGTGAAAGTCAGATTTCCTTCGAAGCGCTTCACTGTAGGATAGGATTTCGGCTCCATGGAAAGCAGGCGGAAATCTGCCTGGGCAGAGGTGATGTGGGCGATCTTCGTGTGGAAATCGTAATCTATGGTGACTTCCTCGCCGGGAAGCTTGGTGACAACTTCTTGGAAATACCTGCCTACGATGGCAATGGAGCCCTTTTCTTCCATCTCTACAGGCAGGGTGGCGATAAGTCCAGTTTCATTGTTATTGCCGTGAACTTCCGCGATGCCATTTTCTACAGAAAGATAAAGAGCTGACAAGAGGGGAGTCTGTGGCTTGGAGGAAATGGCTTTGGAGGAAAAACGGAGGGCGCTTAAAAGTTCGTTCTTGGCACAGGTGATTTTCATGGGCGTTCCTTTCTCTGAGAAAATGGCTGATGAAATGAGAAAAGGGGCTGACCTTGCAAGGGGCCCCTGGTTTAGTTAATACTTATATATTTTATTTTAAATAGCCGTCGTAGTAGTAGGGCCTGTGGAAAGGTGGATAAGTTGGTAGAGGCCATGATATATGCACATTTAAGCTGTTGATAAAGCTGTGGGGGATTTGTTCTGGGTTATCCACATATTCACAGGGATGAGGCCAAATTGCACTTATCCACAATTTGCCCACAGCTCTATACAGTAAATATCAACGCAGTTATCAACAGGGATGAAAAGCCTTCTCCAGCTCATCACTTCTGTATCTCTTCTATCAGTTCCGTGATGGTATTGGCCAGTTTGACTTCCGTCTCCTTGTCCTTGATAATCTTGTCGCAGGCGTGCAGCACTGTGGTATGGTCGCGACCGCCGAAGAAGTTGCCGATCTGGGGCAGGCTGGTCTCAGTCAGCTCACGGCAGAGATACATGGCGATTTGGCGGGGGAAAGCGATATTGCGGCTGCGCTTCTTGGAATGTAGATCCTCTACACTCACCTTGAAGTAATTGGCCACGATGCTCTCGATGATTTCCATGGTGATTTCCTTGGAAGCTCCCTGGGGGAAGACATCTTTCAGAGCCGAGGCCACCACTTCCGTGGTGATGGGAATCTTATTGAGTGAAGCGTAAGCCACCACCCGGGTGAGGGCACCTTCCAGCTCACGGATGTTGCTGTCGATGCGGCTGGCGATGTAGACCATCACATCATTGGGCACATCGAAATGGTCGATAATGGCCTTGTTCTTCAGGATGGCGATACGAGTTTCCAGGTCAGGTGCCTGGATGTCCGTGATGAGGCCCCACTCGAAGCGGCTTCGCAGCCTGTCTTCCAGCTTCTGCACCTCTTTGGGAGGACGGTCGGAGCTGAGGATAATCTGTTTCTGGGCATCGTGGAGGGTGTTGAAGGTGTGGAAAAATTCTTCCTGGGTACTGGTCTTGCCGCTGATGAACTGGATATCGTCCACCAGCAGCACATCTATATTCCTGTACTTCTGGCGGAAGGCTTCTGCCTGGCCCTTTTGGATGCTCTGGATGATTTCATTGGTGAACTGCTCGGATGAAACATAGAGCACTCTCATATTGGGGTGGCTCTTGAGCACGCTGTTGCCGATGGCGTGCATCAGATGGGTCTTGCCCAGACCGACGCCGCCGTACATGAAGAAGGGATTGTAGACCTTGCCGGGGTTCTCTGCTACTGCCAGAGCGGCTGCATGGGCAAAGCGGTTGGAACCGCCGGTGACAAAGGTATCAAAGGTGTATTTGGGATTCAGGGAGGAAGAATCTCCAGGGGCAATGAGGTGCATATCTGCATCGGAGCCATTGGAAATTCTCATGTCTGGAGAGGGGGCTGGCATCTCGGCAGGTGCAGGGGAGCTTGTATTAGGAAGTTTCACCCGCACTGGCTCGGCATAGCCCAGGGTCTGCTGCTCGGGAGTATCCTTGGGACGCAAAGTTTCCCGCTGCTCACGGAATTTCGGCAGCTCTTCCTGGGCTTGCCGCAGCCATTCTTCCTTGGGGATGGTTTCAATCTTTACCTGACGGGCGGAACCAAGGACATCTTTTACCACATCCTCAAGCATCAAACGATACCTGTCATTCACCCATTCCCGGGTGAAGTCCGTCCTGGCTCCGATGACTATGGTAGTTTCGTCTAAGGAGAGGATTGTCAAGGGGGAGAGCCACTGCTTGCAGATGGTGGGGGAGAAATAGTCCGTGGCCTTGGCAAGGATCTGCTCCCAGAGGGCCTTGAGTTCCGTCTTGTCCATTCTTATAGTTATCCTTTCGTAAAGAAAAAAGTTATGCACATGCTTATCCACAGCTGTGGATAACTTTCTGCACAGGCCCAAAAGCCCAGCAGCCACAAAGCCCCGCAAGTTTTCACATGCGGGACTGAGATTCAAAATATCAACAGTTATTTTATCAGAAACCAGGAAAGTTATCAACAGGTAATCCACCAAACTCTGTGGATAATTCACAAGATAACGATGGTTATACACAGAGTTTTGCACATGTCCACAGTTTTCTTCCTTAGGAACTGGCAAGAAATAAATTGAGCATAATGCGAAGGATTAGTTTGGCTAGACAAGGCGGAGGAAGGAGGCATAGCGGTGCTATGTCGACTGACGACAACGCAGTATAGACGAACTAAGACAAGCAGAATGCTCAATTTATTTCTGAACAGTTCCTTAGTAAAAAGACGATGCCAGTACGGAGCAGGTGCTCGACCTCATGTATCTGGAAGCAGATATGCTGCCCCAGGGGGAGAAGCTCATCGTGCTGGCAGTGCGCTAGTATATTTTCTCTTCAGTGATTTTTCTCCGGGGATGCTTGACACATGGGCGCAATTTATCATATAATGTCCCTTGAAGTGTGAAAAATAGCGAGTTCGTGTCCTTTGGGGCATGTGAGAAAAGCGTATTACGTCACTATTCATAGTATAGATGCACGTAAATCCCGTGAAGGAGGTGTTTTGCATTGAAGATGACATTCCAGCCGAACAACCATTGGCGCAAGAAGACTCATGGCTTCCGTGAGCGCATGAAGACTAAGGGCGGCCGTCTCGTTCTGAAGAGAAGACGCCAGCGCGGCAGAAAGAAGCTTTCCGCTTAAGCAACGCAAAGTCGAGGCCACATCGTGGCCTCTTTTTCTGATTAACGGTGGATTTTCCCCATTGCTATATATAAAGGTGGCCTGAAATTGAAACTGACACTTAAACGAGGGCGCATGCTCAAGCGCAGGAGTGAGTTCCAGCGGGTCTACCACAAGGGCAAAAGCTACGCAGGAAGGTACCTTATCCTCTATGTGTTCAAGAACTACCATGGGGAAAAGGATCATGTGGGCTTTGCCGCCGGCAAGAAGCTGGGCTGCGCCGTAGTGAGGAACCGCGTGAAGCGGCTGCTCAGGGAGTCATATCGCCTGGAGCAGGCGAAGGTGCCCCAGGGAGTGACCCTGCTCCTGGTAGGTCGGGCTGCTACTGTCAAGGGCAAGAGCCAGATGGTGCAGCAGGATTTCGTGCGGCTTTTGAAGAAAGCGAAGCTTTGGGAGCAGTAAGATGAAGTGGTTTCTTCTTTTGTTGGTGAAGTCCTACAGAGGTTTCATCTCGCCCCTGCTGCCCCCTTCCTGCCGCTATGTGCCTACCTGCTCGGAGTATGCGCTGATTGCCATCGAGAAATACGGGGCAATCAAAGGCGGTTGGCTTTCCCTGAAGCGCATCCTCAGGTGCCATCCCTGGCACGAGGGCGGTTATGACCCGGTGCCTTGAAAGAAAGACTTCCAGGGAGCCCACTGGGCTCCCGCGCTTGCGCGCCCCCTTGATGGGAAGGCCCCAGATTATGATACTCTGCTTATCGAAAGAATGGACGTGATTTTGTTTGGAATTTTTCTCGAATCTCCTAAGCCCCATTGAAAGCCTCCTGCAGTTTGTGTTGGGCGGGCTTTATAATGTCAACAGCATGTTTGGCCTGGTGAGCTACGGCTACGCCATCATCCTCCTGACCATCATCGTGAAGTTCCTGCTCTACCCCCTGACGGTGAAGCAGGTGAAATCCATGAAAGCCATGCAGGAAATCGCTCCCAAGATGAAAAAAATCCAGGAGAAGTACAAGGACAATCCCCAGGTCATGCAGCAGAAAGTGGCTGCCATGTATCAGGAGGCCGGGGTGAATCCCCTGGCCGGGTGCCTGCCCCTGCTGGTGCAGATGCCTATCCTCATGGGCATGTACTACTCCCTCTACAATCTGGAGTACCCCTCTGCAGATGCGGCCCAGTTCCTCTGGCTGCCCTCCCTGTCCGAGGCTGACCCCTACTATATCCTGCCCATCCTGAATGTGCTGACTACCTTCTATCAGACCCGCCAGACCTCTGACATGAGCAATCCTCAGATGAAGATGATGATGCTCATCATGCCTCTCTTCATCGGTTTCATCAGCCTGACCTTCCCCTCCGGCCTGGTGCTGTACTGGGTGGTCATGAATATCTGCCAGATCCTCCAGCAGTGGTGGATCTACCGCGAGGGCGGCCCTGCCGAGCAGGCCAAGGCGGCTGTGCGTTCTAAGGAGGAAGGCTGATGGGAGCGTTTGATTTCATCAAGAGTTTTTTTGGCGGCAAAAGCGAAGCGCCGAAAGTGGAAACTCCGTCTGCACCTGTGACTGCAGCTCCTGCGTCCGAGAACGCAGAGGCAAAGGCTCAGCCAGCTCCTGCTCCCCGGGCAGAGGAACAAGAAGCACCTGTCCTCACCCAGCCCATCTCCACTGGGGGCGGCTACGGCAAGCCCTTCGCAGAAGTGGTGAAAGAGGCCGAAGCCCGGGAAGATAGCGAGGTAGGCAGCCTGGGCGTGGATATACGGGAAAATCCCAGCACCTTGGTTACTCTCCAGCGGGGAGAGAAATTCCTGCAGGAAGTCTTCGAGGCCATGCACATAGATGTGCAGATTTTCCGTCGGGAAGACGAGGAAGGCACCATCTACGAGCTGGTAGGCGAAAGGCTGGGCATCCTCATCGGCAAGCACGGACAGACCCTGGATGCCATCCAGTACCTGGCCAACCTGGCTGCCAACAAGGACCATGCCAACGGCCATGTCCGCATCATGCTGGATATCGAGGGTTACCGTTCCCGCCGGGAAGAAACCCTCATGCGCCTGGCCGGCCACTTGGCAGAGAAAGCCTGCCGCATCGGGCAGGAGATTCACCTGGAGCCCATGAACCGCCACGAGCGCAAGATCATCCACACGGCTCTCCAGGACAACCGCAAAGTGACCACCTACAGCGCCGGCGAAGAACCCCGCCGCTATGTGGTCATCGTGCCCCGCAGAAGGCGCCGCAAGTACGAAAGCGAATATTGAATTTAAGCAAAAGAGTCTGTTGCACATTCATTACATGCAACAGACTCTTTTGTTTGTCCTGATTTTCCTGGCAGTTTCCACTCCATCGGTGACAAACTTTCAAACATTCACCAGCCACTCGGCCAGGCTCCTCTGGCTGGAGTCGAAGCTCACCCCAATCTTGAACACCTGCCGGGTGCCTGAGGCAAAGGGGGCGGCGTAGCCTTTGTCCTCAATCTGCTGCAGGGCTTCCCGGGCGGGCTTGTCCACCTTGAACTCGAAGATGTAGACGAAGTCATCCGTTTCCACTATGCAGTCGGCCCTGCCGCGGCTGCTGTGCACCTCGCACTGCACGAACTGGCCCAGCAGGGTGAAGACCAGGTATAGCACCGACTGGAAATAATGCTCGAAGGGGGCATCATTCGTGGTATAGGGGATGCTGGCAAAGAGGGCGGTGAGGATATCTTCCATGCCCTCGGTGTCACCGGCCAGGATACGGCGGCGCAGGGCGAAGATGTCCTTGCCGTTGCCGGAGCCGGCTTCGGGGGCGTACTCGGGCAGCAGGCTTTCCAAAAAGCCGTACTTGACTTCCTCGTTGGGGAAACCCAGGGTGTAGAGCCTTGCCCTTGGGTCATAGCCCACGATGGTGAGGTAGCCCGTCTGGTACAGGAGCGGCAGGGGATTGGGATTGTCTGCTCTGTAGTCAGAAAGTATCCTGTCGTTGGTTTCCAGGGTCTTTTTGGTGAACTGCCGCACATCGAAGTGCATGGCTTTCAGCCGCCGTACCAGGAAGGTGGGGGTACCGGTGGCAAACCAGTAGGCCCCCAGTTCCTTTTCATCGAAAGCTTTCAGCAGGCTGAAGGGATTGTAAATACCCTTTCCTTGTGGGTGGAAATGATAACCGTCATACATCTTCCTGAGTTCTGCCAGACAATTATCATGGGAAAGACCATGCCTTTGAGCCATGTTTTCGATTTCCGGTGCAAAGTTTTCCTCAACCTCAGCTTCCGTGAGGCCGCAGATCCCGGCGTACTTTTGATGCAGGGAGATATCATTGAGCTGGTTCAGATCGCTGAAGATGCTGACCTTGCTGAATTTGGTGACGCCGGTGATGAAGACGAACTGCAGGTATTTGTCATAGCTTTTCAAGGTGCCGAAGAAGCCTTTGAAGACTGCCTTGTTGTGTTCCTCCAGCTCGTTATTTTCCAACACATCCAAGGGGGACTTGTCGTATTCGTCCACCAGCACCACGCAGCGGCGGCCGGTCTTTTCGGCGGCTGCTTTCAGTAGATATTGAAATCTTCCTTCCAAAGAGGTTCCTTTACTGTGGCCGTAGGTGGCTTCCCATTCGCACAGGTGCTTGTCCAGTACAACTTCTAGTGCGGTGTCTTGCTGATAGTTTTTCCCGTTGAAATCAAAGTAAAATACAGGATAAGGCTGCCATGCTTCCGCATTGTCCTTCTCCAGCTCCGTGACAGCCAGCCCCTCAAAGAGCTCCTGCCTGCCCTCCCAGTAGGCTGCGAGGGTGGAGAGGAACAGGCTCTTGCCAAAGCGCCTGGGGCGGCTGAGGAAGTATTGCCCTGCATCGTGAGCCAGCTGATAGACATAACGGGTCTTATCTACATAGAGATAGCCCCCTTGGCGCAGTTTCTCAAAACTCTGCACGCCGATAGGCAGCCGCCTGGTATTCTCCGCCATCATCTTCACTCCTTTCATGTGGGAAAATTCTCTCTTTGCTCCCATTCTAGCAGAAACCTGCCGTATGTCAAACACTCCCAAATGTCCTGCCTGGAATCAACACCACCTGATGAAGACGGATAACTTCTATTACATAAACGGCACTCCCTGATCCGGGCAAGACGCTTTGACGGGATTGCCAAATTTCCCCATAGACAGGGTGAACTTGTCTGCGGGGATTTTTTTTCTGGCGCGGGGAGAAAATTCCACAGGGCGTGGCACGGCGATGTGCTGGCCGCTTTTCCAGCACCTCCCTGAATGTACAAAGTTACACGGTTGTGCTATACTATTGCCTGTATTATTTCATGTGAGGGGAGTTTTTTGCTTGGATAGAGGATTTTCTACCCGGCTGGGATTCATTCTCGTCTCGGCGGGATGCGCCATAGGCTTGGGCAATGTGTGGAGGTTTCCCTTCATTACAGGGATGTATGGAGGGGCCTCCTTTGTGTTGATTTATCTGGTGTTCCTGGCCCTCTTGGGGCTGCCTATCATGGTGGCGGAGTTCGCCGTGGGCAGGGCCAGCCTCCACTCGGCGGCCTTGTCCTTCGATGCGCTGGAGCCCAAGGGGACGAAGTGGCATCTCTACAAGTACGCCGCCATTGCGGGCAATCTGCTGCTGATGATGTTCTATACCACGGTGGCGGGGTGGATGTTCTACTATGTTTACAAGATGGCCTCCGGGGATTTAGCTGGCTTGGATGCAGACGGCGTGGGGGCTGCCTTCGGAGGGCTGCTCGCTGACCCTGTGACCATGACTGCCTGGATGGCTTTGGTGGTCATCCTGGGTGGCGGTGTGTGCTATCTGGGGGTGAAAGCAGGGGTAGAGCGCATCACCAAGATGATGATGATGTTCCTGCTGGCGCTGATGGTGGTGCTGGCGGTGAATTCCATGCTGCTGCCCGGGGGCGGGGAAGGACTTCGCTATTATCTTTACCCCGATTTCAACAGGCTCATGGAGCATGGGCTGTCCGAGGTGATTTTCGCCGCCATGGGTCAGGCCTTCTTCACCCTGTCTATCGGCATCGGCGCTCTGGCTATCTTCGGCAGCTATATCGGCAAGAGCAAGCGGCTGACGGGGGAGGCGGCCTGGGTCATTGGCCTTGATACGGCTGTGGCCCTCATGGCGGGCCTCATCATCTTCCCGGCTTGCGCCGCTTATGGGGTGAGCTCGGCAGCTGGGCCGAACCTCCTGTTCATCACTTTGCCCCAGGTGTTCAACCATATGCCCTTGGGGCAGCTGTGGGGGGCGCTGTTCTTCCTGTTCATGAGCTTTGCGGCGCTGTCTACGGTCATAGCCGTGTTTGAGAATCTCATCTGCTGCTTCCTGGAGCTTTTGCGGAAGGACAGGAAGACCATCATACGCTGGGGCATGCTGGTGATTTTCCTCCTGTCCCTGCCCTGCGCTTTGGGTTTCAATGTGCTGTCCGGTTTCCAGCCCTTGGGGCCGGGGACTTGCGTGCTTGACCTGGAGGATTTCCTCGTCAGCAACAATGTGCTGCCCTTGGGGTCGCTGGTGTATCTGCTGTTCTGCGTCAGCAGGTACGGCTGGGGCTGGGATAATTTCCTCAAGGAGGCGGATACGGGGCACGGGATGAAGTTCCCGGCGTGGACCAGGGCTTATCTGAATTATGTGCTGCCGGCACTTGTCTTGCTGATTTTTGTTAACGGATATTACGCCATGTTCTTTAAATAAGTTAAGTTTCGGCTGTTCATTTCTTTGACGCAAAGAAACGAACCAAAGGTAAACATGCCGGTGGCATGTTTACGCGGACTGAAATCACATCCTATGATTTCCGCGTCCGCGGGGCCCATCCTTGGGCCCTGGGGTTCGGGAGTTCGTGAATTTGAATAAGGAACATAGATAACAGACCTTGCCTGCCCCGTTTACGGGGGCGCGTAAGCGCGGGAGCCCGGTGGGCTCCCTGGTGTGGGGACCACCGAAGGTGGTGGAAGGGGGGAACACCGATGCGTTTGGAAGAAATCATCAACCAACATCGTGAAGCGCTGAATGATACCGATATGCTTATCTACAAGTACATAGTCCAGCATAGGGCTGATGTCCGTCATATCTCCATCCACGAGTTGGCGAAGAACTGCGCGGTTTCTTCTACCACCATTGTCCGCTTTGCCCAGAAATTGGGCTTTGACGGCTTTGGGGATCTGAAGGCGGTGCTGAAGATGGAGGAGGGGGAGCGTTCCTACTACAGCGCTGATGTGCTGGAGGATTTGCGCTCCTTTTATGCACAGACTACGGAGCGGGTGCTGAAGCGGAATTTTGACAGCGCCAGCCGGCTGGTGCATGAGGCCAATAGGGTTTTCATCTTCGCTTCCGGCTATGTCCAGAGCAATGTGGCCCAGGAGTTGAAGCGGCTGTTCTTCTATGACAATGTGCTGATCTATGAGATCAGCGGCCATGAGGAATTCACTTCCATTTCCAAGGGACTGACGCCAGATGACCTCTTCATCTTCGTGTCACTGTCGGGAGAGACTCCCACGGTGGTGGACTTCGCCCGGCAGCTCCGGCTGCTGGATGTGCCCTTCATCTCCATCACCAAGCTCCACGACAACACCCTGGCCAGCCTCTCCACCGTGAACCTCTATGTCTCCCCCGCCAGGTTCCAGCTTTACGATGCAGACGATGAAAGGACAGCCTTCCAGTCCATGCTGCCTTATTTCATGCTGGTGGAGGTGTGGTATGTGAAGTATAGGATGTATTTGCAGGGGAAGGAGGCATAACCATGAAAAAAAACAGTGAGCAAAGCACCAAGGAAAATAAAATCACCGTAGCTACCAGCAAAACCAGTCCGCAAATCAAGGAGAAATTGCAGAAAATCTCCAAGATGCTCATAGCAAAGAACGAAGTTGCCTATAGAAAGCTGGCAAACCAATGATGCACGAAGTTGCCCAAATTATTATAAGGCCATTGTTCCAGTTTTGCCGAAGGCAAAACTTCCTCTTGGCCTTTCAACGAGGCGGGAGATATTAACTCGCCGCCTGTTAGTAAGTTACCGCCCCCACTTATAGAAGTGGGGGACATCTTGTACTCGTTATAGATGATGTGCTGGCTTTTCATGAGGATATGGAAAATAGTGACATCCCTACGGAAAGAGGCTTGCGCGACTATGGACTTTTGGCTTCTGCCGTGAATGCTCCTTTTCAGACTTTTTTGGGGGAAGATTTGTATCCTGATATGCTGACCAAGGCGGCACATTTATGCTATGGTCTTGCCAATAATCATCCTTTTGTAGATGGGAATAAACGGGCGGCTGTTCATACCATGTTGGCTTATTTGATGTTAAATGATGTGACGATAAACTACCAACAGGAAGATTTGTACGATATGGGCATGGCAGTTGCTATGGGCAAAATGACCTGTGAGGATATTGAAATTTGGCTTCGGGAGAGAATTGAGTCATAAGGGCGTGTAACAAATTACGCCCAATGTAACAAAATACAACCGATGGCAGGAATGCCGAAAGCCCGCGAATCTATTGCCTTCGCGGGCTTTTTTGGTGTATGCTTGAACCATCAAAAGCAATGGATTTGGTCTTATTTAGGGGGTATTTCATATGACCATCAGCAAAGACCGTCTCATGCAGGGCATGCAGCGGTTCGGCGGCGCTATGTATACGCCGGTTATCTTGTTTGCTTTCTTCGGCTTGGCGGTGGCTGTTGCCATCATCTGCAAGAACGAGGGACTGTTCGGCAGCCTGGCTGCCAAGGGTACCATGTGGTATGACCTCTGGTATGTGGTGGAGCAGGGTGCCTGGACGGTGTTCAATCAGATGCCCATTCTCTTCGCCATCGCCGTGCCTATCGGTTTTGCCAAGAAGGAACAGGCTCGCTGCGCCATGGAGTCCTTCGTCATCTACATGATCTTCAACTACTTCATCTCCGGATTCCTTTCCCTGCACGGCGCTTTCTTCGGTGTCGACTACAGCGTGGACGCTGGGGCAGGCACAGGCCTGGCCATGATTGCCAATATCAAAACCCTGGACATGGGCATGCTGGGCGCCATCTTCATCGCCTGCGTGACGGCCTGGCTTCACAACCGCTTTTATGATACCAACATTCCCGACTGGCTGGGCATCTTCAAAGGTCCCGCTTTCGTAGTGGCAGTGGGCTTTGCCCTGATGATTCCCGTGGCTTTCCTCTTCTGCCTGGTGTGGCCTGCTGTGCAGCATGCCATCATGCAGTTCCAGGATTTCCTCAAGACCAGCGGTCTGGTGGGTGTTTGGGCTTACACTTTCTCAGAGAGAATCCTTTTGCCCGCAGGTCTCCATCACTTCATCTACCTGCCTTTCATCTTCGGCCCCGCTGTCTGCGACGGCGGCATCCAGGCTTACTGGCTGCAGCATTTGAATGATTTCGCTGTCAGCGGTCAGAGCCTTCGCGACCTTTTCCCTGAGGGTGGCTTTGCCCTCCACGGCAATTCCAAGATTTTCGGCCTGCCCGGTGCGGCTTTGGCCATCTACATGTGCGCCCGTCCCGAGAAGAAGAAAAAGACGGCAGCGCTCCTGATTCCCGCTACCATCACTGCCATGCTCTGCGGCATCACGGAGCCGTTGGAGTTCACCTTCCTGTTTGTGGCTCCTCTCCTTTACGCCGTACACGCTGTGCTGGCAGCCTGCCTGGCAGCTTCCCTTTACGCTGTGGGCCTGGCCGGCAACTTCGGCGGCGGCCTGATTGATGCTTTCGTGCAGAACTGGATTCCTCTCTTCCAGTATCATTCCGGCACTTACATTCTCCAGATTCTCATTGGCCTGGCTTTCACGGCTATCTATTTCGTGGTTTTCCGCACTTTGATTCTGAAATTCGACTACGCTACGCCCGGCCGTACCGCTGACGAGGTGGAGGACAAGCTCTTCTCCAAGGCTGAGTATCAGGCCAAGAAGGAAATGGAAGAAATGGGCCTGGCTGACAATGCTATGGCCATCAAGGCCAAGGTTTTCCTGGACTGCCTGGGCGGCCCGGACAATATCAAGGAAGTCACCAACTGCGCTACCCGCCTGCGGGTGACGGTAGCTGACCCTGACAAGGTTGCCCCGGTGGGCAAGTTCACCAAGGCCGGCGCTTTCGGTCTGGTGAAGAACGGCAAGGCTCTGCAGGTCATCGTGGGCCTGTCTGTGCCCCAGGTACGCAGCTACTTCGATGCCCTGCTGAAGGGTGAGAAGCTTGAGGGTGCGGCTCCCGCCGCTGCCAAGGCCGAGGAAAAGCTGGACAGCAGCCTGGCCATGAATCTCAAGGCTTGCGTCACGGGCCGCCTGATGGATATGTCCGAGGTTCCCGACGATATGTTTTCTCAGAAGATGATGGGTGATGGCATTGCCATCGAGCCTGAGGGTGATACGGTGGTAGCTCCTGCCGATGCGGAGGTCACCATGATCATGGAGGAAAGCCTCCACGCCATCGGCTTGCGCATGAAGAATGGCGCGGAAATCCTCATCCATATCGGCATCGACACCGTGAAGCTGAACGGCGAAGGCTTTGAGGCCCTGGTGAAGGCCGGGGACAAGGTAACTGCCGGCACTCCTCTCATCAAGTTCGACAAAGAAGTCATCAAGGCTGCCGGCTACGGCACCACCGTCATCATGGCGGTGACCAACAGTGCCGACTACCCCCAGATGCAGAAGCATGAAGATGCAGAGGTAGTGGTCAGCGAGACGCCGGTACTGGTGTTCTGAAAGTAATCATGCTAAGGCGTGAGTGACGCAGGCATAGCAACGCTTCACTCGGGAATTTACCATCAAATCTAAGCTCCCACTGCGCCATGCGGCTTGTGCTCGCTAAGATTTATGGTAAATTTCCGCACATTCCGCTTATGCTATGCCTGCGCCCCTCACTTAGGTGTGCAGTAATGCAAAGGTACAATACAAAGAGGTTGCTATAAAATGGACAAACTTAAATGGTGGCAGAAAACCAATGTCTATCAGGTCTACCCCAAGAGCTTCCTGGACACCACGGGCAGCGGCACGGGGGATCTCAACGGCGTGACTGAAAAGCTGGACTACCTCAAGACTTTGGGCACGGGTGCCATCTGGCTCACTCCTGTGTACCCCTCTCCCATGGTGGACAATGGCTACGATATTGCCGATTTCACGGGCATTGACCCCAGCTACGGCACCATGGCGGATATGGAAAGGCTGATTGAGGAAGCCAAGCGCCGTGACATCAAGATTGTCATGGATCTGGTTTACAACCATTCCTCTGACCAGCATCCCTGGTTTATTGATTCCGCTTCTTCTCGTGACAGCGAGCATAGCGATTGGTATATCTGGCGTGATGCCAAGCTCGATGGCAGCGCCCCCACCAACTGGCGCTCCATCTTCGGTGGCAGTGCCTGGAAATGGTGCGAAGCCCGTCAGCAGTATTACCTGCACACCTTCGCCGAGGCCCAGCCGGATCTGAACTGGGAGAATCCCCAGGTTCGTCAGGCCCTCTACGATGCCGCCAATTTCTGGCTGGACAAGGGGGTGGGCGGTTTCCGCATCGATGCCATCGTCTATATCAAGAAGCCGGCTGAATTCGTGGACGGGGAGCCGGACAGCGAGGACGGCATGGTGAATATCCACTCCATGATAGCCAACACTCCCGGCATTCTGGATTTCCTCCATGAATTCAAGGAAAAGGTCTTCTCCGGCCACGATATCTTCACCGTGGCCGAAGCCAATGGCGTAGAGCCAAAGGATTTGCCCCAGTGGGTGGGGGAGCAGGGGGCCTTTGATATGCTCTTTGAGTTCTCCCACATGAATCTGGAATTCACCAATGGTGAAATCTGGAGCCAGGCCACGGGCTATACCCCTGCGGTGATTCCCGGCCTGAAAAAAGTCCTGACGGCAAGCCAACAGGCCACGGCGGAAAATGGCTGGTACCCCATTTTCTTTGAAAACCACGACCAGATGAGGTGCACGAGGCACTATTTCCCCGATAGCGCCCCCAAGGACCTCGCCGCCAAGGCCATGGCTTCCATACTGCTGACCCTTAGGGGGACGCCTTTCATCTACGAGGGGCAGGAGCTGGGCCTGGGGAATGTGGCCTGGGACAGCATCGAGGCTTACAACGATATTTCCTCCCATGGGCAGTATGAGCTGGCGCTGAAAGAGGGCAAGACACCTGCCCAGGCGCTGGAGATGGTTCACCGCTACAGCAGGGACAATGCCCGCACGCCCATGCAGTGGACTAAAGGCAGGAATGCAGGTTTTTCCGAGGGCACGCCCTGGCTGCCGGTGCATGAAGATTTTGCTGACGAGTGCGTGGAGACCGAAGCCAAAGAGGAAACTTCCGTGCTGAGTTACTACAGGAAACTTGCCGCCCTCAGGCAGCAGGGAGAAGCTGCGGAGGTGCTCATCAAGGGCAGCTATGAGGAATTGCTGGCAGATAATCCGTATATCTTGGCCTTCAAGAGGAAGTTTGGAGGGCGGGAGGTTTATACGGTGGTGAATTTCACAGATAGGGAGCAGAGTTATCGGCTGCCGGAGGTGGAAGCGGCTTCGTTGTTGATGGCCAGCATCGAGGATAGTTCTAAGGGGGCATTAAGGGCATTTGAAGCTCAAATATACATTTGCCAGACTAGTTAAGTTTCGGTTGTTCATTTTCTTTGGCGCAAAGAAAACGAACCAAAAGAAAACGCGGACTGAAATCACATCACGTGATTTCCGCGTCCGCGGGGCCCCATCCTTGGGGCCTGGGGTTCGGGAGATAGAGCGGCTTTAGGTTGGCTGTATTTGTGACTTTTGTTTTCTAGACCATAGTTATGTTAATGCAAGAAATAAGGTGATACACATGAAGATAGGCGCAAGTGATTATGACGGCACCTTGTTCCGTCAGAGGACCATATCCTCTGAGGATGTGGAAGGTGTCCGGGCCTGGCGGGCGGCGGGGCATAAGTTCGGGGTGGTCAGCGGGCGCGATTATGGCATGCTGATGCCTCAGCTGGAGCATTATGGCATTGAGTCTGACTATGCCGTCTGCAACAACGGCGGCATCATCTTCAAGGCCGACGGCACTCCCCTCTGGCAGGGCAGCATTCCCCTTTCTGTATTGGCGGAAATCGTGAAGGAACCCTGCGTGGACAAATCCTTCCACTATGCCTTCTCCGCCGTGGACAAGACCTACCTCTACCATGAGGGCGAAGGCTCCTGGATTATGCGGGAGGCGCTGGAGTGGGATTTCCCCATTGAGAAGATTACCGAGCAGGACATCCTCTCCCTGCCCCGTATACATCAGTTCTGCCTGGGCTACCCCGAGGCAAAGCAAGCTGACGAGACAGCCGCCATCATCAATGCCAAATACGGTGAGTTTGTCCACGCCTACCCCAACGGCTGCAGCGTGGACATCACCCCCGCCGGGGTCAGCAAGAGCCAGGGGATAGAGAAGCTGAGGGAAGTCATGGGCTGGCAGCAGGCCGAAGTCTTCGCCATCGGCGACGAAACCAACGACCTGCCCATGCTGGAAGCCTACGACGGCTTCACCGTGGACACCGCCCGGGATGCCATCAAGGAAAAAGCCCGCGCCGTCTACGGCGGGGTGGGGGATATGCTGGTGGATAATATCTGAATAAGAAAACAGGCTCGCCGTGGGGCGGGCCTGTTTTTTCTTGCGCTGTTAAGGGTTTTTCAGCAGTTTGTTCATTTTCTTGTCGAAGGTGAAGACTGTAGTTCCGTCTATGTGATTGTAGGCTATGAGCATGCAATCAACGAAATCCAGGTTGTTATCGGCATAGATTTTTATTGCTTCCTTTACAGCAAGAGGATGCTCTATGTCTACATCTTCTACAATGGCAGCCAGGTAAGTAGAGGTATCTTCTCTGGTAGCTTTGTATACTTTAGTCATGACATAGGCAACCTCTGCCAGGACTTCCGGCACTGTAAAAACATTTCCATCCATGATTTCACTGGCCTTTTGGTTCATTTCAGGGTTATCGTTGAGTATGTACCTTAACAGGACATTGGTATCAACTAAGGTTCTTGCTGTATTTTTCTGCAACAGCATTGGCCCAAGCCTCCTCCTCTAAGGGAATCAGATCAGGATTGGCATATTTGGAAGCTATGCCAAAGGCGCTCTTTTTCTTCTTTTTCACGGAAAAGGGCAAGGCTCCCAGGTCAACGCTTCTCTGAGCCATCATCCTGACTGCTTCGGAAAAACTGGTGCCCATGCTGCGGAAAAGTTCCTCCGCTTCTTTCTTCAGTTCGGCATCCATACGGATGTGTACCACTGCTTCTTTGGCCATGACTATCCCCTCCTTGTATCACTATTGTAACACAGAAAGAATTTTCAGTCAAAACCATTTCTGCCAGCTAGGGCGTGTTGATTAAATGAACTTTGCCCAGATTTGCGGGGATTGGCTGTCCATTGCTAGGCGACAAACCGCAGGCATAGCGGCGCTATGTCGAGGATTTGTCAACGACGCAGGGACAGTCAAGACCCGTGAAGATGGGCTGAGTGAATTAATCAACACGCCCTAATGCTGCAATAGTTTGATGGATGGCTTGCGGGGCCGTTTTCATCGGCGGCGCTCAACGGCTGGGCCTGCATTTTTTTCTGTTTTGAAAGCCGAATCTTTGTAATATATCCTGCTCTCAGGCGTATATAAAGACAGAGTGAAATGAAGCGGAGGGCTGATGACGATGAAAAAGGTATTTTTCCTGCTGGTTGCCATGATGATTATGATTTCTTCTACCTGCCTGGCCAACCCTTACCGGCTGGTGGAGGTTGAATATACTGTGCAGGCCGGTGACAGCCTGGATTCCATTGCCCAGGCTTATATGGCGAAGAACACCTATGGCCCCCGTGAGCTGAAGGAGTTCAAGTCCGGCATCGTCCAGCTCAACACCTGGCTGCTGGACAGGGATGTGCAGGCGGGAGATACGGTGAGGGTCAATTACTGGGTCAGAGAGGCCTAGGAAAAAGATAGGATAGATGCTGATCGATGGCATCTGAATACGAAAAGTGCAGGTTCGCTTCAGGGCGGGCCTGTTTTTTTGTGGCAGGCAATGGCATTGGGGGCAGGAGTTGGGGGGCTTTGGAGCGAATTTATGAGAATGGGGAGGTGCTTTGTTTTGAAGAATTTGCTGCTTATGCTTATGCTGGCTGCGCTGGTGCTGCCTTGGAGCGTGGCTCAGGGGGCGGCGCGGAGCAAGATTATTTTCATACCTCACGATGACAGGCCCATTTCTTATCATCAGACCGTGGAGGTGGTGGAAAGCGCGGGGTATGAGCTTTTGCTGCCCCCTAAGGAGCTTTTGAACAGCGCTACGGATATGGGGCATCCCGAGGAGCTTTGGCAGTGGCTGCGGGAAAATGCGCCCAAGGCCAGGTCGGCCATCATCGCCTCAGATTCCTTGCTCTACGGCGGGCTCATCCCTTCCCGCAAGCATGAGGTGAGCCAGGAGGCGCTGTCTGAGCGGCTGGATAATTTCAAGAAGCTCCGGCGGGCTAACCGCAAGCTGCATATCTATGTCTTCGATTCCCTGATGAGGACGCCTTCGCAAGGATATGTGGGCAATATCGAGGAGCCTGTTTACTACGAAAAATATGGGGCGGATATCTTCAAATACTCCAGCCTGCTGGATAAAGGGGAAATGGAAGTCCTCAGCCAGAAGGAACGCCTGGAGCTGCAGGCCGTGGAAAAGGCCATCCCGGAGGAGTTCAGGAAGGATTGGTTTGGCAGGCGGCAGAAGAATCTCGCTGCCACCAAGCGGCTGATGGATATGACCAAGGAAGGTGTCATAGACTACCTGATCCTGGGGCGGGATGACAATGCGCCCCTTTGCCAGACCCATAAGGAAAACCGGGAAATCCTGGCCTATGCGGAAAAGAAGAAGTTGCCGACGAGCAAATTCCAATCCCTGCCGGGCATCGACGAGTTCAACCTCCTGCTGCTGACCCGGGCCATCAACGACCTGACGGGGCAGGCGCCTACGGTCTGCGTGCGCTATGGCCTGGGCGCAGGGGGAGATACTGTCCCTGCCTTTTCCGATGAGAAGATTTCCGACTCTCTGGAAGCTGCCCTGGAAATCGTAGGAGGGGCCAAGACCTATAATCCCAAGCGGGCAGACCTGCTGCTGCTGGTGAATACGGAGAGGGACGGCAGGACGCTGTTCACGCACAATGTCACGCCCACAGAAGCAGATTTCGTCCCCGACCTTGCGGCAGACAGGAGCACCAGGGCCTTTGCCCAGATGGTGGAAGATGCTCTGGCAGAGGGATACCCCGTGGGGGTGGCGGATATCAAGTACGCCAATGGCGCGGATAACGCTCTGTTGCATATGCTGGAGCAGAAGAACCTGCTTTTCCGCCTGCAGTCCTACTCCGGCTGGAATACCGCCACCAATTCTGCCGGCTTTGCCCTGGGCGCGGGGCTGCTGGCCAGGAAGATGGGGGCTGATGAAAGGGAGCATCTGCTGGCGATGCGCTACCTGGACGACTGGGCCTTTCAGGCCAATGTGCGCTCTCAGGTAGGGACGGAGCTGGTGCGGAATTTCGGCACCTATGCGTATTACTACAAGCTGGAAGACAAGCAGGACTTTGCCGAAAGGCGCAGCGCAGAGCTCATGCGGGAATTTGCCAAAGCGCATATGCCCCAGGTTTCTACTGATTTCACAGTGAAGCTCCCCTGGCTTAGGATGTTCGAGTGCGATGTGATATTTTCCAAGTGAATAGGCGAAGGCAAAAGGCAGGCGCGAGGGCCTGCCTTTTCTGGCTCCTGGAGCTTTTTCGTCCGCCGCCTCGACGGGATTGGCAGGTTTTTCTCGAAGAAATGTCGAATTTTCTCACGGGTATCATAGTGAGATGATTGTTGCAGCGATGAGGTGTGAGGTTCATGCGTGGCAGAAAAAATGAGCGGTATATGAAGCTGCTTTCTATCTTTGCCGTCATTGTGGTGGCGGCGGTGGTGGGGCATATCGTGTCCATCGTGTCCTACAACAGCAGGGAGTATGTTGCCCAGGGGGCCAGTCCCAACAGAGAGTCTTACTTGCTGCTGGAGGAGAGGAAGGACACCACCAGCGCCTGGCTGAAAAGGGATTTTGACCTGGAGGGCCAGCGGGTGGACCTGTCAGGGCAGATTTTTGACGGGGCTTTGAAGAACCAGGCGGTGGATGAGATTTCCGCCTGGCGGCTGACCCTGCGCTTCCACGGGGACTGCTATCTGAACAATGCCTGGTGCGGACTGGTGGAAATACATCAAGGGGTGGCAGCGGGCAGGGAAAAGGTGCAGACCCTCGACCTTCGGCACTGCGACAGGTCGGAGATAGAGCTTGACTATCTGCCGGAGGACAGCGATTTGATGATTCCCTTGCATGAGGGGGATTATCTGGTGTACTACCCCTCGGCTGCCGACAGGGAAGTGCCAGTGCAGGCCGGGGGCAGCCTGGAAATGGGGATGATTTTCTACTATCTGGGGGTGCTGGATCTCTCAGATTATGACATTACCTACAGCTACCACAAGAGCTTTACGGAGGGGGCGGAGTTTTACTTCATCCTGACCCTGGTGGTCCTCTGGCTGGCAGCTTTTTTCGGGCTGGTGGTGTCTTCCTATGCTTATCGGAAGGCCATGGTGGAAATGGAGCACAGAAAAGTCGGCATTTCTTATATGGCTGTAATCTACGATTTCATCTGCATCGTGGATTTGGTGAATGACAATATCGTGCATATATATGGCAATGTCCCAGCCTCTCAGAATTTTGGCAGGCAACTTGGCGTGACGGACAGGCTGAAGAAAATGTTCATGGACGACATTGCCGATGAGTATGTGGAGCCCATGCGAAAATTTTTTGATATAGCCACTTTGTCCCAGAGAATTGAGGGAAAAAGCCTGGCCTGCGAATACATGGACCGTGAGGGGCGCTGCTATATCGTCAGGCTCTTTCCCATGGAGCAGGAACCTGGCCAGCCTTTGGAGCGTTTCATCTTTGCCATGAGAAATATAGATGAGGAACGCAACAAGATGATGGCTCTGCAGGAAAGCCGCAGCAAGGAGGAACCTGTGGTGGCGGTAGCAGAGGCTTATTCTGTCCGGGTACTGCTGGAAAATTTGGCAGCAAACATAAGGGAGGCCGTGGGGAGGAGCGACTTTGAGCTGGAGACGGATATCAGCCCGGATCTGCCGGAGCTGGTCATGGGTTATCCCCAAAGGCTGCGCCTGGCTCTTTTCTGCCTGCTCCTGCGGGATACCACCATGTGTGCGGGCGGGAAAATGAAGCTTTCTGTTTACGGCAAGGCTGCAGAGGGCCGCTGCCATCTGCTGTTTGCCCTGAAAAGCGGCGTGACAGCGGGGCAGCAGGCAGGGCTGGGGGCCTTGTGCCTGAAGGCAGCGGGAGAAATCCTGGCCACTATGTCAACGGAGCTGTCTGTCCTGGGCGGCGAAGGGGAGCAGAGTGAATTTTATTTTGAGCTTGATCAGGAGATTTGCGACAAATGATGACCGTTATTTACGGCACCGTGCTCTTTGTGTCCATCGTGGTGCTCATTTACCTGGCGCAGAAGGAATATGAGAATACGGATATTTACCAGTGGACCATGATCGTCATCATGTCCGTGGTCATTGCGGCCCACTGGCTGAAGTCACAGGTGGAGACTGCAGATGGAGCGTACCTGCTCCAATGCTTTGCCTATTTCGACAGCACCTATCTGTTCAGCGTGCTGATCACCTACCTGCTGCATATCCTGGGCATCAGGATATGGCCCTGGGTGAAGATTGCCCTCTATGGGCTGGCTTCTATACATGTGCTCATAGTTTTTTTCTGCTATCACACAGACCTTTATTACAGCGGCGTCACCCTGGTGGAAACCAGCATGGGGACGGCGGTGCATTTCGCTCCGGGGCCGCTGAAGGTATTGCATACAGCTTATATCGTCTTCATGATGGGGGTGCTGCTGTCTGTGCTGGTGCTGGCTGTGCGTCGCAGGGGTAAATATCCCTTGCTGCATTTTGCCGCTTATATGATGCTGCCCCTGCTCACTATGCTGCTATACGGCGTGGAGGTGGCGCTGGGAGTGGGCTTTTCCTTAACGCCTGTGCTTTATGGCCTGGGGGCGGTGATGATTGCCTTCCAGTACGACAAGGCTCATTCTTACGACATTGACTTCCTGATAGCGGATGCTCACAGGGAAGAAAAGGAAAAAGGCTATCTGGCGGTGACGCCGGAGGGAGAATTCCTGTGCTGCAATGAGAAATGCAAGGATTTCCTGCCCTTCTTGCATGATGTGCGGGTGGATGGCAGGCTGCCGGAGGATGACCGGCTGGGGCGAAAGATCCTTCAGTTCCTGAGTTCCTATGAAAAAGGCTATGCCTTGAAGACGAAGTACAAGCAGGGGGAGATGACCTGCATAGCCAGCATTTCTTCCCTGGATTTTGGCAATATGGGCGAGTGCCGGGGCTATCTCATAGAGATCTATGACGGCACGGAGGACCAGCGCAATCTGGATATCCTGTCGGACTTCAACCGCAGCCTCAATGAAGAAGTCCAGGAAAAAACCAGGAACATCAAGGAAATCCAGCGCAAGGTGGTACTGGGCATGGCTGACCTCATCGACAACCGGGACAGCAATACCGGAGGCCATGTGCGGCGCACCAGCGATATCATCAGCATCATCGTGGGGGAAATCCTGCGCCAGGGCCTTTTCTCCCTGACGGAGCAGCAGGGCCGGGATATCATCAGGGCGGCACCAACCCATGACTTGGGGAAGGTTCCCATCGAAAACAACATCCTCAACAAGCCCGGCAGATTCACCGAGGAAGAGTATGACATCATGAAGACTCACGCCGCCAAAAGCGGGGAGATGGTGAAAATCCTGCTGGAAGGGGTGGAGGAGGAGCACTTCGTGCAAGTGGCCTACAATGTGGCCAGATACCATCACGAGCGCTGGGACGGCAAGGGCTATCCCGAGGGGCTGGTGGGCAGCATGATACCCCTGGAGGCCAGGATCATGGCGGTGGCAGATGTGTATGACGCCCTGGTGAGCAAGCGGGTCTACAAGGAACCCCTGAGTTTTGAGAAAAGCGCCGCCATCATGTGCGAAGGCATGGGCACCCAGTTCGATCCCAGGCTGAAGCAGGTTTTCCTGGGCTGCCGTGAGGAATTGGAGCAGTATTATCTGCAGCATGACAGGTGAGGGGAGGTGGTATGAAAACATTTCCATGTGTATACATAACAAATGGCCTGCTTTTTTTCTTTACTCTATGTAATATATATTTATCGGGGCTAGGGCGTGTTGATTAAATGAACTTGGCCCAGATTTATGGGGATTGGCTGTCCATTGCTAGGCGACAAACCACAGGCATAGCGGGGCTATGTCGAGGATTTGTCAACGACGCAGGGACAGTCAAGACCCGTGAAGATGGGCTGAGTGAATTAATCAACACGCCCTAAAGTTCTAGGTAAAAAGTCCTAGGATATTGATGCACCAGGGGTATCCTGGGGGCGTATTCATTGTATTCCACCTTAATGGAGAAGGAATCATTCAGCAGCCAGATGGCGTTCATTGCTCCATGTAACACTTTTATTGTTGTTACATCGAATCATAAGGCCTTCTATGATAAAATATCAACATCATAGGAGGCCTTTTAGCGTGCCGTTTTTCCAAGAATACAACATCGAGTGGCAATTTGGGGGGATTTTAGCAATACGCTGCAGCGCAGGCAGGGAAAATTGACAGAGGTTGGGGATTTGCTACAATAAAGTCAGGAAGAAAAATCGAGGACGGAGGGGGAGCTTGATGGAAGAAAAGAGAAGAAGGCTGCCTATTGGGGTGCAGAGTTTTGTGAGCATGAGGGAAGGCGGTTTTGTCTATGTGGATAAGACGCGCTACATATACGAATTGGTTAATGGCAGCAAGCAGTATTTCCTCAGCCGCCCCCGGCGTTTTGGCAAGAGTTTGTTTCTCTCGACCTTGAAAGCCTATTGGGAGGGGAGAAAGGAACTCTTTGAGGGGCTGGAGATTGAGAAGCTGGAGCAGGGACATGAGGGGGCTTTTGAGGCCTATCCTGTGTTCTATTTTGACTTTAACGGGCAGAACTATCAGGCAGATACGGCACTGGAGGCTGTATTGGCAGAGCACCTGGACAGTTGGGAGAAGATTTACGGTGGTGATAGCAGCCTTTCCTTGTCGGGACGTTTCAGAAATCTCCTGAAAGCTGCCAGGGAGAAAACCGGCAAGGGCTGCGTGGTGCTGGTGGATGAGTATGACAAGCCTCTGCTGGAAGTGTTAGAAAATAACTCTCTGGAAGAACATAACAAAGCGGTTTTCAAAGGCTTCTTCGGCACCCTTAAAAGCTATGACGAGTATCTGCGCTTTGTCTTTATCACCGGCGTGACGAAGTTCAGCAAGGTGAGCATCTTCAGCGATTTGAACCAGCTCAATGATATCTCTTTAGAAAAGAACTTTGCAGGGATCTGCGGCATTACAGAGGAGGAGCTTCTGGGGACTTTTGGGCCGGAGATAAATGATATGGCAAGTGCCTTGGGATTGAGCAAGGATGCGTGCCTGGCCAAGCTGGCTATGATGTACGATGGATACCACTTTTATCCGAAAAGCCAGGGGGTCTATAATCCCTTCAGCCTTATCAAGGCATTTTATGGGCAGGATCTGGGAGCTTATTGGTTCGCCACGGGCACGCCTACTTTCTTGGTGCGACGACTGAAAAATATGCACTTTGATGTGAAGCAGCTGGCAGAGGGGGATATATGTGCCGATGCGTATGCCATCACAGACTATCGGGCGGATAATCCTGATATCGTGCCGCTGCTCTACCAGACTGGCTATCTCACCATTGTGGGCTATGATGGGGAGGCCGGGGTTTATGTTTTAGGCTTCCCAAACAAAGAGGTGAAATACGGTTTTCTCAAAAGTCTTTTCCCGGAGTATGTTCCTACGGCAGTTCCGGGCAGCGGCAAGGATATTTTCACTCTGCGTAGACGAGTACTGGCTGGGGATACAGATGGCATAAGGGATACCCTGCAGGCGCTCTTTGCCAGCATTCCCTACACCACCGATGATGCTCCCTTCGAGCATTATTTCCAGACGGTGCTTTATCTCGTCTTTACCCTGCTGGGTCAGTATGTAGAGTGCGAGGTACACAGCAGCCGGGGGAGGGCTGACTGTGTTTTGACTACGGATAAGTATGTCTATATCTTCGAGTTCAAGGTGGATAAGCCTGCCAGGGAGGCCCTGGCCCAGATAGAGGCAAAGGGATATGCGGAGCCATTTGGGGCGGATGAGCGAGAGATATTCAGGATTGGCGTGAGCTTTGACTCGGAGAAGCGGAGTCTCTCTGAGTGGGAAGTGGGAGAGTGATGCTCCGCCTTTGCTGAGGGGGCTGGGCATGAGTTAGAGGTTCCGAGGAAAATGAAAAAGGGGTGCTGCGCGATTGTGTGCAGCACCTCCTTTGGCGTGTGTATTTTCAGTTGTGGGCGGTGGTGGTTATTTCGCCGTTTTTGATGGTGAATTCGACAAGGTTGGAGAGGGCGGTTTCGTTGTTGGGGGAGACGAATTCGAAGAAGTAGGCATAGAAACCGTCGCCCGTTTCTTCGTCGCTCATGATGAGATGCTTCCCTGCCTTGAAAGTTTCCACATCCACGCTGTAAATGGTGCCGCCGGGATCCGATAACATAGAGGCGTTGTGTATGGTAGTGATAGTATCCTCCGGTTTTATCTTGATGAGGTTCCTGTCGCCCATGCCGTTTTCGTCAATGGCTTTGCGTGCTCCCAGGATGTAGTATCTCTCGGTGTCAAAATGATAGATGGCTTGCAGGTTGCATCTGACGCCATTGAGAATGATGGGGATGGAATACATATTGTAGCCGTCTTTTTCGGCGGTTATGTCTACATAGACAGGGTGGCCGTTCAGCATGGGCCAGGTGCCATCGAAATTGTCTTTCATGATGCCGGTGTCCCAGTCTGCGATGATATTCGCATCGCTGCCAAGGTCGATGATGACATCATCTTCTTCGCTGACGTAAGCCAGATGGCAGCGGACACTGGAAATCTGGTCCATCTGCTTCTGGGTCAGTTCGACAAAGGCAGAGCCATCATTGTCCACATGTACGGGGGTATCTTCCAGGGCTGACACATTGAAGATGCCGAAGCCCGGTTTTTCGTCTATGACGCTGGCGGGGAACAGGACCGCGGGTTTCTCACCTGCCAGCAGCTGGCGGCCCTCCTGGGGCATCTGGCCGTACATGAAATAGCTGTACAGGCATTTCTGGGGCAGGGGGGCGGCTTTCTGGGACATATAGTTTCTCAGGTCGCTGGCCTGGTTGCTGTAGGGGTAGAAGCAGGAGAGGCCGGTGCTCCATTTCCGATAGGCACCATGGACGTTGTAGGTCACAGCAAGCTTCAGGGCATGGTCGAGGGTCTGGGCCTCCCCCACATCAGGTTGTTGGTCTCGTAGGCCAGATCCCCCAGATCAATCATGTTGGCGTAGCCCTGGGTGCTGGTATTGCCGCCGTAGTGCTCTGTCTCTCTGGCTGCCCGGTCAAAGTTACGGAAAAATTCCTGGGGGTTGGCGTCAGCCTGGCGCAGGGCCTCTATGCCGTAGGCCTCGTAGGCATTGCGGAGGGTGGGCATATACGAGAGGTCAATGCAGGACAGGGTGGCGGTATCATCAGTGCCTGCCTTGCGGCAGTTTTCCATGTAGGTGTCGCAGATGATCTTTCCCAGGGCGGCGCCGTCCATGGCGGGGTTGCTGCCCAGAGCACTCAGCCATTTGTCGTATTGCCAGCCCAGGCCGGACTCCAGTTCTTCAGAGGCTGTCATGTAGCGGGAGATGCCATAGAGGGCATTGGCCATGTCGTAGCTTGCCATGAGGCAGGCGTCAATGCCTACCATTTCAAAGGGAGGATTGTTCGGGTCAGGGGTGTGTACCGCGGCAAAGGCTTCCTGTATGTCGTTGAGGCTCAGGGTGCTGCCTGTGCGCTCGTCCTCGCAGAGGCCGTTGGCGCTGCCGCCGCCATGGTCCCAAAAGACAAAGACCCTGTGGTCGGCAGCGTAGTTGTCCTTGCCGTATTCCAGGAAGCTCTTCAGGGTGCTCCCGTCCCCCATATCGCGGTCCGGCAGGATTTCCAGTTCGTACAGTTCGCCCTGGCTGTATAAGAAGCGTCCTGTTTGCCCGTCAGGGACGGCAGTGTTTTGCCAGCTGTTGCTGCCGCCTGTCTGGATCAGCACATTCACATTGGCGGGAAGGTTGGCTTTCAGCACTTCCTTGATATCGTCGGTGGCGGCTCCGTTCTCCGATTCCAGATCCGAGCCGCACAAGTACCAGTAAACCAGCCACTCATCCGTGGCGCTATAAGCCAGGGCAAGCCCCTGCGGGCTGATGGCCTGCAGCAGGATGGCCAGGGCCATAGCCACGGCCAGCCGCAGGAGCCTGGCTGCTTGAAGCATATCGCGCGTTTTCATGCGGAGTCGTTTCCCCTTTCTTTTATCTCTCTACCTGCCCCAGGAAGAACCGTATCTTTTCCCGGGTGTCCAGGAAGTGGGCGGGCTTGATCTGGTCGGGGGCTGTCTTGTGCTTGAAGCGCTGGATGTCCCGGTAGAGCAGGTGGCTCTCTGGCGATAGGTAGAGAGCCTTGCAGGGAGGCTGGCCTTCCTGCCGGGCTTTGGCGTAGGTGGGGGACTCTTCCCGAAGGGCGCTGTCCAGAGCGGCAGCAAGAGCCTCTTCCGGGGCTTTCTTCCCGGGGACTTCCAGCATGAGGGCGAGGGTGTTTTCCTCATCCAGGAAATAGGAAAAATCTGTAGGAGCGAGGTCTAGGGCCTGGGCTCCTTTTTTGATGGCCCCATAGACATCATTTTCCCAGAGCAGGCCGCCGGACAGGGGCAGGGCTTCGGATTTCCTGCCTGCATAGGCAAAGCGCAAGCGCCCTTCGTCGAGGTTCCTGACATCCAGGATGTCTTCGGTGGCGTAGCGGTAGAGTCCCGCCCTGTTGGTGAGGATGAGCTCGTATTTCTCGCCTTCCTGCAGGTCGCTGAGCAGGAGCGGGTGGGCGTGGCTGTCCGGGTTTTCCGGGAAGGGGCGGAACTCGTAGAAATTCTTCCCCGTCAGCAGCTCGAATTCGTCTGTGCCGGGTATGCTCTTCCCCAGCAGCGCCTCCGAGGAGGCGAAGTAGCTGTTGTCCCAGGGGAGGTCCCCGATGTACCTGGTCAGGGCGTCCCGGTAGATGGCCTGGCTGCCTGTGCCGATGGCGATGATTTTTTTGAGGCGTGGCCAAATGAGGGTGGCCACGGGACGGTGGAAGCCGCCTGCGAAAATCTCCCGAAGAGTCTCTGCCCGCTCTACATCCGGGATGAGGCACCTTTCCAGCTGATGGCGATAGTCGTTGGGCAGGTTGATGGTATTGGTGAGGGTGCCCTCAGCCAGATCCTTGACCAGCTCCCGCCAGTGGCTCTCCAGGAAGGAGAAGGCCTCCAGCGCGCCCCAGGCAAAGGGGGCGAAAAGCTGCTCTGCCAGCGGCTCGCTCAGGGCGAAGTACAGGCGCAGGTAGAGGGTGTCAAGGGCCTGGGGCGGGAAGAGCAGTTCCCTGGGAGCGGTGAAGCCTGCGCGGCTGACTCCCAGGCGCTGCTGGTCACGGTGGCAGAAATCTTCGATGAGCCTGCCGAAGAGGGAATTCAGGGCGGCCTGGTCATTGTAATACCTTTCCTGGGGCAGGCTCTCCCCCAGCAGGATGGTTATCTTGCCCCGCAGGAGCTGGGCGAACTCGTCTTCGTAGACTGAGAGATGCTCCCGGGTGGCGGGCAGGAGCTTCGGAGCGCCTGAGGTGCCGGAGGTGAGCAGATAGCAGAGGATGGGGTCAGAGACGAAGATGCCGCTCTCCCCTATCTGGGTCTGGAGCCGCACCAGAGGCGCATAGACCTCATAGTTGCTCAGGGGCACCCTGGTCTGATAGCCCTGGGCGCTGCGGAGGCTGGCGAAGTTGTAGCGGCGTCCGTAGTCCGTGTCCTTGTTCCGGGACAGGATTTCCTGCAGGATGCCCTGGCCGTCCATGATATCCTTGATGGCGCCGCCCTGGTCGAAATTCTCCGGGTGCATGATGACCTCCCTGGGCAGGGAGTAGCATTTCCTGGCCTCGTCGGCAGAGATCAGCTTGGTGGCGGGCAGCAGGCGTATCTCGTGGACATAAGGCTCCAGGATTTCCTTGATTTCCCGGCGGTGAGCCAGGGTCAGATGCTTGGAATTCAGCATGACCATGGAGAAGGTGGAGAGCAAGAGGGCCATGAGCTCGTCGATATAGATGCCGTTGTTGTAGGCGGTATCGAAGATTTTCTTTAAGCCCGCCGCATAGGAAACCAGGGTTTCCCCGTCTTTTTCCGCCATGCTATGCACCAGGGACTTGTTCTTGATGAAATAGTGATAGCCTATGAGCTGAGGCAGGTAGCAGACGCGGCTGGCCTTGCCGTAGACTTCGATGAGGAAGAGCATATCTTCGGTGAAGGGCACTGTCTCGTCAAAGGTGAAATCGTGGCGGGTCATAAAGTCCCGCCTATAGAGCCGCGAGGTCACAATGCCCCAGAAAAGGCCGCCGAACATCTTCTGGTCATCCCAGTGCTCCCTGTCCATGACGATTTCCGACTGGGTCTGGTCCCAGAGGACGATTTCTGTGGCGGGCATGAGCCCCTCGGTTTCCATTTCGTATTCCCGGCGGAAGACCACCAGGTCTGACTGAGTCCTTTGCAGGTGCAAGAGGGCTGTCTGGAGACATTCCGGCGTGTAGCCGTCATCTGCATCCAAAAAGCCCAGGAAGGGTGCCGTGGCCAGCTTCATGCCCAAATTCCTGGGGCTGGAGGGGGTGTGCAAATCGTTGTCCAGCTCCCTGATGATGATGTTATCCTGGCCGTCCAGCATCTCATGCACGGCGGCCTTGAGGCTGCTCTCGGTATTGTGCAGCACCACTATCCACTGGATAGACTGGAACCCCAGGGTCTGCTTCTGCAGGGATTCGTAGGCATAGCGGAATAGCTTGGGGTCTACATTGTTAAAGGGCGTCACGATGGAAACAAGATAATTGGCCATGGTGTCCTCCTTAACTTTTTAAAGGCGCAGCAGTTTCTCCGCAATCATCTGATTGCCACGGTAATCCTCTTCCGGCTCAAACGGCAGCTCCTTGCCTTGGGAATAAAAATGCAGCAGGGGGCGCAGGAAGCCCCGGATACAGTGGAAGTCAGCCAGTCCGTGGAAGTTCATGTAAATATGTTTCTTTGAGTATCAGTTCAGTTCTATGAACAAATAGTTCATGCCCAGGGTGCGGGAATAGCGTACTTCCCTGGCCAGGCCGCAGATGGTGCGGATGCCGATATTGGCGGTTTTGTCGTCCTCTGCGTGCAGGGCCAGCCAGTTTTTGGGATTGAAGGGCGGGCAGTTGTCACGGATGCGCAGCACCCAGCGCTCGCCCCTGGCGGCCCGGATATCTATGCGGTGTTTTTTCCCTTCTGCGAAGCCCCAGCGGATGATATTGCCACCCATTTCCTCGATGGCCAGGGCCAGGAGGGCGGCCTTCTCCTTCTTCTCTCCTTGCTGGAGGAGGAACTGGCTGGCTTCCTTCGAGGCGGAGAGAACTTCTTCCATGCTGCCTGCCGACCAGCTGCGGGCAGCGATGTCTCCAGCGAGGGAGGGGGGCAGGCACATGAGGTCAGAGAGTCCGGGAGGCCATTTCTTCTTTTGCCAGCCGATGATGATGAGCAGGGTCAGGAGGGTGAGCACCTCTGCCAGCAGGAAGGACCACCAGATGCCCAGGGGACCGAAGGCCCTGCCCAGGACTACTGCCAGCAGGCAGATGTAGAGGAAATTGTCCAGGGCGGAGGTAAGGTAGGTCATCTTGAGGGACTGGATGCCCAGATAGTATTTCTGCAGCAGATTGTTCAGGCCGTGGAGGGGCAGATACAGGACGAAAATCCTGAGGGCCGTCACCGCCTCCTCGTAGCCCTCCTGCCCGGGGTTCACAAAGAGAGCGATGAGCAGGGGGGCCGCAAGAAAGGCCAGCAGGGCCGTGAGCCCTTCCACCACCAGGGCTTCCCGCAATGACAGGTGCAGGAGCCCGTGGAGGGATTCCTTGTCCTTTTCCCCCGCCAGTACCCCTGCCATGGTGAGGACGGCGGCGCTCACGCCGCTGACGATGGGATTGAAGATGTTGTTCAGGGCGTTGAGGTCTGCAAAGGCGGCGATGGATGTGGCAGAGCCGGAGAAAACCAGCATGAGGTTGATGATATACATCTGGGCCGTCTTGTAGAACCTGTCTGCTGCCGAGGGCAGGCCAATCTTCAAAATGGGGAGCAGATGCCTGAGCTTTGCCTGCTTCAAGGAAAAGCAGATGCAGCCCTGCTCGCGGTGACCACCTGCTGCCATGACGCAGAGGGAGCCAAGGTAGCAAAGGGACATAACCACGCCCATGCCGAACATGCCGCCCCCTGCCCAGAGGACATTCGCAAGGGCGCCAACCACATTGAGCATGGTCTGCATGACAATGGCCCACAGGGCGTATTTGGAGAGCCCTTCCAGGAAGAAAATCGCCACTTGCATGGGCAGGAAGACAAGCAGAGCCAGGCCCGGGGCAAGGCCCCGCAGATAGTCCGCAGCCTCCGGCCATGCCCCTGCACCGTCGGCCCCCAGCAACAGGGCCAGGGGTCCTGCGCCGTAGAAAATGGCAAAGCCCATAAGGGCGGCCAGGGGCAGGCAGCAGGCTATGGCGGTGGAATAGAAGCCAGCGGCCTCGTCCTGATGACCTGCGCCGATGCTCTTGGCGCAGTTGTTCTGCACTCCCAGGGAAACGATCTGGCTGATGATCATGATGACGAAGACCAGGGGCAGGGTCAGCTGGAAGGCCGCCATGGCCGTGAGCCCCAGATAACGGCTGATGACAATGCCGTTCACAATGGAGCCCATGAAGGCCATGAGGTTGTTGAGCACCATTTTCTTCATGAAGCTGCGGAAAGAGGCCCGCAGCAGGAAAGAGTCCTTGTTCATAGTTTCATCCCCATGGCTTCCGGTCGGGGAAGGAAGCGTTCGTTTCTGCTGATTCCATAGGTAATTCATCTCTTTGCCTTACTTTTCGCTCTGTCCCGGTTCATTTCCTGCCGGGTGCAAGAAAGGCCTGACCTGGCCTTTTCTTTTAGAGGAAGGCATATCTCGGCATCATTCAAGTTCTGCCTTGACAGGGCGAAGGAACAGTTTGGTCAGAGCCTCCTGCGGGTCAGCACCTTCCTGTATGATGGCGTTGACCGTCTGGCAGATGGGCAGTTCCAGTCCGGTTGTCTCGGCAAGTTTCAGCAATGCCTGTGCCGTATATACTCCTTCGGCCAGTTTCTCGAACTTTTGACCGCTCACGAAATCTTCTCCGAAACGCCGGTTATTGCTATGCATCGAAAAGAGCGTAGCTTCATAATCACCCAGATGGGACAGGCCGTAAATAGTCATGGGATTGCCTCCCAAGGCTTCGACCAGGCGGGACAGTTCCCTGGTGCCTCTGGCCATCAGCGCGCCTTTCAGGCTGCCGTAGCCAAAGCCATCCAGCATGCCTGCGGCCAGGCCCATGACATTCTTCGCTGCAGCGCCTATCTCTGTGCCCAGCAAATCCTCACCGTAATAGAAGCGTATCAACGGGCTGTGGAAAACACCCACCAGCTCATGAGCCAGCTCCATATCTTTGGCAGCCATGACCATGCAATTGGGAACGCCCCGCAGGAATTCCTGCACATGCCCAGGGCCTACCCAGACTGCTACCGGCACTTCCTGCCCTGCCACATCGCCAAAGACTTCGGTCAGGCACTTGCCTGTGCTGATTTCCAGTCCCTTCATGCAGAGGACGAATCTGCGCTCTGCCAGCGCTATGCCGGTTTCCATCATCTGGCTCACCAAAGCCCGCAGCTGTTGTGCGCTGATGGAGATGATGACAATATCGGCCTCTTGCAGGGCTGCCGCCAGGTCATGAGTCAAGACCACGCTCTCAGGCAAGGCCAGATACTCATTGCGGTGTGTTTCCTGCAGCTCCTGCAAATGCCCGGAGCCGGGGCGCCCCCACAGTGTCACGCTATAGCCAAGGCTGTGGGTATACCACGCATGAAATGTCCCCCACCGCCCGCAGCCCAGAACAGTGATCTTAGTGGACTGCCTTATTGAATTTTTCTCTTGCCTATCCATTGCTATCTCTCCTACCGGTTGACAAACTACATAGTGCCATTCGTTAACTTTTCAAATTCTCCTGCCAGACAGCTAAGGAAACACTGATTAAATGAGCTGTTCAGATTGGCGAAGATTTTTCGTCCATTCCAAGGCGACAAACCGCAGGCATAGCCACGCTATGTCGAGGATTTGTCAACGCAGGAGGGACAAAAAAGATTCGTCAAGATGGGCGGCGAATTAATCAGCGTTTCCCTAAATAAATGTTCATAACTCAAACCTCCCACACATATAACTCGGAAGAAGATGTCCCCCACCTCTATAGGTGGGGGGAGCGAATATCATAACAGGCGGGAGCGCATATCTCCCGCCTCGTTGAAACGCTGATTGGAAGATTTTGCCTACGGCAAAATTTGAACAATTGCGTTATAACGAGTACAAGATGTCCCCCACTTCCATAAGCAATGTCATTAAGTTAAACGGCAATTGATTCAAAAGCCTTCCCCTTGAGGGGGCGCGTAGCGCGGGAGCCCGGTGGGCTCCCTGGTGCTGGCAGCCGAAGGCTGACGGATGAGGTGCAAATGAACAAGATAAGGCAGATTAACGAGAGAACGCTCCACCTCATCCGCCCCTAACGGGGCACCTTCCCCTCAAGGGGAAGGCTTAACTTAATGACATTGCTTCCATAAGTGGGGGCGGCAAACTACTAACAGGCGGCGAGTTAATATCTCCCGCCTCGACTCTCAAGTTTTACGCTTGTCGTAGCGCCATTCCCATAAGCCTATCTGCTTGGTCTACCATGAACAGAGGGATATTTAACACGCGGAAAGTCATGGGGTATAGGGTTAGAAACTCCACAACCCCTATATTCATGTCCATAACTATCAGTCTTCTGCCACAGCCCACTGGGCCAGTTTCCGCTCCTTGGCGTCAAAGCTCACGCCTATCTTGAAAAGCTGCCGCTGGTCTGCGGCGTAAGGGAGGGCGTAGCCCTTTTCCTCTATCTGGGACAAGGCTTCCTGGGCGCTCTTATCCACCTTGAACTCAAAGATATAGACATATTTATCCGTCTCCAGAATGCAGTCCGCCCGCCCCTTGCTGCTGTGAACTTCGCAGTGGACATACTGGCCCAGCAGGGTGAAGACGATGTAGAGCACCGACTGGAAGTAGTGCTCGAAGGGGGCATCGTCGGTGGTATAGGGGATGCTGGCAAAGAGGGCAGTGAGGATGTCCCGCACCCCTTCGGTATCACCGGCTTCCAAACAATCATCCAATGAGAAGATATCCGCCCCCCTGCCGGGAATGGCGTCCCTGCTATAAACAGGCAACAGGCTTTCCAGCAAGCCATATTTCACTTCTTCATTGGGAAAGCCCAAGGTATAGCGCCGTCTGCGGGCATCATAGCCCCAAAGGGTCAGGTAGCCGGTCTGGTAGAGCAGGGGGACAATGTCCGGATTTTCTGCCCGGTAATCTGTCAGAGCAAAAGAAGTGGCATGAATTTCCCCAGTGCCAAGCTGCCTCATATTGAAGTGCATATTTTTCAAGCGCCGCACCAAAAAGGTAGGGGTAGCCGTAGCGAACCAATAGGCCTCAAACTCCCTCTGCTGCAACGCATTCAAGACGCTGAAGGGATTATACACCCCGGGGCTGTCGGGGTAAAAGTGGTACCCATCATACATTTGCGCCAGTCTCCGCAGGCAGCCTTCTTCATCCAGCTTGTGCTTCGCCGCCATCCTCTGCAGCTCAGGCTGGAAACAGCTGCGGATTTCTTCCTCGGTCATGCCGCAGACAGCGCTGTAGTCCTCATAAAGGGAGATATCCTGGAGCTGGTTCAAATCGCTGAAGATGCTCACCTTGCTGAACTTCGTCACTCCGGTGATAAAGACAAAGCGCAGGTACTCGTCATAGCTTTTAAGGGTGCCGAAGAAGCCCTTGAAAACTGATTTGTTGCGCTCCTCCAGCGCATCATTTTCCAGAACTTCCAATAAGGGCTTGTCGTACTCATCTATGAGCACCACGCAGCCTTTGCCAGTCTTTTCCTTCGCTGTCACCATCAGATTCCTGAAGCGTTCAGACAAAGGCAGGCTGCCATCCCCCCCATAGATTTTCTCCCATCTGCGCAAATGCTCTGCCAGTATATCCTCCAGCGCCGTATCCACCTGATAGTTCTGCCCGTTGAAGTCAAAATAGAACACAGGATAAGGCTCAAAGGCGCTTTCGTTCCCCTTTTCCAGTTCCTCAATAGCCAGCCCCTCGAAAAGTTCCCGCTTTCCTTCCCAATAGGCTTTCAGCGTAGAGAGAAACAGGCTCTTGCCAAAGCGCCGGGGACGGCTGAGGAAATACTGGCCCTCGCTTTTGGCCAAGGAGTATATATAGCGGGTCTTGTCCACATAAAGGAAACCGCTTCTTCTCAATTTTTCAAAACTCTGCACTCCAATAGGCAGTTTTCGTTCTTCCTTCATGCCAATCGACCTCCGTTCTCTTCTTCTTCTCTCATTGTAGCAAATACCTGCCTTCTGTCAATTTATCCCACAAAGATGTCCCGCAGATGATAGCTCATGTGGGTTGCGGCAGGAATCCGGCAGGTTTTGGAGAATATTTAATAAGAGATGTTCATAACCCCTGCCAAAGCAAGGATGAGAACGCGCACTAGATTCAGTAGGAGGCAAATATGAGGAAAGCATTGCTTGCTGCAGTTGCAGCTGCCTTGGTGATCGTATCCATGATGCCGGCCTTGTCGGCGAATGCCCGGACGGGGGCAGGAGATGCTCCGGATTATTCCCGGAAGAAGTGCTGGTACCAGATTCCGGATATTACCAAGGAGGTTGACACATTTTACATTTACTCGACGGAATATATCGAATCCAGCTTCAGCGAAGGTTCTCCAGATTACGCACCCTTGGATAACCTGGAGATGAAAATGGGGGCGCTGGGCGAATATGTGACGAACGCCAGCGTATACGAGGACTCCACCAATGTGTTCGTGCCTTACTACCGTCAGGCAGGCTTGCGATTCGCCGGGGAGGTGGCGGAAAGAACCGGGAGCATCGACGCAGCGATTTCCGGCATTCCCTACGCAGATATAACCGCTGCGCTGGATTGCTATTTCACCAAATACAACCATGGCCGCCCCTTTATCATCGCAGGGCACAGCCAGGGGTCGGCCATGGTCAAATATGTGCTGAAGAATTACTTCAAGGAGCATCCCGACTACTACAAGCGCATGGTGGCGGCCTATGCCATAGGCTACTCCGTCACGAAGGAAGACCTCAAGGAGAACCCGCACTTGAAGTTCGCGACCGGCGAATGCGACACGGGGGTCATTGTCAGCTGGAATACCGAAGGCAAGAAAAATGTGGAGGAAAACGCCCGCAACAGAGCGCTGCTGCCGGATGCCATCAGCATCAATCCGTTGAGCTGGCGGCTTGACGAAACTTATGCGCCAGCGAGCAAAAACCTCGGTTCCCTCGTGTTGAACGAAAAAGCCGGCAGGTATGAGATTGCAAATATCGGCGCAGATGCGCAGGTGAACCTCGCCCGCGGCGTGATCGTGACGAACGCCAAAGCTGCGCCTATGGCCTTGACCGATTTCTTTGGGCCGCAGAGTTTCCACGACGATGACTACACTTTCTATTACAACAATATCAAGGACAATGTAGCCAAGCGCATTGCGGCATATAACGAGTAAAAGATGTCCCCTACTTCTATAAGTGGGGGCGGCAAACTACTAACAGGCGGCGAGTTAATATCTCCCGCCTCGTTGAAAGGCCAAGAGGAAGCTTTGTCTATCGACAAAGCTGGAACAATGGCCTTATAAAGCGAAGCGCTGAGATTGAGTTTGGGGAACTTTCCTGCCTTGACGCCCAGAAACGAAAAGAGGGGCTGTTGCACAAGTGATGAATCACTCATGCAACAGCCCCTTTTGGGTGCGTATGCTGTTTAGAATGCCGGTACTACTGCGCCCTTGTACTTATCCTCGATGAACTTCTTCACTTCGTCGGATTTCAGAGCCTTGATGAGGGCCTGAATCTCCGGGCGGGTTCCGTCACCCTCGCGGACGGCGATGATGTTCACATAGGGGGAAGTGCTATCCTCCATGAAGAGGGTGTCCTTGGTGGGGTTCAGGTTCACCTGCATAGCGAAGTTGCTGTTGATGATGGCTGCATCGACATCCTCCAGGGTGCGGGGCACCTGGGCAGCTTCTACTTCCTGGAACTTGAAGTTCTTGGGGTTCTCGGCCACATCCTGGACGGTGGCTTTCTCGCCTACGCCGGCCTTGAGCTTCAGGAGCCCAGCTTTCTCAAGGAGCAGCAGGGCGCGGCCGCCGTTGGTGGGGTCGTTGGGGATGGCGATGGCAGCGCCGTCCTTCAGTTCCTTCAGGTCTTTGACCTTCTTGGAGTAGATGCCCATGGGTTCGATGTGGACGCCGAAGGCGCTGGCGAGCTTCACATCCTTATGCTCCTCCATGAAGTTGTCCAGGTAGGGCTTGTGCTGGAAGAAGTTGGCATCCAGCTCCTTGTCATTGAGGGCCAGGTTGGGCTGCACATAGTCGTTGAATTCCACGATTTCCAGCTTCACGCCGTCCTTTTCCAGCACGGGCTTCACAGCCTCCAGGATCTCCGCATGGGGCACAGCCGTAGCGCCCACCTTCAGAGTCTTGGCAGCGCTGCTGCTGCCGCCAGCGGTATCCCCGCCGCAGCCGGTGAGCGCCAGGGCCGCAACCGTCAGCCCCGCCAGAAGCGAAAGAACTCTTTTCTTCATAAAAAAACCTCCCATTCTCCTTAACGCTTATCTAACTTCTTAGCCAGGGCACCTCCCAGGAGCTGCACCAACTGGACTAACACAATAAGTATGACCACCGTGGCCAGCATGACCTCCGGGCGGAACCTCTGATATCCATAGCGGATAGCCAGGTCGCCAAGGCCGCCGCCGCCGATGGCCCCTGCCATGGCAGACTCGCCCACCAGGGCAATGATGACCGTGGTGAGCTGGGCCACGATAGAGGGCAAAGACTCAGGTATCAGCACCTTCCAGATGATTTGCGTGGGGCTGGCGCCCATGGACTGGGCCGCTTCGATGAGGCCGAAGGGCACTTCCTTCAAGCTGGTTTCCACCTGCCGCCCGATGAAGGGAATGCTGGCGATCACCAGGGGCACCATGGCCGCCGTGGTGCCGATGGCCGAACCCACAATCAGACGGGTGAAAGGTATGATGGCCACCATCAGGATGATGAAGGGAATGGAGCGGACTGCATTCACCACCGAGCTCAGGAGCTTGTTGAAGCCGGGCGCGGCCAGGATGCCGCCCTTTTCCGTGGTGTGCAGAAGCACCCCCAGGGGCACGCCGATGATGGTGGCGATGACCATGGACACGGCTACCATGTAGACTGTCTCCCCCAGTGCTTTAAAGAGCAGCATGATCATGTCTTCTGACATAGCCGATCACCTCCTCTTTCAAGTCTTTGGAGGCCAGGTATGCCATAGCCGCCTGCACCCTTTCTTTCTTGCCTGTAAGGCCGATGATCATGCGTCCGAAGGGCTGTCCGGAAATCTGGTCCAGATCCCCGAAGAGCATGGTACATTCCACCTCCGGGAACTGGCGTATCATGCCCGCCAGCACAGGGTCATCTGCACTTTCGCCGATAAAGGTGAGCCGCAGCAGGAGGTAAGAATCCTCGCTGTATTCCTGCTCTATGGCGCCGCCCCGGAAAGCCACGGGCAGCTCATTGGACAGCAGCACGGAGATGAATTCCCGGGTGATGGGCTGCTGGGGATTGGTAAAGACCTCCAGCACCGTGCCTTCCTCTGCGATGACTCCCTTGTCGATGACTGCCACCTTGGTGCAGAGTTCCTTGATGACCTGCATCTCATGGGTGATGACCACCACCGTGAGGTGCAGCTTGGCATTGATGTCACGGATGAGCTCCAGGATGGAGCGGGTAGTCTGGGGGTCGAGGGCGCTGGTGGCCTCGTCGCAGAGCAGCACCTTCGGGTCAGAGGCCAGCGCCCGGGCGATGCCCACCCGCTGCTTCTGTCCGCCGGAGAGCTGGGAGGGATACTTGTCAGCCTTGTCCTCAAGGCCCACCAGCTTCAGGAGCGGTGTCACCTTCTCCTTGATTTTCCCTTCCTCTGTGCCGGAAAGGCGCAGGGGGAAGGCGATGTTGTCGTACACCGTGGCGGAGGACAGCAGGTTGAAGTGCTGGAAAATCATGCCGATATCCTTGCGGGCTTCCCGCAGCTCGGCTGCAGACAGGGAAAGCATATCCTTCCCGTCCACCATGACAGACCCCGCCGTGGGCCGCTCCAAGAGATTGATGCAGCGCACCAGAGTGGACTTGCCCGCCCCGGAAAGGCCGATGATGCCGTAGATCTCGCCCTTCCCTATATGCAGGTCGATGCCCTTCAGGGCCGCCACCGGCCCGGAGGGACTGTCGTAGGTTTTCTCGATATGAGAAAGCTTGATCATGTATCATGCTCCTATTATATAGTGATTTAGTAGGTGTTAAAAATCTTAGCACAGGTGAGTTTTACTGTCAATCTGTAAACTTCCTGTAAATTAACTAAGGATTATTATACAGCTAATGCGAGAGTTTTGCCATACTAAAAGCCCCATGTCTTATTCACGGGGCTTTCAGTATGTCTGGGGCTTTGCCAATGTCATTAAGTTAAGCCTTCCCCTTGAGGGGAAGGTGGCAGTCCGAAGGACTGACGGATGAGGTGCGACCTAAAAAGTATAGGCAGATAAACGAGAGAACTTTCCACCTCATCCGCCCCTAACGGGGCACCTTCCCCTCAAGGGGAAGGTTTTTGAATCAATGCCGCTTAACTAAATGACATTGGGGGCTTTGCTGTGTCGTTTATCAGCCTTCATCCACTCCGAACCTTGCCTTGGCTTCTTCTGCCAGCTTATTGTATAGATCTACCACATAGGGGTGGTATTCCTTGATGTAGCCCAGGTTCATTTCCTTTTCTTCTTCGTTGCCGTCCTGGTAGGCGTGGCCTGCCATTTCCAGGGCCTTGGCGGTCTCGGATAGCTTCAGGCCGCCCACGGAGAGGGAGGTGGATTTCACGGCGTGGATGTGGGTGGTGTAGTCGGCGATATTGTCCTCTGCCAGATCTTTTTCCAGCTGCTCCAGGACGGTCTTGCGGCGGGCGATGAACATAGCCAGGAATTTCACCTGCATGGCCTCCAGGCCGCCGCAGTATTTCATGGCGGTGGGGACATCTATCTGTTCTTCGCCCTGCCAGGCGGCATCGCTTGCGCCTGCTTCCCCGGCAGCCGTGTCGGTGCCGGCAGCTGCGGCGCTGCTGCTATCGCTGGCCGCAGCGCTCCCCGCGCTGTCGGCATCCCCTGCGTATGCTTCGGCAGATGAGGCGCCTGCCTCCGCCTGGCCTTCACTGTACTGGTTGTTATCGTAGGCGTAGGCTTCGGAGCTTTCGGGGGGATAGGAAGCATTTCCTTCGTAGGAGGAACCTGATTCTTCGCTGGCTTCTCCTACGGGGTAGATTTTCTCCTTGGGCATGTATTTCTGCACCATCTGCTCCAGCGTCTTGCCGTCTACGGGCTTGGCCAGGTAGTCGTCGAAACCCTTGGAGAGGAACATATCCCTGACGCCGGAAACCGCGTTGGCGGTGAGGGCCACGAAGGGGGTCTTCTTGTTCTTGCTGCTCTTCATTTCCTTGGCCTGCTGGAGGGTTTCGATGCCGTCCATTTCCGGCATCATGTGATCCAGGAAAATGAGGTCGTAGCGGTTTTCCTTGATTTTTTCCAGGGCTTCCTTGCCGCTGAGGGCTGTATCGATGTGGAGCTGGGTCTTTTCCAGCAGGCTCTGCACTACTACCAGGTTCATTTCCACATCGTCCACTACCAGGATGGAGCCTTCGGGAGCGGTGAAGCTCTCGTGATAAGTCTCCTGCTGCTCCAGGAAGCTCTCGATGCGGCTGCGGAAGTCTCCGATTGGCTCGTCATGCTCGATCTTCTGGGGCAGGCAGATGGTGAAGGTGGTGCCTTCGCCATAGGTGCTGTCCAGGGAGATGGTGCCTTTCATCATCTGCACCAGGCTGGTGGTGATGGCCAGGCCCAGGCCTGTGCCTTCGATGTTGCGGTTTTTCTTCATGTCCAGCCGCTGGAACTTGGTGAAGAGGCGCTTCTTGTCTTCTTCCTTGATGCCCAGGCCCGTGTCCTTGCAGATGAATTTCAGTTCCAGGGCATCGTTGGCCATGCCTTCGTACTCGGCTTTGATGGTGAAGCGCACGGAGCCCTTGGGGGTGTATTTCACGGCGTTGGTGAGGATGTTCACCAGCACCTGCCGGATGCGAACTTCGTCGCCTATGAGGGCATCGGGGATGTCGGGGTCTACATCCATGGTGAAGTCCAGGCCCTTTTCATTGGCCCGGTAGCTGATCATGGTGTAGATGTCATTGAGGACGGAGCTCAGGCTGTAGCTGACGGAGACTATGTCCATCTTGCCGGACTCTATCTTGGAGAAGTCCAGCACATCGTTGATGATGGCCAGCAGGGCCTCGCCTGCGTTCTTGATGTTGAAGGAGTATTTCTTCAGGTTGCCCTGAGCCTCCCGCATGATCATCTCGTTCATGCCCAGGATGGCGTTGAGGGGGGTGCGGATCTCGTGGCTCATGTTGGCCAGGAAGTCGCTCTTGGCCTGGTTGGCCCTGAGGGCATCGTCCCTGGCTTCACGCAGTTCCTTGCCCTCTGCTGCGGCTGTCTGGTTCATGAAGGAGTAGAGGATGAAGACGCAGAAGAGCACCACCAGCAGGCCGAAGACCCAGAGGATGATGAGGTGGATGTTCCTGATGCCATCCACCACGGACCTCCATTCCACATAGCCGACGGCTACGAAGTTGGTGGCAGGGACCCGGGAGGCGAAGAGCACATAGTCCTCGTCGTATTCCGGGGAGAAAACGGCAGCTTCGCCGCTGGCCGACAGATCTTCCAGCAGGCGGTCAATGCCCAGGGGAGACTTGGTGTCCCTGTCATAGAAGCGGTTTTCCGGGCCGTAGTCCTTGAAGGGGATGATGACCCGCTGGCTGTCCAGGTCATAGAGCAGGATGTCTTCGTCTGCCTGCCGGTCGGAGATGTGCAGGTAGGAGGAGGTTTCGTTGAGTTCCTTATTCGAATGGAGACGGTAGAGGACATAGCGGATATTGGGGCCGTCGTAGACCGGCACCATGGACACCAGGCCAACCTCGGGGTAGTAGCTTATGGTGGAATAGCCCTGCAATGCTTTCATGCGCTGGGCGGTGCTGGCCCCCGGCAGCTTCGCTCCCCGCAGCACATGTCCCTGTACATCCAGCAGCCCTGTGTCCTGCTGGCTGCCGATGGCATTGAGGCTCTCAGGTATCAGGGGATTGCCGTGGGCAAGGAAGCGGGATTCTTCTTCCAGCAGGTGCAGCTCTTCCTGGAAGAGGTTGTGGTAGACTGTGCCCGCCAGCTTGCCCTGCTGGGCGCAGAGCTTGGCTACCTCGTGGTTGAGGGAGTCGTTGATCTTCACATGCAGGAGCACGCCGATGCCGATGAGCAGGAGCAGGAAGGCCAGGAACTGGCCCACAATGCGCAGGAAAAAAAAGGCTGTGCGCCGTTGCGAGTTTATTTTGATATCATTTTGATTCAATGATTTCCACTCCCTTCACCAGCCAGTCCATCTGGTTCAGCAGGCTGTTGGCTGAGATGACCTCCCCTTCCCGGCAGTGTATGAGGCCGTTTTTATCCTCGATGTGGCCGGAAAAGACGGGATAGCCCTGGAAGATTTTCTGCTTGGCCCGCAGCGTCAGGGCGGTTTCCCTGGGGCTCAGGTTCCTGGCCAGGTGCAGGTCTATGACCTTGTCCAGCATGCCCTGCCAGTAGAGATGCCGCTCCTGTTTGTTGGAGCTTTTGCGCAGGAGCTCTGTGTAGATTCTCTGCCAGTCCGTTTCCATGGCGGCCAGGCAGTGGGAGGGCAGGTTGAAGCCTGCCTGGTGGAAGTCGATGTAGTCCAGCTCCTGGCGCTGGGCCTCGATGGCGGTGTTCTGGGAGGCCAGGAAATAGGTGAGCACATCCACCCCGCGGTGACGCAGGAGATAGATGGCTTCTTTTTCTCGCTCCGGGTCTACCCAGTGCTCTGTCCAGCGCACCAGCACCTTGGCCTCGGGCCGCACGCTCTGGACTCCCAGGGCGAAGGCGTTGAGGTCACGGCGGGTGTAGGGGGAGGGGAAGGGGGCGATGTAGCCGATGTTCCCTGTCTGGCTGTGCAGGGCTGCCAGGACCCCTGCTATGTATCTGATCTCGTAGTAGCGGACGGAATAGTTGAAGAGGTCAGTGGACAGGGTGCCGCCGATGGTGTTGTTGTAGAAGTTCACCCGGGGATAGCGGTGGGCCATGGCGGACAGTTCGTTGTGGTAGATGGGATTGATGAGTACGATGTGCTTGACGCCCTTCTGCACCAGCTTGTCGGTGACATCTGGCAGCTGGCCGCCGGCGATGTTCACATTCTCTTCGATATAGAGGTTGTAGCCCAGGCTGTCGCAGGCAGCCTGCAGGCCGCTGGCCATATCGCTGGGCCATCCGGGGGACTCCCGGGACATGGTGAGGATGAGTGCAGCCGATTCCTTCTGATTCCTGGCTTCATGCCCGTAGTACTGGATGGAAAGGAAAATGGCCAGGAAGATGAGCAGGGCCTGTCCCAGGCTGAAGATGACAAAGCGGCGGGAGAGGATGAGTCCCCGTTGGTTCAGTTTCATATATCCCGCACCTCCTTGTAGCTTGAATCATCATCGGGATGGAGCAGGTTGAAGACAATGACGAAGGGGGTGTAGATGATGATGTCCACGCTGAGCCAAACCAGCTGCAGCACGGCCCCCATGATGTCCCCGGTGCCCACGATGCCCCCCAGGAATACGGGAGCTGTGCTGTCGACGGCGTACTTGAACACCGGCACGATGCCGCAGTCGATGGCAAGATACCCCAGGAGCACATTGGCCATGGGCGCCAGCAGATAGGGGACGAGGAAGAGGGGATTCAGGACGATGGGCAGGGCAAAGAGGAAGGGCTCATTGACAGAGAGCAGCAGGGTGGGGAAGCTGTAGGCGGAAATGCTCCTGAGGCGGCTCTGGTTGGAAAAGACCCAGATGGAGATGGCCAGCCCCAGCAGGGAAATGGAAACCGCATCGAAGAATTCCCGGGTGAAGATATAGCGCCCTCCTTCCAGGGCATTGGCGGCCTGGGCGGGCAGGTAGAAGGCTTCTGCCCAGAAGAAGGTGAGCCCGTTGCCATTAAGGCCCAGCCACCAGAGCAGGCAGCGGCAGAATTCATAGCACATGGCTACGGCTGGATTCTGGGCAAGCTCCATGGAGAAATTTTCCTGTATGACAGTGGATAGGGGGGAAAGGTATTTCTCGAAGAGTATCCAGACAAAGACCAGGCTGCAGCACACCAGGATGGTGGCGCCAAGGCTCATGAAGCGGCTCATGGAGTAGCGAAGCCGCGGGGACAGGCCCACTGCCATGGGAGCGGTGCGCAAGAGGCCTACGCGGCAGAAGTAGCGGAAGGAAAGCACGGAGACGGTGGAAATGAGCAGGGAGATGAAAAAGCCGCGGCCCTTGAAGTACAGGGAGACGCTCTCCAGGCCATCTTTGAAAATGGCCAGCAGGAATACATAGCCAGTGAGGGTGCAGAGAATGGAGAGCATCTTGTCCGTGCGCCAGATCCTGGAAAGCTGTCCCGTGAAGATGATGGAGAAGGCCAGGTAGTAGAGGAAGCTGATGACATTGATGAAGTCAGCGAAATTCATCATCAGCTGGAAGAAGTTGGAATCCCGGTAAGTCTGGCCATGGAGCCCGCCGGAAAGGAAGGTGCCCAGGCCCAGCCCTTCGTCCGACATGACGGGGCCCAGGGGATTCAGCACCAGGCTCCCTGCCATATTCAGCAGGGCCAGCATGATGATAAGGGGCATCATGATGCAGAAGGTCTCCCTCAGGGCCTTCAGATAGGGGATTTTCAGCAGCCTGCGGCTCCAGGGAATGAGATAAGCCTCGAATATTCCCTCCTTGGGACTGGGCTTTTCCATGACGCTCCCCCTCCTTTCCGTTGCTTTTTGGGGTCAGAGTCCCAGATTGTCCAGGGCTTTGAAAATATCTTGGATTTCCGGGTCATCGATGGGCGGCGCCAGATGCTTTTCCACCCGGGAAATGAGGTCATCGGGAGTGAAGGGCTTTTTCACATAGTCCTTCACCTTGAGTTGGGCGGCCCGGACAATGGTGGTCTTGTCAGCTGCCGCCGTGAGGAAGATTACGAAGATATTCTTCCACCCCGGGTGCTGGCGTATCCTGGTGAGGGTCTGGATGCCGTCCATGCCGGGCATGGCGATGTCCAGCAGGATGAGGTCAACCTGCCCATTCCTTTCCTGGAGCTTCTGGAGGCAGGCCTGCCCCGAGTCCGCGGTGACGAACTCGGCTTTTATTTTCATTTCCAGGATGGTCTGGGCCATCATGAGATTCATGGGGTCATCGTCGACGATCATTATTACGGGCAGCGTTGCCATATGAATTCCTCCTTATCAACCATTCCGTTCTTTCACCAGCTCCAGGAATTTGTCCTTGGGCAGGGGACGGGCATTCAGTATGCCCTGCCCGTAGTGGCAGCCCATGGAGGCCAGCAGCTGTTCTTGTTCCACAGTTTCTACGCCTACTCCCACCACTTTCAGGTTCATGCGGTGGCAGAGATTTATGATGGATTCCAGCACCTTCTTCATGCCGTCGGATTTTTCGGCGGCCATGAGGATGGCAGGGTGTATCTTCACTGCTTCCAAAGGCAGGTAATCCAGGAGGGTGAAGGAGGAGGAAACATAGCCGAAGTTATCGAGCACCAGGCTGTAGCCATAGTTGCGCAGGGCTTCCATGGTATAGACGGCGTGGTCACGGTAGGACTTCAGATGGAAGTTCTCGAACATGGTTTCCGGCACCTCCAGCTGCACGCAGCCTTTGGGCAGGTGGTACTTTTCCATCATCTCTTTCATGGTGCGGAGATAACCGTCCTCTGTGATGTGGAGCCGGGACTGGTTCACGGAAATGGGGATGATTTCCTCCCCGTCTGCCAGTCGGTGCTTCTGCATCATCATGACCTGCTTCAGCACGAAGTGATCCACGGGGATGATGAAGCCGTTCATTTCCAGGGAAGGCAGGAACTTGTCCGGAGTGATGAAGCCCATTTCGCTGCTCTGCCAGCGGAGCAGGGATTCTGCCCCGATGATGTGCTTGGTGGCGATGTCGTATTTAGGCTGGTACCAGACCTTGAATTCCCCTTCTGTCAGGGCATTGCTCATGGAGCTTTCGATGCTGTGCTCGATGTTCATGAGGCGGTTCATGCGCTCGTCATAGAGCTTCACGATGTCCATGGTGCCCATGATCTTCCGGCAGGCCATGTCGGCCTTCTCTTCTGCATCCAGCAGCTGGTTGGGCTCCCGCAGCTCGCAGACGCCCACTTTGATGTGGAGGGAAATGCGGGTATTGTCGTGCTCCATGAAGCCATAGGCAGCCACAGCATCGGCAGCCAGGGTGACGATTTCCTCATTGTTGGCTGCCTTGCACAGGCATACCAGCTGCAGGGTGTTCACCCCTGCCACCACTTCCAGCACCCAGTCTTCGGCCTGGAGCCGGGCGGCGGTTTCCTGCAGGCGGGTGTCCATTATATGGCGGCTGTAGAGCTCCAACATGGAATCGCGGCTGGACAGGTCGAAGACCGCCACGAAGAAGGAGATATGGGGGTCCTCAAGGCGGGTTTCCTCCCAGATGCCCTTGAGCTCCTGCTCCATCCAGAGCATGTTGGGGAGCTGGTAGCGGGTATCGAGGTAAGCCATCTGCTGAATGGCCATCATGTGGCGGCGGCGCATATAGTAGCGATAGTAGAGCACGCCGATCAGGATGCTCATGATGAGGAAGATGGCCAGAGTGGTGAGCAGGGGATACTGATACAGCAGCTTCTTGGGGGTGAAGATGGAGCCGGTAGCCTCGCTGCCTCCCTCCTGCAGGAGGGCAGCCTGGAGGAATTGGGGCGGCAGGTGGGAGATTTCCTTGTTGAGTATCTGCCAGAGCCTTGGGTCAGCCTGCTTGGCAACCCCCAGGCTCACATTGTCGCTGTAAAGGCTCTCTGTGGGGGACTCCAGATTGTAAGTGAAGGAACCCTCCATCAAATAGGGAATGGCAGCCCGGGGGGCATAGGTGATGTCTGCCCTGCCGTTGCTCACGGCCCGGAAGCATTCCTCCAGAGTCTTGCAGTAGATGATCTGGTGGTCAGCGTAGTTGTTCTTGATGAAGTTGAAGGTCTGGAAAATATCCTTGACCACCGCCACCTTGGGCAGGGGGGGCAGGTCAAAGCCCGTGCGCACCACCGGGGTGTAGTCCACTGTGCGGTAGGACTGGGTGGGATAGAGGGAGAGATCCTCTAACCAGGAAAAATCGCAGGGGACATCAATGACGAAATCTATGTTGCCCCGGGTGATGAGGCGGCGGATATCCTCCAGGGAATCCGCCTCCACCACTTCCAGCTTGATATTGAGGTCTGTCTCCAGCCGCTTCAGCAGGGCCAGGGTGGCGCCTTTCCACTCTCCCGTCACATCGTTCCGATAGAAGAAGGGCTGCTGGGGCAGGAAGACGGCGACCTTGAAGGTGTTCTTCTCCGCCAGGTATTTCTTCTCCTCCGGAGTCAGCACCAGGGGATAGCCCTTGGCCCGCTCGTATTTGTTCCTGAGGATGCTGCGGATATTGGGCTGGGTCAGCATGAGCTGATCCTGGGCGGCATTCACCCGGGCCAGCAGGTCTGGGCGATTGCTGCTCACCAGCAGCCGGTAGCTCACCCGGTCGAAGAAGGAGAGTATCTTGGCGGGCTTGTCCGGATCCAGCAGGGGGCCCACATAGCCATCGATAGCCTTGCTTTCGAAGGCCTTGTCCATGTCCGTGGGATCATGGAAGGTGACCAGCTCATAGCTGAAGCCGTAATCCTTGGCCACGCTCGGCAGGGCAGGGGTGGGATAGTTGTAGTCAAGGGTGCCCAGGCGCAGATGCTGGCCGGGGTTGTCCGAGCGCACCACCAGCTCCATGGGGAAGCGGGCGATGACATGTTCTGTGCGGCTGGCAAAGGGCAGGGTCTGGTAATTGCCCGGCATGGCGGGCAGCAGGTCGATCTCGCCGGCAGACAGCTTCTCCCCGGCCTCCCACCAGTTCACGCAGGGGATATAGACGAAATTCCAGCCGCCGAACCCTGAGAGAAATTGCATGTATTCGTAGCCGAGACCACGCAGGTGCCCCGGGCGGTCTTCTTCCAGGAAGCCTGTGCCCGGCACATAGCCCACTTTCAGTGTTTCCGCTGCCTCAGCTGGGGACATGAGACAAAAGACCATGGCCATCAGAAGGGCAAGCAGCCCCCTGGCCTTACTGTGTTTTCCCATGCCAAAACCTCCCCGTTATAACGAGTACAAGATGTCCCCCACTTCCATAAGTGGGGGCGGCAAACTACTAACAGGCGGCGAGTTAATATCTCCCGCCTCGTCCCCAAGGGGACTAGCTTTGCGTCGTTGAAAGGCCAAGAGGAAGTTTTGCCTACGGCAAAACTGGAACAATGGCCTTATAATTTGGAAAAATTCAACAGGAATATTTGCTGTAATCTTTCGTGCCTAAAGCTGCATAATCCTGCTTGTGGATAAAAAAGAAGTAAAAAAGCACAGGGTTATCCACAAAATCTGTGGATAACCCTGTGCATATTGTTGATAACCTGTGGAGAATGTGGATAAGTATGTGGAAAAACTGCAGTAACTGTGGAAAACCTGCAGAAAAACTCAGATGATCTTCTCCCCGTGATACTTCTCCCCGCCGATTTCCGGGTAGGCCCCGTACTCGATGGCCCATTCGCACTTGTACTTGATGGCCTGGGCATGGATGGTCTCTATCCTGTCCTGGGTGCGCACCACCTTGCCGGGCACCCCCACCACCAGGGAATTCGGGGGTATCACATCGTTCTCCTTCACCACGGCCCCGGCGGCGATGATGGAGCCCCGTCCGATATGCGCCCCCGTCAGCACCGTGGCGCTCATGCCGATGAGCACATGGTCCTCGATGACGCAGCCGTGGATATTGGCCCCGTGGCCCACCGTCACATAGTCCCCGATGATGCAGGGCTTGTCATCAGCCACATGGAGGCAGGTGAGGTCCTGCACATTGCTGCACTCCCCAATCTCTATGTAGCAGACATCCCCCCGGGCCACCACCCCCGGCCAGAGGGAGGAATATTTGCCCACCCGGACATCGCCGGAGAGGAAGACCTGGGGGGCCACGAAACACTCCTCATGGAGCTGGGGACGCTTGCCCTTGAAGATGTTATCCTTGAGAGTGAACATAAGCACACTTCCTTTTGTAGGGATAAAAGAGAACATAAGAAAAGCCCCAGGGAGCGACCCCAAGGCTTACTCTTATTCGGAAGGAGTTGCCCAAGGCAAATCCCGCCAACTTCTTAGCTACTTGCATTATAGCATCTGCTTGATTTTCTTTCAAGGAGAATTGTATAATGAATTTGCTGCGAACCCCTTTAGTTGTATCTCGGACTCGGCAGCGGGGAGGAGGGGGTGCTCATGGCAGAATATCTCGTCAACTTCTTTGTGTCTGTTGCAGCAGGTGTAGCTAGCTACTACATTTGCAAGTGGCTTGACAGGCATTAACGCAGCAAAAGCACATTAAGTCTTAGGATCGCAACCTGAGCAGAAGACCCGGCCAAAAGCCGGGTCTTTCTTTATTGGTAGAATTTCATTAAAGCAGGTGTGCCCTCAGTTCCTCGCCTTCCTGCTGGCAGAGCAGGGCGGGGGGGATGTCAAGCACTGTGCGGCAGCCTTTTTCGCCCTGCTTGGCCAGGCGGCAGCAGGCGCGGGCGTAGGCGATGAGGACACTGGTGGTGAATTCGGGGTTGGAGTCAAGCTGCAGGCGCAGTTCCATGAGGTGGTTGTGCTCCTTCTCATGGCCCGTGGCGCCGGTGCGGATGACGAAGCCGCCGTGGGGGAGGCCCTTGTGCTTCTGGTTCAGCTCATCCTGGCTGATGAAGTTTACCGTGGTGTCGTACTCGTCGAAGTAGTTGGGCATGGTTTTGATTTCCTTTTCAATCCTTGCCTTCTCTGCCTCGTTGTCATACTCAGGCTTCACCACTACGAAGCATTCACGGGTGTGCTTCTCCCGGGTGGTGAGCTCCGGGTTCTTGCCGCTGCGGACGGCTTCCAGGGCGCTTTCCACGGGGACGGTGTACTGGCGGGCATCGGCCACGCCCTCTACCCGGCGGATGGCATCGCTGTGGCCCTGGGAAACACCGCGGCCCCAGAAGGTGTAGTCGTGGCCGCCGGGGAGGATGGCATTGCCGTAGACACGGGCGAGAGAGAAGAGGCCCGGATCCCAGCCCACGGAGATGATGCCCAGATGGCCGCTTTCGCGACCTGCTTTATCCACATTGGCGAAATGCTCGGGGATGCGGGCATGGGTATCGAAGCTGTCTATGACATTGAAATACTTGATGAACTCCGGGGTCTGCTTGGGCAGGTCGGTGGCGCTGCCGCCGCAGATGATGAGGACATCAATCTTCTCCTGCCAGTCCTGGGCATCGGCGGTGTTCACCACGGGAACGCCGGGAGTGGCGATTTTCACTGCGCTCGGGTCACGGCGGGTGAAGACTGCCACCAGTTCCATATCTTCATTTGCTTCCACGGCGCACTCCACGCCGCGGCCCAGATTGCCATAGCCCAGGATGCCAATGCGAATGCTCATAAGTATTCCCCTTTCAATGTTACAGTTTACATATTTACGCCCTTTACTATACCACTTTTATATAGCTGTGTCATCATTTAGGGGGAGTTTGTTTGTCCATTTGAGGAAAATCAGTCAACTAGGGCGTGTTGATTAAATGAACTTGGCCCAGATTTGCGGGGATTGGCTGTCCATTGCTAGGCGACAAACCACAGGCATAGCGGTGCTATGTCGAGGATTTGTCAACGACGCAGGGACAGTCAAGACCCGTGAAGATGGGCTGAGTGAATTAATCAACACGCCCTAAAGGTTGTGAAAAATATGTCCTCCATCAATACCTTGAATATCCTGAACAAGAATTCGGAGGCCTTGGCCAAGAGCCTGGCCAAGGTTTCCTCTGGCATGAAAATCAACAGCGCGGCAGATGATGCCTCAGGCTATGCTGGCCCAATCCAATCAGCAGAGCAGCAGCGTCTTGTCCCTGCTGCAATGAGAAGGCAGCAAAAAAGCGCCCGAAGGGCCAATGTCATTAAGTCAAGCATCATTGTCTCAACAGCCTTCCCCTTGAGGGGGCGCGTAGCGCGGGAGCCCGGTGGGCTCCCTGGTGCTGGCAGCCGAAGGCTGACGGATGAGGTGCAAATGAACAAGATAAGGCAGATTAACGAGAGAACGCTCCACCTCATCCGCCCCTAACGGGGCACCTGCCAGGGAGCCCACTGGGCTCCCGCGCTTCCGCGCCCCCTCAAGGGGAAGGCTTAACTAAATGACATTGCCCGAAGGGCGCTTTTTTTTGCGTGGCCGCCCCGTCCTACATGGCTTCCATATCGGACATGTAAACAGGGCTTTTGGCTATGGGCAGGGTAAAGCTGATGATGAACTCAGTGCCTTCTTCCGGGGCGGTGATGACCTTGATGGTGCCGCCCATGAGGGCGAGGATGTGCTTCACGATGAAGATGCCCCGGCCTGTTTCCCGGCTGCCCTTGGGGGGGCGGGGGGCATCGCCGGTGAGGGGGGCCAGCAGTTTCTCGGCATAATCCTCTGCCATGCCGAAGCCCGTGTCCTGCACCCTTATCTCATAGCTGGCATTCCCTTCCTCCTTGTGGATGGGCTGCCGGGTGGGGGCGTGGAATTCTTCTTTCTGGCGCAGGCTCACCACGATGCTGCCCCCGGAGGGGGTGAACTTGTAGGCGTTGCTGATGAGGTTCAGGAGCACCCGGAAAAGCCTTTCCCTGTCGCAGAACACGCAGGGGTTTTCCAGATGGGAGACTTCCAGATTGAAGGTGAGGTCCTTTTCCAGCATCTGGGTGTTGAACACATCCCTGGCCTGCTGCATGAGGCTTCTGAGGTCTGTAGCCACAGGCAGCAGCTTGATGGTCTTGTTCTCTACCTTTTCCACCCGCAGCAGGTCTTGCACCAAGGCTTCCAGATAGTGTCCTACGGAGTCAGTCTTCATCATATAGGAGATCAGGCGCCCCCGCACCCCTTGGGGGCAATCCACATGGGAGCATTCCATGAAGTCATTGTGGGCTTGCCGCGCCAGCTTCAGGTAGCCCATGATGGCGCGGATGGCAATGCGGATGTCATGGGACATATGGGAAAGGAAAACGCTCTTTTCGCCGCTGAGCTTTTCCTCCTGGCGGATCTTTTCGTCCAGCTTGTTTTCCCGGTGGCGTATCCGGGTGAAGATATTGCTCATGATGAGGAGGGTGATCAGGACGAAGAGCATCTGCACCATGTTGTTGAAGAGCACGGCTTCGCGGGCTAACTCATACATGCCCTGAGCCGTCAGCGCTATCTGGTCTTCTGTGGATTGGCGCATCCACAGGGAAGTGGAGAAGAAGTTCAGGAACAGCAGCATCATGCACATGGTCATGGATTTGCCGTAGCGATCTTTCTTGTCATGGCGGAAGATGTGCCAGTAGTAGAAAAGGCCGATGATGCTCCACACGGACAGCAGCAGGTAGGACTCGGTGCTGAGGCTGGTGCCCAGGAGCATGTTGGGCATGATGGGGCAGAAGAAGAAGAAGATGGAGGCGACCACGCCTGTGATGGCCAGCTGCACGCCTCGCTTGCTCTTATCCGCCTTGGCAGTGAGATAGGCGCAGTAGGACACATAGCCGTAGGCCAGGGAACCGCTGATGGTGATGACATCCACCAGCCAGACTATGGCGGTGCGCCCCAGGAGGGGGATGGGCAGGGAGGCCAGGATCAGCAGCAGCATGGCCTTCCTGGGCAGGCCTGTGTCATCTACCTGAGTGTAGCGGGCGGGCAGCAGCCCGTCCTTGGCCATGGCCTGCAGCAGGTAGGCGCTGGAGCGGAAGAGCCCCAGGATGCCGGTGAGGATGCCGGACACCACCGACAGGCCCACCAGCCAGATGCCTGCCATGCCGAAGGTGGAGCCGACGCTGTGGAAGACCGGCAGGGCGGAAATGCCCTGCATGTGCTTCACATTGGCAATGTATTCCTGCCAGTTGCTGTACTCGGGGGGGATGGACATGATGGCGATGAGGTTCAGCAGGGCATAGGCCGCTGTGCCGCAGATCACCGACATCACCACGATGGAGAAGAGCTTCTTGGCAGGGAAGCGGAAATCCTCTCCCGCATGGGTCACGGACTCATAGCCGAAGAACATCCAGGGGGCGACCATGACTATGGAAAAGATTTGCAGCAGGGGGGATGTTTCCTGCTGGAAGGGGGGGAAGAACAGGATATGGTTGTTTATCACGATCAGTCCCAGGAAAATCATCACGACGGAGACAATGAGGACTAGGGCCAGGGCGGTCATGAGATGCTGCCTGGCTTTGCCGCCGAAGTAGCAGAAGAAGCCAAAGACCAATATGACTGTCCAGGTGGTGAGTATTTCCCCGAAGAATACATCGAAGCCGGCCACCTTATAGTGGAAGCCCCATTGCAGGAGCTTGCCGAAGAGCAGGCGGGAAAGCAGCACCACGGCGGTGGCGTTGGCCCAGATGATGGAGAGATAGGTGATGATGATGGTCCAGGCGGCCAGGAAGGCGTGGTCATGCCCCAGCAGCTCCCTGGTGTAGGCGTAGATGCCGCCGTTGTCCCGGTATTTTTCCGCCATGCGGCAGAAGTTGGCGCCTATCACCACCATGATGACGCCGGACAGGAGAATGGCAATCACAGTGCCTGCAGGGCCCCCGGTAGGCAGGAACATGTTGCCGGGCATGACGAAGGCTCCCCAGCCTACGGCGCAGCCAAAGGAAAGGGCCCAGACATTCAGGGGATAGAGCAGCCGCTCACGGCCATTGTCCTTGCTCATGCCATATCTAAGCATCCTGATGTTCCTCCTTTCCTTCATCGTATTCCCTGGCCATGGGCAGGGTCAGGTTCACGATGAACTCCTTGCCTGTATCGCCGGTGCGGGCAAGCTCGATGGTGCCATCCATCCTGTCCACGATGGTCTTCACGATGCTGAGGCCGCGGCCCAAATCCTTGAGGGCGGCAAAGTCTGCCTTCCGGGCTCCGCTGAACAGCTCGCGGATGCGGTGAGCGACTTCCGGCTGGAAGGCGATGCCCGTGTCCTTCACCCGCAGCTCATAGTCGGCGCAGATGGTGCGGCGGTTCCACTTGCCATGGGTAGTCCTGTAGGCAGGGCCCTTCTGGCGCAGCAGGAGGCTGACCGAATCCCCCTGGGAGGTGGTGCTGTAGGCGTTGCCCACCAGATTCATGAGCAGGCGGGTGAGGCGCTCGTCATCGCACATGACATTGTTGTCCTCGATGAGCTGCTCCACCTTGTAGCTTACCCCTCTTTCCGTCATCAGCACGGAGAACACATCCCGTATCTGCTGCATGGTGCGGTTGAGATCCGTGGGGATTTCCTTCAGGGTGATGGTGCCCTCATCCATGCTGTTCACCTTCAGCATGCTGTAGATGAGGGAGAGCAGGTAGTGGTTGAGGGGCTCTATCCTGCTCAGGTGGCCTCCCATGGTTTCCGGCAGGTCCGGGCGGGCCTGCGGCTCCGGGCAGACCAGGCAGATGGTGCAGGTTTCCAGGGAGAGCTGCACATAGTCTATGAAAGAGTTGGTCAGCAAGCGTATATCATGGGCCACATTGGCGAGATAGGTGTTCTTCACCACGCTCAGGGTGTGGTCATCCAGTATCTGCTGATCCAGGTTTTCCTCCCTGCCCCTGATGGTGGTGAAGATATCGAACATGAGGAAGAGGGTCAGCATGATGAAGAGCATCTGGGCTATGCTGGTGAAGGAAAGGGCGCTGTGGCTGGCTGTCATCCCTTGCTGGGCGGCGGCTATCAGCCTTTCCTCCGTCACCTGCCGCATCCACATGGAGGTGGAGAAGAAGGTGAGGAAGAGCAGCATGACGCACATGATGGTGCTGCTGCCGAAATGATTGGTCTTGTCCCGTTTGAAGACATACCAGTAGTAGATGAAACCCAACATGGACCAGCCTGCCAGGAGCAGGTAGGATTCCGTATCAAGGCCGGAGCCCAAAAGCATATTTGGCAGGATGGGGCAGAAGAAGAAGAACAGGGAGAAGGCCAGGCCCACCAGCCCCAGGAAACCCTCCCACAGGAGCGCATCCTTCCTGGCGGCCCGGTAGGCGCAGAGGGAGACATAGGCATAGGCTACGGAGCCGCTGATGGTGGTGACATCCGTGAGCCAGGCGATGGCATTGCGGCCCAGCAGGGGCACCGGCAGGGACAGGAAGAGCACCAGCAAGGTGGCTTTCTGAGGCAGGCCGTGCTCATCTTCCTGGGCGTACTTCTCTGGCAGCAGATTGTCCCGGGACATGGACTGGAAGAGGAAAGCGCAAGCCCGGTAGAAGCCCAGCAGGCTGGTGGAGAGGGCGGCAAAGACCGCCACCCCCATGAGGTAGGCGCCCCAGATACCATAGATGCTCATGACGCTGTTGAAAACCGGCAGGGCCTGCAGCCCCTCCATGTGCTGCAGGCTGGCGATGTACTCATCCCAGCGGTCGAAGCCGTCAGGGACGGACAGCACAGCTCCCGCCGTGAGCATGCAGTAGACGGCGGCGCCGGAAATGACGGAAACAGCTGTGATGAGGTAGAGCTTCCGGGGATGGAAGGTGAAGTTGGCCTGGGCATGGGTCACTGCCTCGAAGCCGAAGAACATCCAGGGGGCCAGCATCAGCATGGAAAAGACCTGCAGGGCAGGATTGGTGCCCTCCTGGAAGGCTGGCGTGAAGGCCATGTGATGGGTGTTGATGTCCACGCCCAGGAACAGGCCCGTCACGATGAGGAAGAGCAGCAAGGCCAGCGCCACATGGACATAGCGGCGCACCCTGCCCCCATAGCAGGCGAAGAGGCCGAAGGCGATGAGTATCAGCCAGGTGGTGAGAATCTCCCCGAAGTAGATGTCGAAGCCCAGCACCTGATAGTGAAAGCCCCACTCCAGCGCATCACCCAGGAAAAACCTGGCCAGCAGCACGAAGGCCGTGGCATTGGCCCATAGCAGGGAGAGATAGGCAAGGCCCAGAGACCAGGCCGCCAGGAAGGCATGGTCTCTGCCCAGGAGCATGCGGGTGAAGGTGAAGATGCCGCCGTTGTCCTGGTAGCGTTGCCCCAGGAAGCAGAAATTGGCGCCGATGGCCAACATGATGAGAGCCCCCAGGCACATGGCGATGATGGTGCCGATGGGCCCTGCATGGGGCAGGAACATGGTGCCCGGCATGACAAAGGCGCCCCAGCCGATCAAGCAGCCGAAAGACAGGGCCCAGACATTGAGGGGCGAGAGAAAGCGCAGGGCAGACTCCTGCCTGCCGTTGCCGTTCGATGTATTCATATGCTAACGCTCCTTCCCGTTGCCAAGCGTAAACAAATGTATGTTAGCTGTAGATTCAGAGTATTTATCTGGATATGTTCTCTTCGAGGGAAGGAAAATCCTGCTTCAGATATGACGGGAAAGTGTTTCCTGCCAGTCACGGTCATGGCCCATCAGGGTGGCGAGGCGGCTCACCGCCAGTATCACCTGGGAAGCGCCCTGGGGGCGGGCTTCTTCGATGGCTTCCCGGTAGAGCAGGGCCAGGGCGAAGAAAGCCCTGCCGTTGTGCCGGAGAGTACCTTCCAGGGTGCAGGGGAAAAGCTCCGTGAAATACTCCGAGACCAGCATATTTTCCAGCAGCAGCTCCGCAGGGGGCAGGGAGGCGGAGGTTTCGACGCCATGCAGTGCCCCCAGGTGCTGATTTTTCTCAGCCACAGGAGACAGGGCTGCCCGCAGCCCTGGGAAATGGCGGTCAAGGTCCCAGCCAAGGCCCTCTTCTCTTTCGCCGCCGCCATGGCCATACTCATCGGAAAGCTGCAGCAGGACTTCGAAATCCCCTGCCTCCACGGCCTTGTCCGCTGCCGTCAGATAGGCCAGCAGGGCAGACAGCCGCTCCCAAAGAGGCAGTTTCAGCTGCAGGATGGCAAGCCCTGTGTCCTGCAGCAGCAGGCAGGCGGCAGCCAATCCTTCCTCCCCCTGGCCGCAGGCGATTTCCTGCCAGCTGTCAGGGCGGCCCGGCTCCCTTTCCCGCCATTTGAAGACCACGGGGCTTTCGCGGCATACTGCCAGCTCAGCGGCCAAGGGGCAGGAGAGGGCCAGGCTCCGCTGGAAATTCCCCCCGATATTCACTGCCTTCCGGGGATAAATGGCGCAAGTATTCCCAAGATAACTCTCCCCGTGGGCTTTCTGTATGCCGCAGAGACAGTCTTCCCTCAGGAAATGGCAGACCTGCTTCTCGCCAAAATCCCAAGCCCAGGGTGCCTGCCCCGGCTCCCCCGGCGCAAGGTGCGCCAGTATTTCCTCCCCCTGCTCCCGGGGCAGCTGCCGGTACTTCCCATAAGTCCCCTCGTCCACAAACACCGTCCAAAGCCTGCAGCACTGCGCCCCGCACCGCTGCCCGTCACAAAAGAAATCCTCCAGATAATCCGGCTCAAGGCAAAGCATATTCATCCCTCCGCATAAGGAACTGGCAAGAAATAAATTGAGCATAATGCGAAGGATTAGTTTGGCTAGACAAGGCGGAGGAAGGAGGCATAGCGGTGCTATGTCGACTGACGACAACGCAGTATAGACGAACTAAGACAAGCAGAATGCTTAATTTATTTCTGAACAGTTCCTAAGTATATGAGGGGTTCTTCGACTTGTGGGAGGGGTTTTCCTTCATATTCGGAAAAACAAAAAGCGCTTGCCATGTGTAAGGGGCAAGCTCTATGATTTTAGCAACAAGAGGCGCCGCCCTCGCATAATCATCACTTAAAGGGATAAACCGCTTAGGGCGTGTTGATTAAATGAACTTGGCCCAGATTTGCGTAGATTGGCTGTCCATTGCAAGGCGACAAACCGGAGGCATAGCGGTGCTATGTCGAGGATTTGTCAACGCAGCAGGGACAGTCAAGATATGTGAAGATGGGCTTAGTGAATTAATCAACACGCCCTAGTTGGCCAGACTGGAAGCGGTTTATTTTTTTGCTTGCAAGGCCTCAATCTTTCTCCGCAGCTCCATCTCGTTGAAGGCCATCAGGAACTCGATGCCGTAGATGATGAAGCTGGCGATGAATTTGAACCAGACGAAGAGGGCGAAGAGGCCGAAGAGGGAGCCGTAGGCGATGCCCATGCTGGGGATGAGGGTCATGCACCAGCCGTAGATGCCTGTGACTGCCAGCCAGAGGCAGGTGACCAAGAGGGCGGTGATGAAGGCTTGCCGGAAGGGCGGGGTGTAGGAGTGGGGGGCGATGATGTAGAAGAAGGTCAGCCATACCACCAGCACCACGAAGGGCAGGAAAATGCGCAGGATGTTCCACGCCCAGAGGAAGATGCTGGAAAAGTGGTTGCTCATGTCAAGATAATATATGAAAGAGTTGCCGAACACCGGCAGGCCCAGGGTGAGGAAGATAACCACCATCAGGCCGAAGGTGAAGAGGATGCCCTTGGCGTAGACCAGCACATTGTGGCGGTCATCCCTGGCCATGGCGGCAGTCTGGTTGTAATCCAGGCTGTCTGTGGCCCGGGTGAGGATGGTGAGCCCCTGCACGAAGCTATAAAGGGAGAAAAGCCCTGTCACCCACATCCACAAGGTGCTGCGGGCAGCCATGATTCGCTTGATGTCCGCCAGAAGGGGGCCTGCCATGCGCTCCGGCAGATAGTGGGCTGCCATGCCATAGATGGCATCTACCTGGGACGACATCACGAACAGCATCAGATTCACCGTAAACACCAGGAAGGGCAGGAAACCCAGCAGGAAGTAATAGGCGGTGCCTGAGGCCATATCGAACCAGCTGGCGATGCGGTGGTAATCCGTAAAGCGCTGGTAGAAGAAGTACAGGGTCTCCCACACAGGGGAGAGCCTTTTTAGCATGCTTTGTATGAGCTTATCCATAATATGCACCTTGCTGAAGTTTTTCACCATAAATGTGATAAAATAACAGTATATCGCATGAGGAGGTGGCAACTGTGAAGATAGAACGACTTCTGGTCTTTGGAGATATTCACGGCAAGTGGGAGAAATTCCTCTCTGCTTATGAAAAAGTGAACTTCAATCCTGAGAAAGATATGCTCATCTTCCTGGGAGATTATCTGGACAGGGGCGAAAATACTGTCTCTGTCATGGATTGGGTGCTGGAGCATCGGGGCAGGGAAAATATGCTCTTCCTCAAGGGCAACCACGAAGCTATGTTTTATGAAGCGTTGAAGCCTTATCGCGAAGGGCTGCGGGACTGGGATGAGGTGGAGCTCACCTACGAACTCATGCTCTGGCTGCCCAACGGCGGCAAGGCCACCTTGAAGCAAGTCATGGCAAGCGGCAGGGGGGAGAAACTGGTTCCCGCCTGGCTGCAGTGCATAGAAAAAATGCCCCTCTACGCAGAGATAAAGACCCAGGGCAAAACCTACTGGTTCATGCATGCCGACTGCAAGCCGGAACTGCCCCTGGAGGAGCAGCCGGAGGAAACGCTGCTGTGGTCGAGGAAGCTGGCCCTCAGCCCCGCCGGGCAGGTGAGCGAGAAGACCATCGTCCTGGGACACACCCCTGTCCAGAGCATGGGCTATGAGCCTGTGCCCCAGATCTTGCAAGACGGACGCCTGGTGCTGATGGATACGGGCAGCTTCATGCCGGAGGGAAGGGTGTCCTGCCTGGACCTTCTGAGCGGAGCTGTCTACCAGTCGGATTGAGCCTGTTGGCAGAGGGCAGGGGGCTGTGATAAAATATAACGAGTACAAGATGTCCCCCACTTCTATAAGTGGGGGCGGCAAACTACTAACAGGCGGCGAGTTAATATCTCCCGCCTCGTTGAAACGCCAAGAGGAAGTTTTGCCTGCGGCAAAACTGGAACAACGGCGTTATAAGGTATGTTGAAAATGCCTGCTGCAGTGCGCTGGCGGAGTCTTTCAGCATGTTCTAGGAGAAGGCAAGTGCAGGCAGGGGTAGAGGTGCTTTGGGAAAGATAATTCTTCGCTATATATCCGCATTGGGAGTCCTTTTGCTCATGTCTCTGGAGATAGGGGTCATGCGCCTGTCCTGGGCAGGCTACAGCATCTCCGAGATGCCGGAGGTGTTTTTCTCCGCCAAGCCCGCAGACCGCCTGGCCAGGGAAGAGGCCAAGCACCGCCAGAAGGTGGAGCGGGGAGAGGACCAGGCTTCCATGCCTGCTGATTTGGAGGTCCTGCTGGAAGAACGATACAAGGACTACGCCGTCTACTACCTCCGCCCGGACTTGGAGGAACAGCCCTTTATCCTGGCTTCCCGCCAGCAGCAGCCCGCCAGCATGATCAAGCTTTTCGTCATGGCCAAGGCCATGGAGGAAGTGAAGGCGGGCAACCTGAGCCTGGATGACAATATTTCCCTGAAAAAAGAAGATGTGGTGGGGGGCGCAGGGAAGCTCACCATCTATGACCTGGACAAGCCCATCACGGTGAGGAAGCTCATCACCCTGATGATACAGGCCAGCGATAATACCGCCACCAACACCCTGATCACCAAGCTGGGCATGGGCGAAATCAATGCTTACTTGGAAAGCTCAGGCTACAATGATACGAAGCTGAACCATAAGATGATGCTCCAAAAGGTGGAAACCTTGGAGAAGAAAGGCAAGCGCACCAAAAAGGTCATCACCACCCTGCCCAGCAACATATCCTCCGTGCAGGATGTGGGCACGCTGCTCACCCGCATATACAAGCATGAATGCGTAGGGGCGCAGGAAGACGAATTCATGATAGAAGTCCTCAAGGGACAGGAGGACAAGATGTGCTTCAATGCCGCCCTGCCCGACTGGCAGATAGCCCACAAGACGGGGGAATACAGCGGCACCTTCCATGACGGGGGCATCTTTTACGGCCCTGAGGGGAATTTCATCCTGGTTATCTTCTGCGAGAAGTATGCAGGCCGTCAGATTGCCATAGAGGATATGCAGGAAATGGCCTGGTACTTCGCATCCCGGCTGTCACATATGACAAACAATTAAGATACGATGCTTTCATGGCAGCTAGAATAGGGATGAAGGCAATGCTTCGAGGAAGATATATTTTCCCAGTGTGTAATGCTGGCGCATGCCATGCGTATGTTATGTCAAATAGATAATTTTTATGTAGGGAGGAATAAGTTATGCAGTGGTGGAAAAAATTGCTCATCGCCTTGGGAATCCTGCTGGTTTTGGGATTGGGGCTGCTGGGTTACGGCGCCATGAAGATGAGTGATGTTTACACGGAGACTATCAAGCCGGATATGGAAGCCTATGTGCAGATGACTGCAGAGGAACAGGACAAGTATGTGCTGAACCATATGGAAAAATTGATGCAGGCAGTCAAGGCAGAAGACAAAGAGGCACAGATGGAAATCGAGGCCATGAAGAATGACCCCGCCACCAAGGAGGCCGGCATTGCCCTTGGCCGTTCCATGTGCGCCCTGCTGCTGAGCGCCTCGGATGACATCACCTCTTCCCTCTCGGCAGCGGACAAGGCAATGTACGAAGAGGAAGGCAAGGCCATCGATGCCCGCAGCAAACAATTCGAGAAGCTGGTGGAGGAGTACAAGGCCGGGCTCAGATAAGCCTGTTTCCGGCAGGACAGCGTAGGGCCGTTGCATGCAAGCGTCATGCAACGGCCCTATTTTTGGTGCAGCGCGGAAAAAATGAAACAAAACGGCGGCAGATGCTTCATTTGAAACATTTGCCGCCGATACTCATTTAGGTGAGAGAGTCGAGTTCGCTATTTGCAGCCCTTAGGCAACTTTTGCATTTGCGATTATCTTCAGGACTTCATCATGGGAGATGCTCTTGCCATTGTAAGAATACTTGTTGTCCTTGGACATGAAGCCGGTGCCGAGAGCGCCGACGCTCAGGTCGTGGGAGATGCCAAGCTGGTTCAGGCCCTTGCCGACAGCTTCCCGCAGGAGGATGTTCAGCGGCCCGACTACGCCGGTCTTGCTGCTCAAAGCGCTGTGAACCTCGGCTACGATTTCTCCGAAGGTGCCGCCCTTCTTGGCGAAGGCATCAGCCAGCTGATTGACCTCTGTGAGAGTCCCGCCAGCTACGAAATCCAGCTCAAGATCATTCAGCTTCTTGCTCTCAAGTGCGTTCATCATTTTCATCTACTCCCTTCGGTGTTGTCCTTGTAGTTGTTTTGCTTTACATCCGTATATACGCACCAGGGAATAGAGTATTACAAGTTTTTTTATTTTTTTCGGTTTTTTTCAAAACGCCTGCCGCAGCGGGGGTGACAAAGCCTTACGATCGCTGCGGCATAAATGGTGGTGTTTGGCATCGAAGACGGCAAGAAGACGATATGGCAGTTCATGCTGGGGATAGGGCTTGCTTATAGCTCCGGGGCATTTTTGTTTGAGGTGTTTGGCAATACAGGAATAATTCAGGCTTAAGAAAATGTGGCTGGTTGACGATAATAAGATTAGGATAGTTTGCCACACTAAGGACGGTGAAAGAAATGGCAATGGTTGTGAAAAACAATATGTCGGCTGTAAACACTCTGAATATCCTGAACAAGAATTCAGATGCCCTGGCCAAGAGCCTGGCCAAGGTTTCCTCCGGCATGAAAATCAACAGCGCGGCGGACGATGCTTCGGGCTATGCCATCTCGGAGCGGATGCGGGTACAGATCCGGGGGTTGGAGCAGGATATTGCCAACGCCCAGAACGCTTCCAGTATGCTGAAGGTGGCGGAGGGGGCGGTGTCCTCCACGGTGGAGATCATCAAAACCTTGAAGGAAAAGGCCATCAATGCCGCCAACGATACCAACACGGATGCAGACAGGGCCACCATCCAGAAGGAATTCGAGCAGCGCATTGACCAGATCAATGACAACGCCATGATTACTTACAATGGCAAGTACATGCTGGATGGCATGTCCACCATTGGGGGAGTGGGGTCGGCCCAGGAGGCTGTGAAAGGGTTCATGGGCAGTTTGAATGCTACCACAAAAAGTGGGTTTGCAGCCCTGGACGAAGCAGTATCTGCTGCCAGTGGGGGCGTATTTGCTGATTTCAATTCTCTTATAGACAGTTTTGTCAGTGATGTTGCCAGCAACTCTGGAAGCAGCACAGCTCAGCAAGATTCCTTCCTCAAAGAGTATTGCGGCATTGACCTTTCAAACGATGATACAGGAGCAATCACAGGCAAGGATGCTGGTGGTGACACGGTGAAGACTGCGGAATCTGTTGTGCCGGAAACAGGCCCAACGTCCAGTTGGACAAGTCCTTCCACAGGAAGCAGCACTTTTCATGGTCTGACCATCAACTGGAATCTGGGCAGTTTGGATGATGACAATAAAAAATTCATTGCTAAGGCTTTAAACAGTGAATGGATGGACAGTGCGTTGACACTTATATCCGATTCTTTTGACATGAGCTTTGAAGATAGCGGTACTACTGTGCGCACCATAAATCTGCTATTTGAGGATGAAAACGACACTACTTTAGCTTATGTGACCAATAGGCCTTCTGGGGGGAGAGCCATCAGTCTGGATCTTACTTTCAACATGCACAATTATCCCAATATCGACACAAGCAATGTAAATGGGAAGAATACAGGGAGTAATGTGACTTATCTGGATCGTGTGTTGGCCCATGAGCTTACTCATGCGGTGATGGCTGCCAATATCAACAATTTTAATGATTTGCCTGCCTACATCAAGGAAGGTATGGCAGAAGTTGTGCATGGTATTGATGATCAGCGCACAAACAGCATTCGGACAATGGTTGATTCTGCAAATGTGAACGACCTTCGTGCTATGCTGGAGCAAGGAGAGCCGGATGATACTTTGGCTAGAAGAGTAGCAGGAGTGCCAACATCTTCCTATGCCGCAGGTTTCGTCCTTCTCCGCTACATGGCCAAGCAGAGCGCCGGGGGCAACGGTGCCCTCACCACCTCTTCCGATGGTGACTACTATTCCTTTAGCTACAAGCTCACGGACAAGGCCTTTACCTTCCAGGTGGGCACCCAGGCGAACCAGAGCATCCGCATGGGCTTTGCTGATATGCGGGCCAAATCCCTGGGCCTGGAGAACGCCAAGCAGGAGCGTGTCAGCGTCACTACCCGGGAAAATGCGGTGAAGGCTCTGGGCACTTTGGACTACGCCTTGGCCAAGGCCCTAGACCAGCAGACCACCATCGGTGCCATGCAAAGCCGCATGGAGCATACCATCAATACCCTTACCATCGCCAGCGAGAACGTGCAGAAGTCCGAATCCACCATTCGGGATGCGGACATGGCCAAGGAAATGACGGAATTCACCAAGCACAATCTCCTCACCCAGATGGCCCAGTCCATGCTGGCCCAGGCCAACCAGAACAGCAGCAGCGTGCTGTCCCTCTTGCAATGACAGCTGCCCGCCGGGGATTGCCGGAGCTATTCCCGGTGGGCATAGGTGCATAGAAATTGTTAACTTGAAGGATGGAAAAATTTTACAATAATCACAAACATGAGCAGGCAAACGGCAAAATAAGGACACAGCCGAATAAAGATGCAAGGAGCGTAAGATCATGGCTAAGATCAATTCTACCTCTACTATGAATATCCTTGGCCAGCTGCAAGGGAATGACAAGGAAATGGGCAGGAATCTCTTGAAGCTTGCCACGGGACAGAAACTCAACAGCTCCGGGGATGACACCTCGGGGTTCACCATCTCCGAGCGCATGCGGGTGCGTCTCCGGGCCTTGGAGCGGGCCGGGGAGAACACCCAGACGGGCTACAACATGATAGACACCGCCAGCCGTGCGGTGCAGGAGCAGCTGAACCTCATGCGCACCATCAAGGAAAAAGTCATTGATGCCCACAATGACAGCAACACGGACGCAGACCGGCTCATCATCCAGAAGGAAATCACCCACGCATTCCAGGAGATACAGGATATCGCCTATGAGACTACCTACAACGGCAAGCGTCTCCTTTCCGGCGGGGACTATGTGAAGGCTTCGGTCTTTGCCTGGAACAAGCTGGATGAGGCGGTGAAGGTGGAGGGCAGCGACAGCCTGAACCTCATCCCGGACAATTATGATGTGCTGGATGAGCAGGAAGGGGCTTTTGATGTGTTTTCCCTGTGGAAGACCAGCACCAGCTCTGACGGAGGAAAGACAGGACTGGTGACGGAGTGCCCTGGGAGATTCAGACGGAGAGGCTTGCCAATACCCAGAAAGCTACGGTAACGGCTACCTTCAACTACTCCAGTGTGATGGATATGGATGACAAGGGTGTCTACGTCAGAGCCTACAATAATAGCGGCAGTTACAGTACCGCTTACTTTGCCTTCAGCCGGGACAGCAGCGACAGCTATAATCCTTCGGGAGGCACCGTCACCAAGGTGGACATTTCTTCCAGTGCCACCGTGGCAGATGCGGTGGCGAAGCTTGCCACCGCCATCAATACGGCCTTTTCTTCCTATGCCACCGCCACTTCCAGTGGCGCCTCCCTCACCATGACCTCCACCGCTGACACTGCCTATGGGAATAACAATTATATCGGCAGCTTTTACAGGGCGGGCAGCACCACCTCCGGCACCAACCGTACGGGGGCGGGGGCTACGGGAGCTTCCTTTGGCACCTTTTCCGGGGGGACGAATTCCAGCGGCATTGTGGGGGATCACGATGCTCCCTATATCGCCGCCACCCCTGCCACAGCCAGGGTGACGGGGCTGTCCTCTGCCGCAGATGGCACAGGCTTCGGCATGTATATCTCAGGCTATGGCACCACCTACATCCGCATGGTATCGGGCAGCGGCGGACTTTCCTACAACAGCACCTATGGCACCTATACCATGGGCATCAATGCTTCTTTTTCCGGCCGCAGCGTAGGGGGAGCTACCCTGTCCTATTCCGGGGGCACCTTGAATGTCACCACCAACAGCACCGGCACCTCCAGCAACAGTTCCTACTTCACCGACAGCATCCCTTCCAGCACAGCCACTTCCAGCGGTGACTATACGGCTATTTCCAACGCCAGTCTCAGCAGTACCAATACCGAGGCCACCATTGACCCCTCCAAGTATATTCTGGATGTGTCCGCCTACAAGGGCAATACCTCCGGCGAGGATCTGGAAACCTTTATCCAGGCTCTGGCGGGGATTACGAACAACTATTTTATCACCTCCTGGCGGTCAGCCTCCAACCCCTACGAATTTATCGACACCGGGGGCCAGGAATCGGTGGCAGCCCTCAGCAAGGTGCACAATAACTACACTTCTACCCGCATTGACCTGAACGCCATGAGGAGCGCCGTGGCAGGGGGGAAGGACATAGCTGCGGCTTTTGCCGAGACGGTACAAGCTGCTACCGCCACCACCAATGCCTACCGTTTCTCCTCCCTCTACACGGACAGCGAAGGGGATACGGTGGGGGTGGCCTTCTGCGATGCCTACCTGTCATCGCCCGATTCCATTTTCCGGGACTACGATGCCACCCTGGGCCACTACACCCTGGATTTTTCCGGGGTGAACACGGGAAACATCGCCCAGCTGGACGACAAGGGCTTCCGCTTCTACTGCGCCACAGACGAGCTGCAGTGGTACAATTTCCTCTTTGACGATGGGAAGGAAGACCTGCCGGACAGGCCCCCCAGCGGCACCGCCACCATGGATATCAACACCGCCACCATCGACATTTCCCGCCTCACGGACACCGACTCCCTAGTGCAGGCCATCTATGAGGACGGGGACGCCATGATGGCGGACATCAACCACTACTACCGCTTGTCGAAGGTGGCATCGGACACCTCCAAGCTCTATGTCTATGACCCTCGCCGCTTCGATATCTCCACCGCCGCCGCCTACCGGGGGCGATACAATGAGCGGGGGGCAAAAATCGCTGATGGGGTCATGGACAACGTCATCAAAGACCGCCGGGACATCATGCAGAAGCAGATCATCATCCAGGACACGGACAAGGCGGATTTCAATACCCGGCTCTATATCGACCAGACCACCCTTGACCACCTCTTTGAGTACAAGGTGGGAAGTGATGATATTTTTAACTACAGCGTAGCCAGCCGGGCAGACAGGGAAAAGTTCCTGGGGAACGCGGAGACAGGGGATCAGGGCATGCTGGACAATGCCATCCAGAAGCTCTTGGAGGCCCAGACCCTCCTGGGAGCACAGGCGGGGCGGCTAGAGGCCACCCGGCTGAATCTCACGGTAACTTCGGAGAATGAGCAGGCCAGCGAGTCCGTCATCCGGGATGTGGACATGGCCAAGGCAACGGTAGAATTTGCCAAATCAAGCATCCTCACCCGCTCATCCCAGGCCATGCTGGCTCAGGCAAACAATGATACCGGTTCCGTGCTGTCGTTGCTGCAATGAACAGCAAAAAAGCCTCTCCCTACGGAGCAATGTCATTTAGTTAAGCCTTCCCCTTGAGGGGAAGGTGCCCCGTTAGGGGCGGATGAGGTGGAGCGTTCTCTCGTTAATCTGCCTTATCTTGTTCATTTGCACCTCATCCGTCAGCCTTCGGCTGCCACCTTCCCCTCAAGGGGAAGGCTGTTGAGACAATGATGCTTAACTTAATGACATTGCCTACGGAGAGGCTTTTTTTATACCATATTCAAGAGCTCCTTGGCAGGCGTGCCTGCTCCTGCATCTCTCGGGTTTCCCCTGTCGTTACCAGCGGCGTGTGGTTGACACGAAATTTACCACCTCAAGGAGCTCCTTATCTGGCTTCATTGTACTTCACTCTTTGTGCAAGTGTAAAGAATTTTTTTGTTCCGTAAATATTTGCGCCACTTTCTATCATTCACCTTCACCACTTTACAACTTTTCTGATTGAAAAAATATCGCGCAAATCACTCCTTTAGTGTAAGATGAAATCACCACACCCCATCTACGCAAAGGAGGTTCGCGCGATGAAGTCATTATACAGCAATCTCAACCTGATGTCTATGGTATCTGCCTTGAATGAGCATTTTGCGGCATACTTCCATGAAGCTGCCCGCCCCATGCGTAGCCTGCTTTGTGGCATCGTACTTGCCATGCTTGCATTTGAATCCATCCCCTCGATACGCTGGATGCATAGAAGGTTCCATCTTTCGCTGATGCCAGGTTCTTCTTAGCGTATTGCGTGATATGGTCAAGCATTGGAATAATGCGGCTTAAAGTTGTAAACTGGTGTATATTTATTGTCAATGAAACGTAAGCGGTAAACTATTCGGTGTTACCATAAATAAAATGAGCCTGGCTGTATTTAGTGGCCAGGCTCTTAGTGTCATTTGCAGTTATTCTT
>SVBX01000037.1 GCA_015058655.1 Pseudoselenomonas ruminantium
TAATTTTTTGAATCCCGACAATGATAGGGGAATCTCTGTGCCTTTTCGCCTACTCAGAGAAACTTTTCATAACAAAAAAGCCCCATCGCACCAGGTGCGACAAGGCTTTGTCTTCATAATGGTGACCCAGGAGGGACTCGAACCCCCGACCCTTTGATTCGTAGTCAAATACAAAACCAAAAATCGTCACCAGGCCTTGATACACCTAGATATACAGCAGTTATCCTATCCAGTTTCATCAAGAATCAATATCTCTTTGCTACTAACGGAATTATACAAATCGGAGAGATATGGTGTCAAGAATACTTTTCGAACGCATGGCTGGCGATTCCATAGGGGAAACACCTATCTGTTGTGGAAAATCTTTAAGCCAATCAAGCGGGGGCTAGTCCTTGTTGTGGACAGTTCATAGGTCTGCTAAAATTTGCCCCCCATGCACAGTACATCCCGATATGCCCATGAGAAGTACCAGAATCGCTTCTGTCGTACGATATACCTATGCCCTTAGTAGTTTATCCGTAGACAACAAAAGCACCTCCATATCGGAAGTGCCTTGAGTACATTACCTTTTGGCCTTGTATTCCCGCATAGCTCTAGTCAGTGTCGATTTGCTCAATCCTGTCATGGCAGATACCTTAGTGTAGCTGTTGCCTTGGAGAAGTAAGTTTACGGCTAAGGACTTTTGTTCCTTGCTATACACTTCGGGACGGCCTTCCTTGAAGCCAGCCTTGGTTCGTGCTACTGCCTTTCCTGCCTGTGTACGCTCTACTATCATGTCTCTTTCAAACTCTGCAAAGGTCAGAAACACATGGTATATCACCCGTCCTACTGGCGAATCGTCAATAACTCCCATGTTCAAAATGTGTACTTTCACACCCTTGGAAAGCAATCCTTTTATAACACGCCCTCCATCTTCCGTGTTCCTTGCGAATCGGTCTAGTTACCGTGAATTTCCATATGACCTGTTTCTATATCAGTTGCGTCATAGAAAAGATAAAACTATTCGTTAGTGATATAGTGAAAGTAAAACAGATTGAGCTTCAAATCGGGGAATGGCTTGTCATAGTGCAGGTGTTATTCGTGTACAATTTGTGGAAGATGATTTATTTCCGATAGGAATTAGGGTAGAGAGTAGCTCCGTCTTATCATCACTTCGTTCAGACATTCATAGCGAGCTAAAGCTCTTATTCATGGTTAGTAGATTTACAGTCCTTAGTGGCTACGCTCCGCTTCGCCGTTACCAAATCGAGAAGGTTGACGGGCAGGCAATCTTCGTGCGTCTCCCTTTGGGAAACTTTCTCCGATTCGTAAAATAAAAAACTTACTGCCGACTGTTAGGGAGAGCAGTAATTGAGTGATGTTCACATCATGAAATTTATTAATAACTTCTTTCTTAAACCTTACGGTTGTAGTTCACGCTAAACGCTCAACTATTATATAGACAAGATTAGGGTTTTTCTGAACTACTTCATCCCAGGAAAGGAGTGCATCCAACTCGTCAGGATGAAGCTTGAAATTCGTGTTTGGCACCTTTTCAAATAGATAGACCAGATATTTGAAAGAATCAATGCTATTGGCTTCGCAGATTTCAACCGCGCTGCAGACGGCAACGCTGGCCGTGGCCCCCTTTGATGCAGTTACAGTAGTTGCAGACAAGACTGCGAATTGCGTTATATTTACCGCTTATGGTGCAAGCGGTCATCTGGTCAAATACTGGTCGGTATTCAGCTCGAGTATCTGTTTATGGTGTATTATTGACATTGGTACTATGTAGTGATACCATAAAGATATGAACAACAAGAACAAGGCAACTTACAGGGATATACACGCAAATCCCGTCAAATCAGGCATCAAGTGGTCGGATATAGAGGCACTCTTGCTTGCCTTAGGGGCGAATATCTCAGAAGGCAATGGCTCACGCGTGCGTGTTGAGCTGCGGGGGGAGCGGGCTGTCTTTCACAGGCCGCATCCAGAGAATACTACAGATAAAGGGGCGGTCAAGTCAGTCCGTAGATTTTTAGCTAATGCGGGGGTGTGTGAAGATGAAATATAAGGGATATATTGGCAAAGCGGAGTATGATGAGGAGGCCCGCGTTTTTGCTGGAGAGGTGATAAATACCAGGTCGGTTATTACCTTTCAAGGGAGCAGCGTGGATGAACTGGAGAAAGCATTCAGAGAATCAGTAGATGATTATCTGGCATGGTGTGCAGAGGATGGCGTGGCGCCGGAGAAGCCTTATTCAGGGAAATTCAATGTGCGCTTCAATCCTGAGCTTCATCAGAGAGCTTCTGTGGCAGCAAAGGTTTTGGGCATGTCCTTGAATGCTTTTATATCCCGCGCTGTTGCACATGAGCTAGAGTCAGCCCCTGTGGCAAGATGAGCAGATGGATAACACAAAAAATCCCCTATACATATGTATAGGGGACTCATCATTGTCAAAAATGGTGACCCAGGAGGGACTCGAACCCCCGACCCTTTGATTCGTAGTCAAATACTCTAATCCAGCTGAGCTACTGAGTCATGATACGCTATGAATTTGTCTGTTCCCTTGAGAACAAAAACAATTATAGCTTAGGAATCAGCAGGTGTCAATAAAAATATCAAAAAATATTTCTTGACTTTTACATTTTTATATCGTAATATTTGAATACAGAAATCAGGAGGTGAGCAGCAAAAGTGATTGAAGACAAAGAATGCCTTCGCCAAATGGCTGAGAAGCTGAAGGTCATTGCCCATCCTGTGCGGCTCTGCATTGTACGGGGGCTATGGCGCAAGGGTTGCTGCAATGTGACTTTCATGCAGGAGTGTTTGGAGGTGCCTCAGTCCACTGTGTCCCAGCATCTGGGGAAGCTCAGGCAGGCGGGCATCATCGAGGGGCAGCGGCAGGGCTTGGAGATTTGTTATTCTCTGAAAGACCCCCTGGTGGAAAAGATTTTGGCTATCATGTTTGAAGAAGAGTGCAAGCAGGAATTTTAAGGAAAGTTCCTAAGGTTATGGAGGAAAAGCATATGAGCACGAAAGTTATTACCGGCGCGAATTTCAACGAGGAAGTATTGCAGGCGAAGGGCACTGTGCTGCTGGATTTCTGGGCAGCCTGGTGCGGGCCCTGCCAGGCCCTTGGCCCTATCGTGGAGGAAGTAGCGGCAGCCCATCCCGAGGTGAAGGTGGGGAAGGTGAATGTGGACGAGGAGCAGTCTCTGGCTCAGCAGTTCGGCATCATGTCCATTCCTACCCTGATGGTGTTCAAGGACGGCAAGAAGGTCAATGAGGCCCTGGGGCTGATGCCCAGGGAGCAGGTGGAGAGCCTGTTGGCCTGACAGGAGGTGTTTCATGGGAAAGGTGCTGGTCGTGGGTGCAGGCCCCGCGGGTGTTTCTGCTGCCCTCTACGCCCGCAGGGGCGGGGCTGAGGTGACTGTCCTGCACAAGGGGCTGGGCACCGGAGCCTTGGGCAGGGCAGAGAAGATAGAGAACTACTACGGCCTGGCAGAACCTGTCACCGGCGCAGAACTGGAGCGCCGGGGGATAGCAGGAGCTGTGGCCCTGGGCATTGATTTTGTCGAGGATGAACTGGTGGAGCTTGGTTACCGGGCGGATTTCAAGGGCTACAAGGCCCGCTCCGTCAAGGCTGAGCATGAAGCTGAGGCCGTGATCATCGCCGCCGGCACCTCGCGCAAGACTTTGGCTCTGCCAGGGCTCAAGGAATTAGAAGGACACGGGGTGAGCTACTGCGCCACCTGCGATGCCTTCTTTTACCGGGGCAAGACGGTGGCGGTGCTGGGGGCGGGAGATTACGCCCTGCATGAGGCTGAGGCCTTGCTGCCCCACGCTGCCAGGGTGTATCTTTTCACCCAGGGGGAGGAGGTTTCGGCAGATAAGATACCTGCTGGGGTGGAAGTCTGCCAAGAGAAGCTGGCAGCCCTGCAAGGAGAAGCCAGAGTGGAGAAAGCTGTCTTTGAAGATGGCAGCGAACTTCCTCTGGATGGCCTTTTCATCGCCCTGGGCACAGCAGGCAGCACGGAGCTGGCCCGGAAACTGGGGGTCATGCTGGAAGACGGCAATATCAAAACCGATGAGCATATGGCCACCAATGTCCCGGGCATCTTTGCCGCCGGAGACTGCACCGGCGGGCTGCTGCAGATTGCCAAGGCGGTGTATCAGGGAGCAGAAGCAGGGCTGGCTGCTGTCAGATACTTGCGGAACAGAACTTGAGATAAAGAAAAGCAGATGCATTTCACCGAAGGGGTGAAAGATGCATCTGCTTTTTATAGTAAACGCAATTATAACGAGTACAAGATGTCCCCCACTTCTATAAGTGGGGGGGCGGTAACTTACTAACAGGCGGCGAGTTAATATCTCCCGCCTCGTTGAAAGGCCAAGAGGAAGTTTTGCCTTCGGCAAAACTGGAACAATGGCCTTATAATGTTAGGCTGCTTCTCCCCATAAATGGGGTAGGCTATTCACCAAATATTATTATTTCACTATAGTCATAGTGAATTTCACAAAGAGTGCCAATTAGCCCTCCCCTTGAGGGGGCGCGTAAGCGCGGGAGCCCGGTGGGCTCCCTGGGAGGGGACCGCGAAGCGGTGGATGAGGTGGAAGGTTCCTTGAGAGGGCCTGCCTTTACTTGGTATGCTGCACCTCATCCGTCAGCCTTCGGCTGCCACCTTCTCCTCAAGGAGAAGGCTTAAGTTGTCATTTCTAAGGACATTCACTATAGCTGTTTTCTTTAAGCGCTGGCCTGCTGCTTTCTGTCCTGTCCTGCCAAGAGCGCTCTGGTGTGGGCTGCCACATCCGTGGGCGTCATGTCGTGACGGCGGGCTACGCCGGTATCCATGGCGGCCTTGGCTACGGCCTTGGCCACAGCGGGGGCTACTCTGGGGTCGAAGGGACTGGTGATGACATGGTCGGGGTCAAGCTCCTTCTCGGAGATAAGGCCGGCGATGGCATAGGCTGCTGCCAGCTTCATTTCTTCGTTGATTTCCTTGGCCCGCACATCCAGGGCACCGCGGAAGATGCCGGGGAAGGCCAGCAGGTTGTTCACCTGGTTGGGATAGTCGGAGCGTCCGGTGCAGACGATGCGGGCGCCAGCTGCGTGAGCCAGCTCCGGCATGATTTCGGGAGTGGGGTTGGCCATGGCCATGATGATGGGATCTGCTGCCATGGAGCGCACCATATCCTCGGTGACGCAACCTGCTACGGAAACGCCTACGAACACATCGGCGCCCTTGAGCACATCGGCCAGCTGGCCTTTGCGCATCTGGCGGTTGGTGATACGGGCGATGTCGTCCTTGAAGGGGTTCATGCCCTCAGGACGGCCTTCGTAGATGGCGCCCTTGGTGTCGCAGAGGAGGATATCCTGCACGCCCAGGGATACCAGCAGGCGGGTGATGGCCTGCCCTGCAGCGCCAGCGCCGTTCACTACCACGCGGATGCTGCCCATGTCCTTCTTCACTACCCGCAGGGCGTTGATGAGGGCGGAGGCTACCACGATGGCAGTGCCATGCTGGTCGTCATGGAAGACGGGGATGTCCAGTTTTTTCTTCAATTCATTCTCGATGACAAAGCACTCGGGAGCCTTGATGTCCTCAAGGTTGATGCCGCCGAAGGTGGGGGCCATCATCTCCACGGCTCTGATGATTTCCTGGGGGTCCTTGGAGTCAAGGGCGATGGGGACGGAGTCTACGCCTGCGAAGCCCTTGAAGAGGATAGCTTTGCCCTCCATGACGGGGAGGCCTGCCCCTGCGCCGATGGAGCCCAGACCCAGGACGGCGGTGCCGTTGGTGACTACTGCCACCAGGTTGCTCTTGGAAGTATAGTCATAAATCTTCTCCGGCTCATCTTTGATGGCCAGGCAGGGCGCTGCCACGCCGGGGCTGTAGGCCAAGGTCAGGTCGCGCTGGGTGCGGAGGGGCACCTTGCTCATGATTTCGATTTTGCCCTGGCTTTCCTGATGGAGCTGGAGAGAAGCGTTGTTCACATTTTCCTTTTTCATAAGTAACATCCTTTCCGTGTGGCCGGTCAATCTTACCTTGAATCTATGACCGGCAAAATGCTGTGATATATGTTACCGGTATAGCACCTATGCTTTTGCAATTTAGGTGATGTGTTATATTATAACTGCTTTTGACAAAAATACCAATATTTAAAAGGAATGGATTGATAACTGTAAACTATAGTGTATGTTATATGGACAAAAGTAATCAAAAATAATGGGCGCATTGACAGGGAGGGAGGGGGCAATTTATACTTGATTTTAGAAGGCTTGACAGGCTCAGAGCAGGTTGTAGGGCCTGTTGGATGAGAGTACGAAAGTTCGCGAGAGGTAGACGAAATGTTTCAAAACTTTATGATGGAAGCGGCAGAGGCAGCAGGCTTGCAACTCAGTGATAACCAGCTGCAGCAGTTCAACCGTTATTATGAATTGCTCATAGAATGGAATGAAAAGATGAACCTCACAGCCATCACAGAACCTCGGGAGGTGGCGGTGAAGCATATGGTGGACAGCCTGACGGCGCTGGAAACGGGGCTGTTCGCGGAAGGTTCCACCATCATAGATGTAGGTACTGGGGCAGGGTTCCCGGGCTTGCCCTTGAAGATTTATCGACCTGATCTCAAGCTGACTTTGATGGACTCCCTGCAGAAGCGGGTGGGATTCTTGGAGACAGTAGTGGCAGAGCTGGGACTGGCGGAGGTGCATTGTGTCCATGCCCGGGCTGAGGAAGGGGCGCGGAACAAGGCCTATCGTGAAAAATTCGACATAGCCGTGAGCCGGGCCGTGGCAGCCCTGCCTGTGCTGGCTGAGTACACTTTGCCCTTCGTGAAGAAGAACGGCTTCCTGGTGGCTCTCAAAGGGGCCAAATACGCTGAGGAAGCTGAGGCGGCAGAGCGTGCCCTGTCGCTTTTGGGCGGCTCTGCTCCCAAGTGCCGGGAAGTGACTCTGCCTGGGCTCACGGACAAGCGGGCTATCGTGACGGTGAAGAAGGTCAAGCCCACGCCCAAGGCTTATCCACGCAAGGCCGGTACGCCCACGAAAAAACCCTTGTGATTTTTGGCGGGCGCTCCTTATTTCAAATGACTGCGAGAAAATGATTGATGATTGATGCAGGAATTCCGAAAAATGCTATAGAATCTATCGGACATTGAAAGAATGTCAGATTACCTATAGGGGGAGGAATTGGCTATGAAAAAGAAAATAGCTGCTCTGATGGCAGGATTGATGATGGCGGCTTCGACTGTTTGCTTTGCCAGCATTCCCGGCAGCAGCATCGCCCTTGAAGGGGTAGCTCCTGGCTCAAGCGTGGAGGCGGCCAAGGCAAAGCTGGGCACGCCGAACTATGCCGGAGACAAACTCTATTTCCCCAACGGCATTATGATTGATGTGGCTGACCACAATCCCAATCTGGTGGAGGAGATCGAAACCTACAGTGCCGGTGCCACTCCCGGCGGTGTCAAGGTGGGCATGAGCGAGTCCGTGCTGTCTGATGTTTACGGCAGGGCTGACAAGGTAGACCGCGACTATGACGACACGGAATACACTTATTTCAGCAGTGACTACAGGCTGAAGATGGAATTCAAGGTGGTGGGCGGCACCATCGTGAAGATCAAGTGCGAGCTGCGTGACTGAAGACTATTTTTTTCATACAGAAAACCCGAAGGCGTTCCAGTTGCCTTCGGGTTTTTTGTATGAAATTCTTGCTTAGAAGTAGCAGCGCACTTCGCCCAGGAAACCCTTGGCGGATTCCTGCATCTCGCCTGCGCCTGTTTCATCGGGCATTTCCTTGCCGGTGAAGAACCTGAGAGCTCCCAGGATGTTGCGTATGGGCACATACTCCACGCCTATTTCCAGGCCTCTCATGCCATGCGGCACGATGTCGTAGGTGGGAGCGATGACGGCATAGTGGCCCATCTGGCGGTAGGCAGCGAAGATGCCGTAGGAGCCTGCATCTTCGGGATTGGCCTTTTTGTAGTTGAGCTGGATGTTGAAAGCCCTCTTGGTCTTCGAGGAAACCTGCTCGGGGACTTCGCCCGGCTCATTCTCCATGCTCGGGCTGGGGGTCCAGGCGTAGGCAGCATCAATGGAAAAGTTCTTGTCGAAGCGGTAGCCTGCGCCGAATTCGTAGATATTTATGGCAGAAGCGCCGCATTCCTCAAAGACCTTCGCCCTGTTCTTCCAGCGGTGGTAGGCAAATCCATAGGTGAATTTTTCCTGGCGGTCATTGTAGATCTCAAGCCCCAGATAGTCGCCTGCCGTGGCAGTGGGATCGCCTGCGTAGACCTGGGCCCGGTCATTGATGGCATCGAAGCGCCTTGTCCTGCCCACGGTGGCAGTTACTTTCAGCTTGTTGCCGGCGGTGACCTGCAGGGCAGGCATCTCGCTGTCAAGGATCATGCCCTGGTCAATTATGGAAAGGTAGGGAATCTTGCCCCCCAGCACATGCAAGTGCTTGTCGTCATACTGGACCCAGGCCCGCTTCAGGCCGGAAGTGGGGATGACCTCTCTTCCTGTGGTAGCCCAGGTGGCGCTTGTGACTTCGGTGTCATTGACTGTGTTCGTATGGAAGTCCAGGCGGGCATGGGCAGACCACTTATCGTTTATCTCCATGGAGGGGGTTAGCCGCAGGGTCAGGTAGCTGGCGTTGCGCTTCTGGCTGCTGCCGCCGTTGCTCTGCCACTGGGACTGGTGCCGCCAGCGGAGCATGCCTTCCCATTTCACCTGGTCGGCGTGTTTCTCAAGCTCAGCCACCCTGACGCCGAGGGATTTCAGTTCTGCGGCGAACTCAGCGGCCAGCTTGTCCAAGAGAGCCTTGTCTGTGCCGTCTACGGCCTTGCTCATGGCCCTGGCTGTCATCTGGGCCATTTCGTAGCGGGTGATAGCCCGGTCTCCTCGATAGGTGCCATCCCCGTAACCTTCGAGTATACCGTCAGCTGCCAGCTGTTCGATAGCATCATATGCCCAGTGATCCCGGGGCACATCGGTGAAAGGATTGACTTCCGCAGCCAGCGCCGTGCTGCACATCAGGGGCAGGGCAACGGCTGACGCTATTAGTGCAAGTGTTTTCCGCAAAATGATTACCTCCCATTGCTGATTAGGATGATTGCAAAATCCTACCATATAATTTCGTTATTATAGCATTAACATTTGCCTGCAGCAAATTCTCTTTAGATATTGAATCCATTAAAAAAGGCACCTGCTTTTTCGGGCAGGTGCCTTGGTGGGTCATCCGTTGATTTTCTTTTTCAGGTCATTGAAGAAGGATTTGCAGATGCGGCCGAAAATGCCCTTCTGACCGTGGTGGGAATCATCCCTGAGCCGCAACTCGTCCCGGGCCATGACCCGCTGTCCGGTCTTCGAGTCAAAGACTTCGAAGCGCAGGCGCACCGTGGAGGTGTAGATAATCTGGGGCGGGTGGTAGACAGGAACGGTGGTGTAGTAGGTGTCCTCTATTTTTTCCCCGTTGGGCAGCCTCCTGGTGCGGGTGGACCTTTGGGTTTCCCAGGAAGTGTAGGCAGGCTTCTCATAGGAATCGTCATGCCATTTCAAGAGTTCTGCCTTGATGTAGACATCTGCTGCCGCGACGGGATTTTCAGGGGACAGCAGGGCGGCTTTTTGGGCATCCAGCACTCTGTAGCCAGGGCGCATGGCGTTTTTCAGATATTCTTCCTGCAGGGTCTGCTCCAGCAGGTCGCTTTCGAATTCTTCCGTGTCGGAAAGCTCTATGTCATAGATCAGGGCTTTCTGGATTTTGTGAAAGTCGTAATTGCTATCCGCCCAGTCGGTCTTTTCTGCCGAGACTGGCAGGGCAGCGGAAAAGACCAGGCACAGGGCCAGCAGAAAGGCGGGCAGGCTTTTTATCTTCGGGCGTGGGCGCATAAATAAACCTCCTTTGCGTGAACCTGCAGATACTATACCTACAGTGATTCGACAAAGGAGGCTGGAATCCCTTTACTTATTCTTCTGGAATTCGTCCCAAATCATGCGCTTGGCAATCTTGCCCGTGGAAGTGCGGGGCAGATGGGGCAGCTCGTGGAACTCCCGGGGAATCTTGTACAGGGCCAGATTTTCCTGCAGGAACTTCTTCAGCTCCCGGATATTCACGCTGGCGCCTTCGTGGAGGCTGTAGAAGCAGGCGCCTGCCTGACCTCTGAGCTTGTCCTCGATGCCGATGACGGCGGCCTCGGCGATGCCGGGGAACTGATAGACCACTTCCTCTACTTCACGGGGATAGATGTTCTCGCCCATGGAGATAATCATGTCCTTGATGCGGTCTACGATGAAGACATAGCCGTCCTCGTCTATGCGAGCCACATCGGCAGTGTGGAACCAGCCGCCCCGGAGAGCTTCGCCGGAAGCCTCGGGCAGGTTCCAATAGCCCAGCATGACATTCTCGCCCCGGCAGATCAGCTCGCCGGGCTCTCCCTGGGGCACATCCCGGTTCTGGGAGTCCACGATGCGGATTTCGATGTTATGCACCGGCACGCCGCTGGAGCCGACCTTGGCAGCTCCGGGAGGGTTCATGGTGACAACGGGGGAGGTTTCGGAAAGGCCGTAGCCCTCGCAGATTTCCAGGCCGAATTTCTCCATGAAATCTTCGGCTATCTTCAGGGGCAGGGTGGTGCCGCCGGACACCACCAGACGCATGGTGGCCATGTCTTCCTTGGTGGCCAGTTTGGTCAGCAGGGAGCAGATGGAGGGCACCACATACATATCCGTGACCTTTTCTTCCCTGATGGTCCTGATGGTTTCCTTCGGAGTGAAGGAGTCCAGGATAACCACGGTGGCACCGCACCACATGGGGTAGAGGACGGCACAGGTCCAGCCGAAGCAGTGGTACATGGGCAGTACGCACAGCACATTGCACTCGGGCTTGCAGCCCATGTAGACGATTTGCTCGCAGTTGGCTACCAGGTTCCGATGGGACAGCACGGCTCCCTTGGGGTTCCCTGTAGTGCCGGAGGTGTAGATGATGACGCAGGGGGCATGCTCGTCCAGATGGGAGGGGAAGCCGGGAGCGTCCTCAAGGCCTGCCTTGGGATTGCCGATGTTCTTGGTCTCGATCTGCTTCAGGCGGATATCGCAGCGCAGGGCTGCCATGGCATCCACCAAATTCAGCAGCTCGTAGGTCACCAGGAAGCGAGCTCCTGCATCCTTTATAATGTAGGCAATCTCACGGTTTGACAGCTGGAAATTGATGGGGATGGAAATGGCGCCCAAAGAGGCCACAGCCATGTAGACAAAGACGAACTCCGCGCTGTTGCGGGAGAAGATGGCCACCCTGTCGCCGGGTTTCACGCCCTCGGCATAGAGGCGGTTGCGGCAGTTCTTCACGGCTTCCTTCAGCTCGTCATAGGTAAAACGGCGGTCGTGGTCAACGATGGCAATGTCGCTGCCAGCGCCTTGATTGATAAGTTCATGTACCAGCATATTGCACGCTCTTTTCTATAGGAATAGATATTAACAAATTGGTCTTTAGTCTCAGATTGAATTTTATACTAGGTACTAAAGATTGTCAATCTAATTCTGACAGGCAGAGGGGACTTGGTGCATATGCAGGGAAACAATGCAAGCTTATGCCTGCAGCAGGGGGGGCAGGTCAGATAGTTCTGCCTTTTATGTGGTCTTTTCAGTGAAATCATGTGTTGCATTGTAACATATGGCTGTGCTATAATGTCCCTATCAAATTTCAATAGTCGTGCTGATTCGGTCGTGCTCGGGGTTCTGTGGGCATGATTTTTTATATGCTCGCAAATGTACACCTGGGGAGAACATTGTGCGATGGGAAGCGGCTGAGGGCGACTGGAATCGTTAGGAGAGAATTATATGAACAGCCTAAGTAAAGGAGAGCTCCTGGGCGTGGGGCTCATGATGTTTTCCATCTTTTTCGGCGCGGGGAATCTGATTTTCCCTCCTGCCTTGGGACAGGCAGCGGGAGATAATGTCGTGCCGGCCATGGCGGGCTTCTTGATTACCGGCGTGGGCCTGCCCCTCATGGGCATTGCCGCCATTGCCATGCAGGGTGGAAAGTACATCGAGTTCATTTCCCGCATGACCCGGCCTGCCTTCGCTACTGCTCTCTTGGTGATTCTTTACCTCACCATCGGGCCTATGTTCGCCGTGCCCCGCACCGGGGCGGTGTCCTTCGAGATTGGCATTCGTCCTTTCCTGACCGAGGACACCATGAGCATCGGCCAGGCCATCTATACCGCCATCTTCTTCGGCGCCACCTACTGGCTGGCCCTGAATCCCAGCAAGCTCATCGACCGGGTGGGCAAGATGCTGACCCCGGTGCTGCTGGTGTTCCTGGTCATCATGTTCCTGCGGGCCTTCGGTGCGCCGCTGGGGGACATCATGCCCGCTACCGGCTCTTATGTGGAGTCTGCTTTTGCCCAGGGCTTCCAGGATGGCTACCAGACCATGGATCTTTTGGCTTCCATTGCCATCGGCACGCTGGTGGTCAATGCTGTGCGCCAGCGCGGCGTGGAGGGTTCCAAGGCTCTTGGCCGCGTTTGCCTGCTGGCCGGGCTGATTGCACTGTTCCTGATGACTCTTGTCTATGGCTCCCTGGCATATCTTGGCGCGACCAGCGCCAGTGTCCTGGGACATTCGGCCAACGGTGGCCAGCTGCTGGCTAATGCCGTGGACATCTTCTTCGGACCTGCAGGAAACCTGCTGCTGGCGGTCATCATCGGCCTTGCCTGCCTCACCACCAGCTGCGGCGTCATTTCTGGCACTGCCTGGTTCTTCAACAAGCTCTTGAAGAATAAGGTGTCTTATAGACGCCTTTTGCAGTTCGGCGTGGCTTTCAGCTTCGTGGTTTCCAATATCGGCCTGACCCAGATCATCTCTCTGGCAGTGCCCTTCCTGGTGGGGATTTATCCGTTGGTCATAGTGCTGGTGGTGCTGTCACTTTTCCACAGCTTCATCGGCGAGCGCAGGGCAGTGTACCGCTGGGCCCTGGATTTCACCCTGGCTTTCGCCGTGATGGACGCCCTGAATGCTGCCGGCCTGCAGCTGACGGTGATGAACAACATCCTTTCCCAGTATGTGCCTTTCTACAGCCTGATGCTGGGCTGGCTGTTGCCGGCTATCATAGGCGCGGGGGTCGGCTTGGTGCTTTCCTTTCTCAGAGGAGAAGCTCCGGCCTTAGAGCGTGACAGCCAGGCGGCTGATGTGAACTGAAAATTGCCGTGAAGAAAAGGTCCGGTGAGCGCCTTGCGCGCTTTACCGGACCTTTGTGGTATAGGGATATTTTATAGCAAACGATATAACTCGGAAGAAGATGTCCCCCACTTCTATAAGTGGGGGCGGCAAACTACTAACAGGCGGCGAGTTAATATCTCCCGCCTCGTTGAAAGGCCAAGAGGAAGTTTTGCCTACGGCAAAACTGGAACAATGGCCTTATAATCAGTGCTCATATCGAATGTCCGCCCCCATAGGGGGCGGGAGACCGCCGTAGGCGTTGGTGGGGGACTGCGTGGAATAATGATGTTTACGATATACACGGGGCAGCAGCTTGCATGCTGATTTTGGGCAAACAAAAAGTCCCTCCTGCACGATCCAGGAGGGACAAACGCTTGGAAGGGATGATAAAGCGTTTGAGAAATGGGATAACAAGGAGGGTGGGATAAACCCCCTTGCAGGGAAATCAACAAGATCCGCAATACCTAGGGGATTGACAAGGTATTCTCTTGCTGACAGGTCATATATTAGCAGAGAAATATGAAAAAAAAATGTAACCGAGTGTCAAAAAGTGCAAAAAGTTTGCTATCATAGAGAGAAAAAGAGCATAAATTTGCATAGAAGGAGATTTTTTTATGAAGCTGTTGATTGTCGGTGTGCTTTTGGCGCTGTGCACGCTTTTTATCTTGGAGATGAAACACTCATTGAAGCGCTCATCTGTCACTAATGACCTGATAAATAAGTACGCAGGTGAGCTTTCCGGTCCCGAAAGAAAGGAATTGATTGCCAAAGTCTATGAATACTGCATACAGGATTGGAAACTGAAAAAAATCATAAAAAAATATCAGGCTACGGAGGAAGATTTCCTGAAGGCCTACAAGAAGCTCTGGCAAGAGGCAGACATGGTGAAGGGCAGGCGCTATGTGCCTATTTCTTCTTTCTTCTATGTCTACACCCTGGAGCACATTTTGGCGCATCCCGAGGAAGACAGCAGGAAGCTGGCCATGAAGTGCCTTAATTTCTTCCATTTTTGAGAGAGGTCTTCGGTTGCGCCGTGTAGGAAGGAAGCACACTTTGTGCTAAAATTAGGCCATGGAGGAGATATTATGAGAAAGCAACTATCCTTGATAAGATATAAGATTACTTCTCTGTGCCTGTCTGCCCTTGTGGGAGCGGCGGCGCTCTTTCCCATGGCCAGGGCGGAAGCGAAGGTTGACCCTTGGGCGGCGGCGGTTCAGGCCTTGGGGGTATATGCAGCGTACAAATCAAGCCTCAGCAGTGTCCTGCAGCTGGGCAATGATCCCGTTGCCCAGGTCAGCAGCCGCAGGCAGGATCTGCAGGCTAACGGGAAGGACAGCAATGACTACGACTGGACAGTAGTCAACGGGGTCATGGAACAGCTGGTGAATCGGGGAGATTATGTGCTGAAAGTGAATTCCCTGCCCTTTGCCTGGGGCATCAATGACAGCAATGATTTCAATGCTGCCTGCTATCCCACCAACTATATCAGCATCAACCGCGCCCTGGTGCGGGGACTGCAGTGCGATGAGGACGAGCTGGCTGCGGTGCTGGCCCATGAGATGATCCATGGCCTCAGGCAGCACAGCGCCAACAACTATGCCAAGGCAGTGGCCCAGTATTACGGCATGGCTTTCATCAATGCGGATACGGGGAGCATGGACTGGAACAAGCTGAACGCCCTGGCCGGCTACCATATCGCTCAGAATGTGACCATGCCCACGGAGGATGAAGCAGACGAGGGCGGCTTTTACCTGATGGCTTCTGCCGGCTTCAATCCCGGCGGCGGGGCGGCTGCCATGTACCGCATGGGCTATTATCTCACCTATGAAACCCAGAATGTGATGGAATATCAGGACCTGGACCCCAGACGCAAGGAGGAGTACAGCGACCATCCTGATACGGGCCTGCGTGAGCTGAAACTGGCCAAGCTCATGACCGATTACGGAGCAGGCCATGTGACAGTGGTGAGCCGCAGGGATGTCTGCATAGATGGGGAAAAGCTCTTCTCTGTGGACTGGACCAAAGACGAGTATGACAATACGGCGGAGAACGCCTACTACGCAGCCGGGGCTCTGGCCAAGGCTTTCCACGACTACGATACCATTGAGGGGTGGCAGTTCCGCAGTGATGGCAAGGGGGGCATCACCTGCCTGGAGGACAGCCGGGTGAATGAAGCGCTCCATGAGTTCCTGCAGAGGACAGGCACAGGCGCCCGGCTGCAGGAAATGGTAGCCAAGTCCTACCGCCTGGAAAAGGCTACCGGCGCCAGGGCCATCTTGCAGGCGGCAGAGGCAAAGCGCCGTGATGAAATGGCGCAGGAAAGAGCCAAGTCCCTTGCCGCCAGCCTCAAGGCGGTGAAAAAGATGCGGGAAAATGCCGATACCTACAGTGACCTGGGCCTGGGCAGGGAGGCCCTGTTCCAGATGGCGCGGGTCTTTGCGGCGGAAAACCAGGACAATGAAGCGGAGAACTACGCCATCAGGGGGCGGGCCAAGGCGGTGGCAGGTGACTACGAAGGCGCCCTGCTGGACAGCGACAAGGCGGTGTCCATGGACGATAAGAATCTGTATAATTTCCTCAACAGGGCCGATGTCCACCGCATGAGAGGAGATAGGGCAGCTGCCCTTTCCGACTGCGAAAGCGCCCGGGCCCTGGACCAGAAGAATCCTGTCACCTTCCTTATCATGGCGCAGATTTACGAGGAAATGGGCGAGGAAGAAAAAGCCCTGGCCAGCTACAAGGAACTCTACCGCCTCCAGCCCAAAGCCTTCAGACGCATACCTGAGGAGTATCTGAAGGTTATCTCCGAAAAGGATTACAAGGCCTTGCAGAAGGAGAAGGAAGAGAAAAAGAAGGCCAAGGAAGAGAGCGAGGGAAGTTAAGCTTTTCCTTGGAAAAGCCAAGAAAGGGAACGCCCGCATCCAAGTGACGCGGGCGTTCCCTTTTTTCATTCCTGTGTGCCTGTCATGCAGACCTTCTTGCCGTGGAAGGCGATGCCGTAGCGCCAGACATCTGACGCGCCCTGACGGGATAGCTCGGCACAGTATTCCTTCTCTGCAATCTGCTGCAGGGCTTCTTTTGCCCTTTTTTCCAGTTCTTCCTCAGAGCCAGCGGCTTTCAGCTCCAGGATAACGCCGGGAGTGCCGGGGTGCAGGGGGAAGAAGGCCAGATCGAAGCGGCCGTAGCCGCTTTCACGGTTGGATTCTACCCGATATTCGCCCTCCATGAGGACGGTGAGGCCCAGCATCAGGCCGTGATAGAAGCTTTCCGGCTGGGCGGTGTCGTGGTAGCTTACCATATCCCTGAGGATTTTGCTTAAATGCTTTTGGAAAACCTGCATCTTGCCTGCTGTCATGGCATTCAGCATGGCAAAGAGGGGGACGCGGTTGCTGGGGCCTGCCACTCTGGCCAGGACTTCGTCCTCATAGGCCAGCAGCACTTCCCTGTTCGGTATCTGCAAGCGGCACCACCAGCGGCCACGGCGATCCTGCCAGGTTTCGATGGCTTTCAGGTAGCCTGTGGTCAGGAGCATCATGTAGAGGGCATTGTCATCCGTTTCGATATCCGGGTAGATGATGCCCTCATCCATCATGGTATCTACAGATGCTTCACGGAAACGGAGCAGGTTTTGCAGCTCCTCATAGCGTGCTTCATCTGCATTTTTCAGCAGAACCTGCAGGATGCTGTTGCCGGAAACATTTATCCAGTATCGCTGGAACTTGCAGCCATGCTGGACGAAATTGATAACTGACCAAGGGTTGTATATTTCTGCTTGTCCGAATCTATAGCCGTCATACCACTTGGCAAGTTCCGGCAGTTTGTCTTCCTGGTCGCAATCTGTCATAAGCTTTGCAGCTTCTTCCTGCGTGAAGCCCATGGCATCATTATAAAGCTCGGTCAGGACACCGCAGACATCCAGATTGTTCAGCCCGGAGAAGATGCTTTCCTTGGAAATCCGCGTGATGCCGGTCAAGACGGCAAAGCCTAAGGCGGGATTGGTCTTGAGGGCAGAGCCGAGGAATCCCCGCATGAAGTCGATGCACTCCCGATAGTAGCCATTCTCCCAGGCGGAGAGGATGGGGGCGTCGTACTCGTCCAAGAGAAGCACAGGCTTTTTTTGATAATGTTTTTCTAGTGCAGCAAGGAGATTAGACAGGGCGAATTTCATCTGCTCCATATCATAGCTTGCTTTCCGTATACCCGAGAGATATTGCCTGTCTTCCTCCGAAAGGGCATCGCTTCTCTCCAAATAATCATGCTGCCCATATAGCCTCCGCAGGAACTCTGCCAGGAGCACCTTCATATTCGCAAATGACATTGCTTGCAATTCTTTGAGGGTCAGAAACACCACCGGGCGACTGCCCTGCTCCTGCATGTATTTCTCTCCAGCCCGTTCTATGTCCAGCCCGGCAAAGAGCTGGCGGTTTTCCTCGGCTTTTTCCAGGGTGAAAAAATACTGCAGCATGGAAAGGCTGAGGGTCTTGCCAAAGCGCCGGGGGCGGGTGATGAGGGTCACTTTGCCCTGAGTATCTATAAGCTCCTTGATGAATCTTGTCTTGTCGATGAAATAATAGTTGCCCGTTACCAAGTCTTTGAAATCCTCAATGCCCACGGGCATGGGCCGTTTCAATGCCTGCATTCCTGCCACCTCCGCTGCTGGTTTTCGTTTTGTCTTTGGGTTCAGTATAGCATAAATACGGACTTGCTCTCAAAATTATTTAAGTTTTGCCTACTTCCTGTCGATGTATTTATACAAGATAAATTTTTCCTCCCGGCAGGATTTTGCTGAGGGAGAGAGAATATAACTTGTGTAGTTTCCATAAATTGCAGCCACCACGAGAGGAGAGAGGGACATGAGAGCGCAGTTTTTTGTGTTGCATGATGGATGCAGTTTTTTTGCGTCTGAAATTGTCCTTTCGGGGGGGGCAGAAGTGCACTCACAATAGGCATTTATCCACAAATTAATAATCTTGAGAAGAAGCCTTCCTCTTTGGGGCAGGCGGGTGCTTTGCGCCTGCTGTCCTGAATGGGAAGGCTTTGCGTGTTTTACAGGGAAAGGAAAGATGCAGGATGAAAGCGGCATTATTGACCAAAAAACTCAGAGCAAGAGTGATGGCCACCTTGCTGGCGGGAGCAGTGGGGGCTTTCGTCATGACTCCGGCGGTGCAAGCCCTGCCGACGAATCCCACCTATGATGCGGCGGTGACCATTGCAAACAGCAACAATAACCTTGATATGAATATCTCCAGTACCGTAGCCAATAATGTCATCAAGTGGCAGGAGTTTTCCATTGCCAGAGGTGAAACGGTGGCCTTCGATGCCAATAATTACCTCAATCAGGTGACGGGCAGCAATATGTCCGAAATCTGGGGCACCCTAAAGGGCGGCGGCACTATCTATCTGATTAACCCCAATGGCATCCTGTTCGGCGCAGGTTCCCAGGTGAATGTGGGGGCGCTGTATGCTTCTACGCGGATTCTCAGCGATACAGATATTGAGAACTTCAAGGCTGGCAGTGCTATCACTGCTCTAGCAAATGATTCTTTGACAGGCAACATCATCAACATGGGTGACCTTACTGCTACGAAAACTATCACTCTGGAGGGGCAAAATATTGTCTTTACCTCTAAGGCGGATAAAAGCGGTATCGACGGACTTCCCACTGCAACTGACGCATCGGTAAAACTGGTGGTAGCGAAGGGTGGCACTGTGCAGGTGGGTACGGTCACGGGCGATGATACAGCCGGATATACTCTTAGCGAAACGAATCACAGAAGCAGCGTCAAGGAAAAAACCATGGAATTCAAGCTGGTGCGTAATGCAGCTGAATTGCAGGCCATCAGCAATGCGCCCAGCGCCAACTATATGCTGGCAGGAACCCTGGATATGTCTGGCGTAGCGGATTTTACGCCAATTGCCGGAGGGGGCGATGATGGGTTTGAGGGAAATTTTGATGGTCTGAATTATACGATTGATAACTTGGTCATAACGAAGAGTACGGGTAATGTAGGTCTGTTTGCCAGGCAGAAGGGTGGCGTGATTGAGAATGTAGGGAGAATAGGTGGCAGTACTACTGGTGGATCTGGTGCTGACAATGTAGGTGCAATTGTTGGTGCGAAGGAATCAGGAACCATAAAAAATGTTTTTAACACGGGCGACATTACCCTTGAAAATGCTGGGGAGTGGAGTGGAGCGGCCGGTGGTATCGTGGGGAGTAGTAGTAGTATGGGTGGTGATATAGTAAATGTGTACAACAGAGGTAAAGTTACTTCTAAGAGCAGAGGCGGAGCTGGAATTGCAGGCAGAATGGACGCAGGAACTTTGGAAAATGCCTACAACGAAGGAAATGTTACAGTAACTAATAATGGTGATGGCGATTCCGCTGTAACGGCGGCAGGTGGCCTTGTCGGATGGTCTGAGGGTAGTCCAATTATCAAAAATGTTTATAACAAGGGAGCTGTTACTGCTACTTCTTTTGCTGGAGATATTGTAGGTGCGAAACGCGATGGTTCTGGTACCGTGTGGGATAATTTGGGTGGAGTAACGATAACCAATGCTTATAACATGGGAACCATTAGCGCTACCACTAGATTTATGAGCACCACCCAGATGGCAAGTGATGCATTTGCGGAGGTTATAAATGGAATTAACTGGATGAATGTGACTACCCCGGAACTTCTTCCCCAATCAGACCCGGTGACGGGAGTTTATAAACTCTATATGCCGCTGATGCCGAGTTCTGCGCAGGATGAACCTGCACCTAAACCGTCGCCGTCACCGTCACCTGCGCCGTCGCCGTCGCCGTCACCTGCGCCTGCGCCGTCACCTGCGCCTGCGCCTACGCCGTCGCCGTCACCTGCGCCTGCGCCTACGCCGTCGCCGTCACCTGCGCCTGCGCCTACGCCGTCGCCGTCACCTGCATCGGCACCAGCTCCTGCTGCCGAGCAAGCTTCGGTACCTGTTACTCAGACTTCCACTACCACCCTGGGGCAGGTACTGCAATCTGCGGGGAAGGGCGAAATCAAAGAGGTGGCAAATGTCACCATGAAGGCTCTCACCGAAGCGGAAAATTCTACCTTGCCTAATGTCCAGACCACCGCTTCGCCTGTGGAGCAGCAGACCATGGTTCCTCAGACTCCGGCAGCATCTGGTGGGAACATCAGACAGAGTTTTGCCGGTGGCGGTATGCTGACCATGGTCAATAAAGGCGTCAGCACACCCGCTTCCATGAGCGCAAGTGAGGTAGCCGCCCAGCAGAGCAAGGCAGCTCCCCCGGCTACTCTGGAAGAAGTAGAGCTGCAAGCAGAGAATATCTCCATGGCAGAGATGCAGGGGAACTCTGATAGTGGGCAGAACAGCAATGCAGGCAGCAAGCAAAAATCTGTCAGCGAAACCGAAGAAAACGCCTAATAACTGAAATATGCAGGAAACCTCCTGCCGATAGGCATGGCAGGAGGTTTCCCTACGGGAGGTAATCATCTTGAAATGGGATAAGCAAACAATCGCAGCAAGCACTTTGGCACTGGGTATGGCAGCAGCTCCCCTCACCGCAGGGGCGGCTCCTGCGGTGCCTGCTCCCGGAGAGAGCCTTGAACATCAGCAGGTGCAGGAGGCAGGGAAGATAGAGAACAATGCCCCGGCAGGGGAGGCTGTGCAGACAGACCTGCGCTTCACCCTCACCGGCATCACCGTGGAGCATGAGGGCATGAAGCTTTCGGATGAGGAACTGGGCAAGGAAACCAAAGCCTATGTGGGCAAGGAAATCGGCGCGGAGGAACTGAACCAGGCTGTAGATGCTATCACCCGCTATGCCCGTACCCACGGCTACCCCGCCGCTGCCGCCTATATCCCCAATCAGACTGCCGTAGACCGTCACTTGCTCATCAAGATAGAGCCGGGACGCTATGGCAAGGTGAAGCTGGAAAACAACAGCAAGCTGAAAAGCAGCCTGGCCAAGGGCTTGCTCTCAGGGCTGAAGGAAGGGGACATCATCAGGACAGGCAATATCGAAGATGTGCTTTTCAACCTGCGTGACCTTAATGGCATAGAAACCGTGGGAGTGCTCAGCCCCGGTGAGAAGCAGGGCACCAGTGACCTGACGGTGAAGGTAGCAGATACCAAAGCCACGGACTTGATACTCTACGCCGAGAACTATGGCAGCAAATCCGCAGGGCGCTACCGCTACGGCCTGCAGGGCAGCTGGAATAACCCCGGCGGCGCAGGGGGCAGGCTGAACCTGGGTTTCCTTATCTCCAACCGCAGGCAGCATGGCTACAATATAGCCTACGAAATGCCCGTAGGCCACAGCGCTACCAAAATAGGCGTGGGCTTCTCCCGCTCGGACTATGAACTGGGGAGCACCTTCACCGCCTTTGGCGCAGAGGGCATTGCCAATACCTGGAGCATCTATGGCCGCACGCCCCTCTGGAACAGGGCACAAAGCTCCATGTCCCTGGTATACGGCTTCAATTATCGTGACATCAAAGATGAACTCTCAAGGTACAACTTCTCCTGGAAAAAGCACAGCCACGCCTTTAATCTGGGGATAGAGGGCATGGTGAGAGGAACAGGCAATGTCATGACCTACAACGCAGGCATCACTACAGGCACCCTGACCCCGGACTCCGATGCCGCCGAAGCCATGGCAAGGGCTGGCGACACTCAGGGCCGCTTCACCAAGGCCACCTTTGACCTGAACGCTGTCCATGCCTTTGACAAGCACTTTGATGTGCTGATGAAACTCTCCGGGCAGAAAGCTTCCAGCAATCTTGACAGCTCCGAGCACATCTATCTGGGCGGCGCCAAAGGCGTGAGAGCCTATCCCCAGGGCGAAGCCTCCGGTGACGAAGGCATCCTGGGCACTCTGGAACTGCGCTGGCATACCAAGCTCAAGGGACTGACCCTTTCCACCTACTTCGATGCCGGCCATGTCAATATCGGCAGGTCCGGCAATGAAGGGAATATGACCCTCAAAGGCTGGGGCATAGGCCTTACCTATGTGCAGCCAAACAACTGGTTCGCCCGCCTGGACTACGCCCGCCGCATCGGCTCGGACGAACTGATGAGTGATGATGCCCGGAGCCACCAGAGAATGTGGTTTTTGGCAGGGAAGATGTTCTGATAGCAAAAATTCTATAGCAAAAAGGGAACGCTGCGCGTCCAAGTGACGCGGGCGTTCCCTTTTTTCATTCCTGTGTGCCTGTCATGCAGACCTTCTTGCCGTGGAAGGCGATGCCGTAGCGCCAGACATCTGACGCGCCCTGACGGGATAGCTCGGCACAGTATTCCTTCTCTGCAATCTGCTGCAGGGCTTCTTTTGCCCTTTTTTCCAGTTCTTCCTCAGAGCCAGCGGCTTTCAGCTCCAGGATAACGCCGGGAGTGCCGGGGTGCAGGGGGAAGAAGGCCAGATCGAAGCGGCCGTAGCCGCTTTCGCGGTTTGACTTTACCTGGTATTTTCCGTCAAGG
>SVBX01000038.1 GCA_015058655.1 Pseudoselenomonas ruminantium
CCGGCTGGAAGACAGTCGCAAGTCATCCATACGCTGCAAAGTGGAACATCCATTCTTGATTGTGAAAAAACATTTCGGTTATATGAAAACCGTCTATCGTGGAATCAAGAAAAATCTTCATCGATGCCACATCTTGTTTGCTTCTGCAAATCTTTTGATGTGCATTAGAGCAGGCAATGTCATTAAGTTAAGAAACAGAACATATGTTTAATGAATATCACCCAAAATTTGTAAAAAAAGCTTGACAAACAGGCAAATATGTGTGGCGCGTTTTCTTACGAAAACGCGCCCTTGTTGTTAGAAGTGGTGTCCAATCACACTAACAACAAGGAGGCTCATTATGAATATCGCTGAGTCCACACTTACCTGTTTGGTGGGTGCCATTGACACAATGACACCCACGGAATTTTCAAAGGCTCCTGGCACTTACTTCACCAGGAACCGAAAAGCCGGCTTTAAATCAGTTATCCTGCTTTCCATTGGTGCACTGAAAGGCACAACCTTCGAGCACTCCCGCCGTTTTTTCATGGCTGCCGGGTGCTCGCCGGACATGGCACCAACCCAATCCGCCCTGACACAGCAGCTTCAAAAGTTTTCCTCAGACGCATTTCCTACGGTGTTTCACCACTTCAACAGCCAGTTTGAATGCAAGACTTTTGAAGGCTTTCAGTTGCTGGCCTGCGACGGCACAGGGCTTGCGTTTAATTCGGATTGGGATTACGACTGCTTCGTGCGCGGCCCAAACAAATATTTTGGTGTCCATATGGTGGCACTGTACGACCTGGGGTCCCACAAGTACGTTGATGCCGAAATACAACCGGCTAGGCTCAAGAACGAATACGAGGCCATATGCCTGCTGTGCAAGAGGCAGAATCCTCCCGGCCTCAAACGCCTGCTGGTAGCCGACCGTGGATTTGACTTGCAGGATGGGGAAATTAACCTCAATATCCGCCTGGTCTGCATCAAGCTTGAAAATGGCTCATACGAGTACCTGGCCACAAATCTGAGCAGCAACAGCTTTCCTCCAGACAGGCTCAAGATTGTCTACAGAATGCGCTGGGGTATCGAAACCTCTTTCCGGTTTCTCAAGGTGATATTGGGAGCGGAGCACTTTCACTCCAGAAAGAGAGAGCTCGTCATACAGGAAGTCTGGAGTCGCATGATCCTTTACAATTTCTGCATGGAAATCACTAATCACGCCGAAGCAGTAATGAGAATCAAGGAACAGAAAAAGAAATGGCGGTATGTGTACAGGCTTAACATAAGCGAGGCACTGAAGACATGCCATGACTTTCTGCTCATGGACAAGCGTGCGCAGCATCATACGGACATAATAGGCTGGATTCTGAAGGCTGGATATTGTCCTGTGCGTGCAGGAAGGAATTATGAGAGGAAAAAGTCTCCTCATGGCGCCAAAAGCTTCAATTGTCGTTAATTAATAATAGTTGCACAAAATAACTTTTTTAGCGGCCTCTAACCGCTTATTTGTCATGCCGTTTTTACGATGAGGCTGTATCTCTCGTACCTGTTTACCCTGAATCCTGCATGGTGTCTATACTCAGAGCATTTTCTCATGCCACTAACTTAATGACATTGATGGACGAGGCTGAACTGGACTGGGGAGCTGCAGCCGGTAAGGGTGATGGCACAGGCAGGATTTTGCCAAAGAATGGCGAAAAATGGAATAACAAGCATTAACGGGACTGAGTTAGAAAAAGATGTAACATGGATGCAAAGTTTAAGACCAAGGCAATGACGGATGACCAGTTGGACAATGTGAACGGCGGAATGTATATAGACAGCATGGAGGTAGCAAACCTGCTGAAGAAGGCCGGGGTAAAGGGAACGACTAAATTGGGTGTTTTTGTGAATTATGACGGAATGCGTAAGGCTATTTCGGATCTGGGCTTTGAATCCCAAGACCATGGCGGACTGGAAAAAGCTAATACCTATGTGGAAAAGAGCACAGGGAAAGTTTACAGCCAGCAGGAATTTGTTGATTTCCTGAAGCAGAAATTCCCCGGCTTGAAGGAGTAAAAATAAGTACAGGAACTAAAGTAAGAAGGCAGGGAAAGTGAAATCTGGAAAATAGTCCTGTTGGCGCTTGGAAAGCGTCAGTAGGGCTTATTCCATATAACGGGGAAAAGCGAAAGGGCGTTTCAAGGAGCGAAGACGATGAAAAAACTTTTATCAGCAAGGAAGAAAAAAGCAATCCTCTTTGCCGTGGCAGCAGGCATCTGTGTCAGCGGGGCTGTCCTGCCGCAGCCTGCTGAGGCTGTGGAGCAATTTAATATTGACTGGGACGGCAAGACGCTGTTCAACATAAAATATTACGGTTCCAGCGACTACACGGCAAGAAGAGCCTCATTTTTTGAGCCAAATGCGCTCACTTATGATTTAACGAGTGACGTAAAAAGCCGCTTGAACGATGCCTTCCGCTGGTGGGCAGAAATTTTAGGGCCGGGTGCCAATCTTTCTGAGCCTGTGCAATATTTTGTCGGCACGTTCGATAAAGCAAATGCCGGCGCAATATCTCTGTCCACAAGGAACGGAAAGTTAACAAGAAATCCTGATCTATTCAAGGAACTTTTCCAGAGCGGTCAAAGGGTTAAGCAATTTAATAATCTGGAAGACGTACCGTATGATTCACCAACCCAAAAAGTACTTACAACGGATGATATGGCCGTTGGTCTGGTGGGCATTGGGCAATATATAGGTACGGGCCCGGAAGGTGACGGCGGCTATGGTTTTATCAGGCCGGATTACTATGCCAGCCCTATGGCGCAAAGCATTCTTGGCGTTGATATTGCAGCGGTTATGTTTCACGAAATCGGTCACAGTTTGGGAATAGGGGCCAGTACAGAAAAATTGTCCATAAACTTTGCGGGGCAGGATTATTCAATATTCTATTTTGACGACTTTGATGAAAAAAATTATGCGGCACATCTTTATGACCAATATGGCAGACAGGCAAAGCCACATGCCGCAATTCTGTCCTCGCAAGGGAGTATTTCCTCTTTGGCGGCATATTTGGAAGAACATCCCGACAAAAAATCGCTGCTCAGTGCGGAAGATGTTTTTGTAGTCGATGCTTCGCAGGAGGCAAGAAACTCCGGCAAGGTTTACGCTTATTTTGCAGGCGAAAATGTTACCGAGGCCTTGGGCGGCAAAACCTTTACGCGGGCTGACGGTCAGCAGATCAGCGGCATTCCCGTAAATTTATGGGAAGGGAGACCGGAGCTCAGTCATCTGGAATTGGCGAGAAGCATGATGAGCCACCAGAATTACAGAAGCTATGTGAATTTTATGGAGGTAGAGCTGGCGGCTCTGCAGGATATGGGCTACACCATTGACCGGAAAAATTTCTATGGGCGCTCGATTTATGCTGACGGCTTGACGCTTACCAATACCCAGGGATATTCTGCGCGAAAAAATGGCGCATACGTTGATGGCTATAATCATTCTACCCTGGGTGTGGGCTTGCACGTTTACGGTTCCCATAACAATATCACCCAGACCGGCAATATTTTTGCTGACGGTGAAGGCGCTGTGGGTGTCCGTGTTGACGGTATCAATAATACCCTTACGGTGGCAAAAGGTACGGAAATCCATGCGGACGGCAATTATAACGACGGTGTATTGATTGCCTACGGGAAGAATCATAATGTGAATATCGCAGGCACGGTTACGGCCACAGGTAAAAGCGGAAATGCCCTGAGTTTTGATTTCGGCGCAAATGGGCTGGGGGCAATTAAGGAATATCGCGGATCCTTTATGCGCTATGTAAGACAGAACTATGGCAACAAAATTATAGCTGCAAAAAATCTTGGGTTTACGGAAATCAATGACATCAGTGATGCGTGGAGCTTCACCGATTTGGAAAATGGCGACCTGAACGCCCCTATGGTAAATACGGTCAATATCTCCGGGAAGCTCCTTGCCAACTCCGCAAATGGGGGAAATGCGATATATATCGACTCATCGGCTTTCGTGGACACGATTAACATAAATGACGGCGCAGAGATCAAGGGGAATATCATGTCCCAATGGAAGCATTTCAGCCCTGAGACCGGAATGTTTGATTATGAAACACCGGTTGATGGCGTAGAACTTAGAGATCACACGTTTACAAAAATTGATGGCTTGAAGCTGCAATATAAGGGCGGCAAATACCTTTACACCAAATACATTCCCGACCTGGTGACGAAACTGAATTTCAACAATACGATGAAGTATGACGGCGATATTGACGGCATGGACAATATGAAAATAAACGTCAATGGAAATCTTGTTTACGGCGGTTCGGCAGATGTGGTTAATGTAACTGTGGCAAAAGACGCATGCCTTTTCGGCGGAACGTTTACGGTTAATGACATGAGCGCCAAAATAGCGGATGGATTCACGGATGACACAACGGGCAAATTTTACAATCATGGCACGATAGGTTCTGCGTACAGTGACAAAACGATGACGATTAACGGCGATTTGGTCTCTGACGGTACATTAAGCGGCTGCGCCGGCGGTGAAAAAGGCAATATCGTGGTGAACGGCAATGCCAATGTGGAAGGCTCAACCATTGCGGCTGTCAACATTTTGCCGGAGGAAAAGATGACTGTTCTGACGGCGAACAATATTACAGGCGAATTGAAAAATTCTGCGGATTATACGCCGCTTTCCGGGATGATGAGTGCCAAAGGAGAAATTTCCGGCAATACAATTTCCGTTACGGCGAAAGCAGAAAATAATCTGGGCGCATTAACTGCCGAGCAAGCCCAAACGTACAATGCCGTGAGCAATATGTATGCAGCCTTGCAAGGCGATGACAGAAAATCAGAATTGCGGACTGTTTATAATCTGGACGCAGAGAACGCCCGTCAGGCTCTTGACCAAATCGGCAATTCGGATGCAGCGCAGATGATGAGCGCGGCGCAAACAAGCACCGTTGCCAATCGCGTGATTTCCGACCGGCTGGCAACCGCTTTTTCCATGCAGGATTTCAACGTTGATTTGAATATGCCTGTGAACCATCTTTCCGACGGTGATGACGAAAATCATTTGACAATGCCGATGAAGGCGGAACTTCCCGCGCCGGTCGATAACAATTTCTGGGTCAAATTCACGAAGAACTGGGGCGAGCTGAAAGGCGGCGCGAACTATCACGGACAGGCAATCAGCGGCGGCTATGACAGGGCAGTCAGCGAAAACTGGCGCGCAGGATTTTTTGTCAGCTATGATGCGACGGGCATGGGAGCGAGGAATTCCAGCGGCAATATCTATGACACACGCTTTGGCGTTTACGGCGGCTATCACAGAAATGCCGATGATGCATTCATTTACATCGACGGCGGGAAAATCCGGAACAAGCTGCGCGGAAATCTTTCTGCGATCGGGCTTGCGACGGATGCAAAATACGATTCCAATATTTTTGAGATTGGCGGCGAGTACAAGCACAATCTGCAGCCGAATAAAATCTGGCATGTTTCGCCGTTCATCAATCTGCAGTATTCCACGATGAAGCAAAATTCGTATGCAGAAACGGGAGCGGGGATTTTTGACCGGCAGATGAGAGCAAAGCGGAACAATTATTTTGCCGGACAGCTTGGCGTGGAGTTCAAGCGGCAATTTTCGTGCGGTCATTATGCGGCAAGGCTTGGCGTCAAGCATGCGTTCACAGGAGCGAATCCCGAACTGAGTTTCAGCTATGAGGGCGACGGGAATCAGGTCTATACGATGAAAAATAATCAGGACAAGACGCATTTCGTCCTGTCGGTCGGCGGTGAAAACGAATTTGCCAAGGGCTGGATTTTCGGCGGCGATCTTCAGCTGCAAAAGGGCAGCCACGACAAGGATGTTTCTGCCTCGGTCATGCTGAGAAAGGTTTGGTAATTGAAGGGGGATAAAATTAATGAACTCAAACTTCCCACACCCATAATAGATGAAGTTCCTTGAAAACTGTATATCTCAGAAGATAAAAAAGGCGCAAAGCCTCAAAACTTGGTACAATAGAAGTGCTACCCAGCTACTATCCAAGGAGGTTTTACGCCATGTCTATTGTATCATTTGAAAAGAACATTTCCCATACTATCGCCAATTTTCTTATTGCCTATGGAATCCTGCGCCTTTTGCGTAAGTGTGGCGGCGCGAAGTTAAAAGGTGTTCCCGTCAATGAGTTGTTCACTTACACGCTGACTAACGCGTTCCGTATGGGCAGCTTCTACATGCAGAATAAGCTGGGACACGTTCGTGAGGGCTTTTCCAAGAACACCTACTACCGCTTTCTCATGAATCCGCGCACTAACTGGCTTCGCTTTACCACAATGCTGTCCGCGCGGATCATCAATGCGCATATTCGCCCTCTTACATCTGAGAATCGCAGGTTGAACAAGATCTGGTTTAGGCCTAGAATAAGATTAGGGAATAATTTGGTATCTCTCAAGGGAGGGGACAGTTATCAGCACGGTGATATATTACTATTCAGCAACAGGCAATTCACTATACACAGCAAGAGCTTTGCAGGAACGGCTGTCGGATGTGGAGATTCGGTCTATACATGAGGCATTGGCTGAGGATGATCCTTCAGTCAATGCAGATTGCGTTGGCTTTGTATTTCCAATGCACTACTTCGGTCTGCCATTGCAGGTGGAGGAGTTTCTGGAGAAATTGACTATCTATGAGTCTCCTTACACCTTTGCTATCGCCACCTGCGGGGTGCCTTACTGGGGCAGGCCCTTCTTGGAAGCCGAAGAGATACTGGCAAGGAAGAATCGAAGACTGCACGGCAGCTGGTTTTTGAGGCTGGTGTCCAACTACATTCCTTATCGTGACATTGCCGCTGACTGGCGAATTTCAATCAGGGCCTGGTTGGCAGAGAAGAAGATTAGGAAGATTGCAGAAGCTATAAGAAACAAGGAAGCCCATGATACTTGGCAACTGTTGAAGAAGTTCTGCCAGAACTACCATGAGGAGTGGCGGGCGCAGCAGGAAAAGATTGATGAGTTGTTTAAATGTGATAGAGAGAAATGCACATCGTGTGGTCTTTGTGAGATAATCTGCCCCAGAGGCAATATAAACAGGCTGGAGGGATTCCCTGTATGGCAGCATAGATGCGTGGAATGCCTTGGCTGCCTGCATATCTGTCCGGCAGAAGCCATAGATTATAGTGAGGTCACCAAGGGGCGCAAGCGATACCGGCATAGGGATGTTAAGGCTGCAGATCTTTTGCCAAAGGGCGGCAGGGGAGAATGTCTATAGATTTGATCAGAGCATTTACTGGAAAGACAACTTGCTCTCAAGAAGAAAGCACATCAGGAGTTTCTGAGGCGGTTATGACTAGCAAGATGATTGACATGAGCAAAGAAATTACCAAGGCACAGGAACGGATTAATCCTGTGTTTATGACAGACAAAACGGCAATATGTTTGATGGCAAAGGCAGAATTGCCACTATTGGATTATTGCTTTGGACAGTGCAAAGCAATAGCGTGAAGAAGATGATTTTGCAGGACAGAAGCCATTTGAAATGCAATGCAGCGTTGAGAGTGGTATTATGCAGTTCTGTCTGGGAGGCAGACTGGAAAGAATATCTGCACCAGAACTATTGATGGCCTGGGAGGCGGAGAAAAAAGCAAAGAACGTTGAGGGGATAAGGGGAGAATGTTCGAGGCTGGAATATATCTCTTCGGCGGGTATGCGCTTGCTGCAGGAGATACAAGCTGAATGTCCTCAGGGAATAGGATTCAACAAGGTGTGCCCTGCTGTGGAAGTAATTTTGAAACATAACGGATTTGCGATTTAAGCAGGATACGGCTGATAATAATGACAGAATAGTTCGCTTCAAGATGGGGGTTAGATTGAGATGCTGAAAAAACTGTGCTGGACATCATGCCTGCTGATGATTTGCCTGTGCATGGGCTGTACATCTGCAAGAACTGATGTGCCGGAGGAAGGAAAGGAGAAGACAGCCATGACGGTTAAAGTCAGTCCCATGGTAAAGCTGAACAGTGGCTATGAGATGCCCGTGCTGGGGCTTGGAACATGGACACTGAGAGGAGAAACGGCTGAGAAGGCCGTGGAAACTGCAATAGAATGTGGCTATCGCCTGATTGACACGGCCAGGTATTATGGCAACGAGGAGGCAGTGGGCAAGGGCGTAAAGGAAGCAATCCAGAAGGGGCTAGTTAGCCGGGAAGAATTGTTCATCACCAGCAAGATAATGCCAGGAGACTACCGACGGGCTGATGCTGCCATTGATGACTCCTTGTCGGCCCTTGGGGTAGAATATATTGATTTGATGCTGATACATCAGCCGGGCGCTAACGATGAAGAAGTATACAAAGCACTGGAGCGAGGCGTTAGGGCAGGTAAAATCAGATCAATAGGCATTTCGAATTATTATACGCCCCAAGATTTCGAACGCATAAACAGGATTGCGGAGATAACTCCTGCCGTGGTGCAGAATGAAAATCATCTTTACTATCAGAACACGGCTCTGAAAGAGTATCTGAAACAGTATGACACTGTTGTAGAATCCTGGTATCCTTTGGGAGGACGGGGAAATACCCGAAAGGTTTTGTCCAACAAGACCATAGAGGAAATAGCTCATAAATACGGCAAAACACCAGCACAGATTGTTTTGCGCTGGCATATCCAAGCAGGCTATATAGTTATACCAGGATCAGAAAATCCATTGCATATCCGTGAAAACAATGATATTTATGATTTACAGCTTAGCGAGGGAGAAATGGCTCGCATAGCAGAATTAAATCAAAATGAACGGTTTGAGAATTGGTGAAATAAGCATAAGGAGATAATTGGCATGGAGTGGAAATGGGTCAGAGAACCTAGCAATCACATAGTTGAGCTGGATAGGATAGAAATCACAACAATGCCACATACTGATTTGTGGCAGAGGACATACTATCACTTCCGCAATGATAATGCGCCTGTGCTGCAGACAGAAACAGAAGAAAAATTTTTTCATTCATTGTGAAAACTGACTTTACTGAGAGCCACCAGCGATTTGACCAGTGCGGCATTGTGATGTATCTCGATTCGGAGAACTGGCTCAAAGCTTCGGTGGAATATGAAAATGAGCAATTCCAACACCTTGGTTCTGTAGTTACAAACCATGGATATTCTGATTGGGCAACAACAGCGATATCTGCAGATATCAAAACCATGTGGTATAGATTCAGTCGACGAGAGGATGACTATTGCATAGAATGCTCTGCTGATGGCAAGGTGTTTTCTCAGATGCGGGTATGCCATATGTGGAAAGGGGCAGGAAGAATCAGATTTGGGATGTATGCCTGCAGTCCAGAGGAGTCCAGCTTTAGAGCAGTGTTTACTGGCATGAAGGTTACGGATTGTGCCTGGAAGGCTCATGATGGACAACAGCCAGACTAAAAATAGACTTGGCAAAGGATGGCTTGTTGGTTTCCCTGTAAATATTGCCGCAGATGTTTTATATATAGATTGTCCCAATGTTCCCCTTACGGCCATAAGTCATAGGGGGCTGCAAAAAATACTTGACTTGAAGCTGACTCCAAGGTATAGACTTACAAACATCTGCTGAAGATGTTTACAGATATAGCAAAGGAGCATGTCATGTATTTAGAGAAAATCAATGGGCCGCAGGATATTAAATCTTTTAATGAGGAACAGCGCAAGGCGTTGGCACAGGAAATGCGGGAGGCTATGCTGAAGCGTGCCAGCGTCCATGGCGGCCACTTCGGTCCGGATTTTGGTATCGTAGAGTGCGTCATTGCCCTGCATACAGTTTTTGATTCGCCGAAAGATAAATTTGTCTTTGATATCTCTCATCAGGCCTATCCCCATAAGATGCTGACGGGACGCAAGGATGCGTACCTCTATGCGGAGCATTATGATGATGTATCCGGATATACCAATCCCGAGGAAAGCGAGCACGATATGTTCAATGTGGGGCATACCTCCACTTCTATCAGCCTGGCCACGGGACTGGCCAAGGCTCGTGATCTCAAGGGGGACAAGGAAAATATCATTGCCATCATCGGTGATGGTTCCATGAGCGGCGGTGAAGCTTTGGAGGGGCTGGATACTGCCGGGGAGATGGACTCCAATCTAATTATTGTCTTCAACGATAATGACCAGAGCATTGCCGAAGTACACGGCGGTATATATAAGGGATTTCGTGAACTTCGGGAAACCAAAGGGCAGTCGGAGCGCAACTTGTTCAAGGCCATGGGATTGGAATACCGCTTCGTGGAAGCTGGCAATGATGCTGAAGCCTTGATTGCCGCCTTCAGTGAGGTCAAGGATATTGATCATCCGGTGGTTATCCACATCGTCACTCAGAAGGGCAAGGGGTACAAGCTGGCTGAGGAAAACAAGGAAGACTGGCACTGGCACATGCCCTTTGATATCGAAACGGGTGAAGCCAGACAGGAAATGGTTGACCCTTATGCCGAACAGACGGCAGCAACCTTCCTGCGGCTGGCCAAGGAAGATGAGAAATTCATCGCCATTTCTGCTGCTACGCCGTCCAGCATGGGGCTTACGCAGGAGCGCCGTCGGGCTTTGGGCAAGCATTATATAGATGTGGGCATTGCCGAGGAACAGGCTGTGGCCATGGCATCAGGTCTGGCGCGGAATGGTGCTCATCCCGTTTTTGGCGACTTTTCTTCCTTTTTCCAGCGCACCTATGATCAACTTTCCCAGGATGTATGCGTCAATAATACCCCTGCCACCTTCCTGGTGTTCTGGGCGTCTATGTATGGCATGAACGATGTGACACATCTGGGTTTTTACGATATTCCCATGATGAGCAATATCCCGAACCTCGTTTATTTGGCACCGACTTCGCCGGAAGAATACCAGGCCATGCTTGATTGGGCAATTCCGCAGGAGAAATATCCCGTGGCTATTCGTGTCCCCCATGCCATGGTGGGCAGTTCCAGGCGTCCGGTGCGTGAATCCTATGATGAGCTCAATAAGTATGCAGTGGTGAAGGACGGCAGCCATGTAGCCATCATTGGTTTGGGTAATTTCTACAACCTGGCGGAAGAAACTGCGGCTAAGCTAAAAGAACAGGGCATAGAGGCCACCCTCATCAATCCTCTCTTTATCACCGGACAGGACAAGGAACTGCTGGAGAAACTGAAAGCTGATCATGAATTGGTGGCAACCTTGGAAGACGGCGTCCTGGACGGCGGCTTTGGCGAAAAGATTGCCCGTTTCTATAGTGCAGACAAAATGAAGGTATTGAACTTCGGTTTGTCGAAGAACTTCTATGACCGTTATGATTATGAGGCACTGGCCAAAGAAAATCACTTGACGGCTGCGCAGGTCGCAGAGGATATTCTGGCTAATCTGTAAAGTTATTGAATGACAATAGATTGATTGGGCAGAGGGGCAGCTTTATGAAGCGAAGAACATTTATTTTAGGAGGTCTTGGAGCCTTGGGCATGATGGCGGGGGGCGGGGCGCTTTTTGTGAACCGCCCGGAATTTGGCAGGCTGCCACAGGGGGCGCGGCTGGCGCGCATAGAGGCCTCGCCACACTATGTGGACGGCCAGTTCCGGAATCTGGTGCCGGTGCAGGTCATGAATGAGGAAAGCGGTGAGAACCGCTTTGTAGCCATGGCTAAATTCCTCTTTGGGGACAAGTCAGAGCTTTCTCCCCAGGAGCCCCTGCTCAGTCATAAGACGGATTTGCGTGAGCTGGATTCTTCCCGTGATGCTGCAGTGTGGATGGGGCACTCGACCTTCTTTTTGCAGCTGGGAGGCAGGCACATTCTCATCGACCCGGTGTTTTCCTCTTATGCGTCGCCCTTGTTTTTCATCAACAAGGCGTTTCCAGGCAGCAATGTCTACACGGCAGAGGATATGCCGGAGATAGATGTGCTGGCCGTTTCCCATGACCACTGGGATCATCTGGACTATCCCACGGTGATGGCGCTGAAGCCCAAGGTAAAGCATATCGTCTGCCCGTTGGGGGTAGGTGAATACTTTGAGCAATGGGGCTTTGATCTGTCCATCATCCATGAGGAAGACTGGGATACGGAAATCAGGCTGGCAGAGGATTTCTCCGTCCATATCCTGCCTTCCCAGCATTTTTCGGGGCGGTTCCTGCAACGCAATCCGACCCTGTGGTGCGGCATGGCCTTTGTGACACCTGCACGCAAGGTCTATTACAGCGGCGATGGCGGCTATGGCGAGCATTTCAAGGCCATTGGGCAGAAGTTCGGCGGTTTTGATCTGATGCTGGGAGAAAACGGCCAGTACAATATGGCCTGGCATGCCATCCATATGTTGCCGGAGGAAACGGCTCAGGCAGCAATGGATGTGGGGGCCAGGATGCTTATGCCCGCCCATGGCGGTAAGTTTGCACTGGCCCGTCATCCTTGGCAGGAACCATATCAGAGATTGCTGCAGGCCAGCCAGGGAAAAGGATATAATCTGCTGACGCCGGAAATCGGCGAAGCCGCCTACCTGGATGGAGAACAGCCAAGAACCTTTGATGACTGGTGGGAGCGAATGCGCTGAAAGGGCGTGCTTATGATTTGAGGGAAGGACAATTCTTGGCCATGATTTCCTCATAGTGGGCAATCTTGTAGTCCAGTCTTTCCATGGTGGTTTTAAGCTGGTCATACTGCTCTTGCAGTTGGGCGCGCTGCTTTATGAGGATTTCCTTGCGGGCTTCTTCTGTGCCTTCCTGGAAGAACAGAAATAGTACACCGAAAATATTTTGATCAAAGATTGATAAAAGGGTCTCATTGTAATATCTTGTCATTACAATGAGACCCTTTTATTGAGGGGATACAATAGATGGCAGACAGTCGTATGTCAGCGGTCAAAAGCCACAGGCTGGCTGATCTTACAGACTTCTGTCAATGAATATCCAGTACGCCGCATTTTATTTTTTCCACAAATCCATGCTCGAATTCAAAGTCTAGTCCCAAGGCAGGATTAGACGCTGCCTTGTATATGTAGTGATCACCCATTGTTAGATTGGGCTGACCATAGGTGGCTATGACAGAATCAATCGTGGAACCGACCTTGATGCCTTGAGCAGTAGACAAGCCGTTCAAATCATCAACTTTGATGCACTGGACTATGCCATTTGCTACATATAAGTCAAAGGTATCCTTATACTCATAAACCATGACCGAACCGTTGAATTCTCTCTCGTGCTCATGATCTATCTCAAAAGGCTCTCCATAACTCTGTCTCACCGCATCAATGGCGGCACCATAGGAAATATTGGCCAGCACCAGCTGATTGTCAGTCAATGTGCCAGCTGCAGCCGCACCGCTATTAGCATTAGCCGGAGGAATCACGCCACTAGTCTGAGGCTGGGCTGCGGGAGCGACCTGCTGGGCAGGTACAGAGGCCGCGGGGGGAACTGGTGGCGCGGTATGAGCGACATACAAGGAATGAAAGTAAAAATATGCCATCGTACCGCCAATACCTAAAGTCAAGGCCAAAATAGCCACCAACAAGGTTTTTTTATTCATGGCAAGACCTCCCATGCATCACTTTACATTGAATTGCAAAATCTATTCGATAATAACACCAAGAAATCCTGCTCTGATGCAGAAAAACTTTGCCTGTTGCCAAGAATAGCAGGATAAAGCAAGATGTCTAGTGTAGCATCTTGTTGATAACGATACTTTATTCTCAATTTTCTTCCGTTACATGCGGATACAAAGATTTCAATTTTATCCTGGCATCGGCAGTCTTAAACTGCCAATCAACCTTGGCATAGGAATTATTTCGTTTGCTCTCCCATACGGAAAGCTCTTTACGAAGCTTTTCTACAGATGGAAGACGGCGTGAAAGACATTGGCGGGTCATCACATTCAGCTTTATTTCTGCTATGTCCAGCCAGCTCCCATGCTTTGGGGTATAATGAATTTCCAGTTTGCTAATTAGCCTATGAGCTTTTTCAGGAGTGAACCTTTTATAAAGGGAAGCAGGCTTGTGGATGTTCAAATTGTCCATAACAAGAACAATCTTCTCAACAGAGGGATACATTACATCTACCAGATACTCTATCTCCTCTGCCCAGTCAACTGCTTTCCTATGTTCACGTACGCTAACATGGTGCCGACCTGCCAATGGTTCAACCATTGCAAAGATACAGCATGTTCCTTTCCGTTCATACTCAGAATCCACTTTTTTATCATCGCCAGGACGCATTGCCCACGATTCGCGTACATCTCCCAAGAGTTGGTATGGTTTCTCATCCATATAGACAACAGGATGCATAGGGTCATAAGGACGCTCGTATACATCAAGGACATCCTCCATGGCGGCAATGAATTCCGCATCAGTTACCGGCGGCAGGCACCAATATTGGCTGCGGTGTGGTTTAAGTTCATTTTTTTTAACGTACGCCAAACCGCATCCCTGCTGATTGAATTCTCGCCGAATCTAACTTTCATCTCATCTGCAAGCATGGAAATTGTCCAACGGCTATGGCCTTCAGGAACGGGACCACAGGCAATCTGCACAAGTGTGGCCTCCATACGACCATCCACCTTGCGTCGTGCATTGTTGGAGTTTTCGTTACAATGATATTTCAGTGCGTCCTCCAATCCGTTAGTGGCAAATTTTTTGACAGTACTTGCCACAGTAACATAACCTACCTCATTTTTCTTTGCACACTGCTTGTAGGTCATACGGTCTTTAACATGGTTTTCATCCATATCCAACAAGATATGACACCGACGAGCCATGGTTTCTGTGGTTGATTTTTTCCGTATAAGGCTTTTTGCAGGTCATCACTGCCCTGTTGGGTCTGGGAATGGGCCTGTTGCTCTTTGCCGGCGACCTGACCTATATGCAGGCCGGCATTGCCCCGGCAGAGGGAAATGCTGCAGCTGTCCATTATGCTTCCATCAAGGAGATGGCTTTTGATATCGTGCCCAGGGATCTGGTGGAACCCTTCAAGGGTGACAAGATCCTGCAAGTCATGTTCCTAGCTATTTTCTTTGGTCTGATTCTCAATAAGATGGGGGATAAGGCCAAAGGGGCTGTGGAGTGCATTGACTTCGTGTTCCGCTTCGTCATCGTTACCCTGAAGGTCATCGTCAAGGCCATCCCGTTGGTGGTGTTCCTCTCCATGGCTTCCCTGCTGGCTAGCACCGGCCTGGAATCTATTGTTACCTTCAGCGGCCTCTTTGGCGGGCTGGTTATGGGAGTGGCCGTGGTCTGGGTCGTGGGTGCTATGACCATCCTGCTCTTTGGCCGTATATCGCCTCTGTCCATGACCAGGAAAATCATGGGGCTGAGCCCTTTGGTATTCACGGTGTCTAGTTCCCATGCCAGGCTGCCTTTCGTGCTGAAGTTCTGTGCGGATAAGCTGGGCGTTGATGCCAAACTGGCAGCCTTTTCCATTCCCGTGGGGGTGCAGCTGAACAAGGCGGGAAACTGCATTTTCTTCTCGCTGGTAACCCTGATGCTGATGCGGGTGTACGATATCTCCATGTCCGGCAGCCTCTTTCTTACCTTGTGGGTTTCTGTGTGCATCATGGCCATTGCCAAGCCGCCCATTCCCTGTGGCGGTATCATCTGCATCGCCTATCTGTTCACAGTGGTGGGCGTGCCAGCGGAGGCGATTTCAGTCATTCTCTGCGTAGAGCCCATTGCGGCCATGTTCAACGGCGTCTGCAACGAAAGCGCTAATATTGCCACCACTTTCATTCTGGCTAAGAAAACCAACATGCTAGATAAGGAGAAATACTTTGCTTGAGGTCGTGCTCTTGACGGACAAGCAAGAGGAATATAGGAGCGCAGGAAAATGGCTTGTCAGGAGAGGCAGGCCATTTTTAGTAGAGCAAAAGCCTGTAGGAATACCACAGAGCCTATCCAGGATAGGAAAGCTGATTACCAATATGTATGGATGCAGGGCTGATTTCGAATGATAACTATCGCAAGTGGCTCTGTTTTTGACAATTATATTGACACTATGTCATTATTGGGATTAAAATAAGACCATCTAATAAAAGTTATATGATGTCGTTCAAAGGAGGAAACAGATGCCCAAAATTTCGGAAGAGGAGATGCAGGCGCGGCGGGAGAGCATTATTGATGCCTGCGCCAAACTGTATGAAACCATGAGCTTCAAGGATATCACTCTTAAGGAGGTGGGCAAGGTCACCACTTTCAACCGTACAGCCATCTACAATTACTTCAACACAAAGGAGGAAATTTTCCTGGCGTTGCTGCAGAGAGAATATGAGCTGTGGGTGGCAGATCTGAATGGGATGATGGCAGAGCACACCAGCATGAGCCGCAGAGAGCTGGCCGCTGCTCTGTCCCAATCTCTGGAAAAGCGCCAGCGGCTTTTGAAACTACTGTCCATGAATCACTTCGACATGGAAGAAAACAGCCGCCAAGAGAATCTAGTGGAATTCAAAAGAGCTTATGGTGCTTCCATCAAGGCGGTGCGCCGTTGCCTGGACAAGTTTTGCCCGGAGATGACTGAGGAGGAAAAAATCAGTTTCCTCTATGCCTATTTCCCCTTCATGTATGGGATCTATCCTTATGTGGTGGTGACTGACAAGCAGCGGCAGGCCATGGAGGCAGCAGAGGTGGGATTCAAATATTACTCCATCTATGAGATAAGCTATAACTGTCTGTGCAAACTCCTGGAGGTAGAAAAGCAGTGAACTGCTCCTGGAAAGGGCCAAGACCTTCCTGCAGATGCTGCCGAAAAATTGCACAAAAGTTACCAAAATCCTACTGGAAGGTTGGATCCTAAAAGAATATTGCACGCAAAAACAGGTCCTGCACTGCTCAAGCTGCGGGACCTGTTTTGCACTTCGATGCTTTTGGCGATTGCTTCATGCCTGATCTCTATGCCATGCCCTTATGCGCAGGGAATGGCTGCAGTTCGTTCCACAAAGTGAAGCCAAATATGATCAAGGCCCCAAGAATCTGGCTGCCTGTCATGGTTTCGTTGAAAAAGAAGTATGAAATGAATACGGCTACCAGGGGGTCAATGTAACCAAGGATTGCTACTTCCTGGCCCGTCAATTGTCCTAAAGCCTGGAAATAGGCGTAGTGCATGATGACGGTGTGGATGAGACAGATAAAGGCGAGGCTGCTCCAGCCAATGAGGTCAAGGTCAAGCAGGTGATAGCCGTCAGTCAGTGCTGTATAGGGAAGCATGATAAGCGCTGCTATGCCGAATTGGTAGAAAGAGCGCTCCATGCTGCCGACACTGCATATGTATTTGTTGAGAATTATGAAGGCGGCGTAAAATACAGCAGCCAGGAGTCCGTAGAATATGCCAAGAGAATCCCCGGCTCCGGGCATATAGTCCGCAATATTCACAATCAGCCCCAGCCCAAGGGTGGACATGATGAAACATAAAACCTGTTTGGCAGTCAGTCTTTCATGGAAGAGAAAGGGGCAGATAATGGTGACCAAAACCGGGGCAAAATAATAGCTGATGGTGGCCAGGGAAATCGAAGTATGGCGAAAGGCTTCAAACATGAAGAGCCAGTTTATCGCCAGCGCTACGCCGGAGAGGAGCATGAAGACCATATCCTTTTGCAGGTGACGCCAGGATAGTGACTGCCTGCTGCATAAGAACCAGCTGCCAATGAGGATCGTAGCAGCGGCTGCACGATAGAAGGACAGTTCTGCAGAGGTAATGGCGCTGGTATAGCGGCTGAAAAAGCCTAAGGTGCCAAAGATAGCCATGGAAAACAGCATCTGCCAGCGGGCAGATGCTGGTGAGGCACAGCGCAGGGAATTTATGGCCAGAGTAAGCATATCAATCACTCCTTTGATATATCTAACATACTGTAAATTTTATTGAACAAAGTATAAAATAAAGTTTATGCTATGTCAAGAAATATTTACAGTATAATTTGCGAATGGTAAAATATATTATAACGAGTACAAGATGTCCCCCACTTCCATAAGTGAGGGCGGCAAACTACTAACAGGCGGCGAGTTAATATCTCCCGCCTCGTTGAAAGGCCAAGAGGAGGTTTTGCCTACGGCAAAACTGGAACAATGGCCTTATAAAAAGGAGCGTGGATAGTTTGTCTATAAATGAAATCATCGCAGCCAATTTGCAGCGGCTGAGAGAAGAGAGAAATTTGAGCTTTGGTCAGCTGGCTGAGCGTTCCGGAGTCAGCAAGGTCATGTTGTCGCAGATAGAGAAGGGGGAGGGAAATCCCACCATCAATACCATCTGGAAAGTGGCTAATGGCTTGGAGGTGGATTACTCCCAGTTGATAGCGCCGCCAATGCCCAAGGTGCAGCTGGTACGCGGAGCTGATGTTCCTTTGCAGGAAGATGATGACGGTTTCTTCCAGGCGCAGTGCTACTTCCCTGCTACAGCTTCCCGGCGTTTTGATGTCTTCGTGGCAAAAATATTGCCCGGGGAAAAGCATTTTTCTGAGGGACATTCCCCCCGCACACAGGAATATGTGCTTGTGCAGCAGGGAACTCTGGAGGCTGTCATTGAAGGTGACAGCTATACGCTGGAAACAGGAGATGCCATATGCTTTGACTGCACGCTTTCGCACCAATTTGCTAATGGGGGGCAGGAGCAGGTGGTTTTTCTGGATATTGTGTACTACCAATAATAGCCTGATCCCTGATTCTTAAAAGAATATTGACTATGGCAAACAGGTTCCGCAGCTTGATCAGTGCGGGACCTGTTTGCCATTTAGGCAGCATATCCATCGGTGGGATGTCGTCGGGGAAACCGGATTCTTCGAAAAAGTGTAGGCGGAATATGGAGCGTGCCCAAGCGGAGTTAAAATATTGACACCGTGTCATTATTGGAGGTATAATAAGGTCATCTGATAGGAGTTGCAGGGTGTTGCGCAAAGGCAATTGCTTTGAGAAAGGTGCGGATTGATATGAGGGTCAGTGCAAAGAAATTCTTGATCGCCGGAGTGCTGGGCATGAGTCTGGTGGGGAGCAGCTGGCCTGTATGGGCTGCACCGGCGTGGTCGCTGCCGGAAAGCGGTTTGAAGTTGGAGACAGGAGCCAAGCAGGCGCATGTGGCAGACATGATGGAAAGGCTGAAACATCCCAAGGAGAAAGCTGCTCCTTATGAAGCGCCGGACGGATGGGCTTATGAGAAGTATGAGGTGGACGGTGTCAAGGTCGAGAAGCTTGTGAATCCGGCGCTGACGAATGACCGTGTAGTCCTGCAGTTCCATGGCGGCGGCTATGTCCTGGGGCAGAGTGACAATCATCGGAAATTGGCAGAAAGACAGGGAGTACTGGCTGACGCCAGGGAAATGTACATGGTGGATTACCGTCTGGCCCCTCAGAACACATACCCGGCAGCCCTTGAGGATGCTGTGAAAGTATATAAAGACCTGCTGGCCAAAGGCAAGTCTGCCGGGAAGATAATTGTCACCGGCGATTCGGCAGGGGGGCATCTGGCTCTCTCCTTGTGCCTCTATCTGAAGGCCAACAACCTGCCCCAGCCTGCCATGCTGCTGCTGGCGTCTCCCTGGACAACTATGGAGACGAATCTGCCCTCCCGCAAAAACAATGCTTCCAAGGATTTGATTCTGGGAACCAACAATCCCTTCATGTATAAGGCAGTGTCCACCCCTGCTTATGGCAAGGGCTACAAGGCGAAAGACCCGCGCGTTTCCCCGGTGCATGCTGACCTTACAGGATTGCCGCCCATACTGATTCAGACTGGCGGCTATGAGCTTTTCCTGGATGAGAATCTGGCCCTGGCCAGAAAGGCTGCTGAGGCAGGAGTGGATATAACCTTGACAGTATATCCCGCCATGTCCCATGATTTTGCCCTGCTGCTGCCGGAATTGCAGGACAGTGTGGATTCCTTCAAAGAGATCCGTGATTTTGTCAGACGGCATCTTGATTGAGAGCCTTCATGGCAAGCAAGGGGGCATCCTTGCAGTGCAGGGCCTATGGCTTCTTTTTGTGAGCAGGGGGGAAGGACTTTGGGGCACTGGCCGCGAAGTAGAAAACAGGCATGTTGATGGCGGTATGACAGGAGAGCGCGGTTATGTGGCAGAAAAATTACACATATGAAGATATCCCTCAGGCGATAGAAGCCCTGCCGGAGCTGCGGCGGGAATTGGAGAGGCATCCAGCCTCTAAGGATGCCCTGCTGCAGATTTTCGTGGCAGGTCATGGCTGGCAGGAGGCTGCTGAGCTTCTTGACAGTCTGGACAGGGAACTGCCGGGGCTGAAGCTGGCAGGCTGTTCCGAGTATATTTCCGGCGACCCCGGGCGACCGCGCGGGGTCAAGCTGAACCTCCTGGGAACCCGGGAGGCAGAGATTTTGGTGGCAGAGCTGCCCTGCACTCCGGGGGAGGAAGAAGCGGCAGCAAGGCAGTTAAAAGAAATATTAGGGAGGCAGGAGCATGTTCGGGGGCTGCAGCTTTTTGCTGTGAATCCCGCCTTGGCAGTCACCAGGTTCATGGATAGTGTGGCTAAGGGCAGGGAGGAAGTCCCCATCTTTGGCGTCATGGCCAATACTGTCGCCCAGTCCCTGCGGGGAGAGGCACGGGAAGGTGAGGTCTATGCCATAGGCAGGACGCTGCTTTCCTCCGGCTTTGTAGTGGCCATCTACGCTGGGGAGAGCCTGGACATCTACATGGACTACATCCTGGGCTGGCAGCCTGTGGGCCGGGAGTTTGCGGTGGCACTGGGGGAGAAGACATCCGTGGGGGAGGGCTGCGTGAAAGAGATTGACGGCAGGCCAGCCCTGGAGGTTTACAAGAAGTATTTTGGCGTGGGATGGGACGAATACTTCGTTGCCAATGTCTGTGAATTCCCCCTGATGGTGCAGCGGCAGGGCAAGCCTATCTGCATGGTGCCTCTGGCCAAAAGCGATGCAGGGGCGCTTTACTTCTCTGCTCCTGTCTATGAGGGGGAGAAGCTTTGCTTTTCCTATGGCACCGAAGAGGAAGTGCTGGGCTCCACTATGGCGGGCAGCGAGCGCATGAAGGCTTTCGGGCCCGAAGCTGTCTATATGTCCCTTTGCGGCAACCGCCTGAATTTCCTTCAGGAGGAGGCCCATCTGGAGTGGGATTACTACCGCCGCTATTTCCCTGAGCTGGTATACTGCCACGGCCATTTTGAGATTTCCCTGCAAAAGGGACAGGGCGGAGTGCTGAACAGCTCCTTCGTGGCAGTGGGGTTCCGGGAGGGCAAGGCGGGAGAGGGCGCCCCCGTGGAGGTGCATAGCCAGCCCTACCATCATCAAGGCGATGGCATCATCCCCCTGTCCTACCGCATGAGCCGCTTTTTGCACATGGTCACCCATGAGCTTTCGGAAATGGCGGTGGAGGCCGAGGCTGCCAACCGGGCCAAGTCAGCTTTCCTGTCCAGCATGTCCCATGAGATACGCACCCCCATCAATGCGGTGCTGGGCATGGATGAGATGATCCTGCGCAGCACCGGGGAGGATGACACATTGGTGACATGGATTTTACAACGGGATTATCTGTCGGACTTATCCTCGGAAGCGTCGGCGGCTTTGCCGTCGGCTT
>SVBX01000039.1 GCA_015058655.1 Pseudoselenomonas ruminantium
GCAGTTGACCCCGGCCGGGACAAATGCGGCATGGCGGTGATAGATGGTCAGGGCGAGGTACTCTGGCGGCAGGTGATCGAAACCAGGGACTTGGAGAAAATCGCTCAAGAGAGGGCGGGGGAGTTTGCCCCTGCCTGCCTTATCCTGGGCAATGGCACCACCAGCAAGGCTGCGGGAGGGCGGCTGCAAGCTGCCCTCCCGGACTTGTCCTTGAAAGTGGTGGACGAATACCGCACGACGGAGGAAGCCAAGAAGCTGTATTGGCAGGTGAATCCCCCCAAGGGATGGCGCAAGCTCCTGCCCGTTACCATGCAAGTGCCGCCGGAGCCGGTGGATGACCTGGTGGCGGTGATCCTTGCCCGCCGTGAACTGGATAAGGGAAATGTGTAAGGAGGAAGCCTAATGGGAGAGAAGCAGAGCCGTCCGGGCTGGACGGAGTATTTCCTGGACATAGCCGCTGCAGTGGGCAAGCGGGCTACCTGCCTGCGCCGCCGCTACGGAGCCATCATCGTGAAGGACAGGATCATCATCAGCACCGGCTACAATGGCGCCCCCAGGGGAGAGGCCAACTGCATCGACACGGGCCTCTGCGAGCGCGAAAGGCTGAAAGTGCCCAAGGGGCAGAACTACGAACTGTGCGTAGCCGTCCACGCCGAGCAGAATGCCATCATCAACGGCGACCCGGCTCTGATGGAAGGCGCCACTATCTATATCGTAGGCTACAACGCCGACGGCACCCTGGCCTCCGGCAAGCCCTGCCTCCTCTGCCGCAGGATGCTCCGCAATGCGAAGCTCTCCCAGGTGGTCTACTACGAGACAGACGGCAGCATTGTCACCGTGAAGCCGGAGGATATTGCTTGATTTTATGATGGGGCACGGAAACAAGATGTTCCCGTACCCCATTGAAACACCAAGCAGAAGATTTTGCCTACGGCAAAATTTGGACAATTGTGTTATAGAAAAACGGGCCTCCCTGTGCTAGAATTTAGGCATAGGGAGGCTTTTATTTTCAGTCATTCAAGGGGGCAGGAAATATGCAGGCTTTGGAAGATTATCAGAAGTCGGAACTGATTGACGGAGTGGTGTATGATATGAGCCCCGCCAATATGAAGCACATATTCATACAGGGAAATCTGTTTAACATTATCAGGAACTTTTTGCATGGCAAGCGTTGCAAGGTAATGTTTGAGGCTGAAGTGCGCTTTGATGAAAGGAACAAGTTTATTCCAGACATTGCCATTGTCTGCAAGCCCGAACAGATAAAGAGCAGCTACATTGACGGTGCCCCGGAATTCGTGGCGGAGGTGCTTTCCCGCAGCACCAAGAAGCGCGACCTGACTTTGAAGATGCGGGTTTATGAGAAATATGGCGTCAAGGAATACTGGATTGTCGATCCCAAGGCGGAGTCCATTGATGCGTACTTGCTGAAAGACGGGAAGTTTGAGCTTGATGAAACCTACCACAATATTACCGACGAGGAGTGGGAGGAACTCAGCGAGGAGGAAAGGGCACAGGAGAGGCTGTCGTTGAAACTAAGCCTTTATGATGAACTGGAAATAAAGGTCAAAGATGTATTTGAAATATGAATATTACTCCGGCAGGTGCATTTGTGCTTGCCGGAGATATTTTTGCACATCATTTAGGTTGAGATAGTCAACTACCTCTGCGGTTTCTGACAGATACCATGTGATTTCCGACACTTTGTTGCTTTGCACTCAATCACAGCGGTAAGCTGGCGGCAGGATTTTTAATTGACACTGGGATATCCTTGGGGTAGAATATGGTTGTTATTTAGGCAGGAGTGCCTTTGCTTTTGAAATTTGAAGGAGTGCGACTTAAATTATGCCGGATTATATGTTGGCGTTCATCATTGCCGCCGGGATGGCGCTGTTGGTGACGCCGGGGGTTATTTGGTTGGCAAAGAAGACCGGGGCTCTTGATAAGCCCGATGCCCGCAAGGTGCATAAGAACCCCATTCCCCGCATTGGGGGGCTGGGCATTTACCTGGCCTTTATGGCGGCTATGGCTGCTGTGCTGCTGATGGTGGAGGTTGACGCCGAGGTGCGGCAGGAAATCACCGGCCTCATGGTTGGTGGCAGCCTCATCGTGGCCTTGGGGCTGGTGGACGATTACACCAACCTGCCTGCCAAGGTGAAGCTCCTGGGGCAGATCGTGGCAGCCTGCGTGCTGGTGCTGGGGTTCGATGTGCGGATTGACTTCATCACCGACCCTTTTGGCGATTACCTGTTTTTGGAATTCCTGGCGGTGCCGGCTACTATCTTCTGGATTGTGGGCCTGACCAATACGGTGAACCTCATTGACGGCCTTGATGGCCTGGCAGCAGGGGTTTCTTCCATTGCTGCCGTGACTATTTTCCTGGTGGCCTTGCAGCAGGGGTTCATACTGGTGGCAGTGCTCACCGCAGCTCTGGCCGGGGCGGCCTTCGGCTTCCTTTACTACAACTTCAATCCTGCCCGCATCTTCATGGGGGATACGGGCAGCATGTTCCTGGGCTTCATGTTGGCAGGCATTTCCGTCATCGGCGCGGTGAAGAGCGCTGCTACCATAGCCTTGATCGTACCCATCCTGGCTTTGGGGCTGCCCATTATGGACACTACCTTCGCCATCGTGCGCCGTTACCGCGGTGGGGTGCCTATCTTCAAGCCGGACAAGGGCCATCTCCATCACAGGCTCCTTGACTTGGGTTTCACCCAGCGCCAGGCGGTGCTCCTGATGTATGTCATCAGCGCTCTGCTAGGGCTCAGCGCCGTGGCCCTCACGGAGGTCAGCCCCCAGATGTCCATTGCTATCGTGTGCGGGGTTATCTCGGTGGTGCTCTTCGGTGCCAAGAAAATTGGCATTTTCCATCTGAATGATTCTGCCCAGCAGCATTAAGGTGTCGGCCAAGGCGCGAGGGGTACCGGCATAGCAACGCTTCACTTGGAAATTTACCATCGAAATCTAAGGTCCCGCTGCGGGAAGCTGTGCTTCCCTTGCGCTCACTAAGATTCATGGTAAATTTCCACACATTCCGCTTATGCTATGCCGGTGCCCCTCGCTTGCGGTTGCATGACAAGACAATTAGTGCGAAAATATGAAGGGAATCCCGTTGAAGGCAGGTTTGTTCCCTGCCTTTATCTATAGGGGAAAGGTGATAGATATATGGAAAAAAAGAAAATCAAGGTGATGACTGTTTTCGGCACCCGCCCGGAGGCCATCAAGATGGCTCCAATCGTGCTGGAACTGCAGAAGCATCCTGAGGAGATTGAGCCGGTGGTGGCAGTGACGGCCCAGCACAGGGATATGCTAGACCAGGTGCTGAACCTCTTCAAGATCAAGCCAGACCACGACCTGGATATCATGTCTGCAGGACAGACCCTCTTTGACATCACCTCCAAGGCCATGATGGGCCTTGACAAGGTGCTGCAGCAGGAGAAGCCTGATATCGTGCTGGTGCATGGCGATACCACTACCACCTTTGCAGGGGCCCTGGCTGCCTACTACCACCAGATTCCCGTGGGCCATGTGGAGGCAGGCCTTCGCACCCACAATATCTATTCTCCTTTCCCGGAGGAAATGAATCGCAAGCTCACGGGCTGCATTGCCGCCTTGGACTTTGCGCCTACGGAGACTTCTGAGCGGAATCTCTTGGCAGAGAATGTGCCTGCCGAGCAGATTTTCGTCACGGGCAATACGGTCATTGATGCCCTGCACCACACGGTGCGGGATGATTTCCAGTTCGAGGACGAGCTGCTCAAGAAAATCGACTTCCAGAACAAGCGCATCATCCTGGTGACCACCCATCGCCGTGAAAATCTCGGCGAGCCCATGCGTCATGTCTACAAGGCACTGAAGCAACTCACCGAAGAGTTCGAGGATGTGGAAGTGGTCTTCCCGGTGCACAAGAACCCCAAGGTGAGGGAAGTGGTAAATGAAGAACTGGGCGGCCTTGAGAAGGTTCACCTCATTGACCCCCTGGACTATGAGCCCTTTGCCAACCTCATGCACAAGGCCCACCTCATCCTCACGGATTCCGGCGGAGTCCAGGAGGAGGCGCCGGCCCTGGGCAAGCCTGTGCTGGTGCTGCGCGACACCACCGAGCGCCCCGAGGCTGTGGCTGCGGGCACGGTGAAGCTCATCGGCACAGACCGTGAGCGCGTCTATGAGGAAGCAAAGCTTCTGTTGACGGATAAAAGCGAATACAGCCGCATGGCTGAGTCCTGCAATCCCTACGGTGATGGCAAGGCCAGCAGCCGCATCATTCAGGCCATTCTCTATCACTATGGCCTGATTGATGAACGCCCGGATGTTTTCATGGGCAGCGATGTGTGATTTACGGCTCCCTGCAAGGCAGGGAGCCTTTTTACTGTAAGCCTGGCACACAGTTTGATAGCAAACGACAATTAACGCTCATACCAAGTGTCCGCCCCCCATGGGGGCGGGGGACCGCCGCAGGCGGTGGTGGGGGCTGCGTGCAGTAATGATGACGGTTACGAGAATTGGCAAAGGAGGTATTGGCGTGAAGGAAGATTCGGGTCTCAGGCAGGCCATCAAAGCCTTTGCCTTGCTGTCCGGGGTGGGGATTTATTTTGTCGTGTTTGTGGGCATCTGCCTGTGGCTGGGCAATCTGGCTGATGAGACTTTTGGGCTGGGCTATGCGGGCAAGCTCATAGGCATACTCATTGGCTTTCCTGGGGCTATTTATACACTCTACAGGCAGATCAAGGAAAATGGCGTGGTCTGAAGTTACGCTTATTTTATGAAGGTTATCGTATGATATGAATAATTTATGTTGATTATGATATTCTTCACTTGCGATAAATAAAGCAATATACTATAATAAAAACTGCGCGTAATTGGGAAAATCCTTATTTTCCTAGTTGCAGGCAGGAAAATAAGGCTCTGTGTCGAACTATGCTCTTTGTGGGAGAGGTGACCATGGATACCGCTGTTTTGAAAGAGTCTTTGGGAGAAATCAAAAAGCCCTTTGCTCGGCTTCTCTGCGCCTTTACGGTTATGCTTTGCCTGAGCCTTCTGGCCTCGGAGGGGGCGCACCTTATCGGTGCTCTCTTCATCGGCTATCTGGCAGGGGGGGCGTACCTTTGGACGCTGGTGTTCCGCACCTTTCGCAGCGCGGGGATGAGCGCGGAGGGTGCAAAGAAGGAAATGCTCTTTGGCCTTGTCCTGCGGCTTTTGACCCTGGCCCTTATTTTTGGCGTAGCGGCCAAAATCGGCACCCAGGTTTTTGCGGTGACGGTGCTGGGGTTTCTGACGGTTTATCTGACGGCGCTTTTCCTGATGATAGGCCACAATTACAAGAAGGGAAAACGGAGTTAAGTCAAGGGACTGGCGCTGTTTCTCATAAATGCGGAGCAATCCGCGCCACGGGAATTTGAGGATTTTCTGATAGTTCCTGAATAATGGGGCAAAGCCCTGGAGGAGGTAGAGGTTTATGCATGAAATCGGTGTACGCGAGGTTGTGCGGTGGGCTGGAATGACCTTTAACTGGGAAACCCTCTGCATGACTTGGCTCACCATGGCGATTGTCCTTATCATTGCCTTCCTGGCCGTCCGGAACCTTTCTTTGGTGCCCCGGGGCTGGCAGAATGTGATAGAGATGGTCGTCGAGGGTCTGCAGGCGCAGATGAAAGGCACCATGGGCAAGGGCGGCATGTTTTTGGCTCCCTTCATCATCTCGCTTTTCATGTTCTTGCTGGTGTCGAACTGGCTGGGACTCATCCCTGGGATGGCGTCTCCTACCAATGACCTGAACACCACTTTGGGCCTGGCCCTGCTGGTCATCGTGATGGTGCATGTGCTGGGCGTGGCAAGGAAGGGCGGCCATTATATCGGTCATTTCTTCAAGCCCACCCCGATTTTTGTCATCATCAATGCCATCGAGGAGATAGCGAAGCCAATCACATTGTCCTTCCGTCTCTTCGGCAACATCCTGGCAGGTGAGATCCTGATCATCATCCTGCTGAAGCTCATGCCGATCTGGATGCCGGTGCCGTCAGTTATCTGGCTGGCTTTCAGTATCTTCATCGGTGCCGTGCAGGCGTTCATCTTTACGATGCTGTCCATGGCGTATTTCGCCAATGCAGTCAAAGAGGATGAGGAGTAACTGATTTATTTTCATTATTTAAGGAGGATTTTTTCATGGAAAACGCAATTATGGTAGCCGCTGCTCTGGTTGGCGCAGGTATTACGATGGGTCTTGCCGCTATTGGCGCTGGCGTAGGTGATGGTCTGGTCACCAGCCGTTTCATCGAGGGCCTTTCCCGTCAGCCGGAGGCAGGCAGCAAGCTCTTCACCAACACTTTGATTTCCGTCGGCCTCATCGAGTCCATGGCCATCATCGCAACGGTTGTGGCCCTCATCATGCTCTATGCTAACCCGCTGATCAAATAAGGCATTCTTACCTTGTTTGACGATTGAAGGGAGGCATAGGAATTGATAGATCTGAACATGACGCTGGTCGCGCAGATCCTGAACTTCCTGATCCTGGTGGCCCTGCTCCGCTGGCTGGCTTACAAGCCGGTAGTGAGCATGCTGAAGGCCCGCGAAAACCGCATTGCCGACAGCATCCAGCGCGCCGATGATGATGCGGCAGCTGCCGAGGCTGTGCTGGCTGACTACAAGGCCAAGCTGGCTGAGGCCAGTGCCAAGGCACAGGAGATACAGGCAAGGGCCGAGGAGCGTGCAGAGGAGTACCGCGCCAGCCGCAAGGCCGACACGGAGCGGGAGATTGAGCAGATGAAGAAGGCCGCTCAGGCTGAGATCGAGCGCGACCGGGAGCGCGCAGTGGAAGAACTGCGCACCCAGATGGTGGCTCTTTCCATGGCTGCTGCCGGCAAGATCATCTCCAAGAACCTGGATGCTGCCGAGAATGAGCAGCTCATCGGCGATTTTGTGGCAAAGCTCGATAAGAATAAGATTGGTGATCTGTCATGCTGAATTTACAGTTAGCACGCAAGTACTCCAAGGCTATGTTCGAGCTGGCTCAGGAAGAAGGAAAGCTCATTCCCTTTGGCGATGAGCTGGCTTCGGTCAAAAAGGACCTTGCCAGCGCTCCGCAGCTGAAAGGTTATCTGGCCAATCCCCAGATACAGAGGCAGGACAAGAAAGAGCTTCTCAGGAAACTCTTTGAGGGAGAGCTTTCGGGGACAGTCCTGAATTTCCTCTACCTGCTGGTGGATAAGCGCCGCATAGAGCTCTTCGATGCCATCGAGGACATTTATCGCAGCCTTTCCAACGAGGCCCGGGGCATTGTGGTGGCTGATGTCACCAGCGCCCAGGAGCTCACCTCCGCCCAGCAGGAGAAAATCCAGAAGAAGCTCGCCACCGTCACGGGCAAGGAGGTCACCCTCCGCACCCATCGCGATGAGAGCCTCATCGGCGGCGTGGTGGTGCGCATTGGCGACAAGCGCATCGACGGCTCCGTGAAGGGACGCCTGGAGGAAATGACGGCACAGCTCTTGGCCAATTAAGCTGCCCGGGCCTTGGCCTTTGGCAGAGAAGAAAGAAACTGGGGTGACAGCGAAATATGAAAATGAATCCGGAAGAAATAACCGCGATCATCAAAGACCAGATCAAGAACTACAATGTAGATCTGAATGTGGATGATGTGGGGACGGTTATCGAAATCGGTGACGGCATCGCCCATATCCATGGCCTGGACAAGGCTATGGCAGGCGAGCTGCTCGATTTCGGCAATGATATATATGGTTTGGTCCTGAACCTTGAGCAGGACAACGTAGGTGCCGTTATTTTGGGCGGCGATACGGAAATCAAGGAAGGCGCTACCGTAAAGCGCACCGGCAAGATCATGCAGGTGCCTGTGGGCAAGGCTATGATCGGCCGCGTAGTGGATGCCCTGGGCCGTCCCATCGACGGCAAAGGCCCCATCAAGACTACGGAAACCCGTCCTGTAGAGTTCAAGGCGCCGGGCATTGCAGACCGCAAGTCCGTCCATGAGCCTCTCCAGACCGGCCTCAAGGCTATCGACGCCCTGGTGCCTATCGGACGCGGACAGCGCGAGCTGATCATCGGCGACCGCGGCACCGGCAAGACGGCTATCGCCACCGACACCATCATCAACCAGAAGGGCCAGAACTGTATCTGCGTCTATGTGGCTATAGGCCAGAAGGCCTCCACGGTTGCCCGTGTGGTGAAGACTTTGGAAGACCACGGCGCTATGGACTATTCCATCGTGGTGGCAGCTACCGCTTCTGACAGCGCACCGCTGCAGTACCTGGCACCTTATGCCGGCGTAGCCATGGCTGAGTATTTCATGTACACCAAGGACGAGAACGGTCACGGCGGCCACTGCCTCTGCGTGTATGATGACCTTACCAAGCATGCCGCCGCCTACCGCGCCATGTCCCTGCTGCTCCGTCGTCCCCCCGGACGCGAGGCATATCCGGGCGATGTCTTCTACCTCCACTCCCGTCTCCTGGAGCGCGCTGCCAAGCTGTCTGACGAGCTGGGTGCCGGTTCCATCACGGCGCTGCCCATCATCGAGACCCTGGCAGGCGACGTTTCGGCCTACATCCCGACCAATGTCATCTCCATCACCGACGGCCAGATCATGCTGGAGACGGATGCTTTCTACTCAGGTATCCGCCCGGCTATCAGCGTGGGCCTTTCCGTGTCCCGCGTCGGTGGTTCCGCTCAGATCAAGGCTATGAAGCAGGTGGCAGGTACCATGCGTCTGGACCTGGCTCAGTACCGCGAGCTGGCAGCTTTCGCCCAGTTCGCTTCCGACCTGGACAAGGCCACCAAGGCCCAGCTGGACCGCGGCGTGCGCATGGTCGAGACTCTGAAGCAGGCCCAGTATTCACCTCTTTCCGTTGAGGATCAGGTTCTGACTATCTTCACCGCTGTCCGCGGCTTCCTGACGGATATCCCTGTGGACAAGGTCGTGAAGTTCCAGGACGATTTCATCAAGTTCATGCATACTTCCCATCCCGAGACGGGCAAGAAGATTGCCGAGCAGAAGAAGCTGGATGATGCCCTTGAGAAGGAAATCTCCCAGGCTATCGAGGAGTTCAAGGAAACTGTGGACTACAAGATGGCGTAAGGAGGGATTTTCATGCCTAGCTTACAAGACATCAAGCGCCGCACCAAGAGTGTCAAGAGCATCCAGCAGATCACCAACGCCATGGACATGGTGGCAACTTCCCGTATGCGCCATGCCAAAGAGGCAGCCCAGGCTAACCGTCCCTATGCGGAAAAAGTGTCTGAGGTGGTGAAGGGGATTGCCGTGACTGTGGGCGGAGAGTTCTCCCATCCTCTGCTGGAAAGCCATGAGGAGGGACACCGCCTGGTGCTGGTGATGGCAGCTGACAAGGGCCTGGCTGGTGCATATTCCAGCAACGCCTGCAAGGAAGCTCTCCAGTCCATTTTGGATAAGTCCAGTACGGAAGTGGTCACCGTGGGCAGAAAGCCCCGGGACTTCTTCAAGCACAGGGGCTACAATGTAGCCGAAGCCTTCACGGGCTTTTCCGAGAAGCCCAAGTTCGAGCATGCCCAGAAGATTGCCCGACACATCATCTCAAGATTTGAGAGCGGGGAAATCTCCGATGTGCAGATGGTTTACACCCGTTTCGTGTCGGCCATCTCCTGCGTGCCCGAGACTGTGCAGCTGCTGCCCTTTGCAGCGCCTGCAGAGGAAGGGGAGGCCAAAGGCCCCAGCACCGAGTACATCTATGAGCCTTCCGCAGAGGCCGTGCTGGGTCATATGCTGCCCCAGTACATCTTCACTACCGTCTATGCAGCCCTGCTGCAGGCGGCGGCAAGTGAGCTGTCCTCCCGCATGAATGCCATGAGCAACGCTACCGACAACGCAGCCGAGCTGATTTCCAAGCTGGAGCTGCACTACAACAAGGTACGTCAGGCAGGCATCACCACGGAGCTCAACGAAATCGTCAGCGGTGCAGAAGCACTGAAATGATTTTCTGTGCGCAAGAATATCCTCAAGGGCTCAGGCCCTGGAAGGAGGAGGTTTTACATTGGCAAAAGGTAAAGTCGTACAGGTCATCGGGCCTGTCGTAGATATCGAGTTCCCGGCAGGCGAGCTGCCGGAGATACTCAATGCAATCACCATCAAGGGCAAGGCCGACAAGGTGGACATTGACCTGGTGGTAGAGGTCATGCAGCATCTGGGCGACAGCGTCACCCGCTGCATCGCCATGAGCTCCACGGACGGTCTTCAGCGCGGTATGGACGCTGAGGACACCGGCGCTCCCATCAAGGTGCCCGTAGGCAATGAATGCCTGGGCCGCGTGTTCAATGTGCTGGGACAGACCGTTGACCACAATCCCAAGCCCGTAGGCAACAAGGAGTTCTGGCCCATCCATCGTCCCGCTCCGAAGTTTGATGAGCAGGAGACTGCCACCAGCATCCTGGAGACGGGCATCAAGGTAGTTGACCTCATCGCTCCTTACTCCAAGGGCGGCAAGATTGGCCTCTTCGGCGGCGCAGGCGTGGGCAAGACCGTGCTTATCATGGAGCTTATCCACAACATCGCCACCGAGCACGGCGGTTACTCCGTCTTCGCAGGCGTGGGCGAGCGTACTCGTGAGGGCAACGACCTCTGGAACGAGATGACCGAGTCCGGGGTTATCGACAAGACGGCCCTCATATACGGCCAGATGAATGAGCCCCCCGGAGCTCGTATGCGCGTAGGTCTCACCGGCCTCACCATGGCTGAGTATTTCCGCGATGTGCAGCATCAGGACGTGCTGCTCTTCATCGACAACATCTTCCGTTTCATCCAGGCAGGTTCCGAGGTGTCGGCCCTCTTGGGCCGCATGCCTTCTGCAGTTGGCTATCAGCCGACCCTGTCTACGGATATCGGTGCTCTGCAGGAGCGCATCACCTCCACCAAGGAAGGTTCCATCACCTCCGTGCAGGCAGTTTATGTCCCCGCAGACGACCTGACTGACCCGGCACCGGCTGGTACCTTCACCCATCTGGATGCCACCACAGTGCTTTCTCGTCAGATTGCCGAGCTGGGCATCTATCCGGCTGTGGATCCCCTGGATTCCACTTCCCGTATCCTTGACCCCCATGTCATCGGCGAGGAGCACTACGAAGTGGCCCGCGGCGTGCAGGCAGTGCTGCAGAAGTACAAGGACCTGCAGGATATCATCGCCATCCTGGGCATGGAGGAGCTGTCTGATGAAGATAAGCTCACCGTGTCCCGCGCCCGCAAGATCCAGCGTTTCCTCTCCCAGCCCTTCGCTGTGGCAGAGGTCTTCACCGGCACCCCGGGCAAGTATGTGCCGCTGAAGGAAACCATCCGCGGCTTCAAGGAAATCCTCGAAGGCAAGCATGACGACCTGCCTGAGGCTGCTTTCTACATGGTAGGCGGCATTGACGAGGTCATTGAGAAGGCCAAGAAGCTGAAAGCGGAGGAGGCCTGATTTAGATGGCGTTAGCTACAACCAGGCTGGAGATAGTATCCCCTGACAGGGTGGTCTATTCAGAAGATATCCGCATGGTCATCGTCCGCTCCACCGGCGGAGAGCTGGGCATCCTGCCCAAGCACGCCCCCCTGGTCACCGGCCTTGAACCCCACGCCCTGAGGGTGAAGTTCGAGGACGGCAGGGACGAGCAGCTCATCGCCTGCGCCGGCGGCTTCATGGAGGTGACTCCGGAAAAAGTCACGGTACTGGCCACGGCGGCCGAAGCCCCCGTGGACATAGATGTAAACCGCGCCCAGAGAGCCTTTGACCGGGCCAGGGAGCGTCTGGAAAAATTCAAGACCGGCACCCCGGAAGTCAAGCAGAGCATTGACGAAAAGCGCGCCGAGCTTGCCCTCCTGCGCGCCATGGCCAGACTCAAGGCCAGCGGAACTGAATATAGCCTCTAAGACGATTAAAATGGCTGTTGCATGTAATAATTGCACAGCCATTTTTTAGTGGAGAAGTGTTGTTTTTCAAAAGGCAAAGTCATAAAATAAAAAGAAAAGGGAGGTATGACCATGGCGGCTTTTCGCATCAACCGCACCAATGATGCGGTTTTCAAAGCAATCTTTGCAAAGTATCCTAAGATTACTCTTGCGCTTATCAATGCTTTCCTTGAGTTTCAGGGCACTGAGCAACTGGTAGATATTGAATTCATTGACCGGGAGATTGACTCTGATGAGTATGAGGGCAAGGAGTCGCGCCTTGATATACTGGGGCGTACGGCTTCCGGCACTAAGGTCAATATCGAAATGCAGGTCAATGCCCTGGCTGCCATGGGGGAGCGTTCCCTGTTCTACTGGGCGCGAAACTATGCCGATTTGAAGCGCGGCGAGGAATACGACCAGCTAAAGCGTACCATTGCCATCAACATTATGGGATTCAATCTGTTTAGCGAAAAGCAGTACCCCGATATGCACAGCTGCTTTGGCATCTATGACATCAAGACAAATTGCCAGCTGACGGACAAGCTGGAGATACATTTCCTTGAGCTTTTGAAATACAAGAGCAAGAGCGTAACGGACATGAACCGTATGGAAAAATGGGCGGCCTACTTCTCACCGGCTACCACTGATGAGGAATTAGAGGAAATCGCAGCCAGTGAGGAAGCCATTAAAGAGGCAATGGAGGTGGAAGACGTGTTCACCAAAGACGAAGTGGCCAGAAGGTCTTATGAGAAGGCAGAGAAATTCCGTCGCGACCAGGCAGCACAATTGAGTTATGCCGAAAAAAGGGGCGAAGAACGAGGCGAAAAGAAAGGCATCAGGGGTACGGTAGTTGCACTGAAAAGCCTTAACCTGGACAAGAAAACCATTGCCCTCAAGTTGGCAGAAGTTTTCGGACTGGATGACAAAGCGGCTAATAAGTATGTGGAAGCAAATTGGTAAGGCAAGTCGGTAAGCGAAAAATACTTTCATGACATTTTGTACGGCTGGCATTCATTCTGCCAGCCGTATTTCAGATCCCGCGACAGGAGGCAAAACATGAACATACGTATGGACGCTGCCCTGGGGGCAGCTTACCACAGTCCCCAACAGCAAGCCAGAGTCATTACGGAAGCCTGGGCTGCTGAAAACATGTACTGTGTCATGTGTGGAGCGCCCCGCCTTGAGCATCTGCAAAACAACAAGCCCGTGGCAGACCTCTGCTGCCCCCATTGCCGGAACACCTTCGAACTGAAAAGCCATAATGGGCGCTTCGGCTCGGTAATTGCAGACGGAGCCTATGAAACCATGATGGGAAGGCTCATGGACGACAATAATCCGCACCTGTTCGTCATGGAATACACGCGCTCTGAATACATGGTAGAAAACCTCTGGATAATCCCCAGCTACTTCTTCACCTCGGAAATCATCATCAAGAGGAAGCCCCTGCCGCCTACAGCCCGCCGGGCGGGGTGGACAGGGTGCAATATCGCCTGGAAGAATATTCCCGCTCAAGGAAAAATCCCTGTCATCAGTCAAAGAGAAATCCTTGACCCTAAAGCCGTTTGTGAAAAAGTCTCCACCACCACAGCCCTTGCCACCAGCAAAATACAGGCCAGGGGCTGGCTCATGGACGTACTCTACTGCTTAGAGCAAATAGGCAGGGAACACTTCACCCTGCAGGACGTTTATGCCTTCACCGATTACCTGCAAGAGCGCCACAAGGAAAATCACAATGTTCAGCCAAAAATCCGCCAACAACTACAATATCTGCGTGACAAGGGCTTTGTAGAATTCCTGGGCCGAGGCGAGTATAGATTAAAACAATAATAAACAAGAAAAAGACAACAGCAATATAAAAACCATCAAGGTCAGTTTTCCAGCTGGCCTTTTTTAGTGCACAACGCTAATAAAATCAAGCTTCTAAGCCGTTTTGAAATATGCGGGAGAATTGCTCGCAAAGGGGAAAGATGAAACAATACTTGCCAAGATTTGTGATCCTGTGCTATAGTATTCAATACAAAACGATCGAAAACGATCAAAAATAATAATTACAGGAGGATTGCTGTTGGACACAATTACGGCTGAAAAGCCTGCAAATAAAAAGCCAAAAAAGATTATAAAATGGGAGCCGGAGGACTTTGAACTTAGAATGACTACCCACTGGACATTCCCAAAACGTGGCGACTGGGCCACACATGACGCAAAATGGCGGGGTAACTGGTCGCCCTATATCCCCCGCAACATCATGCTCCGTTATTCCAAAGAAGGAGATTGCGTCCTTGACCAATTCGCCGGAGGCGGCACTACGCTGGTGGAAGCAAAACTTTTGAACCGCAACATTATTGGCGTGGACGTCAATGATATGGCCCTGGAAAGATGCCGTGAAAAGACAGACTTCGAGCACGAAGGGGCAGAGGGCAGGGTTACCCTGCAAAAAGGAGACGCCAGAAACCTTGACTTCCTGAAAGACGAACAAATAGACTTGATATGCACCCACCCGCCCTATGCTAACATTATTCAGTACAGCGAAGATATTCCGGCAGACCTATCCCGCATGGCAATAGCAGACTTTCTGGAGGAAATGAAAAAGGTGGCGAAAGAAAGCTACAGAGTTCTGAAAAAGGACAAATTCTGCGCTATTCTTATGGGAGACACCAGAAAGAAAGGGTGCATGGTGCCAATGTCCTTCGATGTAATGAAAATCTTCGAGGAAGCAGGCTTCACCCTGAAGGAGCTTATTATCAAAGAACAGCACAACTGCAGAGCCACAGGCTACTGGAAAACTAACAGCGTGAAATATAATTTCCTGCTTATTGCCCATGAATATCTGTTTGTGTTTAGAAAATAATGTATCTGAGTCCTGCAGGCGTGCATCACCTTCGCGTCCTTTCCCAGCCCTTCGCTGTGGCAGAGGTCTTCACCGGCACCCCGGGCAAGTATGTGCCGCTGAAGGAGACCATCCGCGGCTTCAAGGAAATCCTTGAAGGCAAGCATGACGACCTGCCTGAGGCTGCTTTCTACATGGTAGGCGGCATTGACGAGGTCATTGAGAAGGCCAAGAAGCTGAAAGCGGAGGAGGCCTGATTTAGATGGCGTTAGCTACAACCAGGCTGGAGATAGTATCCCCTGACAGGGTGGTCTATTCAGAAGATATCCGCATGGTCATCGTCCGCTCCACCGGCGGAGAGCTGGGCATCCTGCCCAAGCACGCCCCCCTGGTCACCGGCCTTGAACCCCACGCCCTGAGGGTGAAGTTCGAGGACGGCAGGGACGAGCAGCTCATCGCCTGCGCCGGCGGCTTCATGGAGGTGACTCCGGAAAAAGTCACGGTACTGGCCACGGCGGCCGAAGCCCCCGTGGACATAGATGTAAACCGCGCCCAGAGAGCCTTTGACCGGGCCAGGGAGCGTCTGGAAAAATTCAAGACCGGCACCCCGGAAGTCAAGCAGAGCATTGACGAAAAGCGCGCCGAGCTTGCCCTCCTGCGCGCCATGGCCAGACTCAAGGCCAGCGGAACTGAATATAGCCTTTGATTCAAACAGCAAGCCCCTCGGAAGAAACCTTTCGAGGGGCTTATTTTGGACGCAATTTTTGTTACCAGCCGCCCGAGGAGCCGCCGCCGCCGGAACTGCCGCCGCCGTAGCCGCCGGAGCTGCTGGAGCTGCTGGAACTGTCGCTTGAACTGTAGCTTGAGCTGCCACCGGAACCGCCGCTCCAGAAGTTGTCATCATTGTCGTCATTATCGTTATTGGTATAGGATTGCCATTTCAGGCTGCCCAGGTGTCCCATTGTGATGATATAAAGCAGGACGCCCAGGATATTCATAAAGATATTTATGGCAAGAAGCATGGCCATGCTGACCAGTGGACCGATTACACCGTAGAACAGGAAAGCTACCACCAGAACCAGAATGATAAATATGCCACAGTAGAGTATATCCTCCCACCATTCTGTTTCCATCTCTGCTACCGGTGGCGTTTCTGCCGGTATAGCAGGTTGGGGAGCAGTGAGCACACTGGACGGTACCTCTGTCCCGTAGTTTTCATAGACCTTGCGGGCAAGTTTTTGATAGGCTTCATAGATGCCGGCAGAATACGCTTCGCTGCGGAATTTGCCTTTCATGCCGTCCAGCACTTCCCCGGCATAGCCATCGGTGATGGCGCCCTCCAGTCCGTAGCCCACCTCTATGCGAAACTTCCGGTCACCTTTGGCAATGAGCAACAGTACGCCGTTGTTTTTTTCTGCATCGCCAATGCCCCAGGTGCGGAACAGGCGATTGGCGTAGCTTTCTATATCTTCCTCGTTCAGCGTGTCGATAGTCACTACCACCAGTTGTGCCCCAAAGCGGTTATCCAGATCCTGACCGATGGAAAGGATTTTTTGCCGTTCCTCAGGCTCTACCATGTTCTCGAAGTCTGCCACATATATATCCTGGGTGGGGGCTGAAGGGATATCAGGGGTTGTGGTGTCCTCGTTCAGCCACAGGAAGGCCATGCAAGCTATGACTACTAGGCAGACGACTGCCCGTACTGCCGCCTTCAAAATGCCACCTGGGGCACATTGTGTGCCGCCTCATCAGCTGCAAAGGGGGCAAGGGGGCTGTAGCCCATCATGCCTGCCAGGATATTGCCGGGGAAGGTGCTGACTGTGACATTGTATTCGCGAATTGCATTGTTGTAGTCCCGCCTGGCTACGGCAATGCGGTTCTCAGAGCCTGCAATTTCCCGCATAAGCTCGGTGAAATGGGCATCTGATTTCAGGGTGGGATAATTTTCCGCCACAGCCAGCAGCCTGCCCAGGGCTCCTGTCAGTTCCTGGTCCGCCGTTGCCATTTCCTCCGGTGATGCGGCATTTGTCACTTTTGTTCGGGCTGCCGTGACTTCTGTGAGTACCTTTTCTTCGTATTGCATATACCCCTTGACTGTGGATACAAGATTGGGAATCAAGTCTGCCCGCCGCTGGATTTGATTTTCTACCTGTCCGTATTGGGCATCTACTTCGATGCGGGCGCTTTTCACGGAATTGAAGAGGCCGATGCCGCATAGGAGCGTGATGGCCAATAGGGCAATGACGATGCCAGCTGATTTGTTCATAAAAGACCTCGCCTTTCTTGAGATTTTTGCCTTGAACACAAAGCACCTGCCCACATAAGGGCAGGTGCTTTGCCAGTGGTTTGCTGCAACGGCTTACTGCACTTCCCAGGTTTGTCCATCCTCATCGACCAGGATGTCGCCTGATTCCACGGGTTCATCCGTCACGAGAACAACATCCTCGTCGCCCTCATCAAGCATGACCAATCCAGGAGTAGACGAGATCGTCGGGCAGGGGGCGGCCATGGCGGCAGTCTGCATACCGGCCAAAAGCAACGCCGCTGCCAGCGGGGCAAGGAATTTTGTTTTCATTTTCATCGCTCCTTTGAAAAACTGCTGATTCGTGCCCGATAGAGATTGCTCCTTCTGAGCTTTGAGATCTCTCCGGCACCTTGCGTCTTCAATTCGACATAGCAGGGTCATATTCCTTTGGCGCGAAAAAAAATATATGCGGAGGTTCTGAAAGAAAAATCCCCTGCGCAAGGAAGTTTGCGCAGGGGAGGATAGCTTGTCAAGCGTGTTTTGCTGCTTCTTTTTGCTCTTTTTGTATGGTGAGACGCTGTTGCGCGAATATGCTGGATATAAGACGATCCCTGACGGGCGTAGTTAGCTCGTCCAGGATGCAGGCCAGCTGCCAGGCAGGAGGGGCTGCATCGGGCACGGGCAGAGGGGTGGAACGCAGGACTGTCACATGAGTATCCAATTTGTCAATCAGAGGCAAATCCGTCAGCAGGATATGCATTCTGTCACCAGGAGCTGCTTCGCAGTTTGTCTTGAAAGAAAGGCCGCCGCCACTGAGGTTGGCAAGCCTCCCGTTGTGAGTGTCAAGCCGTTGTCCGATTGAATCCAAAAGCTGCCACTCGATGGGAGTGCTTAAATTCACACGGTAAAACTCTCGCATTTGGACGAAGCCGCCAGCAGAGTTATCCACAACTCCGCTTTTTTTGCTTGCGTCATCTCTTTTCATATTTTCTTGCATAATACAGAATCCCTTCCAAAACAAATAAAACACAATAATGGAGAATGGTTCCAGGTAACATAGTACCAAAGTCCTATGAATCTGTCAATGAAATAGCGTAAATATATTACCTTTGTCATGCTTGTTTGTTCCTCGGGCGTGGTGCAGAAGGAGATTTTATGTTATACTATTATCAGTATAGTGGATTATTGACAGACTATACAGAAATGTCTTTGGGAGTGATAGAGCGTGGGAAATAAGGAAGAATCGGGCGTGAAGCAATTCCGCATAGGCCTGTATGGTCGGCGCAGCAGCGGCAAGAGTGCGCTGATCAAAGCTCTTGTCGGCAAGCCATCAGCGCTGGTAAGGGCTTTGCATCACAGGGATGTGGAGCAGATATATAAGAACCTCTCTCTTAAAAACATGGGGGAGATTACCTTCGGCGAAAATCCTGGAGCAGAAAATACATGGAACCAGGGGAATTTTTCCACTGAGTCCTTGGATAGCTCTGTCCGTGATACAGACCTTGCCATCATACTTTTCCGTGAGGCAGATATGCATGGTGAGCTCATATGGTTCAATTACTTCCGCAAAGCGGGCGTGCCTGTGATTCCTGTCATCAGCCGCATGGATACCCTGGGGGATGGAGGCAAGGTGCTGTCCCGCATCGTCGAGCAAAAGACCGGGTATAAGCCGCTTTGCCTCAGCGTCATGACGGGGGAGGGCCTTGAAGAACTTAGGGCTGAGATTGTCAAACGATTTTCTGAAGTCTTTGGTGGTTATGCCATGAAAGAAGACTTGCTAGGCGAAGGGGAGCGGGTGCTTCTGGTGGTCCCTCAGGAAGTCAGGGGCGGGAATAAGGCATTGCTGCCGCACTTCAAGGTTTTCTGCGAACTGCTCAAGCGCAAGTGCTTGGTGCTCAGCTGCATTCCGGACATGCTGCCTGATATACTCGATCATCTGAAGGAGCCGCCTAAGCTTATCATAGCTGATATAGAGCACCTGGATAAGGTGCGGGAGGTAAAGCCTGCCGGGAGCATGCTCACTTCTTATTTGGTGCTTCGGGATGACTGCATGGAAGAGGCTGAGGGAAAAGACTGAATATCTATACACATATAATAAAGGGGTGGACAGGATGATATTTTCTAAGCGTCAAGCAAGAGAGTTTGTGGCATTGGGGATTTGCACCTGCCTGATGGGAGGGACGGCTTTCGTGGACGGAGCCGTGTCAGAAGCTGCCGCTATCGCCCAGGATTCCAAGACGGAACAGGCACAGGCGACAGAGGCATGGTACTGGCTGTCTTCTGATGATAAATACAGCAAGTTCTTTGATCCTACTTCTGTAGTGACGGTTAAGTCTGCCAAGAAGGAAAATGGTGAGAAGGTTCCCACGGAGATCCAGGCCTGGATCAAGACGGGCTACAGCTATGGCGGAGCCAAGGAGACCATCGACAGCTATGGCATCGGCGCAGTGTTGCAGCCGGGGCAGTTGGCTTACAGCCTGGCACAGGTCACCATCAACCCTCAGAACCGCACTATCCAGTACTTGAAGGAAGATTTCTACAATGCCAAGGGCGATGTGGTCTGGTCCACCACCGATGGGCGGGTAAAAGAAATAAATTCCCAGCAGTTTGACGAGGCCTATTACGACGCTGTGGTGGATGAGGTCTTCCGGGTAGGGGAGATGAAGCGAGCAGCGGCTGAAGACCGCTGGATAGATCTCTGGAAAGATGAGTCGGAGGATGGTCAGGTAACCACCTCCACGGCAGACACTACTACCATGCGCTTGAAGGGCTCAAACCTAATCGTGTGGGAGTGGCAGGAAACCAAGGACAAGAGCGGCAAGGTGCTGGAAATAAAATTCGTCAAGAAAGCTGTGAACCTGGCTCAGGGAACTGAGCGCATCGTGAAGGGAGAATACTGGAGCGGTGGCACAGGCTGGAAGCCGGTGGAAGACGAATACGATGGGGCTTATCGCGCCATCAGTCCCAACGAACCTGCCATCAAGGGCCTGAACAGGCTGAGAGCCTTTGCGAAGGGATACTCTACCTGGGTGAATCGTTATAGCTTGAAGTGATTTAGAGCCTTCCCCAAGGGGGAGGCTTTTGCAAAAGGGAGGCATACCGATGAAGGAAATCTTTGCCAGAGCAAGCATCCGTTCCTATCAGGACAGGCCGGTGGAAAAAGAAAAAATCGAGCAGCTGCTGCGAGCAGCTATGGCAGCTCCTACGGCAGTTGATCAGCGTCCTTGGGAATTCTATGTGGTGGAGAACAAGGAAGTGCTGGAAAAAATTGCCGGTGCCAGCCAGTATGCCTGGCCTGCAGGGAACGCTCCCGTGGCCATTGTCATCTGCTATCGCACGGAGGGAAATCGGGCTCCCGAGATGCTGGATATCGACTGCGCCATATGCACGGAAAATATCTGGCTGGAACTCACTCACCTGGGACTGGGAGGACTTATGCTGGGCATTGCCCCGCTGGAAGAGCGCATGAAGATAGTGGCAGAAGCAATGAACCTGCCTGATAATCTCCGTCCCTTCACTGTGATTCCTTTTGGCTACCCCAAGAAGGAGAAAGAGCGTCCTGACCGCTATGAGCCGGAGAGGGTGCATTGGCTTAGTTGAGCGTGCTGCTTTCTTTGTTCGGCGCTGTTTGGCGTGTTTATGCCTGATTAAATTAAATTTTTAACTTTCTAATGAAATTTTAATGAAAAAATTTCTTAAAACCCTTAAGAGTTTGTGATATAGTTACGATAACAATAGAAAGGGGGAGGAGGTGAAATTTATGACATTAGGTTCAATAAGCGGGCTTAGCAGCATAAGCCTGAACAACCTCAGTGCGGCCTACAACCGCGAGCAGCAAAATGTCCGTCCGGTGATGCATGAAGCGGATAAGGAGGAAAAGCCTCAAGGCTTTGGCGAAGTGCTGGCGGGAGTGCAGAAAGCCGAAAGCGAAGTTCGGGCCGGGAATGAGGTAAGCACCATGACCCTTGCAGAGGTCATGCCCAACGGGTCGCTGCTGGTGCAGAAGGTTGATGGCGATCAATTGGTAGATGAGCAGATGCTGGATGTTGCCAAGATACAGGATCAGTTCAATCTGCAGGGGATGCCGGGACAGATCTTCAGGGCTTACCTGGCTGGACAGGGCATTGCCACTGCGCCGGTTGGAGCAATCTTCAATGCGTTCATCTGAGATTCGTGTGGATGCGATAACAGATACCTGTAATGGTAATGATTAGTGTTGAAGGATTCTTTGGATAACGGAATATCAAAAAATCAAGGGGCTGTTGCAAGAGTATGATTTCACTTATCCACAGCCCCCTTTTCCTTGTTAAAGCATAAGAAGTACCTATTC
>SVBX01000040.1 GCA_015058655.1 Pseudoselenomonas ruminantium
CCGGGGTTTGAATATCCCGGGATTATCTTTTTGCATAAAAATGAGGCTGCTGCACGTTTCATTACGTGCAACAGCCCTTTTGTGTTTTCAGTTTTCAGCGTTTTGCAGTATGCGTATCTCATTTCGCATGATGTATCTGTCCCTGTCCGGGGAGGTGCCGTTCACCAGATAGTCAAAGGCAATCTGCATGGCGCGGCGGCCCTGCTCGTGGGGGTGCTGGTAGAGGGCAGCTTGTATGACGCCCTGCTGCATCATGCGGAGGGTGGTGGGGATGGTGTCGAAGACGATGATGGTGAGCTTGCCTGCCAGTCCTGCTGCCAGTACCGCTCGGCTGGCACCGTAGGAGGCGCCGGAGGAAATGACGAAGAGGGAGTTTATCTTCGGTTCGTTTTTCAAGAGCTCGGTGACCTGCTCGTAGGCAATCATGTCATCATCTTCCGTTTCGTGGATGGAGAGGATTTTGCATCTGTCGCCCATGGTCTCCCGGAAGCCATCCAATCTCTGACGGTGGCCCAGCATGGAGAGCGAACCCAAGAGCACGCCTACATTCAGCTGTTCCGGGCCAATCATGCGCAGCAGAGCTCCTGCCGTGCGGCCGCCTTCCAGGTAGTCGGAGCCTACATAGGTGTGGCGGGAAAGCCCGGGCGCATCGTTGTTGATGGTGATGACGATGATGCCGTCATCGATGAGGGCGTTGAGCCTGTGCACCACATCCGGGTGGTCTACCGGATTGATGATGAGAGCTTGCACCTGAGGGGAGAGTTCGTCGATAAGGCGGCATTGTTCCTCCACATTATAGCCGCGCATGCTGCGCCAGACGACCTTCAGTCCGTAAGAATCATATTTTCTGGCGGCTTTCTGCATGGATGCGATTACATCATCGAAGAAGTGGATGCCGATGGAAGGGATAAGCACGCCGACAATAGGGCTTTTCTTGCGGGCAGCTAAAGCCCTGCCCGCAGGATTGGGCTGGTAGTTCAGCTTGCGCATGGTTTCCAGGATAAGTTGCTCTTTGTCCGGCTTGACCTTGCCCCGCCGGTTCACCACCCTGTCGACAGTACCCCGCGAGACTCCGCAAAGTTCTGCTATTTGCTTGATGGTTACCATAGTATTACTCCTTTATCTGACATCACTTATTTGCTTGAATGTGTGCATAGTGAGAACGAGCACATTGTAGATTTTATCTATAATTTCGCCGTAGATTTTGTGTTTCCTGCTTACGAGCCCAAAAGTGTGCATATTTATTTTATCTTAAAGAATAGATAAATAAAAGCCGTCATTAGCAGGAATATTGTATACTAGCGCGAAATAATGAATAGAGTTCATTTTTGACTTTCAAAGGGGACGTATTTCAGTTATACTGAATTGATTGATTAAATTCAGGCTTGCAAGACAGGAGAGATAAGGATGGCAGAGATAGTGGGCCGCCGGGAAAGAAAGAAGCAGCTTTCCCGGCAGGCTATCCTGAAGGCTGCTCAGCAGCTTTTTACCGTCCGGGGGTATAAGGAGACTTCCGTGGCGGATATCATGAATGTAGCAGATTTAGGCACGGGCACCTTCTACAATTACTTTCAGTCCAAGGAAGAGGTGCTGATGGCCCTCTTGGGAGACTCCGTGGAAATGGTAGAAGCGGCGGTGCGGGAAAGCCGTGAGCGGGGCGACAGGGCCGTGGAGACTCTGGCGGCCGGCATCATGGCCACTTCCATCTTCTTGGACGAGAACCGCTATGTGCTGCCTTTGTTCCTCTCTGCTTCTGAGCGGGCGGCAGAGTCCCACCACCATCAGGGCATGGGGCATCCGGAAGCGGGGCATGGCTCTGCCACGCCGGGCTTCAAGGATATCTTCGAGGAAATCATCAGCCGGGGGCAGCTGGCTGGGGAGATTCGCGATGATGTGCCGGCAGAGCTGATTGCCGAGACCCTTCATTCCATCTATCAGGCAGCGGCTTTCAGCAAGCTGGATATTCCCTTCAGGGAAAATGTACGCATGAAGACATGCCTGCTGCTGAACGGCATCCGCAAGGAAAAACAACCGCAAAAATGTCCATTAGGATTGCAGGGGGAAGGCTGAAGGCCTCCTATACCTTATTACAGGAGAGTGTTTGATTTTGATTAGCGTAACGAAGCTTTTGTTTGCCAGGGAATACTACGGGGACCAGCTCCGCTATACGAAGAATGCCCATGCCATGCGGAACGGCGCGGCTGAGGGCATGGGCCCGGTAGTGGTGTGGAACTCCACCAAGACCTGCAACCTGAAGTGCATGCACTGCTATATGCAGTCTGATGCCCAGAAGTACAAGGATGAGCTGAGCACCGAGGAAGCCAAGAAGTTCATTGACGATCTGGTGGATTTCCATGTGCCTGTGCTGCTGTTTTCCGGCGGGGAGCCTTTGATCCGTCCGGATTTCTTCGAGCTGGCGGAGTACGCGGAAAAGAAGGGAGTTCGTCCCACCCTTTCCACCAACGGTACCCTCATCACCCGGGAGGTGGCCCAGCGCATCAAGGATATAGGCGTGGGCTATGTGGGCATTTCCCTGGACGGGCTGAAGGATGTGAATGACAAGTTCCGCGGGGTGGAAGGAGCCTATGAAAAGGCCATGCAGGGGATTGAGAACTGCGTGGCTGTGGGCCAGCGGGTGGGCTTGCGCTTTACCATCAACCACCACAATATCATGGAGCTGGATAAAATCTTTGACTTCATTGAAGAAAAGGGCATCAACCGCGTCTGCTTCTACCATCTGGTGTACTCCGGCCGGGGGGCGGGCATGATGGACCAGGATGTGACCCCGGAGGAGTCCCGCCGGGCCATGGATACCATCATCCGCCGCACTAAGGATTTCGAGGCCAGAGGGCTGGAGAAGGAAATCCTCACGGTGGACAATCACTGCGACGGGGTTTATATGTATCTGAAGGCTCTGGCTGAAGGCGAGGAGGGAACCGCTGCCAAGATCAAGGAGTATATCTCCATGAACGGCGGCAATCGCTCCGGCATTGCCTTTGGGGAGGTTGACCCCTTAGGCTATGTGCATCCTGACCAGTTCACCCAGCACCACACCTTCGGCAATGTGCGTGAGAGGAAGTTCGGGGATATCTGGAGCGATACGACCAACCCCATCATGGCAGGGCTGAAGGACAGGAAACACCTGCTGAAAGGCCGCTGCGCCAAGTGCAAGTTCCTGGATAACTGCAACGGCAATTTCCGCACCAGGGCTGAGGCCCGCACCGGGGATTTCTGGGAGAGCGACCCCTCCTGCTATCTCACTGACGAAGAAATTGGCCTTGGGGGAGAGGGGGCAGGGAAATGAATATGCCAGAAGGTATCACCGGCGGTCACACGGGGCATCCCGGAGGACATCATCCTGGTCATGGCGGCCCGGTGAAGATTGTCTCCTGGAATACCACCAATGCCTGCAATATGTACTGCGCCCATTGCTACCGCGAAGCGGGCTGCAAGGCGGAGGAGGAGCTTTCCACCGCTGAGGCCAAGAAGCTGCTGACGGAGATTGCCAGGGCGGGCTTCAAGATCATGATTTTCTCCGGGGGCGAGCCTTTGATGCGGCCGGATATTCTGGAACTGGTGAAGTTCGCTGCCGATTTGCACCTCATTCCCGTCTTTGGCACCAATGGCACCCTGATTACCCTGGAGATGGCAAAGAAGCTGAAGGAAGCCGGGGCCAAAGGCATGGGTATTTCCCTTGACTCTTTGGACAAGGAGAAGCACAACAAGTTCCGCGCCTTTCCGGGAGCCTGGGAGGGGGCGGTGCAGGGCATGAAGAACTGCCGTGAGGCAGGGTTGCCCTTCCAGATACATACCACGGTGATGGACTGGAACAGTCACGAGCTTGAGGCCATGACGGATTTTGCCGTGGAGATAGGGGCCAAGGCGCACCACTTTTTCTTCCTCGTGCCCACGGGGAGAGCCAAGACTATCGAGGAGGAGTCCCTGCGGGCAGAGCAGTATGAGGAAGTGCTCACCCGCATTATGAAGAAACAGGAGACGGTGGATATCGAGCTGAAGCCCACCTGCGCCCCCCAGTTCCTCCGCATTGCTGACCAATTAGGCGTCAAGAGCAGGTTTACCCGTGGCTGTCTGGCCGGGCTTTCCTACTGCATTATCAGCCCCAGAGGGAAGGTGCAGCCTTGTGCGTATCTCAATATGGAATTGGGGGATGTGCGGGAGACGCCCTTTGATGAGATTTGGGAGAGCAACGAAGTATTGAAGAAACTTCGCACACTTGATTATAGCGGGGGGTGCGGGTCTTGCCGCTATAAAGGTGTTTGCGGCGGGTGCAGGGCGCGGGCGGCTTGCTACCATGAAGGGGATTATATGGCGGAGGAACCGTGGTGCCTTTACCACGGGAGGAAAGGCTGATGCCTGCGGACTGAAATCACATCCTGTGACTTCCGCGTCTGCGGGGGCCATCCCTGAGCCCTGGGGGGTGGGAGTTTTGATGTTCGGAGGAGAATGTATAGTAAACAGCCTTAGAAATGACAACTTAAGCCTTCTCCTTGAGGAGAAGGTGGCAGCCGAAGGCTGACGGATGAGGTGTAGCATACCAAGTAGAGGCAGACCTTCTCAAGAAATGTTCCACCTCATCCACCGCTTCGCGGTTCCCCTTCCCCTCAAGGGGAAGGCTAATTGGCACTCTTTGTGATGTTCACTATAACTATAGGTAAAGCTTGCCCCGCTTGTGGGGGCGCTAGGGACCGGCGAAGCCGGTGGAAGGGGGAACTTGGGGTCGTATGCCAGAGAAAATAGAACCAGAACTATTATACTTCCTACAGCCATCAGCTCTGCCTGTTACGATTTTAGTTGTTGAGAGTGTCGGTTATCTACCTAAACTGCGTGAAATGTTCCCTGCTGCCAGGCTCCTAGCCGTAGCCGACGAGGCGGATGCTTTAGATGAATTGCCGCAGGACTTAGAAGTGGAGTTTCATTGCCTTGATTATCTCGCAGAGCGTTTGCCATTTGAACCTAAGTCCCTTGACTACATCATCTCTGACCTGACCTTGGAGCGGGCTGGCAATCCTCAGGATATTGCGGCGGGGTTTTCTACTTATCTCAAGGAAACCGGGGCTTTTCTCACCAGTTTCCGCAATATCCGCCATTGGTCGGTGCTGGAGGAACTGCGGGACGGTCATTACTATCAGGTAGTGTCCCGGCTCTTTGCCCGGCCGGAGTTTGAGCGGCTCTTGTACGCCTCTTTTTACAAGAATGTCCATTGCCACCCCCAGAAGCGTCCTGCCCCTCTGGGGGAGGTGGAGAAATGGCTCTCGGCGGGCTTTGAGAACCTGGGGGATGATTTGGAGACTGAATACTGGTTGGTGCGGGCTGACCGCTCCATGCCGGAGCTGGCGCTCTTGAAATCCATGTATACAGAGGCGGAAAGAAAGCAGCTTAGCCGTTTGCTGCACAGGATTGAGTATGAGGTGGAGCTGGAAGTTTCCTGCCAGAAGTTCTGGCAGATGTGGGACGAACTGAAGCTCTTTGCCGACTATGCCGGGGAGTTTATCCATGAGGCAGTGTTCCATCCGCAGGAGTTCTATGGGAACCTGCGGCGGGGCACAGAGGGGTGGGCGGAACTTCCCTTGGACAAGACAGAGGCCTTGGGATTGATTGAGGAGATGGAAGCATGGGAGAGATAGGGGACAGAAATTTGGATGAGAAGAAGGTCGCCTTCATCACCTGCGTCAACAGCGAGGACTGGTATAGCGAGTGCTTGCTTTACCTGAAGCATCTCAACCTGCCCGAGGGCTTCACCGCCGAGTTCCTGCCCCAGAGGGGGGCGGCCTCCATGTGCGCGGGTTACAATGCAGGGCAGAGGGAAAGCAATGCCAGGTATAAGGTTTACCTCCATCAGGATACCCTGGTGGTGAATAAAAATTTAGTGGCAGACCTGCTTGACTTGTTTGCCCATCCGGAAATCGGCTTGGTGGGTGTCATAGGCTGCCGCAGCCTGCCAGCCACCGGGGTCTGGTGGGATGGGCTCCGCACCTATGGGCGGGTGCTCCACGCCTGCGAGCCGGAGAGCGTGGTGGACTCCCACTGCCGGGAGCCTGAAGGGCTTTATCAGGAGGTGCAGGCGGTGGACGGGCTGTTCCTGGCCACTCAGTACGACATACCCTGGCGGGAAGACCTTTTCACCGGCTGGCATATGTACGACACCTCCATGTGCATGGAAATGCAGCGGGCGGGCTATCAGGTGGTAGTGCCCAATCAAGAGGAAGATTTCTGGTGCATCCACTGCCCCAAGGAAAAGCCGTTGGCTTCGTCATACAAGGGTTATCGCAAGATTTTCGTCAAGGAATACGGCGGGGAACTTTGCCCTGAAGTATGAAGTTTTAGGAGCGTCTTGGCGACGCTCTATATTTTTTTGGCAGGAGAACGGCTTCTTAGTGTATAATAGAGAAAATAGTACAATTTAAAGTTTGTGATGGGATAGATAGAGATGAATCACGAGAAGCTGAACTGGCTGAAACTGGCCAATAAATTTGCTACGGATGGCGACCCCAAAGGTATGCGGGCCTGCGCCAAGGAACTTTGGCAGCTGGACCCTTCCGGCATGGATGGGGCGGCTGTTATGGCAGAAGCGGCTTTGTATACGGGTGATTTGGATGAAGCGCGGGACCTGGTAGAAGAAATCCTCAAGGCTCAGCCCCGTCATTTGCGGGGACGGCTGGTGCAAGGGGGAATCTGGTCACAGGAGTTTGTGCTGGACAAGGCTATTCCCTGTCTGAAAGGGCTGGTGGCAGAGTGCAGCCAGCGGCAGGCAGCATTGTCTCCTGAGGATGATTATCATGGTGCGCTGGGCTATATCCTCGTGAAGGCCAGGGGCTGGCTGACGGATGCCTTGTATCTGGCGGCTGACCCGGAGGGGGCGGTCAAGGAACTTCTGGCTCTGGCTAAGTCTGCCGATACGAGCGAGGAACAGGCTGATTACTACAGCAAATACCTCTTCATGAGGAACTATCGGGAGCAGGGCGTACGCGACAGTTATCTGGCGGCAAAGAAGTATGCGGAAATACAGGGGACTGTGCCCTATCGTCATGCAGAGGTAGCCTGCCTGCCGGAAAAGAAGCTGCGCATCGGCTATCTCTCCCCGGACTTCCGGGAACACGCCGTGTCCTATTTCCTGGCGCCGTTGCTGCGAAATTTTGATAGCGGCAAATTCTCGGTCTACTGCTATTCCACCGGCAGGGTGGATAATGTCACCAAAAGGCTCCGCTCTGGCCCCCTAAATTGGAGAGACCTTCGGGGACGCAGCCCGCGCACGGCAGCCCGGCTTATTGCCGAGGATGGCATTGATATCTTGGTGGAGCTTTCCGGGCATACGCAGAACAGCACTCTGCCCATCGCTGCTTACCGTCCTGCCCCGGTGCAGATTGCGGGCATTGGCTATACCAATACCACCGGGGTGCCTGCCATCGACTATTTCCTGTCTGATGAAACCTGCCTTCCCTCCGGGGATGAAGTGGCAGCTTCAGGCTTTACGGAGCGGATTATCCGGCTGCCCCATTCTCATCTCTGCTATGCTCCCGGTTTTGTGCGGGAGCTGCCGGAGGCAGGCAGCGAGGCTCCGGTGCATCGCAATGGCTATGTGACATTTGGCAGTTTCAACAACTTTGCCAAGGCCACGGATGAAATGTTGCTGCTCTGGCGAGGGATTCTCGACCAGGTGCGTGACTCCAAGCTGGTGATCAAAAGCAAGATTTGCAGCATACCTTCTGGGCAGCAGCTCTTGCGCGAGCGCCTTAAAAGGTTGAACTTCGAGCTGGCCCGGGTGGAGCTGCGCCCCTATAGCCCAGATTACATGGAGCAGTACCGGGACATTGATATTGCCCTTGATACAGCTCCTTACAATGGCGGCGCTACCACCTGCGAGGCGCTGTTCATGGGCGTGCCTGTGATTACCCTCAGAGGCCGCAGCCATGCTTCTCGCTTTGGTGCCAGCATCCTGGTGAATGCCGGGGTAGAGGAGCTGGTGGTGGAAAACGACCTGAACTATGTGCGACGGGCGGTGCAGCTGGGAAACTCCCCCAAGCTCATAGGTGCCTATCATTCGGGGCTCAGAGCCAATGTGCTCAAATCCCCTTTGATGGATGCGGAAGGCTACATGAAGGAGCTGGAAGCTGCCTATCGGACGGTGTGGAGGAAGTTCTGTGAAAGTGATGGTTGAGCCGTTGAGGCTTTATCTTGACAAGGAGGGAAAGAGATGTCTGACGGTATTTTTTCACCAATGCTCAGGGACCTCTTGATATTTGTCTGTCTCACTATCAGCATATTGGCCTTTGTCTTTGCGGCTTACGCTTGGACCATGATGCAGGATGGGCAGAAGAAGTATATCAGGATGTCGGCCTTCATGGATGAGTATGATAAGATGAAGGAGCGCATGAAGGATGTCGAAAGCCGCCTGCGCAAGGAGGAAATAAAGCTCAAGGCTACCATGGCTGCCAACCGGCTGGGGAGAGCGGGCCTGATCCCAACCTTGAAAGAGGGGGAGGAGATGGATGTGGAAGCTCTGGAAAAGCTGGAAAAGGCAGTGGAAAAAGCCGAGGCAGAGGCCACGGCAGAGAAGCTGACGGATGCAGAGGCTGCTGCTGTCACCAAGGAATTGCCGGACGAAAAGACGCCCTGGCAGGGCATGGTGGACGAATTCAACGCTCTGGCCGGCAATATGAATCAGCCCCGCTTTGGCCAGGCCTGCGAGCGCTTTGTGGAAAAGTATCATCTGGCGCTGTTGGCCTTTGCGGAAATGGACTCCCTTACGGACCAGCCTAAATTTGTGGTGGTGGATGAATTTGCCAAGAGCTGCCTGTGGGCCATGACCATCGAGGGGGCAGGCCCCGGCAAATATGCTGTAGTGCCAAATCCCATCAGGCCGTACAGCCGCGATATGCATGAACATCAGGGCATGAAAGAGACTTTTGCTTCCAACTACGAGAAAAGCAGTAATTATAGTACCTACCAAGTCAAGCTGCCCGCCATATTCAAGGCTGTTTTGGGAAACTGGCGCATTGACCGGCCGGGTGTCATAAGATTGAGCTAAAATGAGCATAAAAATAGCCCCGCAAAGGGGCTTTTTTTATGCTCATTTATTCGTTTACGCCCAATTCGATAACTTCCAGACCATGGGCCCTCATCTTCTGCACTTCTTCCTGGTCGGCGCCGGTGCAGGTGATGAGAGTAGAGATTTTATCTATGGAACCTGAGAGGAAGTTGTGCTCCTGGCCGATTTTGCCGCGGGGGGCCAGCACATAGCAGGAGCCCTGGCAGCGGCGCAGCATCATTTCGTTGACGGCGGTTTCCGGCAGCACAGAAGTGGTAAGGCCACCTTCTACGCTGATGCCTCCCACCCCCAGGAATACTTTGTTGGCATTGATTTTAGTGAGAGTCTGCAGGGCGAACTCCCCAATCAAGGTCTTGCGGCGCTGGTAGACCTCGCCGCCGGTGAGCAGGATGGTTACCAGAGGGTCGTGGGGATAGCCGATGACGCCGGCGTTGTTGGTGACTATGATGACATGCTTTCCCTGCAAATAATCAAGCATCAGAAGGGCGGTGGAACTGGAGTTCATAAAGATGGTGTCCCCATCGCTGATGAGTTCTGCGGCATAGCGGGCGATGGCTTCTTTCTGCTCCCTGTCAACAAAGGCCCGGTCCTTGGAGGTGGTGTCTTCTTCGTGGAGAGTTCCCTCCAATAATTTCGCTCCTCCGTGGAATCTTTCTACTAAATGCTGCTGCTCGAACATATCAAGATCGCGCCTGATGGTGGTGGGAGAGACAGCCAGCTTTTGGGAAGCTGTGTCCACATCTATGGTTTTTCTTTCCTTCAATAATTTCAGAAGTGCTTGCTGGCGTTTGAACACAACGCTTTTGCTATTCTTCATATGTAATGGCTCCTTTCGCCACGCTTAGGGCGTGTTGATTAAATGAACTTGGCACAGATTTATGGGGATTGGCTGTCCATTGCAAGGCGACAAACCGGAGGCATAGCGGTGCTATGTCGAGGATTTGTCAACGACGCAGGGACAGTCAAGACCCGTGAAGATGGGCTGAGTGAATTAATCAACACGCCCTAGTTCCATATATTGCGATTTCGTGCCTTTTTAGGGCTTCAATCGTATTATAACTCTTTTTATGGCTAATATCAATACAAACGAGCGTAAAATAGGCAATAAAAGTGGAGAGATGAATTTTTATGGAAATTTTATCCGATTGGGTATTGACTTGAGCGTAAAATAAGCGTATTATAGGCTTGTAAGCAAAAATAACTCGAAAACACAAGGAAATATGACTTGTTTGTGAATCTATTTTGAGCAGTTTAGGAGTAGGAGGCAAAATAATGAGCAAGATCAGCGAGATGACCAGAGACAGCTGGATCAAGAGCACCTTCCCCGAGTGGGGCACCTGGCTGGTGGAGGACATTGAGAACGCCGTCATTCCCGAAGGCAATGTAGGCATGTGGTGGCTGGGCTGCACTGGCATCTGGTTCAAGACCCCGGGCGGTGCCAATGTGACGGTTGACCTCTGGTGCGGCAACGGCAAGCGCACCCACGGCGATGGCAAGATGAAGGTCGGCCATCAGATGGCCAACATGTGCGGCTGCCGCTCCATGCAGCCGAATCTCCGTAATGTGCCCTTCGTCATTGACCCCTTCGCTTTCAAGCAGGTTGATGCAGTGCTGGCCACCCATTACCATCAGGACCATATGTCTGCTGAGTGGGCTGCCCATGTCATCAACAGCGGCATGACCACTACCGATGAGAACGGCAAGGAAATCCCGGTTCCCTTCATCGGCCCCAAGAAGTCTGTCGAGACCTGGGTCAAGTGGGGCGTACCTGAGGAACGCTGCCGCGTAGTGAAGCCCGGCGATACCATCAAGCTCAAGGACATTGAGATCATCGCTCTGGACAGCTTCGACCGCACCTGCATCGTCACCACCGACAGCACCGGCCCGGACCGTGAGGAGCTCACTGACAAGTGCCCCTCCGATATGGACGAGAAGGCAGTCAACTACCTGCTGAAGACTCCGGGCGGCAACATCTACCACTCCGGTGACAGCCACTTCTCCATCTATTTTGCAAAGCATGGCAAGGATTACGACATCGATGTGGCTTTCGGCTCCTACGGCGAGAACCCCATCGGCATGCAGGATAAGATGACTTCCATCGATGTGCTCCGCATGGCTGAGAACCTCCAGTGCAAGGTGGTTGTACCTATCCACTGGGATGTATGGACCAACTTCCAGGCTGACTGCGAGGAAATCAAGCTCCTGTACGATTTCAAGAAGGATCGCAACGAGTACAAGTTCCATCCCTTCTTCTGGCAGGTGGGCGGACATTACACCTATCCGCAGGATAAGGATAAGATTTACTTCCATCATCGTCGGGGCTTCGAGGATTGCTTCGAGCATCCCCAGAACATCCCCTTCCGTTCCTGCCTCTGATGTCCCGAAGGGAGATATAGATAAATGTTTAAGGAAATCGTTGAGAAAAAGCATTTTTCCTTCCATGAAGGTTTCGATGACTGGCGCGATGCTGTGCGGGCTGCCTGCGCACCGCTGCTCTCTGACGGCACCATCGAAAAGGAATATCCCGAGATCATCATCCAGAAGGTGGAGGAGCTTGGCCCCTATATCGTCATCGCCCCGAACATCTGCATACCTCATGCAGAGCGCGGCCGTGGCGTGAACGATACGGCCATGTGCTTCATGAAGACCGAGAAGCCCGTGTCCTTCGACCCGAACGACCCGGACAAGGATGCCCGCATCTTCGTAGTGCTGGCAGCCACCGATGATGAGGTGCATCTGAACAACCTCATGCAGCTGTCGGAAACCCTTTCCGACGAGGCAATCGTGGACAAACTCTTGCAGGCCAAGACGGGGGATGACCTCTTGGCAGTTGAGGGATAATAAAAGCCTTCTCGTTGAGGGAAGGTGCCCCGCTAGGGGCGGATGAGGTGGCGCTGTGAAGCAGTGCTGCTTCACCTGTAGCATTGGCACCTCATCCGGCAGTCCTTCGGACTGCCACCTTCCCCTCAAGGGGAAGGCCTGGGGTGAGTATTTGAGAAAGTAGGGGAAAGAAAGTTATGGAAATATTGCTTTCCGTCTGGGAATTTTTCCAGAACAACATCCTGACGAAACCAGCCTTCTTCATCGGCTTTATCGTCTTCGCAGGTTATGCTCTTCTGGGCAAGAAATGGTATGAATGTCTGGCAGGCTTCATCAAGGGTACTGTCGGCTACATGATTTTGAATGTGGCAAGCGGCGGCTTGGTAGGTAACTTCCGTCCCGTGCTGGCAGGCCTCAAAGACCGCTTCGAGCTTTCCGCAGCAGTTATCGATCCGTATTTCGGCCAGGCAGCAGCCCAGGCCTCCGTTGAAAACATTGGGCGCTCCTTCTCCATGATGATGATGGTGCTGCTCATCGCTTTCACCATGAACATCCTCCTGGTGCTTTTCCGCAGGTACACCAAGATTCGTACCCTGTTCATCACTGGTCATGTCATGGTGCAGCAGTCCTCCACCGCTCTCTGGTTGGTGCTGTTCTGCTTCCCCGGCCTCCAGGACCCTCAGGTGGTCGTTATGCTGGGTATCCTCTTGGGTACCTACTGGGCAGTTGCTTCCAACCTCACCGTTGAACCGGTAGCCAAGCTCACCGAAGGCGGCGGCTTCGCAACTGGCCATCAGCAGATGTTCGGTATTTTCCTGGTTTCCAAGATTGCCAAGAAGATTGGCGACCCCAAGAAGTCTCTTGAGAATCTGAAGCTTCCCGGTTTCCTCTCCATCTTCAACGAGAACATGGTTGCTACCGGCGTGCTCATGACCATCTTCTTCGGTACCATCATCACCATCCTTGGCCCGGACCTCATGCATCAGATTGATAAGGGCTTCGGCGCCAAGCAGAACTTCGGTTTCTACATCCTTGAGAAGTCCTTGAACTTCGCAGTTTACCTCACCATCCTGCAGCTTGGTGTTCGTACCTTCGTCTCCGAGCTCACCAACTCCTTCCAGGGTATTTCCGAGAAGCTGCTGCCCGGCTCCGTGCCTGCAGTAGACTGCGCCGCTACTTACGGCTTCGGTCATCCCAACGCTGTGACCTTCGGCTTCCTCTTCGGTGCTTTCGGCCAGTTCCTGGCTATCATGGGCCTGATTGTCTTTGACAGCCCGATTCTCATCATCTCCGGGTTCGTGCCCCTGTTCTTCGATAACGCAACCTTCGCTGTGTTCGCAAACCGTCTGGGCGGCATCCGCGCTGCGGCTATCATTCCCTTCTGCTCCGGCATCATCCAGGTGCTGGGCGGCGGTTTCGCAGCTTATCACTTCACCACTGGTAACTTCGGTGGCTGGCATGGCAACTTCGACTGGGATGCTGTCTGGCCCTTCATCGGCGTCATCATGGAGAACCTGCAGTATGTCGGCGTAGCGGCAGTAGTGCTCATCTTGCTGGCTATACCTCAGATTATCTATGCGAAGAACAAGGATACCTACTTCGTCATTGCCGAGGATTTCGACAAATACAAGGAAATCATGGCCAAGAAGCAGGGCGTGCCTGTGGACCAGGTGGTTATTGACTAAATTCCTTCATAAAAAATACTTTTATGGCAGGAATATGGCATTGATGTGTTGAATAATAACTAAGCTATATAGTATGGGGAGGCTGCCGGCCCTGGCAGCTTCCCAAATATAAAGGAGAGTGCATCAATATGTTAAAAGTTATTGCAGCATGCGGCAGCGGTATGGGTTCCTCCCAGATCATCAAGATGAAGCTCGAGAAGGTTTTCAAGAAGCTGGGCTATCAGGCAGAGATTTACCATACGAATGTCGGTGATGCAAAGTCCCAGGCTAACAACTACGATGTGGTCTTCTGCTCCGAGTCCCTGGTGGGCACCTTCAATGGCAGCAAGGCTACTGTGATTGGGCTGAAGAACCTCCTTTCCGAGGCTGAGATGACGGAGAAGATTGAGGCAGCTAATCTGCCGAAGTAAGATTTTTGGTCTTTGAATTGTGGAGGCCGCCGCTTGCAAGGTGGCGGCCTCTATTATTTTTCGCCCTTTTTGCAGGGGCTGCGCCCGTACTTTTCTCTGATACAGAGAAAAGTACAAAAAGAGATTGCAGACCTGGATCGCTTCACGCGAGTCCAAAGGTCTGCGAGAGCGCCCCATCCATGGGGCGCCGGGGTTCGGGGGGAACGAGATTATTATGAGAAGTTACTTATTAGGACTTTATGAAAAGTCCATGCCAGGCACACTCTCCTGGAAGGAGAAATTGGAGGCTGCTAAAGCTGCCGGTTTTGACTATGTGGAAATGAGCATTGACGAGACGGATGCGAAGCTGGCTCGTCTGGATATGAGCGAGGCTGAGATTGAGGAAATCAAGGCGGCTGTGAAGGAGACAGGGGTGCCCTTTGGTTCCATCTGCCTCTCCGGGCATCGCCGTTTTCCTCTCGGCGCTACCAAGGCCGAGGACAGAGCCCGTAGTATGGAGATTATGGAGAAGGCTATCATCCTGGCTGCGAAACTGGGCATCCGTACCATTCAGCTGGCTGGCTACGATGTGTATTATGAGGAAGGCTCCGAGAAGACTCGGGCTGACTTCATCGAGGGGCTGAAGAAATCGGCTCTGATAGCCGCCAAGTATGGGGTGCAGATGGGCTTTGAGACCATGGAGACCCCCTTCATGGACACTACGGAAAAGGCCATGGAGTATGTGAAGCTGGTGGATTCGCCGTACCTGGGCGTTTATCCTGACTCTGGCAATATCACCAATGCCAAGCTGATTTACGGCGGCACGCCCTCTGAAGATTTGCAGACGGGCAAGGGGCACTTGGTTGCCGTACACTTGAAGGAAACAGTCCCCGGCAAGTACCGTGAGATTCCCTTCGGTACCGGCCATGTGGATTTCCAGGCTGTAGCTGATACCGCCTTTGCCCTAGGCGTAAGAAGGTTCGTGGGGGAATTCTGGTATAAGGAAGGGACGGATTGGGCGGCCATCCAGAAAGAGGCCAATGATTTCCTGCGGGGGTATCTTGATAAAGCTGCGGAGAAATGTTGAGGTAATTTTCTTTGAAGGGATTCGGCTGTTCATTTTCTTTGGCGCAAAGAAAACGAACCAAAAGAAAACGCGGCCGCGATTTCGTCCGTGAAATCGGACGGCCGCATGACGCCCATCCATGGGCTGAAGTTTGAGTGCTTTTAGGTTGAAATAACTAGGTAATAAGGAGTGTACATAATGAAGGCAACTAAAAAAGTCGTCGGTGAACTGGAAAAATGCTATTCTTTGGCTGTGCTGAACTATCAGGGGAAAGACCATTTCCTCTGCGCTGCTGAGAAGCAGAATGCCTGCTATCTGATTTCCCTGGAAGGTGAAATCGAGGACACTGTCTGGGAAGGTCCCGGCGGGGTCATGACCATGATTCAGATGCCGGAGGGGGCTCCTGACGGGCAGTTCCTGGCAACCAGGAAGTTCTATTCTCCCAATGACGGCAAAGAAGCTTCTATTATAATATGCACACCGAAAGGCAAAGGCGATTGGGAAGTACGCACACTGTGCACACTGCCCTTTGTGCACCGCTTTGGCATTTTGGAGTCCCACGGCAAGCATTACCTTATTGCCTGCGCCATCAAGTCCGATGCTGAGGGCCGTGATGACTGGCGTTTCCCTGGCAAGGTCTACGGGGCAGAGCTGCCCACGGATCTTTCTGCCTATGGCGAGGGTCATGAGCTTGAGCTCACGGTGCTGAAAGATGAGCTCTTGAAGAATCACGGCTACTTCCTCCACCAGGACGGCGAGGGCCAGACTTCTGCCATCGTTTCCACGGACAATGGCGTGTTCAAGTTCGTGCCGCCTGCCAGCGATGGGGCTGACTGGACTATCGAAACCCTCACCACCGATGCTGCCAGCGATGGCCTGCTCTTCGACTTGAACGGCGACGGGGTAGAGGAACTGTGCACCATCGCTCCTTTCCACGGCGATACAGTGAACATCTACCGCAAGGAAGGGGACAGCTATGTGCTGGACTACACCTATCCCGAGAAGCTGGATTTCCTCCATGCCATCTGGGCTGATGTGATAGAGGGCAAGTCCTACTGGTTCCTGGGCAACCGCAAGGGCAACCGCGACTTGCTGGCCTTCTCCTATGACAAGGAGCAGGGCTACCATGCTGAGAAGCTGGATGAAGGCTACGGCGCAGCCAATGCCATGACCTATCATCTGGGGGATAAAACCATCCTCATGGCCGCCAACCGTGAGACGGATGAAATCGCCAGGTATGAACTTTCGTGCTAGAAGCTTCCTATTTAAATAGGGGATTTTTAAGCCTTCCCCTCCTTGTGGGAGGGCTTAAAAATTAGCATGGTTGTTCATTTCAAAAATAAAATATTATACATCCATTGTGTTCGAGCACATTGTGTTGTATAATGAAAATGTTCGTATAAACCAGATAAAATGCGCAGGAGGAATCCGATATGCTGGAAGAACTCAAGAAAAAAGTCTACGAAGCCAACATGCTTTTGCCGAAGCATCACCTGATTACCTTCACCTGGGGCAATGTGTCAGGCATTGACCGTGAGAAGGGCCTTTTCGTCATCAAACCGTCCGGGGTGGAGTATGACCAGTTGAAGCCTGAGGATATGGTGGTAGTAGACCTGGAGGGCAACAAGGTGGAAGGCGACCTCAATCCTTCCTCCGACACAGAGACACACCGTATCTTCTATCAGAAGTTCAAGAATATCGGCGGCGTGGTGCACACTCATTCCCGGTGGGCTACGATTTTTGCACAGGCTGGTCAGGGTGTGCGCGCTTATGGCACAACCCAGGGGGATTATTTCTACGGCGAGATTCCCTGCACCCGCGACATGACCGAGGAAGAAATCAAGGGCGCTTATGAGTACAACACCGGCGTAGTGGCAGTGGAGCGCTTTGAGAAGTACGGCATCAACCCTGATTATGTGCCTGCTGTGCTGGTGAAGAACCACGGCCCCTTCACCTGGGGAACGGACTGCTTCAATGCAGTGCACAACGCAGTGGTGCTGGAGGAAGTAGCCATGATGGCTTTCCACACCCAGATGCTCACCAGCGACCGTGATCCCATGCCTCAGGTGCTGCTGGACAAGCACTTCCTGAGAAAACATGGCCCGAATGCTTACTACGGGCAGAAGAAAAAGTGACATCAAAATCGAACTTATCTTCCTGCCTGGGAAGCCAAAGGTTCGCAGAAACGATCTATCTCTAGGTCGCTTCTTATTCTATGACTCGGAAGAAGATGTCCTCATCTCTATAGGTGGGGGCGGATATCATAATGCCCTAAGGGGCACACTGCAGGCAGGAGTGCATATCTCCAGCCTCGTGCGACTCGAAGCTGTTATGTAGTGACTTTTGTCAAGCCCCAATTTTGGGGAATTTTCACCCGAGGACATCTTGAAAGAACCAT
>SVBX01000004.1 GCA_015058655.1 Pseudoselenomonas ruminantium
CATAATTATTTGAAAAAAAGAGCGTGAAAACCTACGCTACATAAGGCTTCACGCTCTTTTCTCGTGGCAAACTCGGGGTTTAGCAAAAAAATTTTCAAACCGTAACACTTTTGTCACAAACCTGTGAGATAATACTATTACAAGATAGAAAACACCTTAGGAGGTATATATCATGAAAAAGAAAATCGCATCGCTTCTGGCTGTGGCCACTATGCTTGCCGCCGTCCCCGCTTTTGCCGCCACGCCCGATGTGACGGCAGGCCAGCCCGGCCAGAATGTCCGCAACCTGTCCAACAATGACAATAACGACGGCTGGTACTGCGGCCGTGGCCATGGTCGCGGCAACGGCCCCGCTTGCGGCCGTCACGATGGTTACTGCTGGAACGATAACCAGAACCAGTAATGGAATTCAATATGCCAAAAGCGGGCCTTTCCGAAAATTTTTTCGGAAGGGTTCGCTTTTTTTTGGCTGTGTAAATTTTCTGTGGCAAAATTTGCACAACTGCGCTACAATCAAGCCAAGTATTGATGATATGCAGGAGGAATGTGCTATGATGGCTTTGAGAAAGCAGGCGGCGGCTTTGATGGAGTCTATGCCTGAAGAAGTGATTGTCCTGCTTATCCAGCAGATGGAGAGATATCAGCGCGAACAGGAATTGCGGGCGGAAAAGAAAATGGAAGATTTCCTGACAATTTGCAAGACTGATGAAGGTGGGCAGAACAAGGCAGATAAGCTAAAGCAGAAATACGGCACCTTGACGGATGCATTGTCAGGAATCCTGTCACCGGTAATTGACCACGATGCTGCAAGGGAAAGGGCACTTAGGGACAAATATGAAGTTGCTTACTGATACCAATATAGTGCTGGATGTGCTGGAACAAAGATAACCGTACTATGCGGACTCAAGGCGGGTAATGATGCTCTGTGAGACAGGCACGGTTGAAGGTTGCGTTTCGGTTTTGACCTTTGCAAACATTGTCTATATCATGCGAAAGAGCTTGGACGCTGATAAAATCCAGCAAATATATGAAGCCCTTTCTGGAGTATTCACTTTCATAGATTTGAGAGCAGAGGACATGGCAAAAGCGTCTCGGATGAAATGGAAGGACTTCGAGGATGCTTTGCAGGCGGCAGAGATTGTGCGCATCGAGGACAGGCGGGAACCAACAAAGTAGTGCATAGTTGAAGAACACAAGGAATTTTCAAATTACAGTTGTACTCCGCAAAGCTGCTGCAATATACGGGTTTGCGGAGTATGCTGTTGGACAGTCGCCAAATCTTCCCCCAAATACTATGATGGCGAAACAAATTCATCAGATGCTTGAATTATTCACGATGTTGTGATATAGTGCTTATTGGGGAGGTGTACGAGACAATGGCAGTAAGTTACAAGCGATTATTCCATCTGATGATAGAGAGAGAAATGACGAATGCCCAACTTCAGCAGAAGGCAGGATTTTCGGCAAATATTATAACAAGACTAAAACGTAATGACACAATATCAATGGATAGTCTGGAATCTATATGCAGGGCAATGAACTGCGGAGTAGATGATATTTTGGAGTTTGTTCCCGAAAAATGTAAATGCGCCGAGAAGGTAATATGAGGTGATTCCCATGCAAAATAGTATTGCGAATACTGCACCTAAAGAATATGTCGAAGCAATAGAAGATTCTTTGATGGATATTCTTTTGGCAGACAGAACAACTGGCTTAAATATCGTATGGGGCACGGATGACTATGCCGAATTCGGCGACGAATATAAAGCCGATCAAGAGATAAAACTGGCTCTTATCACAGGACAATATGAGGGGATCATACAGCCAAGAACCTTGAAAGAACATAAATGGCAACAGGGACGCACTCGCGAAAAGGCAGAGGTATTCACTCCCTCTTGGGTTTGCAATGCACAAAATAATTTAGTGGATGATGCTTGGTTTAAAAGAGAAGCTGTCTTTAATGTAACAGACGGACATTCATGGAAATCCACGGAAGGAAGAATTGAATTTGGCACGGATTCCAATAGAACTTGGCAGGATTATGTAACTGCCAATCGTTTGGAAATAACTTGTGGAGAAGCACCTTATCTTGTTAGCCGATATGATACGGTAACAGGAGATTTGATACCTATTGGGCAAAGAATCGGGCTTCTGGACAGAAAACTTCGTATTGTGAACGAGCATACGGAAACCGAGGAAGAATGGGTGGAATGGGCAAAAAAGGCTGTCCAAAGCATTTACGGATATGAACTTCAAGGAGATAATCTGTTGCTCGCCAGAAAAAATATTTTCCTTACCTGCTGCGAATATTTTGAACACAGATTCCATCATCAAATGAGTACGAATTTATTGACAGAGATTGCTACCATCATCTCATGGAATCTTTGGCAGATGGATGGATTGAATTTTACTGTTCCATATTGCAAACTGCCTCCAGATACTGAGCAAATGGGGCTTTTTCCCACCGAAGATTCACCAGAAATCGGTGGAAAAAAATCATCCAAGGGAATTTATTCATTTATACTATGCAAAATCAAGGACTGGGATACGGGAGAAACCCCCACATTCAAGAGCCTTATGAAAGGGGCATGACAATGGATTCATTCGTGGACAGTTTTGAGTACAAGCTGATATACATTTTTGAAATCCGCGATCCAGCCCATCAGGGATTATTGAAAATCGGTGATGCAACCATTCGCACCAATGAGACCATTGACAATCTGCCGCCAAATTCCAAATTGCTGAATCAAGCTGCAAAAAAACGCATAAAGCAATATACCAATACGGCTGGTATTGAGGCGCACCTTGTTCATACGGAGCTTGCCGTCCGAACCATAAAGGGAAAAGATGGAAAAGACATATTGAAGGCATTTCGTGACCATGATGTTCATCGTGTTCTCATCAACTCAAATATTCCCAAGAAGACGCTGAAGGGGTCTTCGAGCCGCGAGTGGTTTTCGGTAGATATCGCTACTGCCAAGAAAGCTATCGAGGCTGTCAAGAAGAACATGAGGAATTTGTCGGGAACGGATACGGAGCAATTTATCCCTATCATCTTCCGTCCAGAACAGGAGGAGGCCATAGAGCGAACCATAAAGCAGTTCAAGACAGGAGACAGAATGCTTTGGAATGCAAAAATGCGCTTTGGGAAAACCTTGTCTGCTTTGGAAGTTGTACGAAAGATGGGACTTTCCAAGACTATCATCATTACACATCGCCCAGTCGTTGACAGCGGATGGTATGAAGATTTCAAGAAAATTTTTCATGATAATCCGGGGTATGTATACGGCTCCAAGAATACAGGGTATTCCATTGACGATTTGCTAGAGTCTGGGAATAAATTTGTCTACTTCGCCTCCATGCAAGATTTGCGAGGCTCGGATGCGGTTGGTGGGAAATACGCCAAAAACGATGAGGTCTTTGACACGAACTGGGATTTAGTGATTGTGGATGAGGCACATGAGGGAACCACAACTGCCTTGGGGAATGATGTCATTAAGCGTGTGGTCAAGGAGGGTAACAACTACGCAACAAAATTCCTGGCACTTTCCGGCACACCCTTCAATATTCTTGGCAACTATGAAAACAACGTATATACATGGGATTACACCATGGAACAGCAGCGTAAGGCGGAGTGGGATATGCAGCATTTTGGGGATTCCAATCCTTATGACGAATTGCCAGAAATGCGTATCTACACCTATGACTTAGGCAACCTAATGAAAAGCACAGCCTATGTGGAATTGGAGGACAAAGCATTCAACTTCCGCGAGTTTTTCCGCACATGGACAGGAGATATTCAATCTGACCACAGCCAAATGCCTACCGATGCCAACATAGGTGATTTTGTTCACCAAAATGATATTGTGAGTTTTCTGAACCTCATAACGCAGGAAAACGAGGATAGTGATTATCCCTATTCACGGGAAGAATACCGCTCCTTGTTTCGTCATGCCTTATGGATGATTCCTGGGGTTCGCGAAGGAAAAGCACTCAGTAAACTTTTGCAGAATCATCCCGTATTCGGAAGTGGTGCCTTTGAGATCGTCAATGTGGCGGGAAATGGTGATAAGGACGAGGAATCCGATGATGCACTTGAACGCGTCAGAAATGCCATCCGTTCCGCAGGCGAAGACGGCTACACAATCACGCTTTCCTGCGGAAAGCTCACTACGGGTGTTACCGTTCCTGAGTGGACGGCCGTATTCATGTTGGCAGGTTCATTTTCCACATCAGCGGCTAACTATATGCAGACTATCTTCCGAGTACAATCTCCCTGCAACCAGAATGGAAAAATAAAGCGAAGTGCCTATGTGTTTGACTTCGCACCCGACAGAACGTTGAAAATGGTGGCAGAGTCCGTCGCTATTTCCTCCAGAGCAGGAAAAACCGGTGACGGAGACCGTCAAGCATTGGGAAAATTCCTGAACTACTGCCCTGTCATAGCCATCGACGGAACCATCATGAAGCAGTACGATACCAACCGATTGTTGCAGCAGTTGAAACGTGCCTATGCCGAACGAGCTGTGCAGAACGGATTTGACGATACCAATCTATACAATGATACACTCCTCAAACTAAATGACCTTGATATTGAGAAATTCAACAAGCTGAAGGGTATCATAGGCTCATCCAAGGCCCAACAGAAAACACGGGAAATCAATATCAACGACCAAGGGTTTACGGATGAGGAATATGAGCAACTGGACAAGATTCGGAAAAAGAATGTCCGTGAACGCACACCAGAAGAACAAGCGGCATTAGAAGAAGCAAAGAAAAAGCGGAAAGTCAAGCAGGATGCCATTTCCATTTTGAGAGCCATCTCCATTCGGATGCCGCTTCTTATTTACGGTGCAGATATACCTATGGATGAGGATTTCACCTTGCAGATGTTTCTTGACAACTCCATCGTAGATTCAGCTTCATGGCGGGAGTTTATGCCAACAGGTGTTACAAAAGCCATTTTCAAGAACTTCATACAGTATTATGACCCAGAAGTTTTTGTCGCGGCTGGTCGCAGAATCCGAGCTGTCGCAAAAAATGCGGATGAACTTGTTCCTACGGAGCGTGTACGGAGAATTGCTGAGTTGTTCTCTTGTTTCAAAAATCCAGATAAAGAGACGGTTCTTACACCTTGGCGGGTGGTCAATATGCACATGAGTGACTGCATTGGTGGATATGATTTCTATGACGAAAAGCATGAAGCTGTATTAGAAACCAAGCCTCCTCGATTTGTAGACCACGGACAAGTTACACAGGATGTTTTTCTCAATGAAAACTCCCGAATCTTGGAAATCAATTCAAAAACTGGATTATATCCTCTATATGTAACATACAGTTTATACAGGGCAAAACTTGGTAAGAAAGATGAAAATGAGGTTCCACTTGATAAGCTACTTGATCTTTGGGATGAAACGGTACAAGACAATATATACGTTATTTGCAAAACTCCAATGGCAAAATCAATTACAAAGCGAACATTGGTAGGATTTCGGAATGTATCAGTGAATGCCCATTATTTTGATAATCTTATCAATTATTTGGAGCATAAGCCAGAGAAATTCGTAACACGGGTACTGAAATGCAGATATTGGGATAAAGGTGGTGGTAAGATGAATTTTGATGCTGTGGTTGGAAATCCACCATATCAGATAGAAACCGGCGGTGCCGGCCGACAGGCTAAGCCCGTCTACAATTTCTTCGTGGAGCAGGGAAAGAATCTAAGTTCACACTACCTTTCGATGATAACACCGTCCAGATGGTTTTCAGGTGGTATGGGATTGGATTCCTTCAGGGATAACATGACATCGGACGCAAAAATTATGCGTCTATTTGACTATATAAATGCAAAGGATTGCTTCCCGCAGATTAGCATTAGTGGCGGTGTGTGTTACTTTCTTTGGAATAAAAAATTCGAAGGAGACTGCACGGTTGTAAATATCACTAACGGAAAAAGAAATTCATTGGTACGGCCTATGGATGAATTTCAGGTGTTTGTCAGGTATAATGAAGCAGTTTCGATTCTGCATAAAATACTAAACCATGCAAACTTTGAGGCGCTTGACACCGTTATTAGTCCACTTATGCCTTTTGGATTGCCGACGAACTATCGTGGAGAAAAAGAAAAATCAGAAGAGAAACCATTGCGGTTATATGCCAGCGATGCTGTCACTTACATCGGTCGGTCTGAAATCGAGAAGGGAGATGAACTGGTCGATAGCTACAAAGTGATGATGAGTAAGATGAGTGCTGAACATGCAGGTGAGCCGAATAAAGAGGGTATGTTCAATGTCTTTACTAAGACCATGAGAATACTGAAGCCAGGAGAGGTTTGTACCCATTCATATTTTTTGCTTGGGAATTACGATAACGAGACAGAGGCTAAGGGGCTTTTGACTTACTTGAAGACAAGGTTTGTTCGATTTATCGTAATGACAACATTAAGTGCTGTTAATCTGTCAAAGCTCGTATTTTTTAATGTGCCAATGCAAGATTTTACAAAATCATGGACGGATGATGAGCTATATGCGGAATACAACCTAAATAGTGAGGAGATATCGTTTATTGAGTCTATGATAAATCCTATGCAGTAACAGGAGGAAATATGCCTACAAACGAAAATGTTAAAACCTTGCTAGTCATCGGTAATGGATTTGACCTTGCTCATGGATTGGAAACGAGATATACAAATTTCCTTGATTTTATCAATGTAAAAGCTGGAGGTACAATAGCGCCACCGAAAGATTCTGCAATACACTGTTGTAAAAATTATAGAGATAGTTTAGCAACAAACGACTTAACTGTAAGTTCTTTGTTTGACTGTCTAGACAGTATCGGTAACATTTGGATAGGTTATTTTAACTTTCTCAGGATAAACAAGAGTCTTGAAGGAAGAGAAGATTGGATAGATTTTGAAAAAGAAATCGAGGTAGTTATTAAACAAATTGAGAATCTAATTTTAAAACCATATCCTTCTCATGAATCAGAAGAAAAAATGGAAATGATTATGGGCGGCTATTTAAAACAACCTTCAGAAGTTATTGCACAGGAATTTGTTCCTAGATTAAATTGGGATTTAAAAGTATTAATGTTGCTTTTGGAACAATATTTAATTGGTGAAGAAGCAAATTTGACAGTACAGAGACAACCTATTATCGAAAGACTAAATGTAGACTCTGTTATCAGTTACAATTACACAAATACTTTCCAAAGGTTATATGACACTAACCATAATATTCCCGTTCATTTTATTCATGGACAATTAGGTGAACATAATCTGGTTTTGGGTATAGGAGAAACTTTACCAGATGGTTTAGAAAATCAATTTACGGTTTGTGCAAATTTCAAGAAATTTTTCCAACGTGTTAAATACCGACTTGGCAATCAGTATAAAAGTACTACAAAAAACAAAGATAATAGGATAATCCCTTGGCAAGTAGTTATATATGGTCACTCTTTGGATCCGACTGATAAAGACTCGTTGTATTGGTTAATGAAAAGAATTGATAAACAAAATGGAATCACAGAGGTTAGTAACGCAACTAAAATTATAATTTATTATTACAATGAAGATGATTATAATCAACAAATTGCAAATGCTATACAGATTATAGGGAAAGATGAATTAATTGATTCCGTGAATTGTGGGCGAATAGTTTTCAAACCCATAGATAATACAAAATAAGACTTTAGAGGTGTTGACAAACTGATTTAGGAACATATATTTGTAATGATTTTGCATGGCAATATCAATACTTTGATGTGCAAACATGTAGAATTAAACCTATGCAGTAATTATTATCTTGTGGATAGGCAATTCACTTCTATTGCAAAGTATCTATCCGCTAAAATTGATGGTTGAGGGATTAAGAAATGCTAAAAGATATTTCAAGCATAAAGATTACCGGTGTAAACTTCAATGGTGATAAGCTACCTGAACACGCTGAAGGTGCGGGAAGGTAAATTTGCCCGTAGTTGGCGAAGATATTTGGATATGTATGCAAATGCCCCACGGATAGACCGACATCGGCTATTTGTGGGGCATTTTCTCTTATTTAACGCAATGTAACAAACACGGAGCACAGTAACAAATCAGTAACAAAAGCTGGAAAACGATAAGGACATGAGGTATAATATCGGCATATATTGTGAACGGATAATGTGGAAAAATACCATATATTGCGGTTTCTTACGAAATTGTAGAGGGTAACCGCCGGGCGCATTGAAGCAAATTACATTGTTACGAGGAATGGCAAAGATTTTGCGGACTCATCGGTGCCAGGCATGGCACCGGGAGAGCTCCTTGAGTATCTGCATGGTTTGAAAAATGAATAGTCAAAAGCGGGCCTTTCCGAAATTTCCTTCGGAAGGGCCCGCTGCTTTTATGTAGTTTTTTTCTCCAACAACTCCTTCACCTTATCCCAGTCCGGCACTGCGGCGGCTGCCTTGATTTCTTTATACAGTTCGGCTTCCTTTTCCGGCAGGCGGTAGCCGTCCAGTGATTCGAAGATGAACTGCAGGGAGTCGTAGTCGAAGGCGGTGGCCATTTCGCTCATGGCTTCGAAGGCTTCGGCGAGTTCCGCAGGGTCGATGGGGGGCTTGCCGCTCATGTCTTCTTCCTGGGGGAGCATGGGGGCCAGCTTTTCGGCGTAGGTGAGGTAGAGATCCATGAGGGCACGATGGTCCTGGCGGATTTCGTCGATGTAGCCGGCGTTGCCTGCATCCTCCAGGCGGCGGGCCCTTTCGGAGAGTTCGGCGGCACCGATGATCTTGGCGGTGGATTTCAGGGCGTGAACTTTGGTGGTGTAGCTCTTCCAGTCCTCGGCCAGGAAATAGCCTTCGATTTCCTGGGCTGTCCTCTGGATGGAAGTGGCAAAGACCGCCAGCACATCGAGATAGGCTGCAGTGGAGCCGCAGTGGCCGATGCCGGCTGCGGTGTCCAATCCCTCTGCGGCTGTCAGCCAGTCTGGCAGGGGGACTTCTTCTGCTGCCTCCGCAGCCAGGGCGCCTTCCTCTGCCGTGAGTATGGTGATTTTGTCCTGAGGCAGGTATTTCACGATCATCTCTTCCAGCTTGGCGCAGTTGATGGGCTTGGTGAGATAGTCCTGGAAGCCTGCTTCCAGATACTGCTCCCGTGCCCCTCTGATGGCGTTGGCTGTCAGGGAGATGACGGGAGTCTCCTCGTTCAGGTTGCCCGTCAGCTTAACCATGGCTTTCAAGGTTTCGATGCCGTCCATGTTGGGCATCATGTGGTCAAGGAAGATGAGATCGTATTTTTTCTGCTGCACCAGTCCCAGGCATTCCAGCCCGCTCTGGGCCGTATCAATCTGTATCTGGGTCTGCTTCAGAAGGCCTTTGACCACGGTGAGATTCATCACCGTGTCATCCACCACCAGGATCTTGCCCTCCGGGGCGCGGAAGGACACTTGGTAATCCTTGCGGCAGGAGAGGGCGTGGTGGCATGTTTCTGCGAAATTCCCCAAGGGAGCGGGATTCATCACCTTTTGGACAATCTGGAAGCTGAAGGTGGAACCCTCGCCGTAGACGCTTTCTACCTGCAACTTGCCGCCCATCAAGGTTAGCAACTGTTGGGCGATGTTCATGCCCAGCCCTGTGCCTTCGATGGTGCGGTTGCGCTTTTCCTCGATGCGTTCGAAGGAGGCGAAAAGCTTATCCATGTCTTCGGCCTTGATGCCGATGCCTGTATCGCTGACGCTGACTTTCAAGGAAATCAGATTCTCGTCGATGGGGGAGAATCCCACTTTCAGGCAGGCGCCGCCTTTCTCTGTATACTTGACGGCATTGGTCAGGAGGTTGGTTATCACCTGCTTGATGCGTACCTCATCTCCGAACAGGGCCGTGGGGAGGTTGGGGTCGGCTTCCACCTGGAAGCAAAGGCCTTTGCTCTCCGCTCGCTTCCGTATCATGTTCGCCAAATCATTGAGCAGGTAGCTCAGCTGGTATTCAGCGGGGAGAATTTCCATCTTGCCCGCCTCTATCTTGGAGAAATCCAGGATGTCGTTGATGAGTTCCAGCAGGGTCCTGGCTGCATTCTGGAGATTGTGGGCGTATTCCAGGACGGCAGGGTCTTTCGATTCCCGGAGGATCATCTCGTCCATGCCCATGACGGCATTGATGGGGGTGCGTATTTCGTGGGACATGCGGGAGAAGAAGTCGCTCTTGGCCTTGTTGGCGGATTCTGAGAGGGCGGTCTGGTGCTCGGAGTGCTTCAGCTGCTGGGTGCGCATATGGTACCCCACCAGCACGAACAGCAGGATGAGCACTACATAGAACACCATCTTCATGAGGGTGTAGATATAGTCTATGCCCACCACCACATCGTCCCATTCCACATAGCCTGCCAGCATCAGATGATCCTGCTGGGAAATATAGGTGCTGTGGAAGAAGAAGGCATATTCCTCATCCTCGGCGTAGCTGGAGTTGATGTTTTGGGGCAGGATTTCAGCGCGTTGGATTTTCTGCCAGGCTTCGTTGAAGTTGGGCAGCTTTCCCGCTGTCACCTCGGGGTACTGCCCCTGGGACAGCAGGAGCCAGTCATCGAAGTCCGAGGCCAGCACCAGGGTGCCCTTGCCGTTGTAGCTCATCATCTTGTAAAAGACCTGGACGGAGTTATCATCGAAGACTTCGTAAAAGATAAGCGGCTCTCCCTCCAGCTCGAAGGGCACAGCAAAGATGATGCCAACGCCCCTGCGGTATTCGATGACCCTCTTGCCAAGCCAGACCCGGCTTATGGCAGAAAAAGCTGAAGTAGGGAGAGATTTGCCTGCCACAGCGGAGTTGTCCTGGCGCAAGATGCCCCTTTCCCTGCCTTCACGGGGGCCGATGGTATCTATCCCTACCGCAGCTTCGGCGGAAATAACGCCCTGCTGCAGGATTTCTGCCCTGACGGCCAGCTCATCAAGCTTGTGCTGGAACCGTTTTTCCAGCGCATAGGCTGTGCTCTGGCTCTGTTGGGCCACAGCCTCCTTCAGGGAATCGATGAGCAGGATGTCCATTCTGTCGTATACATACATGCCCAGGAAGCTGATCATAGCTGCCAGGGCTACAAACTCAGCCAGGGCTTGCAGCAAAAACTGGTCAAAGAATCCCTTGACCTTCGCTTTTTTTCCGTTCATGATGCCACCTTGCTCCTTCTGCCATCTGGGGCGTGACATAATCGCATACACTCTTGTTGTAAGTTCGACAAGGCCAGGGAAAATCCTTGAGCTGATGTAAAATTACCTGCATTGTTCCTCATTTGCTGATACCCAGAAGGGCAAAAGGCAGGCGGTGAGCATAAATCTCCCGCCTCTTGGCCTTATGATGCAGGCGATTGCTGCAAATTGAAGCAGAAGCAGATAGTGGAGCAGGTACCATGATGATGCGTGCCTCTCTTGGCAACGCTTAAAGATTGGCTTCCAGCATTTCACCCACGGAGGCAAAGGTGCCGCGGGCCTTTTCTATGACTAGCGGATTGCCGCTTTCCATGGCAAAGCCGTGGAACATTCCTATCATGGAAAGGTCATTGAGATCATCGCCGATGACATAGAGAGGGCAGTCCTGCCAACCCATAATATCTTGCAAGTGTTCAAGCCCAGTGCCCTTGTTGTTGCCTGCAGCACAGACATCCACAAAGGAGAGATTGGCCTCGGCGAAGAGCCGCCCGGCGAAGTGGCTGCTGATGTCGGCGGCAAGCTGGGCAGCCCGCTCCGGGGAGGCAGCCACGAAGCACATCTGCAGGATATGAGGGAGTGCCTGGGCCTCCTCGGGGGTCACTTCTGGGGTGTTGGCATGGATGATGGGGTCGATGCGGCTGCGGTCATTCCATTTGCCGAAGCTGTCATAGCCACGCAGGGTCATGACATAGGGGCTTTCCTTGGCAATCTCATGCGCCCAAAGGCCCCTGACTGCCTCTTTGGGCATTTCCCTGCTGAAGACTTCTTTTCCTGCCCCATCGAAGATCACAGCCCCGTTGAGGCCCACGCAGAAGTCCAGCTTGATATCGTATCCTTTGAGCCCGACCTTCACCAGATGCATATTCCGTCCAGTGACCAGCCCGAACTTGTGTCCTGCCGCCTGCCATTTTTTGATGGCAGAGATAGTCTTTTCGCTGATGCCTTCGCCCTCATGGCAGAGAGTGCCGTCAAAATCGCTTGCCGCTATTTTCATGGGAAACCTCCTCGCGCAGTTCCAATTCCTAGTCTAAGTATAGCATACTCTGTGCGAAACATTTTTTCGCGTTCCTGAAGGTACCATCTGTGTTCCGCCGTGCCTGGGGCCTGCGCTCGCTAAGTGCTCATGGGAAATTGCTGCAGGTGGAGCAGTGCTTATTCATAACCATTTACGACCACATCCACCTTGCCGCTGCGGGGGTGGAAAATCAGGCCGTGTACATAGACATCGGCTGGAATCAAAGGATTCAGTCGGATGCGTTCCACTGTGTCGGTCACATTCTGTTCCGGATGGTGGAATTCATCGGCCCACTCGATGAGTTCCTTCTTTATCATGTGGATGGCTTCTTTGGAAATGCCCCGCTCCAGCATGGTTTTTATGAGCCCTTCGGAGGTGGTTTTTGCCATGCCGCATTCGTGATGGCCGATGACGAAGATTTCCTTCACTCCTAGCTCGTAGATGCAGACCAGAAGGCTCCTGATGGTGCCGTCAAAGACACCGGTGATACCGTTGCCTGCAGTCTTGATGACCTTGGCCTCGCCCCTGCCTATGCCCAGAGCCGGCTCCAGGAAGTTCACCAGCCTGGTGTCCATGCAGGTGATGAGTGCCACCTGCTTCTGAGGCAGCTTGCTTTTCTTCAGATCTTCAGTGGTGTAGTCTGCCGGAGGATGGGCGCAGAACGCGGCGTTGGCATCCAGCATATCCTGAAGTTTTGACATAAAAATCCCTCCTGTACTTGATGAAGTATGGTGCGTTTGCCCTGTATTTCGTCAAGGAGGAGGGATTTTCCTTCTGTGTGCTCAATGGCCCAGGGCCAGGGGCACCTTTTGCACTGCCGCAGCCTTTTCCCGCATGGCGGCGGAGGTCAGGCCCTGCCAGATGCGGTGTACTTTTTCTGTGTATTCTTTGGGCGAAAGTATTGTGCCCCTCTGCTTTTCGATATAGTCGCAGACATGTTGGTGGAATTTATCTTCCAGCTGCACTTGCCTGAGAGAGAGGAGTACCTGCAGGTTGCTGTCCACCAGATACAGGTGCAGGGTCTTGTCCTTGAGGATTTCCTCCGTGGGCCATTCCTCCGGCTTCAGCAGGGCCAGCCCCAGGGGGGCATCTCCCCAGCCTTCCTTGAAGATGCCGTCTATCTGGTAGAGGAAGAACAGCACCCCGTCCTCCTCGTAAAGAGCCAGCTCCATCTTTCCGGTGCGGAAGGCTTCCCAGGCGATGACATCCGTGCGGGAAAGCTTCAGGATGAACATGAGGCCGTTCACATCCGCCTGGAAAAGTCCCCCGTCCCCTTGCTCCTTGATGGGCAGGGGGAATTTTTGTCCTACTTCGAAATTCGTATAGTCCATGTTTGCACCTTCCTTTTCTCTTATCAAGGAATATCATATCACTTTCGGGAGTTAAGACAAAGGAAATTTATGACGATAGATAGAAAGAGAAAGGAATCGGAAAAAGGAGATGACATTATGAATATCGTCAATAATACTCTGGCGACCATGTCCTTAGGTGAACTGAATAAGAATATAAATCAAGCAGCCAAGAATCTGGCCAAGCTTTCCTCAGGTCAAAGAATCAACAGTGCAGCAGATGGGGCTTCGGAGTATGCTATTTCTCGCCGCATGCAGGTTAGGGTTAGGTCTCTGGAGCAAGACAGCGCCAATGTGCATACTGGCATGAATCTATTGAAAGTTGCCATGGGTGGCGTGCAGGAGCAAATCAACCTTATGAAGATTGTGAAGGAACGGGTGATTGATGCTGCCAACGACAGCAATACAGATGAGGATAGGCGAATCATTCAGAAGGAAATCAGTAGCTGCTTCGAGACCATCGAGCAAATTGCCTGCGAGACGGCAGACTACAACAGCCGCAAGGTGCTCATGGGTGGCGATCACTGGGATTGGATGATGACCTGGACGCGGGATAACAAGGCCGAGATGTTGGAAAACAGCGATATGGCCATGATACCGGATAAGTACCCATCTTTGGACAATGTGACGGGACCCTTTGATTTGTTTGAAGAGTATAAGGTAGAGAGTGCTAGGCTGGACAGCATCGGTATTCCTGATGTTCCAGTCTATAATACCGAGGGATATTTTTACGGCGGGCATAGAGGTAATCCTAATAAGATTACGGTTGATTTCTCACCCTATGCTAATGCAGCTGCATTGGACAATGTGGGCTTCAATGTGGGTGGCAATAACTATGTTCTGACCATGGACTCCGGCAGGGATTATGCTCCCGGATATACCAAGATTGACATTAGTGGATGCAATTCTACTGAGGATGTAGCGGCCAGGGTGGCGGGAGTTTCTTATGCCAAGGTAACTGATTCGGCTTCTGGTAGCGTGGTGACTTTTGAAACTACGGAAAGGCTCTACGCTAAAACTGATAATGAAGAGACAGTAGTGGGGAAAGGTTACTCTGAATATAATGATCGGATAAAAACTTCTGAAGGTACGCCCTATCAGCCCTATCAGCCTGCGACCACCAAAGAAGTGCCTATTTATGATTATGTGGATCATATTGCTTCGGCCTCGCCTACTGGTCTGTTCGCTTCTGACAACAAGCTCAAAGGCGGTGAGGATGCTTTCATAAATCCTTATGAGGGAGAGGCAGATGCAGCTGCCAGTGCTCCTGCCAAGGATGCGGTATTACAGAAAAGAATTTCTGGAGCTGCCGCTGACAGCGGTTTTGTCATCAATGGGCACAATGGGCAGAAGGCTTATGTGATATTGAAAGAGGGCGCTGGCGATTTGTCTAGGTACAAGGATGATGATGGGTATGCGTTCAAAGAGAATAATGTATATATCTTAGGCAAGAGCGCTACCTGGGCGGGCAAGCTGGCAGGTCTTGATGTAATTGTTGGGGGTGGCAACATCACTTTCATAGCCACGGGGCTTGGACGCAGTGGCAATAACTGCTATGTTTCAGATGGATTTTCTCTTAACGAAACAGAAGCAGTAGATACGGGCAATAAGGAGGTGATAGATATTCCGGAGGTGCCTGAAGTTCCGGGAGTAGCCCCTACCTATGAAGATGTCACATACACAGGCGTGACATCTTTGCAGGAGAGCATTGGTTCTGATGCTGTGATAACCAATCACCGGACTGCTACGGATGCCACTTACTCCACTTACACAATTGACCTGTCTGCATACGTGGGCAACACGAATTCTGCGGACTTGGAAGACTTGATTGCCGATCTCTATGGCAAAGCTTTTTCTTATAGTTATGCAGGGCGATACGAATTTTTGGATTCGGGTGTACTGGGGCTCGGTTCTGTTCCAAGGTTTGATGACAATGATATGACTATGAATCTCAATGATCTTCGTTCGGAAGTTAGAAATGGCGTGGATATTGCGACGTCGCTTGGTAATATGCTGAATAACACGCTGGTGCGTTCCCGGCTTATAGATGACGGCAATGGCAATGTTACGGGGGTGGAACTCACCTCCATGTTGCCTGCTGAGTACGGCTGGAACGAAAACATATCTGGCATGATGGGAAACCTGCGGTCTTATAATCTGGATTTTAAGACCTTTATCGAAGATAATCAACTCGCTGTGCCCAATGACTTCTTTGGCAAGGGATTCCGTGTATACTGTCCTACGGACAGTGCGGAGTGGTTTAATTTCCTGCTCATGCCGAATACTTCCGATTCCGAGTATGTCAATAGCAGACCGGAGAGTGGCACCGGGGAAATGAATATCAAAAGCATTATAATAGATGTTTCCAAGGCTACAGACGCTGCTTCTCTGGTGACAGCCATCTACGAACAGGCACAGCCCGTTCTTACTGGGTCAAAGGTGCCTGACTATGGAAAGAATACAGACTATAATCACTACCTGCGGGTGGCAGCTAATCCGAATACTGGTGAACTTATCCTTTATGATGAAAGGAGACGTACTATCAACTATCCTAAAGATGAAATACCTGGCGATGATCGTAAGTACTATAATGACATTCAGGAAAGAGGAGAGAAAATCGCCGATGGTTCTTATGACAATGTTTCGTTGAAGATGCGTGAGCTTTTCTGTGATGACATAATTATCCATCACACAGATAAAGCCAACATGAACATCCATATTAAGTTACCCCGCACCACCATTGACCAAGTGCTGGGTTATGATCCTGCTAAGACAGATTTGTCCGAGTATAATGTGCTTACCCAGGCGAGCAGGGATTGGCTTCTGGGTACTGACAAGAGTCAGGGCATCATTGATCGCGGCATAAAATATCTTACTAATGCGGAGGTGGTGCTGGGCGCGCAGTATAATCATCTTGAGTCTGCGGCAGACAATATCACCATACAAACTGAGTCTACTGTGCAGAGCGAATCTACCATTGCTGATGCGGATATGGCCAAAGAGGCTATGGAGCATGCCAAGTACAGCATCCTTTCCCAGTCAAGCCAGGCCATGCTGGCTCAGGCCAATCAGGTCTCAAGTAGTGTGTTGAATCTCTTGCAATAAGATGCTGGTTGGGAGGCATACCTATAACAATGGGGAGGGGGCCGTAAGGCTCCTCCCTATTTTTCGCCGCACCTGCGCACGGCGCTGACAATGCCTTCCATATAGAGTGAGGTGTTGTCCCGCAGCTTGTCCAGAGTCCCTGGGTGAGGGGCGGCGATGAATTTGAAGCCATTATACTCGTAGATGTTGAAGTAATAGCCGTAGCTTTTTCTGAAGGACAGGCCCAGCAGAGACAGCATGTTCATGTAGACGCCGTGTCCCAGCATCAGCACACTTTGAGGGCGGTAAGCCTCGATTTCTTCCAGCAGATGGTGGAAACAGTTCGTTATTTCGTAGCGCATTGGTTTCCGCGGGACACCATTGGTGAGGGGCGGGCATTTCAAGAGATAGGAACCGTAGAAGGTGTAACCAAAGCGTGCGAGATCTTTCAAGGCAGGTTCCAGCATGGGGCCTGCGGGGAAGCAGCGGTCAAACTCCGGTATGTTATTGCGCTCGCTTCGGGGCAGCAATGGCGCGGTGTAATCCACGCACATGACGACCTTATCACCCTCAGGTGCTTCGTCAAGTATTGGCAGCTGGTGCTTCCTGATGCCGCAGCTGTGGCATGCTCTGATGTTATCCCCTAAAGACACATAAATCCCTCCCTGTTGTGCTATGTCTAGTATAGCATTTTTGACCACCCAAGGCACAGGAGAAATTTAGAAGGGAGGAACTTTGGCAGTGGCAAAGAATTAAGGAAGTAGATTTAAGGTCATATGGAAAGGCAGATGGAGTGCGTGACAGCGAAGGAAGCAAGAAAAATACTTACGGGGCAGGGACTGGAGCAGCCGCTGCTGCGGGAGGCGGAGGCTTTTCGGGAAAAATATCCCTGGCAGGGAGCGCGGGAGGTGACTGTGCCCCGCTATCCTTATTTTGGCAAGGAGATATTGGCAAAGGCGCTGGCGGCGCTGCTCTCCGGGGCCAACCTGCTGCTGGTGGGGCCTAAGGCGGCGGGGAAGAATATCCTGGCTGAGTGCCTGGCCCTGCTCTTGGGGCGGCCTGCCTGGAATGTTTCTTTCCATATAGATGTGGATGCCTCTTACCTCATAGGCATGGATACCTTCAAGGAGGGAGAGGTGCGCTTTCGCCCGGGGCCGGTACATGAATGCGCTTCCCAGGGAGGTGTCTGCATCCTGGACGAAATCAATATGGCGCGAAACGAGGCGCTGGCGGTGCTTCATTCCCTGCTGGATCACAGGCGGCGGCTGGAGGTGCCGGGGTATGAGGAACTGCGCCTGCATCCTGCCACCCGCTTCATCGCCACCATGAATTACGGCTATGCGGGAACCAGGGAACTGAATGAAGCCCTGCTCTCCCGCTTTGTAGTGCTGCGCCTGCCTGTGCCGGGGGAGAGGGAGCTCTTGCAGCTGCTGGCTTACGAATTCCCGGACTTGCAGGAAAAGGCCGCCCGGATGATGGCGGAGTTGTTCCTGGACATTCGCAAGAAATACGAGGAAAGGGAAATCTCCGGCAGGGCCCTTGACCTGCGGGGGCTCATGGAAGCCTTGCGGCTGATACGCTTGGGGCTGAGTGCCGGAGAAGCACTCTCCATGGGCCTTACGAGCAAGTGCTTCGACAGCCAGGAGCGTGCGCTGGTGGAGGACTTGCTTGCCTTGCGGCTGCCGGGGGACTGGGGAGCAAGGGAGTTCTTTTTGCCACTCTAGGGCGTTCGGGAAAGGAAGAAGAGTTTTTGGCTTATGAATCATTGAGAAGCCAGCGGCAGAAACGGGCCCTCAATATGGTCTGGACAGCGGCAGGGGCTTATGGCTTCCGGCCGGAGTTTCTGGCCTTCCATCAGGACGGGGAGCCGGATATTTATCTCAATTCCATCGTGGGCTTTGTGCATCGGCACTATGATGGGGCAAGGCTGGCGGCCTATTTCCGGGAGCTTGGCCAGTCCCTTTTGGGAGAGCTTTTCACGGAGCTTTTCTGGTTGGGGCTGGAGGAGGCGGCCTTTCGGCGGGAGGAGCCGCTGCGCCCCGTGCTGGCAGACCTGCGCCGCCGTCATGCGGAGCGGTTCCTGGCAGATGATACCGACCTTGCCATGCAGCAGCTGATGATGCGGCAGGAACTGGCACACACCTTGAAGTGTGTCCGCTGCCGGGAAATCCTGGGGGAGAAGGTGCGGCTGCTGAATCTCTGGGACAAGAGGCTCTATGAGGCCCTGCGCTTTTCCGGGGTATGGGACACGGAGGAAGTCATCTCTGCCATGGAGGGAATCATTGAGAGTTTTTTCCGCTTCCACTGGCAGAGCCCGGGCAGGAAGATAATGCATCTGGCGGTGTCTCCCAGGCTGGGGGCGCTGCTGCGGAAAATACTGCCCCACCAGAGCCGGTGGGGCGAGGGAGGGGAGTTTGTTCCCTGGCAGTCGGGGACGGAGGCCAGGGAATTCGCCCTGCCGGGGCTGCAGGAGAGCCGTTTCAGCGAAGGGGAAAGGGAGCGGCGTTTTGGCGCTCCGCTCTTTGGCCTGGCGAGACTATCCGAAATCGAGGCAGAGCTTTGTCGGGGGCCGCACGCTGATGTGCGCCTTTGGTTCACAGAGGAACGGGGGGCGGCCAGGCCTGAGAATTTGGAGTTCTACCGGCGGGAGCAGGCGAAGTTCCGCACGGAACTGAAGGAACTGGCCAGAAGGCTCAGGAATTGCCTGCTGGTACACCGCCAGCCCCTGGAACTGCCTGCCCGCAGCGGGCGGCTCGCGCCGGGACGGGTCTGGCGGGGGCGTTATCTGGGAGACGAGAGGGTATTCTCCGCTGTGGAGCCTGCCAGCTACGAGGATATTTCCGTGGTGCTGCTGCTGGATGCTTCCGCTTCTCGCGAAAGCAGGCAGGCCCTTATCGCCAGCCAGGCGTATCTCATGGCCGAGGCCTTGCGGCAGGCAGGTGTGCCAATGCTGGCCCTGTCCTTTTTCAGCGAGGGGGGCTGCACAGTGCTGAGGCGGCTCAAGGACTTCCGCGAAGAAGATGCCAGGGGCATCTTCTCCTACCACGCCCAAGGCTGGAATCGTGACGGCCTGGCTCTCCGCGCCCTGCCGGAATTCCTGCGGGGCAGGAGGGGCAGGACTCTCCTGCTCATCCTCACCGATGCCTGTCCCAGCGATGACCATGCCCTGAGCAGGGAAGGCCTGCATCTGAGCCAGACCTACGGTGGCGAGGCCGCGGCAGAGGATACGGCGGAGGCGGTGAAGGAATTGAGGAAACAGGGGTTCAAGGTGCTGGCCCTGGTGAACAGCGTCCTGGCGGCAGACTTGGCCGAGGACTTTGCCAGAAGGATTTACGGGGGCAGCTACCTGCGCTTGCAGGAGCTTGACCGGCTGGCGGCGACGGTGGGCGGGCTGCTGGCCGATGAAATCGCCAGGGGATAGTTATGGTATAAGTGTTGAAACGCTGACTTGGAAGATTTTGCCTACGGCAAAATTTGAACAATTGCGTTATAACTCGGAAGAAGATGTCCCCCACCTCTATAGGTGGGGGTGGCTAATATCATAACAGGCGGGAGCGCATATCTTCCGCCTCGTGCGACGCGAAGCTAGTCCCTTTGGGAAAAGGCCAAGAGGAAGCTTTGTCTATCGACAAAGCTGGAACAATGGCCTTATAATAAACTCAGAAACTTCGATTGGAGGGGGATAGCATGAAGGACGAAAGAAGATTGCCCATTGGGGTGCAGAGCTTTGTCAGCCTGAGGGAAGGTGGATTCCTTTATGTGGACAAGACCCGCTATATCCATGAGCTTGTTCATGGTGGCAAGCAGTATTTTCTCAGCCGTCCTCGGCGCTTTGGCAAGAGCTTATTTCTATCTACATTGAAGGCCTATTGGGAAGGAAAGCGGGAACTTTTTGAGGGGCTGGAGATAGCGGAGCTGGAAAAGGATGAAGAGGGCGCTTTTGAGCCTTATCCTGTGTTCTACTTTGACTTCAATGGGCAGAACTATCAGGCTAGGGCCTTGGAAGATGTACTGGACGGAATGCTGTCGGAGTGGGAAGAAATATATGGCTGCGAGAAAAAAGGTTCACTGAGCGACAGATTCAAGAAGCTGATGAAAACAGCCCGAGAAAAGACGGGCAAAGGCTGCGTGGTGCTCATAGATGAGTACGATAAGCCGCTGCTCGAAGTATTGGAAAATGATGAGTTGGAGGAGCACAACAAGGCGGTATTCAAAGGCTTCTTCGGCACCTTGAAAAGCTATGACGAGTACCTGCGCTTTGTCTTCATCACCGGGGTGACGAAGTTCAGCAAGGTGAGCATTTTCAGCGACTTGAACCAGCTCAATGATCTCTCGTTGGAAGAAAAATTTGCGGACATTTGCGGCATTACAGAGGAGGAGTTGACGGAGAACTTTGGGCCGGAGATAGAAGCTATGGCCAAGCGATTGGGAGTTGGGCAGGAAGACTGCATTGCTGAACTCAGGCAGATGTACGATGGTTACCATTTCTATCCAGGCGTCCCAGGGGTTTATAATCCCTTCAGCCTGCTCAAAGCACTTTATGGGCGGGAACTGGGATTATATTGGTTCGTTACGGGAACCCCAACTTTCCTGGTACGGTGGATGAAAAATATGCACTTTGATGTGAGGCAGTTTGAGGCAAAGAAAATCCATGCTACTGCCTATGCTTTGAGTGACTATCGGGCAGACAACCCGGATATAGTGCCGCTCTTATACCAGACTGGTTATCTCACCATCTTGGAGGGCGATGTGCGAGGCAGAAGGTACACATTGGGCTTTCCCAATGATGAAGTCAAGTATGGCTTTTTGGAGAGCTTGCTGCCTGTTTACACCCCTGCGATTGTACCGGGGCGGGGAACGGATATTTTTGCGCTGGAGGACTGTTTGGCAGATGGGGACACAGACGGTATGCGGGACATCCTCACGGCTCTCTTTGCCAGCATCCCCTATACCACCGACGATGCCTCCTTCGAGCACTACTTCCAGTCGGTGCTCTACATCGTCTTCACCCTGCTGGGCCAGTATGTCCACTGCGAAGTCCACAGCAGCAAGGGGAGGGCGGACTGCATTCTGGAGACGGATGAATTTGTCTATATCTTTGAGTTCAAGGTGGATAAGAGCGCAGAAGAAGCTTTGGCCCAGATAGAGGAAAAGGGCTATGCTCTCCCTTACGCCGCAGACAAGCGGCAGCTTTTCAAGATTGGCGTGAGCTTTGACGGCGAGGCGCGGAAGCTGGCTGAGTGGGCTGTGGCAGACAGGTGACATTTTAGGCTGTTTTGGTGTGTCAGAATAAAATTGTGGCTGAGTGCGAGAACGGAGGGCGATTGGCGTGAAGGACGAAAGAAGACTGCCCATTGGGGTGCAGAGCTTTGTCAGCCTGAGGGAAGGAGGGTTCCTCTATGTGGACAAAACCCGCTATATCTATGAACTTGTTCATGGTAGCAAGCAATACTTCCTCAGCCGTCCTCGGCGCTTTGGCAAGAGCTTATTTTTGTCTACCTTGAAGGCCTATTGGGAAGGAAAGCGGGAGCTTTTTGAGGGGCTGGAGATAGCGGAGTTGGAAAAGGATAAAGAGGGCGCCTTTGAGCCTTATCCTGTGTTCTACTTTGACTTCAACGGGCAGAACTATCAGGTGGATACGGCGCTGGAAGATGTGCTGAACAAGATGCTCAGTCGCTGGGAAACTGAGTACGATTGCGATGGACAGGGGTCATTGAGTGACCGCTTTCAAACATTGCTGATAACAGCAAAGAAAAGGACGGGGAAAGGTTGCGTTGTGCTGGTGGATGAGTATGACAAGCCTTTGCTTGAAGTTCTGGAAAATGACACGCTGGAGGAGCACAACAAGGCGGTATTCAAGGGCTTCTTCGGCACCCTTAAAAGCTATGACGAGTACCTGCGCTTTGTCTTTATCACCGGGGTGACGAAGTTCAGCAAGGTGAGCATTTTCAGCGATTTGAACCAGCTGCAGGACATTTCCCTCTATGAGGATTACAGTGCTGTCTGCGGTATGACCGGGGAAGAAATTCGCAGTTGTTTCCAGCCTGAGTTGCAGAGAATGGCGGCGAAGCACAAGCTGGATGAAGAAGGCTGCCTGCAGAGACTGGCGCAAATGTATGATGGCTACCATTTTTATCCTGACAGCCCCGGGGTGTATAATCCCTTCAGTGTCTTGAATGCGCTACAGCAGAGGGCGTTTGAGTCCTATTGGTTCGCTACGGCTACCCCTACATTTTTGGTGCGGCGCTTGAAAAATATGCATTTTAACATGAGACAGCTGGGCACAGGTGAAATTCATGCCACATCTTTTGCTCTGACAGATTATCGGGCAGAAAATCCGGACATTGTTCCCTTGCTCTATCAGACCGGCTACCTGACCCTTTGGGGCTATGATGCCCGCAGAAGGCGCTATACCTTGGGCTTTCCCAATGAAGAAGTAAAATATGGTTTGCTGGAAAGCTTGTTGCCCGTCTATAGCAGAGATGCCATTCCCGGCAGGGGGGCGGATATTTTCTCATTGGATGATTGTTTGGAAGCCGGTGATACCGAGGGCGTGCGGGACATTCTCACGGCTCTCTTTGCCAGCATCCCCTATACCACCGATGATGCACCCTTCGAGCACTACTTCCAGTCGGTGCTCTATATCGTCTTCACCCTGCTGGGCCAGTATGTCCACTGCGAAGTCCACAGCAGCAAGGGGAGGGCAGACTGCATTCTGGAGACGGATGAATTTGTCTACATCTTCGAGTTTAAGGTTGGTAAGAGCGCCCAGGAGGCCTTGGCACAGATAGAGGAAAAGGGCTACGCCCTGCCCTATGCCGCAGACAAGCGGCAGCTTTTCAAGATTGGCGTGAGCTTTGACGGCGAGGCGCGGAAGCTGGCTGAGTGGGCTGTGGCAGAAAACTGATAGTTATGGAAAGATGAAACTCCCTCCTGTTCGCTTAAGGACAGGAGGGAGTTTGATTTTCCAAGAAAGCTATACTTTATGGGCAGGTGGTGTTTTATCATTGTCAGAGTACATTGGGCATGGGCTGTGAGGTCTGTTCGTTTGTGCGGCTGCTGGCAAAATTGCGGTCATAAAGCAGGGCAGCGAAGAGGACAACCAGGCAGGAACCGGCATTGTGTACCAAGGCGCCGGTGGTGGGGGTGAGGAGGCCTTGGATGGACATCAGGATGGCGATGAAGTTGATGCCAAGGGACATGGCGATGCTGATTTTTATGGTCTTGATGGTGGCATTGGCCAGCCGCTTCAAATAGGGAAGCTGGGAGAGGTCTTCCTTCATCAGGGCGATGTCTGCTGCCTCCACGGCAATGTCGCTGCCCATGTCGGCCATGGCTACCCCGATGCTGGCGGCCTTGAGGGAGGGAGCGTCGTTTACCCCGTCGCCAATCATGCAGACCGTGTGCTGCGCTCTTTCAAGGCGCTCAATATTTCCTACTTTTTCCTCTGGCAGGAGATTGGACTTCACTTCTGTGATGCCTGCCAGCTGGGCAAAATATGAAGCTGCCTGTGCTGTATCGCCGGTCAGGAGCACAGCGCCGGTGTTCATCTGCCGCAGTTCTTCCAGGACGGCCTTTGCTTCCGGCCGCAGTACATCTGAAAAGGCCACCACGCCGCAAAGGGTGTCCCGGACAGCCACCAGTATGATGGCCTTGCCCTGCTGTGACAGGCGCAATAGTTCCGACTTTTCCCTGGCCGTCAGGGCGATGCCCTTTTCCTGCAGGAAGGCTTCGTTCCCGCAGAAGACGAGTTCACCCTTCACCTGGGCGCGGATGCCTTTCCCCGTCTGCATCTGGAAGTAATCAATGGCTTCCAGTGCGATGCCCTGCTGTTGGGCATACTGGCAAAGGGCCTTGGCCAGCGGATGTTCGCTGTGGGATTCTGCTGAGGCGGCAAGGGTGAGAAGGCGGTTTTTGTCCAGGCAGTCTGACAGGGGGATGACATCCGTGACGGACAGCCTGCCGTAGGTCAGGGTGCCGGTCTTGTCGAAGGCAATGAGGTCGGCTTTGCCCATGCTTTCCAGAGCTTCGCCGGATTTTACGATAACGCCGTGCTTGGTGGCCTGTCCTATGGCGGCCATGATGGCAGTAGGGGTGGCCAGCACCAGGGCACAGGGGCAGAACACGACTAGCACCGTGACGGCGCGGACTACATCACCGGTCAGGAAGTAGGCGGCGATGGCAATGCTGAGAGCCACGGGCACCAGCCAGCTGGCCCATCTGTCTGCAATGCGTTCCATGGGGGCCTTTTTGGCCTCGGCCTCCTGCACCATGCGTATCAGCTTGTGGAGGGAACTGTCCTCACCTGCCTTGGTGACACGGATATCAATGGCGCCGAAGCAGTTGATGGTTCCGCAGAGGACTTTTTCGCCCACCACCTTATCCACAGGCAGGGATTCACCGGTGAGGACAGACTGGTCTACAGAAGTGCTGCCCTTGATGATTTCGCCGTCGGCGGGGATTTTTTCTCCGGGCAAGATGCGGAGCAGATCTCCTGCGCTTATCTCCTGGGCCAGGACGATTTCCTCCTTTCCCTCCCGGAGGCGCCTGCCTGTTTCCGGCGCAAGGCTGAGGAGCTTTTTCAGTCCTTTTTGGGCACGCTGGGTGGTTTTCTCCTCGATGATGGCTCCCAGTGCCATGATGAAGGCTACTTCACCGGCGGCAAAGAGGTCGCCTATGGCGATGGCAGCGCACATGGCAATGGAAATCAGGAGCGCAGAGGAAATCTTCTTGATGCCGGAGTTGCAGACCAGCCGGGAGAGGGCCAGATAAAGCAGCGGAAGACCGCAGATGACAACTGTCACCCAGGCGGGATCTGCAGGCAGAGGATATTCCTGCCAGCCTGCCAGCAGGCTGAAAAAGAGAAATAAGCCTCCTGCCAGAGTCATTTTCATACCAGAAAGGATTTCATTTAAGCGGCTTAGCATAGTTGATGCCTCCTTGATAAAGAGAAAAATCTGAGGTATTATTTATCTGATAACAAACAAAGTGTTTGATAAGTTCATTATAGAAATCAGGGGGGAAAAGGACAACGGATGATTTTTTCTCCTTGTGTGATAGCGAACAAAAAGCAAAAAATGTTCGGGGAGGACAACGATGGACAGACGACAGAAAAAAACAAGAACCGCGATTTTCACGGCATTCAATGAGCTTTTGACGGAAAAGAGTTACCATCAGATTACAGTGCAGGACATCATTGACCGGGCCAATGTGGGCAGGACCACCTTTTATGACCATTTTGAGACTAAGGATGCACTATTGAAGGAAATGTGTATGTCTCTCTTTGACCATGTTTTTTCCGATATGCTGCACCCGGAAAGCACCCATGATTTTTCCCTTTCCGATGGCAGTTCCAGAACTGTCATCACCCACATGATCTATCATTTGCGGGACAGCAAGAAGAATATCCTGGGGATTCTCGGCTGTGAAAGCGGAGAATTGTTTTTGCAGTTTTTCCGGCAATATCTGAAGGATATTTTCTCCCCCTATCTTCCCGTCAGCGGGGGAGAGAAAATCCCCAAGGATTTCCTGCTCAATCACATATCCGGCAGTTTCGTCAATATGATTGAATGGTGGATCAAGGGAGGCACCAGGGAAACCCCCGAACAGCTGGCCACCTACTTTGAAATGGTCACGCAGCCTGTCCTGACCAGGGCAGAATAGAATGAATTATTCTTCATCGGATAAATTGACAGGGGACAGGTATTTGCTACTTCTAAGTTAGAAGTTAAGAACATAGGTCGATTGGCATTACAGCTGGTTTTAGGATAGGGCAAAAGAGGCCCCGGTGAATCACCATGTGGATTCACCGGGGCCTTTTGGTATATTCAGGGGGAATGTCTTTGCGTGGTTAGTTCACTGTCCTCTGTAGTTGCTGGGAGAAACGCCGTATCTTTTTTTGAACATGCGGATGAAATTTTCCGGGTTGTCGTAGCCGACATTTTCGCTGATCTGGCGTACATTCAGGCTGGTTTCTTTCAGCAGGCGGGCTGCTCGCTCGAAGCGTATGCTGAGAACCAGGTCTTTGAAATTGCTGCCTGTCCACTTTTTGACCAGGCGGCTGGTGTGGGGCTGCGAATAGCCAAGATGGCTGGCGAGGCTTTCCAGGGTGATGTCATTCAGATGGTTCAGGGTGTAGTGCAGCAATTCTGCCGTCTCCCCACTGCCCTTCAGGGTGGCGGGGCTTTGGGCGTCCTGGCCGCAGTCCCGCACCAGCCTGGTCAGCAGCACTGTCACCATGCCGCTGAGGATGCTGTGGCTGTAGCGGTCATTTCGTTCCTGTTCTGCGTACATTTCCAGCACGGCAGAGGTATAGTAACTGTCCTTGGTGTGGAACAGCAGATACTCCGGGTGTTCCTTTTGATAGAGGCTGCCCCGCAGGAATTCTGCTATCAGGCTGTCATCCCGCAGGATGGGGAAGAAAATGTCTGTGAGGGTTTTGCGTCTGAGCAGCAGGTTCAGTACCAGGCTCCCTTCGTCCATGACGGAAAGGTTGTGTTCCAGAGAGGGGGAGACCAGGCAAAAGTCTCCGGCAGCCATATCCATGGCCTGGCCGCCAATGATTTGCCGGGCCTGCCCTGCTATGACACAGATAATCTCAAAGAAGACATGGTTGTGCCAGAAGGGCGGGGTGAAGCGGTTGTGCTTGGAAAGGTAGACGGCACGACGCTCAGATTCCGGGAAGTATTCTTCATCTACCAGCACGGTGCGGGCAGATTCCGGCATCAGTTCCTGCAGGATCAGCTTTCTCTTAGTAAGCTCGGCAGGATTTTGGGCCTTCAGGAAGTCGTTTAGGTTGCCTGTTTCCTTCGCCTTTTGGTAGGCTCGGTAGAAAATCTCATCTTCGTTCAGCTTCATCAGCCTGCGACGAAGCTCCTCTATCTGCTCTGTCATTTCCTCACCTCCTGGGATTTGCTATTATTCTAGCATGGTTGACAAGAAAAGTCAGTAGTATTGATTAAGTTTGACAATTACTCTAAAGTCAGAAAACAGCTAATATATTCTATAGTTAAATTAGCTTTAACCTTTAGGAGGTATTGTCATGGAAGCTTTCAAGAAGTCCACCGCCTTTCTCTGGCGGCAGCGCATCGGTTATGGCAGCGCGGATTTTGCCTGCAATCTCATCTGGCAGATGATTTCCCTGTATCTCTTGTTCTTCTACACGGATATCATGCAGCTGAGTGCGGCGGCTATTTCCCTGATGTTTGTGGTGACCAGGGTCATTGATGGGGTGACGGATCTTTTGGTGGGCTATGCCATCGACCACACCCATACCCGTTGGGGGCAGTCCCGTCCCTATTTCCTTTTCGGCGCCATACCCTTCGCGCTTTTCGCGGTGCTGGCCTTTACGGTGCCAGACCTTTCGGAGCAGGGGAAGCTCATCTATGCTTTTGTCACCTATGTGGGGCTTTCCTTCATGTATACAGTGGTGAATATCCCGCTGGCTTCGGTGCTGCCCAGCCTCACCAATGATGCCCACGAGCGCACCAATCTTTCCACCAGCCGCAAGTTCTTCGGCTTCCTGGGAGCCAGCATTGTCAGTGCCTGCTCTTTGGGCATGGTGGCCTATTTCGGTGGTGGCGACGAGGCTGCGGGCTACCATGATGTGATGCTGATCTTTGGCATTGTTGGCTGCCTGATTTTCTTCTTCACCTTTGCCGCCATCCGAGAGGAAGTGCCCGTGGCGGAGGCAAAGAAGGTTACTTTGAAGGAAACTCTGCACTCCTTGGCCCAGAATCGTCCCTGGAAGATCTTTGCTGTGAATATCCTCTTTATGTGGACTGGTTTCTTTTTGCAGGCCAGTGCCCTGATTTACTATTTCAAATACTATGTGGGCAGCACTGCCATGGCAGGGGTGGTGGCCAGCATTATGTCCATCGTGCCCATGCTGGTGAATTTCCTGGTGCCCTATCTGTCCAAAAAATTAGGCAAGTGCCGCCTGTTCTTGGCTTCTGCCGGGGTGCAGCTGCTGGGGCTGGCTGTTCTCTGGGCAGGGGGCGTGTCTGAGACTATCATCATCGTTGGCGCAGTCATCATGGCGGCAGGTTACGGGGCCAAGGAGAGCATTTACTTCTCCCTGCAGGCAGACCCGGTGGATTATGGCGAGTGGAAAACGGGCATCAATACGGCAGGCACTTTGTCATCTGTCAATGGCTTCTTGGGCAAGTGCGCCCAGGCGGCAGCTGGCGGGCTGGCAGGACTGCTCTTTGCCATCAGCGGCTATGATGGCGGGGCAGCAGTGCAGGGCGGGGAGGCCCTGCTGGCAATTCAGTCCATGTATGTCTACATTCCTGCCCTGCTGCTCATAGCGTCCATGCTCACTATGAGGCTTTACAAGCTGGATGAGGAGTATCCCCGCATCAAGGCGGAACTGGACGAGAGAAGGGCAAAAGCGGCGGCAGAAGCCGAAACCAGCCTGCAGATGGCAGTGGAGAAAGGCTGAATCATGGCACAGACAAATTCATTGAAAGATTTTCAGATGACAGTCCATCCGGGACTGATTGAGGTAGCCGAAGGACTGAAGCCAAGGCTTTTCAGTCGGGAGGTGCGGCCTGAGGGGGCGTGCTTCCAGGGAGGGCCAGTTGACCTTGAGCTTTCGCAAGGAGCGGGGCAGGGGGAGAGCTATGAACTGGATTTTGGCACCCATGTGACCGGCTATCTGACCCTGGAGCTTGACAGCATCGGCAGTCCTCCCGATGCTCCCGCCCTTTTGGAAATAAAGCTGGGGGAAAGGCGGGAGGAGCTTGAGCAGAGCGTGGACGGCTATGAGGGAAACCTGACCGCCAGCTGGCTGCAGGAGGAGCGCCTGCATGTGGACGAATTCCCCTGCCGCCTGGAGCTGCCGCGCCGCTATGCCTTCCGCTATGTGCGGGTGCGGGTGCTGGCCATCTCCCCTAAATACAAGCTGCGGCTGAGAGCCGCTTCTGTGCGGGCGGTGAGCGCCGTACAGCTGGAGGCGGTGGCGGCCCCTGATACCCGGGATGAGGAACTACGCCGTCTGGATAAGGCCGGGCTGCTGACTCTGCATGAGTGCATGCAGGAGGTGTTTGAGGATGGACCCAAAAGGGATAGGCGCATGTGGCTGGGGGATCTTTACCTGCAGGCCAAGACGAACTATGCCACTTTTCATCACACCGACCTGGTGAAACGCTGCCTGTACCTCTTTGCAGGCCTGCGGCAGAATGAGGGCCGCATTGGGGCCACCCTGTTCATCAGGCCGAAGCTGCAGGTGGATGATATTTATCTCTTTGACTACGCACTGCACTTCATCGGCACACTCTGGGATTACTATGAGGAAACAAAGGAGGCGGGCACCTTGCAGGAACTCTATCCTGCGGCCCTGCGGCAAATCGAAATCGCCGCCCAAAGAGTTGATGGGGCAGGGCTGGTGCAGGATGAGGACAGCTGGTGGTGTTTCGTGGACTGGGGCGAGGCCCTGAACAAACAGTGCAGCGCCCAGGCCATCTTCATCATTGCCCTGAGAAAGATGATGAAAATGGCAGAGGTGCTGGCAAAGGCAGGGGACAAGCGCGAGCTGGCGGCTCTGCTGGACAGGGCGGTGAAGGGGAGCCGCCTGCTCTATGATGAGCAGCAGCAGGTGTTTGTCAGCGGAGCGGGCAGGCAGGTTTCACAGCATTCACAAATCTGGGCGGTGCTGGCAGACCTGCTGCCCAGAGAGGAAGCCTGCGCCCTGCTGAAACGCCTGCCGGAGCTGCCCCGTGCTCCCCAGACTCCCTTCATGCAGCATTTCTATGTGGAAGCCCTGCTGCATACGGGCATGAAGCGGGAGGCTTTTGAGCATTTGAAGTCCTATTGGGGAGCTATGCTGAAGGTGGGGGATGTTACCTATGGTGAAGTGTTTGACCCGGAAAACCCCGACTATTCTCCCTATGAGGACAAGGCTATAGAAAGTCGCTGCCATGCTTGGAGCTGCACGCCCTCGTATTTCATCCGCAGGCATCTGGGATAGGGATTGATTCTGTCAAAAGTACGCCAAGAGTATGTTTGTACTCCTGGCGTGTTTTTTTGTCAGGAGGTTCGTTGGCAGGGCACAAAGATAAAACAACAACAAAACAAAAAACAAAAGAAAAAATACCTATTTTTGTATTGCTTTTTCTTTTATCATGTTGTATTATATGGCTGTAAGGCAAAATAAAACCAAACAAAACCAAACAAACAGACAAATTCAAGGGAGTTGGTTCCATGGCTGAGAGCAAGTTCTATCTGGCCATAGACATAGGAGCCTCCTCCGGGCGGCACATTTTGGGCTGGCTGGAGAATGGCAAGATACGGCTTGAGGAGCTTTACCGCTTTGAGAATAAGTTGGTAAAGAAAAACGGTCATCTTTGCTGGGACCTGGAGCACCTTTTCCAAGAGGTGGTGGCAGGTCTGAAGAAGTGCAGGGAGTTGGAGAGGATTCCGGCCAGCATCGGCATAGATACCTGGGGCGTGGATTTCGTCCTGCTGGATAAGGCAGGCAAGGTGCTGGGAGATACGGTGGCCTATCGTGACAGCCGTACCAAGGGCATGGATGCAGAACTGGGGAAGGTCATTGAGGAAAAGGACCTTTACGCCCGGAACGGCATCCAGAAGCAGCTTTTCAACAGCATCTACCAGCTGCTGGCCATCAAGCAGGAGCACCCGGAATATTTGGAGCAGGCAGAGAATTTTCTGATGATTCCAGAGTTCCTGAACTATCGCTTAACGGGCGTGGCCATGAACGAATACACCAACGCCACCACGGGGCAGCTGGTGAATGCCAAAACCCAGGACTGGGATTTCGAGCTGCTGGAAAAGGCAGGGATTCCCACGAAGATCTTCGGCAAGCTCAATATGCCCAAGACGGTGGTGGGAGAATTTTCGGAGGAAATCAGCCAGGCGGTAGGCTACAAGGCAGAGGTGGTGCTGCCCGCCACCCATGATACCGGCTCGGCGGTGATGGCGGTGCCGACTTCTTCGGAAAGCGCCATTTATCTCAGCTCCGGCACTTGGTCCCTCATGGGCATCGAACGCCTGATTCCCGACTGCACGGAAAAGAGCCGGGCTTACAACTTCACCAACGAAGGCGGCTACCATCACCGTTACAGGTTCTTGAAGAACATCATGGGCATGTGGATGATGCAGTCCCTGAGAAAAGAGTTCCGGCATAAGTACACTTTCGAGGAACTTTACCAGCTGGCCTATATCGCCAGGTACTTCACTTCGGTGGTGAATGTGAATGATGAGAGATTCCTGGCGCCGGACAGCATGGCAGAAGCGGTGAGAAGCTACTGCCGCGACCACGGCCTGGAAGTGCCGGAGACAGAAGGGGAACTGCTCTACTGTGTCTACATGAGCCTGGCTCGCTGCTACGCACAGACGGTGGCAGAGATAGAGGAGGTCACAGGCAAGACTTACGATACCATTCATGTGGTAGGGGGCGGCTGCCAGGACAGGTTCCTCAATGCCCTGATTGCTACGGAAACGGGCAAGAGGGTTTTTGCCGGGCCTATTGAGGCTACGGCGGTGGGCAACCTGATGGCGCAGATGCTGAAGGATGGAGTGTTCGCTGATTTGGATGAGGCAAGGAAGGTTGTGGCTAAATCCTTTGATGTGAAGGAAGTTGAAGGAAAACTTGTTTTCTGACATACGGAGGTTATGATATGTCTCGTTTTGAAGAAGCTGTGAAGAAGTATGGTGCTCTTGGCATCAGCGTGGAGAAGGCCTTGGAGGCTTTGAAGAAGGTCAGCATTTCCCTGCACTGCTGGCAGGGGGATGATGTGCGGGGGTTCGATACTGACCCCAATAAGCCACTGACTGGCGGCATCCAGACCACTGGCAACTATCCGGGCAGGGCGCGGAATCCTGAGGAGCTGATGGCTGATATTGACAAGGTCATTTCTCTGGTGCCCGGCAAGCCCAAGATGAACCTGCATGCCAGCTATGCCATCTTTGATAAGGGCGAATGGGTGGACAGGGATAAGCTGGAGCCGAAGCATTTTGCCAAGTGGGTGGAGTTCTGCAAGGAGCGGGGCCTGGGCTGCGACTTCAACCCCACTTTCTTCTCCCATCCCAAGTGCGATCCCCTGACCCTTTCCTCTGCCAACGAGGAAACCCGCAAGTTCTGGATTGACCACGGCAAGGCTTCTATCCGCATCAGCTCTTATCTCGCCAAGGAACTGGGCCAGCCCTGTGTCATGAATATCTGGACGGGGGACGGCCTCAAGGATATTCCCGGTGACCGCCTTGGCCCCCGCAAGCGCTATCGGGAGAGCATCGATGCGATTCTTTCCGAGCCCTTTGATTTCAAGGAAGTGAAGCCCTGCGTGGAAAGCAAGGTCTTCGGCATCGGGGTGGAGTCCTACACCGTAGGCAGCGCTGAGTTTGCCCTTTCCTATGCGGCCATGAACAAGGATAAGTGCATTCCCCTCATGGATAACGGCCATTACCATCCTACGGAAGTGGTCAGCGACAAGATTCCCGCTTTGCTGGCTTTCTTTGATGAGATTGCCCTCCATGTCACCCGCCCGGTGCGCTGGGACAGCGACCATGTGGTGCTCTTTGACGATGAGACCAAGGAGATTGCCAAGGAAATCGTCCGCTGCGGCGGTCTGGATGGCTCCGTGAAGATGGCTCTCGACTATTTCGATGCTTCCATCAACCGCATTTCCGCTTGGACGGTGGGCTACCGCAACTTCCAGAAGGCCCTGCTCTTTGCCCTGCTGCAGCCGGTGGAGGAACTGCAGGCCCTGCAGGATAAGGGCAATCTCACCAAGTTGATGGTGGTGCAGGAGGAACTGAAGACCATGCCCTTCGCAGATGTATGGGACGAGTTCTGCCGCCAGAACCAGGCTCCCCTTGATGGCGAGTGGTTCGGGGAAGTTGAGAAGTATGAGGAAGAAGTTCTTTCCAAGAGGAAATGACATAAAGAGAGGTTTTTCAAATGGATATCAAAGAGTCAAAATTCATGGAAGGCTTCATCCGCCTGACGGCGGATGCCTTCAAAAAGGGCTGGCATGAGCGCAATGGCGGCAATCTCACCTACCGTGTGAAGCCTGAGGAAGTGGAGGCCGTGAAGGACAGCCTTCACGAGGTACAGGAGTGGCTGCCCATCGGCAACACGGTGCCGGGGCTGGCCGGGGAGTATTTCCTGGTGACGGGCAGCGGCAAGTACATGCGGAATGTGGAGCTGGCGCCTGAGGAAAATGTGGCTCTCATCAAGATTGACGAAAAGGGCGAGAATTACGGCCTTGTCTGGGGACTGGTAAAGGGCGGCCGTCCCACCAGCGAGCTGCCTACCCACCTGGCCAATCACGAGCTGAAGAAAAAGATGACAGAGGGCAGGAACCGCATCATCTACCATGCCCACCCCACCAACCTCATTGCCCTGACCTTCGTCCTGCCCCTGAATGACAAGGACTTCACTCGTGAGCTTTGGGAAATGGCCACGGAAGACCCGGTTATCTTCCCCGAAGGCCTGGGGGTGGTGCCCTGGATGGTGCCCGGCGGCAAGGCTATCGCCGATGCCTCTACCAAGCTGATGGAAAAATATCGCGTGGTAGTCTGGGCCCATCATGGACTCTTTGTCTGCGGCGACGATTTCGATGAAGCCTTCGGCCTCATGGACACGGTGGAAAAGGCTTCGGAAATCTGCGTCAAAGTCCGCTCCATGGGGGGCAAGAAGCAGACCATCACCAAGGAGAATTTCCTGGATCTGGCCAGAGACTTCAATATTGATTTGAATAAGGCGTTTTTGGATTAATCAGTTGGAGAGGCTGCGGACTTTCCGCAGCTGCCATAGTAATTATCTCAATATTTGTTTCCTTAAAATTCTTTTGCGAAAGGATGGGTAAGAAGTGTTTAACGTAGAGCTTGACTACAACATGTCTGCCTGGAAGAAAACCCTCATCGCAGGGCTGATAAGCTACATCGATGCGGGTTCCATCGTGGCAGGGGCTTCGGGGCTTTCCATGTGGCAGGATTACCTGGGCATGAGCAGCGTGCAGATGGGGCTTTTGGCGGCTCTTTCTTCCAATACCGGCGGCGCTGCCCTGGGGGCGCTCATTGGCGGCAAGATTTGCGACAAGTATGGCCGCAAGTTCGTTTACAACTGGGCCCTGCTCATTTACATGATCGGCGTGGCCATCATCTGCCTGGCTACCAACTACCCCATGTTCCTCCTGGGCTATGTCATCGTCGGCCTGATGGTAGGCGCTGATGTGGTGGCCTCCTGGACTTTCATTGCGGAGGAAGCGCCCTCCAGGAACAGAGCTAAGCACTGCGGTTCGGCCCAGATTGCGTGGATGTTGGGGCCTGTGGTAGTGTTTGCCGCTTCCATTCCCATGAATGAGATGTTCGGCCTGCTGGGCAACCGCATTATCTTCGCCCACCTCATCGTAGTGGCCGCCTGGATCTGGTATCAGCGCCTGAAGATGCCTGAGTCCACCGAGTGGGCAGCTGCCAAGAAGCAGGAAGAGGAAATGAAGGCCAAGGGCATCCAGCAGAGGAAAGTGCGCTATGCAGACATTCTCCGCGGCACCAGCCTCAAGACCGTGGCCCTCTGCGTCTGCGTTTATGCCTTCTGGAATCTGGCTGCCAGCACCAACGGCTTCTTCATGCCCTATGTCTATGAGCATGTGGGCAACCTCAGCAACTCCATGGCTCTGGGCATGACCGCCCTGAACTTCCTGGTCTGCATTCTCACCACGGTTATCTTCATGTATACCGCTGACAAGTTCAACCGCCGGAAGGTCTATGCTATCTTCTCCGGCCTGGGCGTCCTCAGCTGGGTGGTTTGGGGCCTGCCTGCAGAGATGCTGCAGACCTGGATGCTGTTCTTCTTCACCATCGTCTGGGGCTTCTCCATGCAGCAGCAGTTCTATCAGCTGTGGAGCTCCGAGCTCTTCCCGGTGCGCTATCGCGCTACCGCCCAGGGCTTTACCTTCTTCGTCACCCGCTTTGCCGCAGCTGTCTGGGGCTTTGCCGTTCCCCTTATCATGGAGGCTCTGGGCTTCCAGGTGGCAGCCTTCCTGATGATTGGCTTCTGCGTAGTGAGCTGGCTGGCCGGCACCTTCTGGGGCGGCGATGACCGTGGCAAGACCCTGGACGAGATTACCCGTGACCGTTACGGCGATGAGATTGACGAAAACGGCTGGCTGGTAGAAAAGAAGGGGCAGGTTCACACTGCCGCTATGAAGTGAGGAAGGGATAAAATGGAACGATTTGCTTGGAAGGCGACTGTGAAGGAGGGCATGCTCTCCGAATATAAGAAACGCCACGATAATATCTGGCCCGAACTGAAAGCGGTGCTGAAGGAGGCAGGCATAAAAAACTACACCATCTGGAATGTAGGCAATGACCTCTTTGGCTACTTCGAATGCGAAAAGGGCGTAAAATTCGCCGAGGACTATCAGGCCCAAAGCGAAGTGGTGGACAAATGGAATGAATACATGCAGGATGTCATGGTGATGGAAATGGATCCGGAAACCGGCGCCCAGCCCAAGATGCAGCAGGTGTTCTTCCTGGAATAAAAAGTGCTTGAAAAACAAACTCCCGAGCCGTTGACAGGCCCGGGAGTTTGTTGTACCTTATTGCAAGGTGCTGTGTAGCGGTTAATATATGCTCTCAGAAATGAGGTGCTGGCCTATGAATGAGTTAGGGCGTGTTGATTAATTCACTCAGCCCATCTTCACGGGTCTAGACTGTCCCTGCGTCGTTGACAAATCCTCGACATAGCACCGCTATGCCTGCGGTTTGTCGCCTAGCAATGGACAGCCAATCCCCGCAAATCTGGGCCAAGTTCATTTAATCAACACGCCCTAATCGTAGTATTGATTCTCATCTTGCTCATTCTCATGCAGGCAAAGAAATAAACCGCTCCCTAGTTTGGCGACTAAAGCGGTTTAATCCGAAGTATTAAGCTGTGAGGGCAACCGCTAGGCGGCACCTCTTTCTTGTATTATAACTCTAACTTGTTATTTCTGTCAAAGACAAAATATTTAGTGAATCAGCTTGACCTGCTTTTGCGCCAGGGTCTCGTCCCAGGCCTCGCCGGGGGCTTTGTCTGTGACCAGGGTGTCAATATCTGCCAGGTCGCAGATTTTCACGAAGGCGGTCTTGTCGAATTTGGAGTTATCTGCCAGCAGCAGGGCTTTGCGTCCCTGCTGGAGCATGATCTGCTTTACGGCAGCCTCTTCCTCGTTGGACTCCATGAGACCTTTCTCCCTGTCCAGCGCCTTGCAGCTGATCAGCACGATGTCTGCATAATACCCCAGGAGGGTCTTGATGGTGCCGGCTCCCGTGAGGGCCATGGAATTTGGCCTGAGGGTTCCGCCAGTGGAGATGATGCGGAAGTCGGAGCCGGAGAAGTCGTAGGCCAGACGGATGGAATTGGTGATGATGGTGATGTTCTTCAGTCCCTTGAGCCTGTGCAGCAGGGAGAGGCAGGTGGTGGAGGAATCCACCATGATGGTATCTCCTTCGCTGATTAGCGGCTGGGCCTTTTCTGCAATGTATTCCTTCCCCAGGCTGTTGATGGTGCTGCGCTTGAGGAAGGAAAGATCCTCCCCTGTCTGCTCGGAGAGAATAGCCCCTCCGTAGCTGCGGCGGAGGATATTCTCATTTTCCAGCTTCTCCAGATCCCGCCGCACCGTCTCCTCCGTCACCTTGAAAAGCTGGCTCAGTTCCGAAACATAGACCTTCTTTTCTTGCTTGATCTTGTCCACGATATGCTGTCGTCTTTCAATCCCCAGCATAATCTCATCCCTTTCTTTGTTTATACCTATATTTTAACAAAACAAAGAGGGAAAAGCAAGAAAATAAAAGGAAAACAACATTTCTATCCTTTGCTTTGCCTACGGCAAAACTGGGGTGTTATAATTGAATATATGGAGAATGCATGAAAGGAGCAAGGATATGAGATATTTGATTATCGGCGCAGGCGGAACCGGCGGGGCTTTGGCGGGATTTTTGGCCAGGAGCGGGCAGCAGGTTGCTCTCATCGCCAGGGGGGCGCATCTGGCGGCCATACAGCAGGAGGGGCTGACGGTGGATTTGCCCGAGGAGAGCTTCACCGTGAAGCCGTCCGCCTATGATATGGCAGGCTACCTGCAGGCTCGGGCAGAGGGGGAGCCTGCCCCGGATATCGTCTTTGTCTGTCTGAAGGGGTACTCCCTGGAGGAGGCGGTGCCCTTCCTGAAGGAAGTGGCAGACGAGCACACCGTCATCATCCCTATCCTGAACATCTACGGTACCGGCGGCAGGCTCCAGGCACAGTTGCCGGAAAAAACCGTCACCGATGGCTGCATTTACATCCTCAGCCAGAAAGGTGAGCCGGGGCATATCAAGATGGGCGGGAATCTTTTCCGGGTGGTCTACGGCCTGCGTCGCGGCACTGCAGGCGAAGTGTCGGAGCGGGTGGAGCCAATCCTCGAAAAACTCACTGGGGAACTGCAAGAAGCAGGAGCCAAAGCCACCCATTCCCATCAGATAGAAGCGGACTGCTTCCGCAAGTTCACCCTGATTTCCCCCATGGCCACCCTGGGCGCAGCTTACGGCACAAAAGGCGCCGACCTGCATGCAGGCGGCGCCTATCGGGAGAAGTTCATAGCTTTGGTAAAGGAGCTCATGGCTATCGCCAAGGCTCAGGAAATAGCCCTGCCGGAGGATATGCTGGCAATCAATCTGAAGCTGGTGGACGATATGGGGGATGATGCCACCTCCTCCATGCAGAGGGATGTAGAAGCAGGCAGGCCCTCGGAAGTGGCCGGCCTTACCTACGAGGTGCCGAAGATGGCAGAAAAGGCCGGCGTGCAGGCGCCGGCCTATGAGGAAATCGGAGAACTGCTCAGGGGGCGGGGCCTGTAAGCCTTTTCGCATCCTCTATGGTTCGAGCCTTTCCGGCAGCCCGTCTTTCCCTGTCGTATAGGGGAAGGCGGGCGCTTCTTTTTTATCGAATCTGGCTGTATCGTCAGTCAGCAGGAAATGCTGCGGGTCAGTCAAGACCTGCCATTTCTTGCCGTAGGTGCCGGAGCCGTAGACGAAGGATGAATGATGGGCATCAACCTGACGGGTGATAGTTTGGCCTTCTGCCGTGAAGATGCGCAATTCATGCTGGGGCGAAGTTGTCAGGGCGTCCACATAGAGATAGCAGCGACCGTCAGAAAGGCTTACCAAAGTGGGGCGGATGTCAGCTGCCGGTTCGTCCTGGTAGTGCAGGGGACCAAAGTTCAGATAGGGGCCGGAATCCGTCTGGTAAATGCCGACGGCAACTCCTTCTCCATTGCCGAGGAGGGTACGAACCGGCAGGCCGGGCATCAGCTCCATGGCGTAGGCAGCAGGGCCGCGGCGGTATTTTTCCTTGAAAAGCTCAGGGTGCTCGTCGAAGAGGACGGTGGCGCAGTAGATGCCTGCCCGCACAGGTCCCAGTCCCGGCGGGTTGAAGTAGAAAGTGGCTCCCCGTGGCTCCAGAGTCCAGGTGCCTACTCCCTCATTGCCCTCGGCCATGTAGGTGCCGCCATGACGGGAGGTGATGAGCTTGTCCCCCTCCTGCAGGCAGCGAAAGACTGCCGCTTCCAGATTGTCCCCAAACGAGGTATCAGGGTAATCGCGGCGCAGCTGCCTGGCAATGGCGGCGGCCAGCCCTTCGGCATCGGGGAAAACATCCGGCAGGGTGAGATACTTGCCGCTGGCTGTATCTATATTCCGTCCGTAGACACTGTGCAGGTCGCCTGTCAGAGAGGGGCCACCTTCATGGATGAGATTGCGCTCCAGGAAACTCACCGCCACCGTATCTGCCCGGCGCACAAATACTTCCCGCTCCCGGAAGAAAGTCCCATCTGCCGGCAGCCCGTCAGCCAGGCGCTGCTCATGTATCTGTGTTGCTTTCTGCACATAGTTCTTCATGCCGTAGCGGGCGGCAAGGGCCTGTTCAGAACTATGGGCATCCAGCCGTCCCACGAGCTTGCCGTAATCTTTGTGATGGTTTCGCAGATGGAGGGAGGCATGGCTCAGGCAAATATCCAGTCCCCCTGTATCTGCACGGGGAGAAACAAGATGCACATGGCGCTCGATTTCCAAAGGCCGCACGCTCTCATCGGCATAGGCATCCGCCGCCATAGCGCGGGGCAGGAGCAGGAGGGAAAGGAGACAGAAGGAGAGAATGGTTTTGACAGGGAACATATCGTCACCTCCGTAGCTGAAGAATGTACTTTGCCGATATAGTTCTCTGCCCGTCGGCTTTTTCCTGCTGCTTGGCGAGTCAGTTTCGCAGCTGGCAGATGTCAGGCGAACAAATCCTCTAACTGCCGATGAAATTCATAGTGGCCTCCTTTTTACTCATATGGAATTTACTCAGTTTATTTTTACTAAAAATGTTTTGAGTAAAGATTGGCATAAATGTAGGCTTTTGTCCATCATGTGCACTTTTCTTTGATCTGGTTGCAACTATATACCAAAAGCGAAGGCGGCCCGTCGGTGGCCGCCTTTGCTTGCAATATTATTTTATAGAGTTCACCCTTCCGTCTCCTCCGGGTCATCGAATCCCAGCAGCCAGGTGGCTGCAAAGCCTGCGGCGTAGCTGGCTGCTAGGCCCAGCAGGTACACGGGGATGTTGTTCACCGTGGGGGTCAGGGGGAGGCCGGAGATGCCTATGGCTCCTGCTCCTACGGCTGCGGCGGCTTCGATGGCGCCGCCTACGGTGGCTCCCAGGCAGGCGCCCAGGAAGGGCTTGCCCAGGGGGAGGGTGACGCCGTAGATGAGGGGCTCGCCTACGCCCATCATGCCTACGGGCAGGGCGGAGAGGATGGTTTTCTTGAGGAATTTGTTTTTCGTCTTGAAGTAGACGGCCAGGGCTGCACCGACTTGCCCTGCTCCTGCCATGGCGAGGATGGGCAGGAGGATGGTGACGCCGTATTGTTCAAGGAGAGCCACATGGATGGGGGTGAAGACCTGATGAACCCCCATCATCACCATGGGCAGCCAGATGCCTGCCAGGAGGGCGCCCACGGGGGCGCCGCCGGTGGCGACGGAGGCGGTGGCGGCGCTGCCGATGGCGGAGGCGATGGCGCCGCCGATGGGCTGGAACACCAGCACGGCGGCCAGGCCCGAGATCAGCAAAGTCAGGACGGGGGTGACGAAGAGGTCAAGCATCTCCGGCACCAGCTTATGCAGGCGTTTCTCGATGAAGACGGCTAACGCTGCTATGAGGATGACAGAGATGATGCCGCCTCTGCCGGGGAGCAGCTCGTTGCCGAAAAGCTCGATGCCTTTCAGCCCCGGATGGCTGACGAAGGCGGCCAGGGCGCCGCCCAGGATGGGGGTGCCGCCGAAGACTTTGGCGGCTTGCCAGCCCACGAAGAGGTTCATGCCCCAGAAGATGGCACCGCCCAGGGTGGCCAGGGTCTGCCAGAGGGGAGAGGTAGTGATGGCAGGGTCAATCTTGGCGGCAATGGCCAGGATGCCTGTCAAGAGGCCGCAGCCGATGAAGGCGGGGATGAGGGGCAGGAAGATGCTGGCGATTTTCTTGAGGAAGGCTTTCACCGGCGTGTTGTTTTTCTGCCGGATTTCTTCATGGAGGGCTTTGCCGTCCCCGATGGCGGGACGGGAGGGCTCTCTTTTGATTTGCTCCAGCAGGGCACTGGTGACGGCGGTGGCCTTGCCCGGCCCCAGGATGATCTGTAGTTCCTGTTCCATGACATTGGTGCCCAGGACACCGGGCAGCCGCTTCATGGCGTCCTGGTCGGCGGTGGAGACATCTTTCAGCAGGAAGCGCAGGCGGGTCATGCAGTTGTAAGCGGATTCCACATTGGCAGAGCCGCCTGCCAGGTCGTAGAGGATTTTACCAAGTTCGGAGGGGGATAGTTCTTTGCTCATATATGGGTGCGTTCCTTTCTCTGTAGATATAATTGTAGACAATGCATAAATTCTTTTTGGGGGGCAAATTTCCTGCTTCTGCTAAAGCCTTCTCCTTGAGGAGAAGGTGGCAGCCGAAGGCTGACGGAGGAGGTGCAGCGTATTGAGCAGAGGTGGACTGTCATAAGGAGCGTCCCACCTCATCCGCCCCTGCCGGGGCACCTTCTCCTCAAGGAGAAGGCATTGAAGTTAGGTGCGACCTATATGCCTAGATGATGCGTTATATCTTCACATACAGACCGAAAATGTTGATTGACATCCCTGTTAGAATATCTCAGAACCTTTATATCTTTTGCTTGCAAGAATTTATCTCGTTCTTCATCCTTGCAACGCCCATCTTTATCAAAGTGCTGAGAACCGTCCAATTCTATGGCTATTCTTGCATAGGCACAATAGAAGTCAAGGATGTATTTGCCCAAAACTCTCTGTCGGTGTATAGTGACGGGCAATTTTTTCAAGCACTCATACCATAGCTTGCGCTCCTCTTTAGTCATGTTTCGGCGTAGATCTTGAGCGTATTCTTTTAATGACGGATTATGGGTACTGTTCATAGCGCACTTCCTTAGTGAAGAGCACACCCCAAAAGCCTTCTCCTTGAGGAGAAGGTGGCAGCCGGAGGCTGACGGATGAGGTGCAGCGTATCGGGGAGAGGCGGACTGCTTTAAGGAGCGTCCCACCTCATCCGCCCCTGCCGGGGCACCTTCTCCTCAAGGAGAAGGCATTGAAGTTAGGCGCACCCCATATGCCTAGAGCCTTCTCCTTGAGGAGAAGGTGGCAGCCGGAGGCTGACGGATGAGGTGCAGCGTATCGGGGAGAGGTGGACTGCTTTAAGGAGCGCCTCACCTCATCCGCCCCTGCCGGGGCACCTTCTCCTCAAGGAGAAGGCATTGAAGTTAGGCGCACCCCATATGCCTAGAGCCTTCTCCTTGAGGAGAAGGTGGCAGCCGGAGGCTGACGGATGAGGTGCAGCGTATCGGGGAGAGGTGGACTGCTTTAAGGAGCGTCCCACCTCATCCGCCCCTGCCGGGGCACCTTCTCCTCAAGGAGAAGGCATTGAAGTTAGGCGCACCCCATATGCCTAGAGCCTTCTCCTTGAGGAGAAGGTGGCAGCCGGAGGCTGACGGATGAGGTGCAGCGTATCGGGGAGAGGTGGACTGCTTTAAGGAGCGCCTCACCTCATCCGCCCCTGCCGGGGCACCTTCTCCTCAAGGAGAAGGCATTGAAGTTAGGTGCGACCTATATGCCTAGAGCCTTCTCCTCAAGGAGAAGGCTTCAAGGTGAGTGCCCTTTCCAAAATATCTTCTTACTGGGGGTCAGAGACTATTGGCAAAGTTCCTGCCGTACTGGCGGCACTCGTCAAGTTTCCCCTCGTCTGGCTGCCAGCTGCAGCGCAGGCCTTCGTTTACTAGGGCGAAGCCGCTCTTTTCCAGGTATTCGCTCAGCTGCTTCACTGCTTCGCCGCTCCAGCCGTAGCTGCCGAAGGCGGCGGCTTTTTTCTGCTTGAATTTCAGGCCCTTGATCATCTCGAGGATGCCGGCGATGGAGTAGAGGTAGCCGTTGTTGATGGTGGAGGAGCCTATGAGGATGGCTTTGGACTTGAAGACTTCGGTGCAGATTTCCGTCTTGTCCTCGGTGGCGGCGTTGTAGAGCTTCACGGCAGTGGCGGGGGAGGCTTCTTTGATGCCTTCGGCGATGCACTCTGCCATGCGGCGGGTGGCGTTCCACATGCTGTCGTAGATGAGGGTCACTTGGTCTTCCTGGTAGGCTGCTGCCCATTTGCCATAGGCTTCCACTATCTGGGCGGGGTTGTCCTTCCAGATTACCCCGTGGCTGGGGCAGATGAGGTCGAGGGGCAGGTTCAGCTTTGCGACTTCTGCCAGCTTGCGGGCTACCATGGGGCTGAAGGGGTTCAGGATATTGGCATAGTATTTGGTGGCCTCTGCCCAAAGCTCCCCCTGGTCGGCGGTGTCATTGTAAAGGCTCTCCGTGGCGTAGTGCTGGCCGAAGCCGTCGTTGCTGAAAAGGATGTTCTCTCCCGTCAGGTAGGTGAACATGGTATCGGGCCAGTGGAGCATGGGGGCTTCGATGAAGATCAGCTCGCTTGCCCCCAGGCTCAGCTTGTCTCCGGTCTTGACATTGACGAAGTTCCAGTCCTGATGGTAGTGGCCCCGGATGATTTCCTCACCTTTTTTGGTGCAGTAGATGGGGGTGTCGGGGATTTCCCGCATCAGGGCGGGCAGGGCGCCGCTGTGGTCGATTTCGTTGTGGTTCATGACGATGAAGTCAATGGAGGAAAGGTCGATTTCCCTCTTCAGATTGGCTACGAATTCTTCGTCAAAGGGTTTCCACACCGTGTCGATGAGGGCGGTTTTTTCGTCCTGTACCAGATAGGAATTATATGAAGAACCCTTGCGGGTGGTGAACTCATGTCCGTGGAACTCCGTGAGTTCCCAGTCAATCTTGCCCATCCAGGTGACTTTATTGGTTATCTTTCTTGCCATAGCGATTCCTCCCATGTAAACTTTCGTAAATGTCGTGTATTTTCCACTTCGACATGGAGCGGGAAAATCCTTTTCCTGATGTGCAGGCAATGTCATTTAGTTAAGCGGCATTGATTCAAAAGCCTTCCCCTTGAGGGGAAGGTGCCCCGTTAGGGGCGGATGAGGTGGAAAGTTCTCTCGTTTATCTGCCTATACTTTTTAGGTCGCACCTCATCCGTCAGTCCTTCGGACTGCCACCTTCCCCTCAAGGGGAAGGCTTAACTTAATGACATTGGATGTGCAGGAGGGCAATAAAATGCTCCGAAGGAGCGTTTCCTTCGGAGCGGGAGTTTATGAAATGATTCTTCAGAAAGACCAGCTTACTTTCAGCCGTCCCATGACGCCTTGTTGCTTGCCGGCCCAGCCGGTCACGCCCAGGTCTACGGTCATGGGGGAATCCTTGGAGGGCTTGGCCTGCCAGCCCAGCTCGGCCATGCCGCTGCCGCCTTTGAGAGAGGGAGCAGGAGTGTAAAGGCCGTTGTGGGAACCTCTGGCTTCGCCGTTGAATTCATATTGGTAGGCAAGGCCTGCGTATAGTTTGCTGCGCTCGTTCAAGGTGTGGTAGTATCTGGCGCCGATACGCAAGCGATGGCTGTTCACGCTGTCGAAGTGGAAAGTTTCGTCATCCAGGTTGCTGTGGATGTTCACATCATCGCTGTTGGTATGACTGAAGAAGTATTTCAGGTAAGTATCCAGCGTATCTTTCTTGTTCAAGGGGAAAATCTTGCCTATGCCCAGATGGGCGGCGATATAGGTGCCGCTGGTGGTGTAGTCGGCATAAAGCCCGTCTGCCAGCACGCCTTTATAGTCGGCTGTCACCCGGCCTATCCGCACATCCCCTTCGTAGTAAAGCCCGTCATGGTTCCGCTGGCGGGCGAAGAACCCGGCGCCGGTGTAGTGCCCTGTGCCCCAGCCGTGGACGCCGTTGTCCATGTAGCTGTCGTAATTGCCGCGACCGTATTCAAAGATAGGCCCCAGGTACAGGCTGCCCTGGCGATTCTTGATTTCTTTGGTGAGTCCCAGATTGGCGTAAAAGGTCTTGAGGTCAACCTGTGCGCCGCTGTCTATATCCAGGGAGCCGCCCCCCAGGACGGCAAAGGGCACCAGCCTGCCGTAGACCACGGAAATCTCCGGGTCGATGGCCACCGATTCCGCTTCGTCCATCCCCTTGTCTATCAAGAAGTCCGAGCCGCCATTCAGCAGCGTGGTCATGCTGGCCCTGGTCTCGGTGAGGGATCGAGTGCGCTGGGGCAAGGAGGTAGGTTCGCTGCTAGGCGCAGGGGTGACAGGCTCAGGCGTGGTGGGGGGAGTGACTGTCGGTGTAGTAGGCGTAGTAGCGGGGGTAGCAGGGGTTGCCGGCGTGGTAGGAGTTGTTGGGGTGGTGGGAGTAGCAGTGGTTGGGGTAGGTATGACGGTAGTACCGCCGCCGCCACCGCTGCTGGCGGTTTTTGCCGTGACGGTGGCAATGATGGAGTGAGGGTTTCCATTGGTATCAATGACATCCTTTTCAATGGAAAAGGTATAGCGAGTATCTTTAGTAATGCTCGTAGGGACAGTAACGGTGACCTTACTGGCGACAGCAAGGTCGGAGTCGGTGTTAAGATATTGGGATAAGGTAGTTTCACTTCCGTTTTTGATGAGGGTGACTTTATCGCCGACATCCAGACTTAGTCCTGACCGGGCGGATACATAGTATTTGGTGCCTATCAGATTAGTAGTTCCGGCGGCACTGTCTATAGTCAGCATGGTGTCATTGGCTATGGTGCCAACTGGCAGGAAGAAGTTCATGTTCTTGACATTGCCGGTAATATCCTGTACATGATTATCTTTGGATAAGACATTGATGGTTTGGATGGTGTCACCTTCAAGGATGGCGTTGGGGAGATTGGCAGTGCCTAGGAAATTGAGGGTGTTGTTTTCGGAAGTGCCAGCAATTGCCAGGCCGCCATATATGTTACCGATAATATTGTCATTTAATGTGTAGAGGTTGACAGTGTTGCCGGTGGCATTGCCGCCGCCGGTAGCGATTCCCCCTGCGACCGTAGCGGGACCCAAGGTATTGCCGATAGTGCCGCCAGAAACATTGACAGTATTGTTATAGGTATTGCCATTTTCAGTTTGTCCGCCAGCCAAATCACCGATAGTGCCGCCATAAACATAGACGGTATTGTCATAAGCTTCGCCTGTGCTGCTGCCAGTAGGTTCGATGAAACCACCGAATCCCATTCCGACTTCGCCGCCATTGATGGTTATTTTATTTTTTTTCGCATAACCATTTATGTTATAGCCACCTGAAGCTATAATGCTGGATCCGCCTTTTATAATGGTCTCGTTCAGCTCAACTTTACCAGAAGTGCTGCCTCCGCCGGCGATATTGGCAACATTTCCGTTGCTGTTTAGTACGGCGGTGTTATTTATTGCCTTGGAGGTAGCAGAATATCCCGCCGTAACTTTGCCATTAACAATGCCGTTGATTATGACTCTATTCTCTTCGACATCGCCATTATCGCTGTAGCCACCGTAAGCTTCGTGACTTACTATTCCTTGTAATGTTTCCGTTCCTTCTATTTCGACGATGTTATGCTTGGCAGGGCCCTTCTCTGTCCAGCCACCATACACATATTCTCCAACATTGCCTGTTGATTTAATAGTAACACGGTTGTGATTAGCACTGCCGTTATCATTAGTTTTACCTCCTGCTGCAATGCCTAAAGCGTCATCAGGAGCCGAGCCTGCAAGCGTTACGGTATTGTAGTCGGCGTTTTGGCCGTCTGTGCTTTGTCCACCATATACTTGTTTAACAGAGTGACCTTCTGCTATGGTAATGCTGTTGTTACTGGCATTTCCATCATGATTTGTAGGAGTCGTGCCAGTATGATTTCCGTAAACGACATCTTCCTGGTAAGCATCATCCTCTATCGTAGTCTCTTGCGCCGCAGCCACCGCAGGCAAAATCCCTTGCCCCCCCCCTATAGACATAAGTGCTGCCATAATACACCTGGTAGGCTGGCAGCTGCTTTTGTTTCTGAGCCGCTTTCTGCCCTTCCTTGTAGACCGCATAATGAAGTCAGCTCCTTTCCCTGGACTTGCTTGGTAATCTTTCTTACTTCTATAAAATTTACGGAAATCCTTCATGGTTTTTTCAGTTTTAGGGAGGAATGCTGGTAAATCCTAATATTAGGGTTGGCTAGTAAAAATGTTATACTCGTTAGTGGAAAATCATTCTTGGCAAGCTATGGCAACTTTATTTAAGGAGGCTGCCGTTAAGGGAAAAGTCCGCCCCCAAGGGGGCGGACAAAACGCCGCCAATCTCGTGCGGACCGCTTGCGTGTGCAGGCGGTCTTTTTTTATGCTAAAAATATGTATTTGTTATGTTAGGTATTATGTATACTTATAGAAAACTGCCTTCCACCCGTTGACATGTATTTACAGTATTTCTATAATAATACTTGCATTGTAACGAAAAATCCGCGTAGCAAGGACTTAGGTTTGTTTAGTGCGGATTGTATACCAAATTTGTATTGAAAGGGAGTCCATTATGTGCAGAATAGGGTCAATCAAAAGCAAGGTGCCTATCCAGCCTTCCAAGGCGCTTCATCTCATGCTGCCTCAGCAGGAGGGGCATGATAATTCCGGCTTTGCCATGGTGATGCAGGATCTTTACGGAATCTTTTCCGGCTATAAGGATAAACCTTTGCTTTCCCTGGCCTGCACCCAGAAGGGCGCCCAGTTGGTGGAGGATTATATGGATGCCCATAACTTCGTCCAGCTGGCTGAGTGGATTCCCATTCCTGACAAGCGCCCCGGCCTGGACATCAAGGCCATGCCTTACTACATCTTCCGCAACTATGACTATCCCGAAGATGCGGAGCGCATGACGGAGAGGGAGAAGGCAGATTTGCTGCTGGACACCCGCCTGGCTCTCCGCAAGCTGCTGGAGGAGAATAACGCCGGCTTCGTCTATTCCTTCTGGCCGGATGTGCTGACCCTGAAGGAAATCGGCGACCCTCGTGACATTGCCACTTACTTCCACCTTTGGGAGGACAATGGCTGTCTGGCTGCCAAGAGTATTGTGGCCCAGTGCCGCCAGAATACCAACTATGACATTGTGCGCTATGCAGCCCATCCTTTCTTCATCCAGGGCTACACCCTCTGCGCCAATGGCGAGAATACCTTCTATACCAAGAACAAGGAATTCCAGGCCAGCCTGCACCGGGGCTACATCGGCTTTGAGTCAGATTCCCAGTGCTTCTTGAACACCCTTCACTATGTGCATCACGAACTGCAGTGGCCCCTTGAGTACTACAAGCATGTCATCACCCCGCTGCCCTTCGAGGAAATCCAGCAGCGGGAGGATAAAGAGGTGCTGCTGGAAATCCGCCAGTCTTTGGCAAACCTGGAAATCAACGGGCCCAACACGGTCATAGGCGTGCTGCCGGACGGCCGCATGATGACCTGCTGTGATTCCAAGAAGCTGCGCCCGGTGGTGGTGGGCCGCACCGATACCATGGTGGCCATTTCCTCCGAGGTCTGCGGCATCAACGAAATCATGCCGGAGCGGGATGAGTCTTTGGACATTTATCCGAACGAGAGGGAAATCGTGCTCATTGACAACAATCTGGAGGTAACGAGATGCAAGCAGTAAGGACTCAGGATGTGAGTGTCAATGACCTCACTTGGAAGATAGAATATCACGCAGAGCGCTGTACTATGTGCGGCAGCTGCGTGGCAGGGTGCTCCTTCAAGGCCATCAAGGTAGAAGTGCAGTCCCAGTCCCTGACGGTGTCTGAGGCAGGCGTGCCCACGCCGAAGCACAGCTTTGTGGCCCGCCCCATTATCAAGCAGGTGGCCAGCCTTACGGATTTCTGCCGTGGCTGCGGCATGTGCGAGAAAATCTGCCCCAATAACGCCATCCGCCCGGTGCGGAATCCCGATACCCGCAAGACCTTGCTTTCCAAGGACAGCGGCCCGGTGAAGCGGGGCGGCCGCACTAATCTCAATGCCCAGCGCACCTTGGATTCCATCGTGGTAGGCCGCATTTCCCAGATGACTGACCCGTCGCTGGATGCCGCCCGCCATACCTTCGACATTCGCTCCCCCTTCGGCCGGGTGCTGTCTGCCAAAGACTTGCCCCTGAAGGTGGAAAATGGCAAGCTGGTGCCTGCAGGCACGACTCCGCCGGTGCATTGGATTTACCCTTTGGTTTTCTCCGATATGTCCATCGGCGCCCTGTCCACCCGGGCTTGGGAGGCAGTGGCTCTGGCGGTGGGCTATCTCAACGAGAAATGCGGCCTGCCGGTACGCATGAGTTCCGGCGAGGGCGGCATGCCGGGGAATCTTTTGAAAAGCGATTACCTCAAATACTTCATCATACAGATTGCCTCCGGCCACTTCGGCTGGAACCGCATCATCAAGGCCATGCCCCATATGGTGACTGACCCGGCGGGCATCCTCATCAAGATAGGCCAGGGCGCCAAGCCAGGCGACGGGGGACTTCTCCCCAGCGCCAAGGTGGCAGAGCATGTGCAGGCCATCCGCGGCGTGCCCAAGGCCACCCTGGCTTCCCCGCCGAACCATCAGGGCCTCTATTCAATAGAAGAATCTGTGCAGAAGATGCACCTTTCCATGAGCGCGGCCTTCGGCTTCAGAGTGCCTGTAGGCATCAAGTGCGCGGCTTCCGCCACTTCCGTGTCCGTCTACAACAACCTCCTGCGCGACCCTTATCGGGTCTGCGGCGGCTTCTTCCTGGACGGCATCCAGGGCGGCACCGGCGCGGCTAACGAGATTTCCCTTGACCATACGGGCCATCCCGTGGTGTCCAAGATCCGCGACTGCTATCTGGCAGCGGTGAAGCAGGGCCTGCAGGGGCAGATACCCCTTTACGGCGGCGGCGGTATCGGCATGACCGGCGATGCGGCAGCCGATGCCTTCAAGATGATGTGCCTGGGCGCCAACGGCGTCTTCGTGGGCAAGGTGCTGATACAGCTCCTGGGCTGCGTAGGAAACGAGCAGGGACGCTGCAACTCCTGCAACACGGGCAAGTGCCCCACGGGCATCTGCACCCAGGACCCGCGCCTGGTGAAGCGGCTGGATGTGGACAAGGGAGCCCAGAAAATTTTGGATTATGTGCTGGCCTTCGATACGGAGCTCAAGAAGCTCATGGCCCCCATCGGCAACAGCTCTTTGCCTATCGGCAGAAGCGACGCCCTGGTGTCTACGGACAAGGCCGTGGCAGAGAAGCTGGGGCTGCAGTATGTCTGCTGAGGTTGGCATGTTGAGGAGTTAGTGGCGTGCTGATTAAGCCTGCCCCGTTTACGGGGAAGGGGGACCACCGAAGGTGGTGGAAGGGGGACGAGGACGAGTGATGTTTCGGCTTCGATTTCCCCCTTCCGTCAGCCCTTTGGGCTGCCACCTCCCCCGCAAGCGGTGGAGGCTGATAGGGTGAGCTACAGGCATACTCGATGTTTCGTATCTTGGAGGTTTAGCGAAATGTTTAAGATAGATACAATGCAGGGACATGACCGCATGTCCACCCAGGACCTGCTGCTGAAGATTGAAGCGGCGGTGAGGGCCGGGGAAACTGATTTTGACATCAAGGCTTCGGGCCAGCATGACATCGGCGGCCCCCTCTGGCATCCCCAGGGGAAGAAGCTGAAATTTCATGTGACCAATGCCGGTCAGCGCGTAGGCTCCATGGCCTTGCCGGGGACGGAAATCCTGGTGGAGGAATCCGCCTCTGCCGATGTGGGCTGGCTGAACGCAGGCGGCATCATCACCGTCCGTGGTGACGCGGGGGATACTGCAGGCCATTGCTCCTCCGGCGGCAAGATCTTCATCGGCGGCCGGGGCGGTACCCGTACCGGTTCCCTGATGAAGCATGACCCGGTGTACGAGGAGCCGGAGCTGTGGGTGCTGAAGAATGTGGGTTCCTTCTCCTTCGAGTTCATGGGGGGCGGCAAGGCGGTAGTCTGCGGCTATGACTGCGCCGAGTTCTCCTCTGTGCTGGGGGAGCGTCCCTGCGTGGGCATGGTGGGGGGCACCGTCTATGTGCGTGGCCCCGTGCCGGCTCTGCCCAAGGATATTGTCTGCACTGAGCTGGCGCAGGAAGATATTGACTTCCTTGCCGGCGGCATGCAGGACTTCCTGCTGCGGGTAGGCCATGAGGACCTTCTGGCCGAGCTGTCCGAGTGGGGAGAGTGGCAGAAACTGCGCCCCCTCACCTTTGAGGAAAAGACTACCCAGGCTCCCCAGAAGCAGTCCATGAAAGACTTCCGTCTCCATGACTGGGTGAAGGGCGGCATCTTCGCTGATGTGTGCCATGATGATTTCGAGGTGCACAACACCCTCTCCACGGGGCTTTACCGCCTGCGGGTGCCTTCCTGGGACAATGCCAAGTATGCGGCTCCCTGCGAATTCTCCTGCCCCACGGGCATTCCCACCCAGCAGCGCTACAACCTCATCCGTCAGGGCAAATTGGACGAGGCCTTCCAGCTGGAGCTGAAGTATACCCCGTTCCCCGGCTCCGTCTGCGGCTCCGTCTGCCCCAACCCCTGCATGGAGGGCTGCACCCGCGGCACCATCGATGAGCCTATCCAGATCGGCGATTTGGGCTACAAGAGCGCCTTCCTGCCTGCGCCCCAGAAGGCTGAAAGCACCGGCAAGAAGGTGGCCGTGGTGGGCGGCGGCGTGGCCGGCCTGTCTGCTGCCTGGCAGCTGGCCTTGAAGGGCCACAGCGTCACCGTTTATGACGAGGCTGCTCATATGGGCGGCAAGCTGGAGCAGGTTATCCCCCGTGGCCGCCTGTCCCATGAGCTGCTGGAAGCAGAGCTGAAGCGCATCCAGTCCCTGGGAGTGGAGTTCGTCACCGCCTGCAAGGTAGACAAGGAGAAATTCGCCCAGCTGCGCAGTGAAAACGATGCTGTCATCGTGGCCGCCGGCGGTACCAAGTCCCGCTTCTTCCCCTGGGAGGGCAAGGAGCTTTTGACCATGGGCCTTGAATACCTGAAGGCCATCAACCGTGGCGAGAAGCCCCTCACGGGCAAGCGGGTAGTGGTCATCGGCGCGGGCAACTCCGGCATGGATACCTGCCGCGGCGCCTACGAGATGGGAGCCGAGTCCGTGGTGGCGGTGGATGTGCAGAAGCCTGCTGCCTTCAAAGAGGAAATCGACTATATCGAAGGTCTGGGGGGGAGGCTCGTCTGGCCCTTCTTCACGGAAAAAATCACCAAAGAGGGCGTCTATGGCAAGGGCGGCAAGTTCATCCCTGCCGACCAGGTCATCGTGTCCATCGGCGAGGAGCCGGAGCTGGACTTCCTGCCGGAGAACGAGGGCATTGAGTTCTTCCGTGGCAGCTGGGTAGTGCCCAAGAAGGATATGAGCCTGACGGAGGGAGTATTCACCGCAGGCGATACCATCAAGCCCGGCCGCCTCACCGATGCCATCGGCAGCGGCCGCAAGGCCGCCTGGTATGCTGACCAGTATCTATCTGGCAGCGAAGCCGTGCCCTTCCCGGAGAAGGCCAAGATTCCCGCCGAGCGCCTGTCCAAGGCTTATTTCGATAAGTGCCACCACTGCGCCCTGGGTGATGCCGCCGACGACCACGCCCGCTGCGTCAGCTGCGGTACCTGCCGCGACTGCAAGATGTGCCTGGAATCCTGCCCGGAGAAAGCCATCACCCGCGTGGAGAAGGCAGACGGCAGCTGGGAATACATCTCCGACCCCAACAAGTGCATCGGCTGCGGCATCTGCGCCGGTGTCTGCCCCTGCGGCGTCTGGAGCATAGAGGACAACCCGGAGGAAATCAAGATGTATTCTACGGGTGCAGGGGCGTGAGGCGGATTTGACATAACTGGGGAGAAGAAACCCTACAATTGTGGGAATTTGATATCATTGCTGCTGGAGTGGCTGCAGGGGCGTTTCATAAAATATGTAGGCGACCACAAAGCCTTCCCCTTGAGGGGAAGGTGGCAGCCAAAGGCTGACGGATGAGGTGCGAATGAACAAGATAAGGCAGATAAACGAGAGAATGCTCCACCTCATCCGCCCCTAACGGGGCACCTTCCCCTCAAGGGGAAGGCAAATTTCAGCTCTCATAGAATTTATGAAATGCCCCTGGAGTGGCTGTAGAAATCCTTGCAAGTGTATGCTATTGAGTGCTACAATGAGGCTACAAATGAAGTGATGATGTCAGCCCATGGTTTACATCAGCGAAAGAGTTTCCAGCTTGGTAAACTGGAAACTCTTTTGTTTTATCCGTATTGGAAGGAAAATTCACGATTGATGCAGAATTGTGTAAAGGTTACATATATGTGGCATAGATAAACCAAAGGGGAGTGACCGTATGCCAGTTATGGATTACCTGGAGCGCAATGCCCGGCTTTACGGCGATGAGGTGGCTTTGGTGGAGCTGAATCCGGCAGAGCCTGACGGCCGCCGTATGAGCTGGAAGGAATACAGCCTGATCGAGTCCAATTCCTTTGCCCCCTATCGGCGGGAAATCACCTGGAGCGTCTTTGACGAAAAGGCTAACCGCTGCGCCAATATGCTCCTGCAGAGGGGTGTGGGCAAGGGGGACAAGGTGGCCATCATCATGTATAACAGCCTGGAGTGGCTGCCCATTTACTTCGGCATCCTGAAGACCGGGGCTATCGCCGTGCCATTCAACTTCCGCTATGATGCGGAGGAAATCCTGTACTGCGCGGAGCTGGCGGAGGTGCAGGTCATCATCTTCGGACCGGAGTTCATCGGACGAATGGAGGCCAAGGCAGAGCGCCTTTCCAAGGGGCGGCTCCTTATCTATGTGGGGGACAATTGCCCCAGCTTTGCGGAGAGCTATCACCTGCTGGCGGCGGACTGCCCCAGCACCAAGCCGGAGGTAGAGCCCATTACCGATGAGGATTTCGGTGCCATTTATTTTTCCTCCGGCACCACGGGGTTCCCCAAGGCCATCCTGCACAAGCATCTGAGCCTGACCCAGGCGGCCCAGATGGAGCAGCAGCACCATCGGACGGGCAGGGAGGATGTGTTCCTCTGCATACCGCCCCTCTATCATACCGGGGCCAAGTTCCACTGGATGGGCAGCCTGGTGGCAGGCAGCAAGGCAGTGCTCTTGAAGGGGACGAAGCCGGAGGTAATCCTCTCTGCTGTATCCCAGGAGCACTGCACCATTGTCTGGCTCCTGGTGCCCTGGGCCCAGGATATTCTGGATGCCCTGGACAGGGGTGAGCTGAAGATAGAGGACTATGAGCTTGCCCAGTGGTGGCTGATGCATATCGGCGCCCAGCCGGTGCCCCCCAGCCTTATCCGTCACTGGAAGGAATACTTCCCCCATCACGATTACGATACCAACTACGGCCTGTCCGAGTCCACGGGGCCGGGCTGCGTCCATCTGGGGCTGGAGAACATCAGCAAGGTGGGAGCCATCGGCGTGCCCGGCTACCGCTGGCAGTGCCGCATCCTGGACGAGCAGGGCCGCGAGGTGCCCCAGGGCGAGGTGGGCGAGCTTTGCGTGAAAGGCCCCGGGGTCATGACCTGCTATTACAATGACGAAAAGGCCACCGCCCAGGTGCTGAAGGATGGCTGGCTCTTGACGGGAGATATGGCCAGGCAGGACGAGGAGGGCTTCTACTATCTGGTGGACCGCAAGAAGGATGTCATCGTCAGCGGCGGGGAGAATATTTACCCGGTGCAGATAGAGGACTTCCTGCACAAGTGCGAAAAGGTGAAGGATGTGGCGGTCATCGGCCTGCCGGACAGGCGGCTGGGAGAGATTTCTGCCGCCATCATCGAGGTGAAGGAGGGGGCCTCCTGCAGCGAGGAAGACATAGAGAACTTCTGCTTGGAGCTGCCCCGCTACAAGCGCCCCAGGAAAATCATCTTCGACACGGTGCCCCGGAACGCTACGGGAAAGATTGAAAAGCCGGCTCTGCGGAAGCGGTATAATAGCGAGAATCTGGTGGCGAAGGAAACACAAAGGTAGAAACGAGGAGAGAGCTATATGAAAGAATTGATGCTGGGCAACAAGGCCATTGCCCGTGGCCTTTATGAGGCAGGTGCCTGCTTCGTCTCAAGCTATCCCGGTACCCCAAGTACCGAGATTACGGAAGAAGCGGTGAAATATGAGGAGATTTACTGCGAGTGGGCGCCTAATGAGAAGGTGGCCATGGAGTCGGCCTTCGGGGCATCCCTGGCCGGGCGGCGCTCTTTCTGCGCCCAGAAGCATGTGGGGCTGAATGTGGCGGCAGACCCACTTTTCACCATGTCCTACACCGGCGTGAATGCAGGTATGGTCATCGTGGTGGCAGATGATGCAGGCATGCATTCCTCCCAGAATGAGCAGGACAGCCGTCACTATGCCATCGCCGCCAAGGTGCCCATGCTGGAGCCTTCCGACTCAGCCGAGGCCCTGGCCTTTACCAAGCTGGCCTATGAAATTTCGGAGCAGTTCGACACCCCGGTGCTGCTGAAGATGTGCACCAGAGTGGCCCACTCCCAATCCGTGGTGGAGACAGGGGAGCGGACTGAGCATGAGAAGCCCTATGAAAAGAACATTCCCAAGTATGTGATGATGCCGGGCAATGCCAAGAAGCGCCATCCTATCGTGGAGGAGCGCACGAAAAAACTGCAGGAATACGCAGAAACCTCCCCCTTGAACAGGGTGGAAATGGGCGGCAAGGCCCTGGGCATCATCACCGCATCCACCTCCTACCAGTATGTGCGGGAGGTCTTTGGGCAGGAGGCCAGCGTGCTGAAGCTGGGCATGACCAATCCCCTGCCGGAAAAGCTCATCCGTGACTTTGCCGCCCAGGTGGAGCGCCTGGTGGTGGTAGAGGAGCTTGACCCTGTGATTGAGCAGCAGGTCAGGGCTATGGGCCTTGAGGTGTCCGGCAGGGATATGCTGCCGGGGATTGACGAGTTCTCCCAGAACCTCATTGCCAAAGCCTTTGGGAAAGATGTGCCTGCAGGGGCAGTTTTGGAAGACAATATTCCTCCCCGTCCTCCCGTCATGTGCGCCGGCTGTCCCCACCGGGGCCTGTTTTACTCACTGAAGAAGCGTGGCTGCACGGTGCTGGGGGATATCGGCTGCTATACCCTGGGGGCGGTGCAGCCCCTGGGGGCCATGGAAATGACCCTCTGCATGGGTGCTTCCATCAGCGCTTCCCACGGCTTCAACAAGGTGCTGGGGAAGGGGAAGGCAGGGAAGGTAGTGGCTGTCATCGGTGACTCCACTTTCATGCACTCCGGCATGACAGGCCTGGCCAATGTGGCTTACAATCAGTCCCCCTCCACCGTCATCATCCTGGACAACAGCATCACCGGCATGACGGGCCATCAGCAGAACCCCACCACGGGGCTGAATATCAAGGGAGAGCCTGCAGGCAGGATAGATCTGGAAGCCCTCTGCCGGGCCATGGGCTTTGCCCGGGTGCGGGTGGTAGACCCCTATGACCTGGCGGCCTGCGACAAGGCCATTGCCGAGGAACTGGCGGCAGAGGAGGCCTCGGTCATCATTTCCCGTCGTCCCTGCGCCCTGCTGAAAAAGGTGAAGCACCGCCCGCCCCTCACCGTGGACAAGGACAAGTGCATCGGCTGCAAGTCCTGCATGCGGGTGGGCTGCCCTGCCCTGTCCATGAAGGAGGGCAAGGCGGCAGTGGATGCTACCCTGTGCGTGGGCTGCGAGGTCTGCAGCCAGCTGTGCCCGAAAAAGGCATTCGTCAGCACCGGGGAGAAAGGCTAAGGAGGGCGGAACATGGAGACAAAAAATATCATCATCGTGGGCGTAGGCGGCCAGGGATCCCTCCTGGCCAGCAAGATTCTGGGCGACCTCCTTCTGCGTGAGGGCTATGATGTGAAGGTGTCCGAGGTACACGGCATGTCCCAGCGCGGGGGCAGCGTCATCACCTATGTGCGCTTCGGGGACAGGGTTTATTCCCCTGTGGTGGACAAGGGGCAGGCTGATTTCATCGTTTCCTTTGAGCTCTTGGAAACTGCCCGTCACCTGCCCTGCCTGAAGGAGGGGGGGCAGATTGTCACCAACACCCAGCAGATAGACCCCATGCCCGTCATCACCGGGGCGGCTGAGTATCCGGAGCAGCTGGTGGAAAAAATCAGGGCGAAAGGCGTGAAGCTGGATGCCATGGACTGCCTGAGCCTGGCCAGGGAAGCAGGTTCGGTCAAGGCAGTGAATATCGTGCTCCTGGGCAGGCTGTCCCATTACTTCGATATTCCCGAGGAGAAGTGGCAGGCCGTGCTGACGGATAATGTGCCGCCGAAGTTTTTGGAGATAAATCGGAAGGCATTTGAGTTGGGGAGAAATTATCAAGGGTAGGAAAAGACGGAGGAAATATATGGGAAATTACTTTCAGCAAGAAATCGAATGTGCTCCCCGGGAGCAGATACTGGCCATGCAGAATGAGAAGCTGCTGAAGCAGGTGCAGCATGTCTGGGAGCATGTGCCTTACTATCGCAAGAAGATGGAGGAAAAGGGCGTGCGCCCAGAGGATATCAAGTCCGTGGCGGACTTGCACAAACTGCCCTTCCTCTCCAAGAAAGACCTGCGGAATGCCTATCCCTATGGCATGCTGGCGGTGCCTTTGAAGGACTGTGTGCGCATCCACTCCACCTCCGGCACCACGGGCAAGCGGGTGATTGCCTATTACACCCAGCATGATATCGACCTGTGGGAGGACTGCTGCGCCAGGGCCATCATGGCGGCAGGGGGCACCGCTGAAGATGTGTGCCAGATTTCCTACGGCTACGGCCTTTTCACCGGGGGGGCAGGGGTGGACGGCGGCTCCCACAAGGTGGGCTGCCTGACAGTGCCCGCCAGCTCCGGCAACACGGAGCGGCAGGTCATGTTCATCATGGACCTGAAGGCCTCCATTCTCTGCTGCACGCCCAGCTACGCGGCTTATCTGGGGGAGAGCATGAAGGAAATGGGCTACAAGCCCGAGGATATCCCCCTCAAAATCGGCATCTTCGGCGCCGAAGCCTGGTCAGAGGAAATGCGCCGTGACATCGAGGCCACCTTGGGCATCAAGGCTTACGACATCTACGGCCTCACGGAGATTTCCGGCCCCGGCGTGGCCTTTGAGTGCTCTGCCCAGCATGGCATGCATGTCAATGAAGACCATTTCCTGGTGGAGACTATCGACCCGGACACCGGGGAAGTGCTGCCGGAGGGCAGCCAGGGCGAGCTGGTGTTCACTGCTTTGGACAAGCAGGCCTTCCCCATGCTCCGCTACCGCACCCGGGACATCTGCACCCTCACCCGTGAGCCGTGTTCCTGCGGGCGCACCCATGTGCGGATGCTGAAGCTGAAGGGCCGCTCTGACGATATGCTCATCATCCGTGGGGTGAATGTCTTCCCCAGCCAGATTGAGACGGTGCTCTTGAACCACGGCTATGCAGCCAACTATCAGATCATCGTGGACAGGGTGAACAACACGGACACCCTGGATGTGAAGGTGGAAATGACCCCCCAGATGTTCACGGATAATGTAGGAGAAATCGACGAGCGCCGCAAGGCCCTGGCCGATGGCATCAAGGACATCCTGGGCATCCGGGCCAAGGTGTCGCTGGTGGCGCCCAAGAGCATCGAGCGCAGTGAGGGCAAGGCTGTCCGGGTCATTGACCGCAGAAAGCTTTGAGGGGAGGAAAAACCATGAGCGTAAAGCAGATTTCCGTCTTTCTGGAAAACAAGCCAGGCACATTGAAGAAGATGACCTCCGTCCTGACGGAGCACCACATCAACATGCGAGCCCTGTCCGTGGTGGATACCAAGGACTTCGGCATCGTGCGGATGCTGGTGGACGATGTGTATGAGACTACCAATGTGCTCAGCGAGGCCAATTTCATCGCTTCTCTGAATGCGGTGCTGGTCTTTGCCATTCCCGACGAGGTGGGAGGACTGGACAAGCTCCTGCAGGCCTTCGATGAGGCGAAAATCAACATTGAGTACATGTACGCCTTTGCCGGGAAAAACGGAGCCTACATGATTTTCCGGGTCAGCGACACCAAGACCGCCGAAGGGAAACTTGCCGCCAAGGGCTTCGAGTGCCTGACGGCAGAGGAAGTAGCAGAGGTGTAAGCAGGAATTTCCCTGCCTGTGTCGAAAAGGAAAATCAAGTGTATTAGTTGTATTTTAGGAGGTATGCCAAATGAGCAAATACGCAGGTACCCAGACGGAGAAGAATCTGCAGGCGGCTTTTGCCGGTGAGTCCCAGGCCAGGAACAAGTACACCTACTTTGCCTCCAAGGCCAAGAAGGAAGGCTTCGAGCAGATTGCAGCCCTTTTCCTGAAGACCGCTGACAACGAGAAAGAGCATGCCAAGATGTGGTTCAAGGAGCTTGAGGGCATTGGCGACACCAAGGCCAATCTCCTGGACGCTGCCGAAGGCGAGAACTATGAGTGGACGGATATGTATGACGGCTTTGCCAAGACCGCCGAGGAAGAGGGTTTCAAGGAGCTGGCTGCAAAATTCCGCCTGGTCGCTGCCATCGAGAAGCATCACGAGGAGCGCTACCGCAAGCTCCTGCAGAATGTAGAGGCTCAGGAAGTATTCAAGAAGAGCGAAGTCAAGATGTGGGAGTGCCGCAACTGCGGCCATATCGTGGTGGGCACCAAGGCCCCCGAAATCTGCCCCACCTGCGCCCATCCCCAGAGCTACTTTGAAATCAGTGAAGTGAATTACTGATAAGCAGATTTGCCGGGAGCGCACTTGTTCCCGGACATGAAAAATCCGGCAGGAATTTATCCTGCCGGATTTTTTTGTGGGCAAGGGCTTTCAGCTGTGCTCGTCCAAAAACTTCTCGAATTCTTCCATGGGCATGGGCTTGGCGAAGAGGTAGCCTTGGCCGTAGTGGCAGCCGCAGGCTTTGAGAATTTCCTCCTGGGCTTCGGTCTCGATGCCTTCGCAGATGACTTTCATGCCCAGCCGCTGGCCCAGTTCCACGGAGGCGGAGAGAATCTGTATCATGCGCTCGTTGCTCTCCGGGGCGGTGATGAGGGTGCGGTCTATCTTCATCACATCCAGGGGCAGGATGTTCAAGAGCTCCATGGAGGAGTAGCCGGAGCCGAAGTCGTCCATGGACATCTGGTACCCCAGCCGGTGCAGGGTGCTGATGATGCGGATAGCATGGTCCCGCCTGTCCGGGTGGTCGATGAAGGAGAAGGCCGTCTCTGTCAGCTCCAGCTCGATAAGCCCCGGATGGAGGTGGTAGGTGTCCCTGACCTTCTTCATGTAGAGCATATAGCCATCCTGCAGGAAGTGCATGCGGGACTGGTTCACGGAGATGGGGACAATCTTTTTCCGTTCCCTCTGGCGGCGCTCCTGCATGGCGCAGGTTTCCTCCAGCACGAAGTTGTCCAGGGGGATGATGAAGCCGTTGTCCTCGAAGATGTTGATGAATTCTCCCGGGGGCATCCAGCCGAGCTTGGGACTCTGCCAACGCACCAGGGCCTCGGCGCCGACGACCTTGCGGGTGTGCAGGTCGTATTTCGGCTGCATCCACACCTGGAATTCCTTCTGCTGCAGGGCGCTTTCCATTTCCGCTGCAATCATCTGGCGGCGGGCCAGCAGATTTTCCAGTTTGGCATCGTAAGCGCAGACCATCTTGCCTGCTTCATAGGCTTCGGAAATGGCCATTTCTGCCCGATGCACTGCTTCCACGAAATTTTCGGCGCTGCTCAGGCGGCAGATGCCGCCCTTGAGGTTCACGGCCTGCAGCTCAATGGCTGTCTCCTGCCGGACGATGCCCCGCAGGGTGATGCCCACCTGCTCCAGCAGGTTGTCCAGGGGGGGCTGCTCCCCGGAGCCAGGGGGCATCTCTCCCAGGGCCATGATCATCTTGGCCATGCCGCTGACAGCCGTGCCGTGGAGCTTGAGCTTCGTTTCCAGTATCTTGAGGATGCGGGGCAGCTGCTGATGGATGTCGGCTTTCCTGTTGCCGGTGCTCTGCTGGTTGATGGACTCGATGTCCACCCGCAGGATATAGCAGCGCCCGGCGGCTGCAGACTTGGCCAGCTTGCCCGTGAGGAGAGCTGGCATCTCATCCACGAACCAGCGCCAGTTGGGCAGCTCCGACCAGTAGTCGGTGTAGGCGGCCTTCTGCAGCTCCTGCACATGGCGGCGGCGCATGGACATGGTGTAGAAGAATATGAGGCACAGGGCCAGGATGAGCACCATGAGCCCGGTGAAGACCTGCATGGGGTAGTTGTAGACAAAGGCGGAGAAAGCTTGCATCTTCCCCTGGAAGATGCCCTTGGTGTCCATTGCCTCCCGGAAGTTGGGGGGCAGAGAGTTTATCTCGTGGTTGAGGATGGAGAGAAGCTGCCGCCCTTCTTCAGTGCCCTGCACTGCCAGGGAGATGTCCAGCGTGCAGAGGATATCTCCCGTGGCCGCCAGGTCAAAGTAGCCATTGTGGAAAATATGGTACTGGGCGCTGTAGGCCTCGATATATGTGCGGGCGGCTTTGCCATCCTGCACTGCCTCCAGGCAGGCGGCAGTGGAATTGCACCAGTCAATGGGTATGCTGGGGTCGATATGGTCGCGCAGCCTTTCCCCGTGGATAGAACCCGCAGGCAGGGCTACGAAGCCTTTGGCATGAGCATTGCCGCGGCGGGTGATTTCCAGGTAGTTGGCCCGGGCGTAGGCGGTGGTGAGGAAGAGGTGGTTCTGCTGGGCCCAGGCGAAATCCATGGGGATGCCAGTGACAAGGTCGGCCTTGCCCTGCTGCAGGGCTTCATAGGCAGCCTGCCGGCTCTCTGTCTTCACCAGCTCGAAGGTGACGCCGAGGTCGGAGCTGATGCGTTCCAAAAGCTCCGCATCGAGCCCTACCAGTTTCCCATCGCGTTCCTCCAGCATGGGGAAACTCCCCTCCGGCAGGGCCAGGCGCAGGACAGGGTGCTCCCGCAGGAAGTCCTGCTCCTTGAGGGACAGCACCAGCGGGGCGCCGGCGCCGCTGCTTTGGAAGTACTTGTTGTCCAGGTGGTCGATGATATGGGGGTAGTCCAGCCGCATCTTCTGCTCGGCGGCAAAAACCTCATCGGCCAGCTCCGGACGGCTGGCGCTGAGGGTGAGGTGCAGGGGCTGGAGGAAGTTCTTCTGGGTCATGCTCATGGAAAGGGGAGAGAGGGAAAAGCTCTTTCCCTGTCCCTGGGGCAGCCCCGCTATGACATCGATAGTGCCGCTCAAAAGCTTGCTGCGGCACTCGTCCACCGTACCCGGTATGAAGATCAGCTGCCAGTCCCGGTACTGGGACAGGAGCTGCATGTATTCGAAGGCGTAGCCGCTGGGGTACTCATCATCCTGCATGGAAAAGAACTGGGGGTCGTTCATCATGACTCCCACTCGAAGTTCCCTGGCGGACAGGTGGGAAAGGGGCAGGCACAGGAGAAGGCAGCACAGGGCGGTGCACAGCCAGTTTCTAATTTTCATGGCTCTGGACCTCCTTTGCCGCTTGATGCTTCTTGCAAAGCTGGTGGAAATGGTCAACCCATTCCTGGCGGGAATTGCTCACCAAGGCCCTGTCCTGCCTGATGAGGGGCAGCTGTTCCTTGGGCCGCAGGGGAGTCATGGGCGGCAGGGGCAAATCCAGCCGCACCGGGCGGCGGTAAAGCTGCTCGCTGAGCTGCCGCTGGGCAGAGGCTCCCGTGAGGAAATTCACCAGTTTTTCTGCATTCACCCTATGCTCGGTTCCTTTCACGATGTAAAGGCCGTCCTGGTCAGACACCAGCCCTTCCTGGGGATAGATGAGGTCAACCGGCGCCCCTTCTGACACATATTTGGCGGCGGCTTCTTCAAAGGTCAGGGCCACTGTCATGGGCCCCAGGTCTGCCACAGATTTGTAAGCCACCGTGGAGCTGGGCACCAGGGTACCCTCTATCTGGGCGCAGAAAGCATCCACATAGTCCCAACCCGCCTCGGGATTCCCCCCGCCCATGGCGTAGAGCATGCCCATGAGGTGGGCGTAGGCAGCCGAGGATTTACCGGGGTCGCTCATGGCGATGTGGCCCTTCAGCTCCGGGGCCAGCAGGGACGCGTAGCCTGTGATAGGCGGCCCTTGGTATTTTTCATGGTTCACCATCAGCACCGCCGGCAGGTCCGAAAACAAGACCGTGCCCACGGCCCCCTGCCGGAAATCAGGAATCAGGGCATCGTCGTTGGAACTGGTATATTCCTCGAAGAGATCCATGTGGGGGCCGACTGTGCTGAGCATGCCTCCCCACAGCACATCGCACACCGGCGCATCCTTCTCCGCCTCCAGTCTCTCCACCAGCTCGCCCGAACCTCCCTGTATCACCTTCACGGAAATCCCTGTCTCCCCCTCGAACTGAGTCAGGAGGGGGCGGACGATGGAGAGGGGATGGGGGCTGTAGACCACCAGCCTGTCCTTCTTCGGCGGCGGTGTCGGAATGGCTTCCTGCTGGTTGCACCCGGCAAAGAGCGCCAGGGCAAAGATTATCACAAGGGCGATGGGGAATGTGCTATTCTTCATCTTGTATCCTTCCTTATAGGGGCAAAACGCTGCCCATATTCAAGCCAAAGGCATCTGTTTCGAAAGTCACAGCCTGACTATTCGAGAAATGGGAGCGAAAATCCTGCTTTTTCCTACAGGTTGCTTCAGAGGTGATGAGATGTATTCTTTTGTGTTCGCATAGAAAAACTACCTCAGCAAAGCAAAAGACACGCCGTCCCTTTTGGGGTGGCGTGTCCTTTGCCGTTATTTACTGCACATTCATAGACAGCTCGATGAACTTGTTGGCGAGCTTGGCCTTCTGGAGCACTTCTTCGGTGATGTCCGCACCGGCTTCGACGATGACGATGCCGTTATCCATCTTGATAGTGCGGGCAGCCTTCTTGCCCAGGAGGAAGCGGCGATGGCGTTCCTCGGTGGCCTTGTCAGCTGCGGCCTGCTTGGGGTCGGCAGCTTTGGGGGCTGCTTTCGGTGCCTCTTTGGCAGGCTCGGCTTTCTTGGGCTCGGGCTTGGCTTCGGCTTTAGGAGCCGGAGCTTCTTCCTTGGGTCCTTCGGCTTTTTCAGGCTCCGGGGCAGGCTCTGCTGCCTTGGGCTCTTCGGCAGGTGCTTCAGCCTTGGGGGCTTCTGCAGGTGTTGTCGGAGCAGGTGCCGGAGTCGGTGCGCTTACGGGTTTAGTTTTTTTTTCCTCTGCGCCGTTGGGGTCGATGACGGTGACCTGCTTGCCGAAGATGGAAATCTGGTCGCAGGTCACATCGGAGGTGGTGCCATCGGGAGCGGTGATCTCGCATTTCTCAATCTTGCCGTCGTCGCCGATGTAGACTTCGGTAATCTGGCCCTGGATGGTGCCGGATTTGGTGATGGCTTTGGTGCCGATGACGCGGATGTTGTCATCCAGCAGGGCTTCGTAATCGCCGGCATCGTCCAGTTTCAGTATGTTTTCGCTGTTGGTGATGGTGACGGCATCGTCACCGATGGCGATGACGGATTCGTAGGGGATGAGCTTCACCCCGCGGTACCAGTCTTCGTCCTCAATGGTGATAGCGGCCACCAGGCCGTTGCGGGCATCCATGAGCAGGGTCTTGCTCATGCCCAGTTCCCGGCCCTCGGTGATGCTGATGACCGGCAGGCCCAGGATTTCTACGCTTTTCTTCATGAATTATTCCCCCAGTTACATGCTTTACTTAGCCTGCCTGCTGGCAAACTCTGCTTCTATTTCCTGCATTATCTCAGGCGTGAGCTTGCTGAAAGGCGTGGCCAGGGCGTGGTGTTTCCTTAGGATATCTTGAACGGTGCCAAGATAGCGCAGGGTCTTGGAGAATTCCTGCTTCATGGCATCGTCGTTGGCAATGATGGGCAGCCCCATGGACTCGGCGTAAAGGTTGATGGCTTCGTTGTAGGAAGCCCGTTCCTTATACAGCCCCGCCAGCTCGATGATGAGGAAGGGGGTGTAGCTGTCCTCGGGGTAGCGGTCGATGGCCGCCTGATAGGCTGTGATGGCAGCATCGACATTTTTTTCCTTGTTGGCATAGGCGAAATCCAGTATTTCGTCCAGAGTGGCAAGCTCTGCCACGGCAGCTTCGGCTGCATCCGGTTCTTCCAGGCTGAGGGAGAAGGGCGCAGGGGCTGCTTCCGGGACAGGCACTTCCTCCGGGAGCGGCTGGGGGGAGGGTTCTTCCTCCGGCTGAGGTGCCGGGGAACCTTCCTCTGCAGGCTCCGGTTCTGTCTTGGCTTCTGGCTCCGATTTTGCTGCAGCTGCTTCCTGTGCCGGCTCTGGCTCTGGTGTCGGTACAGGCTCTGATGCAGGTTCTTCGGGTACTTCCGGTTCCATTGCATCCTGTACTTCCGGCGTCGGTTCTGCTGCAGGAGTTTCCACTGCTGCTGGTTCGGCTGCGGGAGTTTCCTCTGCGACAGGAGTTTCCTCCGCTGTGGGTTCGGTTACGGGAGCATCCTCTGCTGCAGGCTCCATAATTGCTGGGGAGGATGCTGCAGGTCCTTCCGGCAGGGTGGTTGCTTCTATCGCAGGTGCTTCTTCTGCGGGGAGCTCTGGTGTCGGCTCTGGAGTGTCTTTCTCTTCGCCGTCGTTTTCCTTCTGCGCTCCGGCAGGCTCGGCTGCCGGTTCTGCTGCGGGGTGGTTGGCTTTCATGGCCTCCTGGAGACGCTGGCTGAGGTCTTCCTCTGCTTCGGCCTGGCTGCTATCTTCGGCAGCGGCCATGAGCAGGTCTGCCTTTGGCTCTATGTCCTCTTCTTCTACCGTCAGCACCTCGCCTTCGGCAGTCGCCAGCTGCCTTTTCTCCCTTTTCAGCAGGTATTCGTTGAAAAGAGTTACCAGGGCGGCAGCGAACAGCACCAGGGCGGTGAGCTTGAAGTAGTGGCTTTGGTCAAGGAAGGGAGAGAGGATGATGGTGGCTCCGTTGACACCGAAGGCCATCACGGCGCAGAGCACCAGGGAAATCCATTTGAGCTCTAGCCCATAGTAGAGACATAACTTGTATATGAGCAGTATGCTGACAGCCATGACAGCGGCTGTGACAACAAAAAAAGTCATAGGGCTCACTTCATTCCTTTTTTTTGATTCCGGCGGTCAATATAAACCGCTTGAGTTATAATGCAACTCAACAATATTGTAGCGTTTTCAAGGGAGAATTGCAAGTCTGAGAAGGTGTCTGGGCAGGAGTCTCAAGAAATTTGAAATTTTCTTTCATATGGGAGGGATTTTCCCCTGTTTTATAGTATAATAATAGGGAGAGAAAGGAAGATGAACATGACAGTGGAAAGGGAGGCGCTCCTCAAAAGCGAGGACGGCCTGCATGTGCGGGTGGCTGCCATGCTGGTGCAGCGGGCGGAGGAGCTGGGACGCCGCTTTGGCGTGCGGCTCTTCTTGCGCACGGAGCGCTCCGGCCCAAGGGAGATGAGCAACCTGATGAAGCTCATTGCCTTGAGGGCCGCATCAGGGGACAAGGTTTTCGTGTCTGCCGAGGGCCTTTCGCCGGAGACCCCCCTTGAGCATATAGAGCAGGCGGCGGACTCCATGAAGGAGCTTCTGGAAAGCAATTTTGAGGAGCATGGAGCCGAGAGAATCCATCAGGTGGACAGGCTCCTGCATGAGAATGCCTTGATGCAGCAGCGGCTCCAGATGATACTGGAGGCGGTGCAGGACGGCATCTGCGTGGTGGACAGGAGCGGCGTGGTCACTTATGTGAATCCCGCTTATCTGCGCATCGTCCACAAGACCCCGGAGATGGTGGTGGGCACCAATGTCCATGAGACTGCTCCCGATGGCAACCGCTGCGGGGTGCTGAACTCAGGCATCGCCCGCATCGGCAGCATCAGCCACAAGAGGGACGGCACCACGCTGGTGGCCAATGTGACCCCTATCTTCGTGGAGGGGGAGATTGCCGGAGTGGTGTCCGTGTCCAAGGACATCACGGAGCTGCAGACCATGATGGAGCGCCTTTCCCAGGTGTCTGCCCGGGCAGAGTATCTGGAGCAGGAGCTGCTCCGCACCAAAAAGACTGCCCAGGCTTTTGCCAATTACATAGGCAGGAGCGGCAAGGTGGTGGATGTGCTGGCCCTGGCCACGAAGGCTGCCGCTTCTTCTGCTACCGTCCTCATCCAAGGCGAGAGCGGCACCGGCAAGGAGGTCATTGCCGAGGGCATTCACTATGCCAGCAGCCGCCGCCGCGCCCCTTATATTCGGGTGAACTGCGGCGCCATCCCGGGGGCGCTCCTTGAGTCGGAGCTTTTCGGCCACGAAAAGGGCTCTTTCACCGGCGCGGTGAAGAAGAAGCTGGGGAAGTTCGAGCTGGCAGATGGTGGCACTATTTTCCTGGATGAGATCGGGGAAATGGACAAGAATATGCAGGTGAAGCTCCTGCGTGTGCTGCAGCAGAGGGAGTTCTACCGGGTGGGCGGCGAGGAGAATGTCCATGTGGATGTGCGCATCATCGCCGCTACGAACCGTAATCTGGAGCAGCTGGTGAAGGAGGGGGGATTCCGCGAGGATCTCTTCTACCGCCTGAATGTCATACCGTTGGTGCTGCCGCCCCTCAGGGACAGGGTAGATGATATACCCCTGCTGGTGGAGCATTTCATAGAGAAAATCAGCAAGGACACGGGGCGGCCCGTGCAGGGCATCACGCCTGAGGCCATGAGCCTCTTGATGCACTACCGCTGGCCCGGCAATGTGAGGGAGCTGGAGAATGTTATCGAGCGGGTCATCACGCTGATGGATGGGAACAGGATAGAGACTGCGGCGTTGCCTTCCTATATAAAAGGAGAGCTGGCAGAAAGCGCGCAGGAACCTGCCGCAGCCATGAAGGTGGCAGCTGAGCCTGCTGCCGGCGGTCAAGTCCGTACTTGGGAAGAGTATGAGAAGGAAATCATCGCCCATGCGCTCAAGCAGGCAGGCAGCTTCAATGCAGCAGGGAAACTGTTGCGGCTTAGTCACAAGACCGTAGCGGCCAAGGCCAGGAAGTATGGTTTGGTATAATTTACCATATTGGTGAAAATTACCAACAGTAATTTCCTCTGATGGGTAAAATTTACCAACAGGTCGCTATATTGCAGAGGTGTTTTTATCGCCCGCGTATGTATGGGCGGTGGAAATAGAGGAATTTTCGGCATTTCGGAGAAGTTGGCACGATGCTTGCATATTTATTAGGCAAATGCTTCGGTGCGGGCAATCTGCGGAGAGCCGAAAAGAAGCAGCAAACTGTAAGTTTTAAGAATGGAGAGATTTCAAAATGACTGAAGCAACTATCATGATCGAGAACAAGACTGGTATCCATGCACGCCCTGCATCCATCTTCGTGCAGACTGCAACCAAGTTCAAGTCCAAGGTTCAGATCAAGGCTAAGGGCAAGACTGTAGATGCCAAGAGCATTCTCATGATCATGAGCATGGGCCTGGTGAAGGGCACCGAGATGACCATCCTGGCTGATGGCCCGGATGAGGCTGAGGCAGTGAAGGCTCTGACTGACCTGGTGGCTTCCAAGTTCGGCGAGGAGTAATTCGAGAGATTGCTTCTGAGGCTCTCCCCAGAGATCCCGAGAGAAGGGGCTCGGGGAGGGCTTTTTCTTTGCCTTGCCTTGCAAGGGGGCAGGCTATGGAAATGTTCGTTTATAGAAAACAGGGGGAAAAGAAAATGGCAGTAACGATTCGCGGTAAGGGCGTTATCTCCGGTATCGCAGTGGGCAAGATCATGCTGGCAGGGCAGAACCTGGACGGCTATCTGGTGAGCTATCAGCCGGGTTCGGTGGATGAAGAGAAGAACAAAGCCGAAGGTGCCCTCACTGCTGTGGCGGATATCCTCAGCGAGAGCGTGGAGCGCATGCAGAAGAATGAGGACCAGAAGGAGCAGGCTGCCATCATGGAGGCCCATCGCATGATGGTTCAGGACCCTGCCCTCCGTGACAGCATCATGGGCAAAATCGAGGAGCTCAAGAATGCTCCCCAGTCCGTGCTGAAGGCTGCTGAGGAGCAGGCTGCTATGTTCGAGTCCATGGAGGATGAGTACTTCGCAGCCCGCGCCGTTGACCTCCGTGATGTGGGCAAGCGCATTGCCAAGTACATCCTGGGTGTCAAGGAGCCTGAGATTGGCGACGAGAAAGTCATTCTCTGCGGCCAGGAGGTTGAGCCTTCCGTTATCGCAGGCATGCCTACCGAGCAGATTGCAGGCGTGCTGCTGGGCGCTGGCTCCACTACTGCTCATGCCGTCATCATCGCCAAGGCTCGCGCTATCCCCACCGTGGTTGGCTTGGGCGAGAAGCTGGAGGCTATCTCCGATGGCGACCAGGTCATCGTGGACGGCGAGCAGGGCGAGATTGTCATCAACCCCAACGAGGCTGAGCGCGCTAGCTACAACGAGAAGATCCAGAAGCAGAAGGAACTGGCTGCTCACTATGCGCAGCTGAAAGATCTTGAGGCTGTCACCACCGATGGCGTGAAGGTGGAGCTCATGGCCAACATCGGTTCCCATATGGATGTGGACAATGCTCTCACCTATGGCGCGCAGGGCGTGGGCCTCTTCCGCTCTGAGTTCGTGTTCATGGGCCGTGAGGATATCCCCAATGAGGAAGACCAGTTCAAGGCTTATAAGGAAGCCATCGAGAAGTGCAATGGCGGTCTCTGCGTCATCCGCACCATGGATATCGGCGGCGACAAGCCCTTGCCGTACCTGAACATCCCCAAGGAGGAGAACCCCTTCCTGGGCTATCGCGCAGTGCGTATCTCCCTGCAGCGCCGCGACCTCTTCCTGCCCCAACTGAAGGCTATCCTGCGCGCAGGCGTCTACGGCAAGGCAGCCATCATGGTGCCTATGGTCATCAATGTGTCCGAGTTCAAGAAGGTCAAGGAGTTCATCGAGGAGGCCAAGCTGGAACTGGAGCATGAGGGCAAGGCTTACTCCAACAGCGTGCAGGTCGGTATCATGGTAGAGACTCCGGCTGCTGCTGTCATGACCCCGGTACTGGCCAAGTATGTGGACTTCTTCTCCATCGGCACCAACGACCTGGTGCAGTACACCCTGGCCTGCGACCGCGGCAACGCCAGCATCTCCTATCTCTACAACCACTTCAACCCCGCTGTGCTCAGCCTCATCCAGCGCACCATCACCAGCGCCCGGGAGAATGGCATCTGGGCCGGCATGTGCGGCGAAATGGCCAGCGACCCCAACGCCGCTGTGCTCCTCATGGCTATGGGCATCAACGAGCTCTCCATGAGCGCTCCGTCCATTCCCCGCGTGAAGGAGAAGATTCGCTCCATTTCCTCCATCAAGGCCAAGGAAATCCTGGCTGATGTCATGAAGATGGAAGACGGCGACGAGATCAAGGCATACCTCTCTAAGGTGCTCTAAGAAAATATCTTTCCATATAGCGAATCCCGCCCGAAGCCGTTGCTGCTTCGGGCGGGATTTGTCTTTGGGGGCGTTGTTGACATACGGCAGGGTTCTGCTAGAATTGAAGAAAAGAAACGGTTTCGACCTGGAACGGGGGGAGAAGGATGAAGCAGCATTATGTGATGTCTGTGGGGGTGGATGACTTCCGGGAGGTGCGGGAGCAGTATTACTATGTGGACAAGACAGATTTCATCAGGCGGCTGATTGACGGTCATGCCAAGGCCACGCTGATTACCCGACCACGGCGTTTTGGCAAGACTTTGGCCATGAGCATGTTGTACTACTTCTTTTCCAACAAGGATGCAGAAGCTAATCGAGTGCTGTTCGAGGGCAGCAAGATAGAGCAAGCCGGAGAGCAGTATATGGCAGAGCAGGGCTCACGGCCTGTGGTGTTCCTCAGTTTGAAGGATATCAAAGAGGATACTCTGGAAGGTATGCTGGCTTCCTTTGGCGAGGCCATGAAAAATGTCTACTATGACTTCAGATTCTTGCTGGAAGGCACAACGCTGATTCCTGTGGAGAAAGAGGTTTTTGAAGCGGTGCTGTCCGGCAAAGCCTCACGCAATGACCTGCAGTATTCCCTCAAGAACCTGACGGTCTATCTGGAAAGGTACTATGGCAAGCAGGTGCTGGTGCTGATAGACGAGTACGATGCTCCCATCCAGTATGCCTGGGATTACGGCTATTATGACGAGGCCATCGTCTTCGTGAGGAACTACCTCAGCTCCGTGCTGAAGACCAACCCGGCGCTGGATTTTGCAGTGCTTACGGGAGTGCTGAGGATTGCCAAGGAGAGCATCTTCAGCTCCTTGAACAATCTGGAAATGGCAAGTGTAGCTTTTGGCGAATATAAGGATGTCATGGGCTTTACCTATGAGGAGATACAGAAGATGACAGCGGATTTCCAAGTGGAAGATAAGCTGCCGGAAATCAAGGCCTGGTATGATGGTTACAATTTTGATGGGCAGGAGATTTACAATCCCTGGTCGGTCATAAACTATTTCAAGCATAAATGCCGCCCTGCCGCCTATTGGGTGAATACCTCAGGCAATGCCATCCTGCGGCATATGCTGCAACATGCTACTGCTGCCCAGAGCAGAAGCCTGGCGGAACTGTTGCGGGGGAAAAAGGTTTCTGCTGGCCTAGAGGAAGGCGTCATCTATGATGAAATCTATCAAAACAGCGATGCCCTGTATTCCATGCTGCTGACTACCGGTTACCTTACCATGGTGGATTATCCTGACCCTTATATGGACGAGGAAGGCGCTACCATGAGGATTCCCAATCGTGAAATCCGCACCCTGTTCAAGAAAGAGGTCATGCGCCATCTGGCCAATCTGGAAGGGGACTCGGAGCTTCTGCGCAATCTCCTGCATAGTTTGCTAGGCGGCAATGCCGCTGATTTTGAGGAGGCGTTGTCAAATTACCTGCGCCTGCTGGCCAGCTTCTACGATACGGCAGCCAGGGAAAGCTTCTACCACGGCTTGGTGCTGGGGCTTTTGGCCACTCTCATGCCGCGCTTTGAGGTAGTGTCAAACCGCGAAAGCGGCTATGGCAGGTTCGATGTAGCCATTTTCCCCGGCAAAGGCCAGACCGCAGGTGCCCTGCTTGAGTTCAAGGTGGCAGATAGCGAAGCAGAGATGCCAGAGCGGGCGCAGGAAGCCTTGGCGCAGATAGAAGCCAATCAGTATGCGGCTGAATTCGAGCGGCGCGGGGTGAAGGATTTCTGGCAGTACGGCATTGCCTTTTGGGGCAAGAAATGCCATATTGAGGCCAGATGAGTTTTTCGCAGGCAGGAATTTTCTCTGCAAAAATAGAAATTGTGCCGTGCATATCCATGACAAATGGAGGGTAAATTGCTACAATAGAAACAGTTGTAAACTTGTAATCAAAAAGCCGGGAGGTATTTGTATATGAGCTTTAGCGATAATATCCGCCGTGTCACACCCTATACCCCTGGGGAGCAGCCCCAGCGCAAGGTCATCAAGCTGAATACCAATGAGTCGCCCTATCCCCCCTCTCCCCAGGTGGTGGAGGCTATCCGGGCTATCAAGGCTTCCAAGCTGCGGCTATACCCTGACCCGGATTGCCGTGAGCTGCGGGAGACGTTGGCAGAGGAGTACGGCCTTGAGCCCGAGGAGGTCTTCGTGGGAGTCGGCTCTGACGATGTGCTGTCCATGTGTTTTTTGACTTTCTTTGCGGGAAAGAAGCCGGTGCTCTTCAATGATGTTACCTATTCCTTTTATGAGGTCTGGGCAGATGTGTACCGCATTCCCTATGAGACCGTGCCCTTGAGGGAAGATTTCTCCTTTGGCCCGGAAGGCTTTTTGAAGGAGAATGGGGGCATAGTCATCTGCAACCCCAATGCGCCTACCAGTTTGGAAGCTGATATGGCGGATATTGAAAGAGTGGTGGCGGAGAATCAGGATTCGGTGGTGCTCATTGACGAGGCCTATGTTGACTTCGGTGGCCGCACTGCCCTGCCGCTGCTGAAGAAATATCCCAATGTGGTCATCGTCCGCACCATGTCCAAGTCCCGGGCCCTGGCAGGGATGCGGGTGGGCTATGCCTTCGGCAGCAAGGAGCTCATCAAGGCCCTGCACGATGTGAAGTTCTCCGTGAATTCCTACACTCTCAATATGCCAGCTCTGGCAGCCGGCGTGGCGGCGGCAAATGACAGGGAGTATTTCGAGGAAACTGTGGACAGGGTGCTGGTGACCAGGGAAAAGACCAAGGAGGCGTTGAGGAGCTTTGGCTTCACGGTGCTGGAATCCCGCACAAATTTCCTCTTTGCCAAGCCCCCTGCCGGGAACTCGGCAGCAGAGCTTTTTGCAAAGCTGAAGGAGAAGGACATCTATGTGAGGTATTTTGGCAAGCCGCGGCTTTCTGACTACCTGCGCATCACCATTGGCACAGATGCGGAGATGGAGCAGTTCATCAAGGCCCTGCAGGATATTTTATGAGCGGATTATATTGATAGCAAAAAAAGGCTTCGGCGCGATGCCGAAGCCTTTTGCGTATGGTTTTGAGTTTGGGTGGTTGTGGTTCTTACTTGATGCCTGCACCATCCAGAGCGCTGCGGACGCTCTTGGCAGCTGCGTGCATCTTCTCCAGCTCTTCGTCGGTGAGATGGATCTCGAAGGAGCGCATGATACCAGTGGAGCAGATCATGCGGGGGATGGAGAGGGCCACATCGTGGAGGCCATACTCGCCGTCCAGCACTGCGGAGCAGGGCAGGATGGTGTGCTCATCGTAGAGCACAGCCTTGATGAAGCGGCAAGCAGCCATGGCGATACCGGTGTTGGTGAAGCCCTTCTTGTTGATGACATCGTAAGCGACCTGCACCAGCTCGTTCTCGACAGCGGTCTTGTCCAGCTTGTCGGTGTGGTGGAAGTACTCATCCAGGTGCTCGAGAGCGAAGCCTGCGCAGCCGGTGGTGGACCATGCTACGAAAGCGCTGTTGCCGTGCTCGCCGAGAACATAGCCGTTGATGTTCTTCGGATCCACCTGGTACTTGTCAGCCAGGATGCGACGGAAACGATAGGTCTCCAGCATGGTGCCGGTGCCCAGGATGAGGTTGCGGGGGTAGTCGAACTGAGTGGAAACAACATAGGTTGCCACATCCAGCGGGTTGGTGATCATGATGATCATGGCCTCTTTCGTGTACTTCACGATTTCGCCCATGACGGAGCTCATGATCTTGGCGTTGGTGCCAGCCAGCTTCAGGCGGTCAGGAGTCTCGCCCGGGCGGATGGAGGGGCCAGCGGTGATGACGATGATGTTGGCATCGCGGCAATCCTCATAGGTGCCCAGATGGAACTTGATGTTGGTGCTGTAAACGCAGGAAGTAGCATGGCTGGAGTCCTTGGCCTCGCCCCAAGCCTTGTCTTCATTGAGGTCGATGAGAGCCACCTCAGTAGCCAGCTGGAAATCAGCGATCTTGTTGGCTACGGCGGAACCTACATTGCTGGCACCGATGACAACGATTTTTCTTCTGTTGTTCATTTTTCAAAAACCCCCTGTAAATCATAGAAGCTTATACCATGGGAACATTTCCCCGCGGTACATGGCAAAACCGACCTGGTGATTTCAGTGGTGAACCGGGTCGGTTTGTAAAGTATATCTTTAGGAATCAATTCAATCCTACCATTGTGGGGAATAGTTGTCAATGCAGCTGAAAATAGAAATTAAAGCGGTTTTTTTTTGACGATTCAGATTAGGGCGCGAAAGGATTTTTTTCCGTGAAGTTTTGCTGAAAAGTGTTGTGCCCGCAGGGGTTTTGGGGTATTATATACCATGTCTAATGACCTAGTATTAAATACGAAAGTTTTACATAGAATGAGAGGGCTTCATATGTTTGGCATGAATATGGATATCGGCATTGATTTGGGCACTGCGAATGTGCTGGTTTATGTGAAGGGCAAGGGCATTGTGCTGCGGGAGCCATCTGTGGTGGCAGTGGACAAGGACACCAACCGGGTGCTGGCTATCGGTGAGGAGGCTCGCCGCATGATTGGCCGCACTCCCGGCAATATCGTGGCTATCCGCCCCCTGCGGGAGGGCGTGATTGCAGATTACGATATCACGGAGACCATGCTGCGCCATTTCATCGAGAAAGTGGTGGGCAGGAGCTTCGTGTTCCGTCCCCGCATCATGATCTGCATTCCCTCCGGCGTCACCATGGTGGAGCAGAGGGCTGTGCAGGAGGCTGCCGAGCAGGCAGGGGCGCGACATACCCAGCTCATAGAGGAGCCTTTGGCAGCAGCCCTGGGCGCAAACCTGGATATTTCTGAGCCTTATGGCTCCATGGTGGTGGATATCGGCGGCGGCACCACGGATATTGCCGTGATTTCCCTGGGAGGCATTGTCCAGAGCGCCAGCCTGCGCATTGCCGGCGACCGCTTCGACTCTGATATCATCGCCTATGTGAAGAAGACCTTCAACCTGATGATTGGCGAGCGCACGGCAGAGAATATCAAGATGGAAGTGGGAGCGGCCTTTGCCGATGCCAGGAATGAAGTCATGGACATCCGGGGCAGGGATCTCCTGTCCGGCTTGCCCAAGACCGTGCAGATTACCACGGCGCAGGCCAATGAGGCGGTTTATACCTCTGTCCATGCCATCGTGGACTGCGTGAAGAAGGTCCTGGAGGATACGCCGCCTGAGCTGTCGGCAGATATCATGGACAGGGGAATCGTCCTGACCGGCGGCGGTGCCCTCATCTATGGCCTTGATGAGCTGATTCGCCGCGAGACGCAGATTCCCACGGTCGTGGCTACAGATGCCATGAGCTGCGTGGCCCTGGGCTGCGGCAAGGCGCTGGATGCCTTCTCGCGTTTCGATGGCAAGGCCATGAATACAAGGTTCTCAAAATAAATTTTTGCCCTCTCGCAAGAGAGGGTTTTTCTGTTTCATGGCGAAGTATAGAAGTAAGTTGAGGTATCGACAAAATCAATTTGCATGATTTTGCTGAAAAAATGATAGATTTTGGGGAGGAAAAGCTATGTGGCGTGGTTTATATACGGCAGCGTCAGGCATGATCACCGAAATGAAGCGCACCGATACTCTGGCCAACAACTTGGCCAATGCCAATACAGCAGGGTTCAAGCGGGATGAAGCTATCAACAGGGAGTTCGAGCCCATGCTCATTCGCCGCATCAATGACGGCACGGACAGGGGCAATGTCACTACCTTCAAAGGGTTCCATGTGGGGGATGACCTTCCCCGGGTGGGCACCTTGGGGCTGGGCTCATATATCGACGAGATTGCTACCGACCACAGCCAGGGAGGCTTCCAGACCACGGGAAATCCGCTGGATCTTGGGATTTCCGGGGACGGCTATTTCGCCGTGGACACCCCCCAGGGGGTGCGCTATACCCGCAACGGCAGCTTTTTCCGCAGCAGGACAGGGGAGATCCAGACGGTGAACGGCCAGCGGGTGCGTGGCCGCAACGGGCAGGGCATCACCATTCCCCGCAACGCCGTCCAGCTCAATGTCAGCCCCGAAGGGGAGGTCTCTGCCATGGTGGAGGGACAGAGGCAGGTGCTGGGGCAGCTGGCGCTGGTGAGCTTCGGCCCTGACCCCAGAGCGGTGCTGAAGCAGGGGGAGAGCCTTTACTATCCCCAGGAAGGGGCCCAGCCCCAGCCTGCCCGGGGCACCATCGAGCAGGGGGTGCTGGAGGTTTCCAATACCAATGTGGTGTCGGAGATGGTATCCCTCATCAACAATCATCGGGTTTATGAGGCTGGCTCGAAGGCAGTGACTACCCAGGATACCATGCTGGACAAGGCCGTGAATGAAATCGCGCCTGTATCCGGCTGAGTGCCAGGCCTGAGATGAATATATTTATTTAAGAAAAACGCAGTTCCTTTCGATATAATCCATAGGAGCTAGTTTAAGATGGAGGGATGTTCCTATGATGAGATCGCTTTGGTCGGCTGCCTCAGGCATGATCGCCCAACAGACAAATATGGATGTTATTTCCAACAATATCGCCAATGTCAATGACTACGGCGGCAAGAAGGTAAGGGCTGAGTTCCAGGATTTGCTTTATCAGACTGTCCGTGAGGCAGGGGCAACTTCCGGTGCAGATGCCCAGTATCCCACGGGCAAGCAGATTGGCTTGGGCACCAGGGTGGCTGCCACCCAGCGTGTCTTCACCCAGGGGCCGCTGCAGACTACGGATGTCCCCACAGATGTGGGCATCCAGGGGGAGGGTTTCTTCCGCATCACCCTGCCGGATGGCACCACAGCCTACACTCGTGACGGCACCTTCAAGCTTGATTCCAACCGCCGCATGGTGACTACGGACGGCTACCCCCTGGCAGACGGCATCACCTTTGACCAGACTTCTCCGGCTGATTCCATCGTCATTGCGGGAGATGGCACCGTCAGCGAGACGCCTGCCGGGGGCACTACCCAGCAGGTAGGCCAGATTACCCTGGCCAGGTTCGTGAATCCTGCGGGCCTTACCGCTATCGGCAAGAACCTCTTCATTGTCTCCGAGGCCTCCGGGGAGGCTATCGAGAGCAATCCCGGGGAGCAGGGGGCAGGCACCCTCACCCAGGGGACTCTGGAGATGAGCAATGTGCAGATCGTAGAGGAAATGGTGCATATGATCATTTCCCAGCGTGCCTATGAATCCAATTCCAAGGCGGTCACCACTTCCGACTCCATGCTGGAGATCGCCAATGGCCTGAAGCGTTGATAAAGCATGATGTGAGGAGAGCCTTCGGGACTCTCCTCTTAGGTTTCTTTTTGGCTCTGGCATCCTGGGTTATGGCAGGCTGGTCGGAACCTGCCAGGACAGAGGCTTATGGCGCGGGGCTGCAGGCAGATGCCTTCCCCCAGATGCTGCCCTCGGAGCAGTTCGCGGCTCTGGCGGCGGAGAAGCTGGAGGAGAGGCTGGCTGGGAATGGGGAGACGCGCCGCCATGAGCTGAAGCTGCTGCGGGCGCCACAGCCCATGCGGCTGCCTGAGGGGGAGGTCACCTGCGAGGTGCAGCTGCCCAAAATCATCAATTACGGTCTCAGCACGCCGGTGAATATGCTGGTCTATGTGAATGGCAGCCTCTTTCGCCGTACGGTCTGCTATTACAAGGTGCTGGTGTACGAGCAGGTGCTGCTGGTGACCCATGACCTGGGGCTGGAGCATCCCTTCACTGCCGCTGATGTGCGCTCGGAGGAACGGCAGGTGGAAGCTGCTTCCGTAGATTACTTCCACAGCCCTGACGAGGTCATAGGCAAGGTGCCAGCCCGGGTGCTGAAAGCCGGCCAGGTGCTGCGCCGCAATATGGTGCAGATGCCCGTGGCGGTGGAGGTGGGCACTCCTGTGGACATCCTGGTGGATGTGAACGGCATCAAGGTCAAGGCCGAGGGCATTTCCCTGCAGAAGGGGCGCATCGGCGCCTATATCCGGGTGAAGAATGCCCGCTCCGGCAAATTCCTCCGGGGCAAGGTGATAGATGGCCATACGGTGCAGATAGAGTGATGAAAGGGGAAGGCAGATGAAGAACAAGCCTTTGCTATACAGATGGGGGATTTTTGCTTTGGTGCTCAGCCTGGTGGGGCTTTCCTGCCTGTGGCCGGGGGGAAGGGCGGAAGCCAAGTCCCTGTGGGTGGAACCAGGCGGCTCTGAGCGGAGCATCTTCGCAGACCGCAAGGCCAGTGGCGTGGGGGACATTGTGACCATTGTCATCAGCGAGTCCACTACCCTCAGCACCGCCAAGAATACGGACAATTCCAAGAATGGCTCCACTTCCCTGAATGCAGGCGTGGGCATCTTTGACTTCTTGAAAGCAGCCTCGGCCGGTGGTTCCGATTCTTTCTCGGCCAAGGGCAGCGCTACCGCCACCAACAGGGCTATAGCCAATGTGACGGTGACGGTGACGGAGGTGTTCCCCAACGGGAATATGGTGCTGGAGGGCACTCAGTCCATCTGGCAGAACAAGGATGAGCACAAGATCACCTTCCGGGGCATCTGCCGCATGGATGATATACTGTCCAACAACACCATCCCTTCCACTAAGATAGCAGATGCCACCGTGCGCTTTGACGGCAAGGGCCCCTTGAACGCCAAGCAGCGCCAGGGCATCCTCACCCAGATTTTCAATATCCTCTTCTGATGAGGGATGGAGGTTTTTCGATGAAAAGAATCTTAGCTTCGGTCTTAGCCGTGTTCATGCTGGTGCTGGCCTTGCCTCAGGAGGCCGGCGCCGAATCTGCCCCCACCCGCATCAAGGATATCGCCAAGGTCCAGGGAGTCCGCTCCAACCAGCTGGTGGGCTATGGCATTGTCGTGGGCCTGCCTGGCACCGGGGACAGCAAGGAGGATGTCAGGCAGTCCATCCGCAATATGCTGCTCACCTTCGGCATCACTATACCGGCGGAGGATTTCAAGCTGAAGAACTCCGCTGCTGTCATGGTGACGGCCACCCTGCCGCCCTTCGTGCGGGAGGGGGACACCATAGATGTCACTTCCTCTTCCATCGGTGATGCCAAAAGCCTGCAGGGCGGCACTTTGCTGCAGACGCCTTTGAAGGCTGCCAACGGCCAGGTCTATGCCGTGGCCCAGGGGGCTGTCTCCACCGGCGGCTTCGTAGCCGGCACAGGCGGGGGCGGCACGGCCCAGAAGAACTTCCCTACGGTGGGCATCACCCCTAACGGGGCCATTGTGGAAAAGTCCGTGGAGGACGAGCTGGGAACCGGGGGCAAGATTTCCCTGTCCCTTTCTCAGCCGGACTTCACTACTGCTGCCCGCATGGCAGCGTCCATCAATGCCCAGTATGGCGGCATTGCCACCGCAGCCAACCCCGGGCGCATAGATATCAATGTTCCCGCTTACTTCCGGGGGAATGTGGTGGGCTTCGTGGCCACTATCGAGGACCTGCCCATCGTGCCGGACAACAGGGCGCGGGTAGTGCTGAACGAGCGCACAGGCACCATTGTCATGGGCGGTGACATCTCCGTAGATGAATGCGCCATCACCCAGGGGGGCATTTCCATCCGGGTCACCAAGGACCAGCAGGCCGTCCAGCCCGATCCGCTGTCCTACGGCACCACCATCGTCACCAATAACGCCAATGTGGAAGCAGAGGAAGACCTGGCCAACACCGTAGTGGTGCCAGCCACCGCCAATATCAGCGATATCGTAGGTGCCCTGAATGCGGTGGGGGCTACGGCCCGTGACACCATCTCCATCCTGCAGGCCATGAAGGCGGCAGGGGCTATCCACGCTGACCTGGAGATTATCTAAGGAGGAGCTTATGGACATTTCAGCTATCAACTCCGGCCTGTCTGCGGGAGGGCTGCTCAAAGGCCGCGGCCCTGCCAACAACAGCTTCAGCTCTGCTACTGCTGCAGCCGAGGCTGCCAGCTTCGAGGCAGTGCTGAAGGATTTGCAGAAAAAGGCCAAGGTCACCGCCAGCCATGTGGTGAATGAGGCGGCCAAGAGCCAGCAGGACAAGGAACTGAAGGAAGCCTGCAAGGGCTTTGAGGCCATGTTCCTCAATATGATGTACAAGGAAATGCGGGCCACCGTGCCGGAGAATTCCCTCTTCGGTGAGTCCAACGCCCAGAAGATTTTCCGTGACATGCACGACGAGAAGCTCATGGAAAATGTGGCGGATGGCGGCGGCGTGGGCCTTGCTGACCTCCTGTACCGCCAGCTTTCGCCCCAGGTCAACGGGAGAATTGACAAAGGTGTCTGATTGTGACATTATATGGTAAGCACGGAGAAGTAATATTTACGCCCCTGCCAAGGGGCGTTTTCTTTTTTAGGAATTGTTCCTTATTAGGAGGTATGCTGATGAAAAGTGCAAGTCGTATTTCTGTGCTGCTTCTGGCCCTGATGATTATGTTTGAGAGCTTTGCCCTGGCAGCCGGGGTCCGGCTTTCAGGTATCCGCTTCCACAGCGGCAGCAAGCATGACCGGGTGGTCTTTGACCTTTCGAAGCTGCCCAAGTATGAGGCGAACCTAAGCGCTGACGGGCGGGAACTGACCCTTGACCTCGCCGATGTGTCTGCCACGGGCCTTGCCCGGGCCAATTTCCACGGTTCCCGCATCCAGTCGGTGAAGTACCAGGTGGAGGGGGACAGAGTCAAGGTGACCTTCGCCCTCAAGGAAGGCATGACCTACAAGGTTGACACATTGAAAAATCCCAGCCGCCTGCTGGTTGATGTGCTGCCGGGGAAGGCTGCTTCAACGAAAAATGACGCCATAAAGCTGAATCCCATCAGGGTGAAGCCTGCCAATCCCTCAGGCAGCTCCGGTCTGGAGAAAACCGAAATGGCTCCCGGCCTTACCCGCATCAAGTACAGCTATCATGACAAGGATGGCAAGGTCACGGCTTATTTCGTGGAGGCGGACAATACCAAATATACGGTGAAGCCGGCCCTGGCTCGTGGCCAGGTGCCGGGCCGCGAGACGGTCAGCGGCATCTCTGACCGCTATCAGGCGCTGGCGGCGGTGAATGCCTCCTACTTCGCCCTCTCAGGCGACATCCTTGGCGTGACGAAGATCGATGGACTGGTGACGGGGACGACCTACATCACCCGCAGCGCCTTCGGCACCACGGCTCAGGGCAAGCCTGTCTTTGGCACCATCAATTACGATGGCCAGGTGAAGCTGGGAAACATTTCCCAGGGCGTGTCCGGCGTGGACTGCGAGCGCGGGGAGAACAACCTCATCATCTACAACAGGGCCTATGGCAGCCGCACCGGGACCAATGAGTACGGCGTGGAGTATGTGGTGCGCGGCGGCAAGGTGACAGCCATCAATGAGAGGGGCAACAGCGCCATCCCCACCGACGGCTGTGTCATTTCCGTACACGGCACGGCAGCCAGCTACTTCGCTCCCGTGCGGGTAGGGGACCCCGCCGTGATTACGGAAAATCTGGGGCAGCAGTGGAATAATTGCCCCAATATCCTGGGAGTAGGCCCCCGCCTCCTGACCTCCGGCAAGGTCACCGTCACCGCTGCCGAGGAGCAGTTCCCCGGTGATATCCGCTACGGCAGGGCACCCAGGAGCGCTGTGGGCGTCACCAAGGAGGGCCACTTCCTGCTGGGAGTGGTGGACGGCCGCCAGGCTGTAAGCCACGGCCTGACCCTTACGGAATGGGCCAATCTCATGAAGAAGATGGGCGCCGTGGATGCCATCAACTTCGATGGCGGCGGCTCCAGCGAACTGGTCATCGGCGGGCAGATACAGAACTCGCCCTCTGACGGCAGCGAAAGGCCCGTGGGTACTGCGTTGATGGTGATGAAGAAGTAAGGCGATGAACGCATAAATAAACAAAATGAAAATCGCTTCTGCAAGCTACGGACTTGCAGAAGCGATTTTTTATTTCTTGGTGTTGTTATGAGACAGATTGATGATGGCCTCGATGATTTCCTTTGATTTTTCGTCCAGGTGCGGATAGGCGCAGATCAGGGATTCGAGGCGAGTGTCTGGCAATGTTTCGCGCACGCAATCTGACCGCACCTTGTATGTGCTCCTGTTGGGCATGGAATATTCCTTGGCAACGGGGAGGAAAAACTGCACGCTGGTATTCAAGGCATCGGCTAGTTGTCGCAAGTCATCTGCGGCGATGCCGGTGGTATAGCCACGCTCCCAGTTGGAGATAACCTGGGAGCCTGGCTGCCAAGTTCTGCGTATGTGTCAAGTTCTTCTCGATAAGGCATCTTGGCTTTTCTCCCTAATACAGTAATACTTTAGCAAGAATTGACCTAGTTACTGTAGATTTTTGTTATCTCCTGTGGTATACTGATTTTTTAAAATTAGTTTGTTATCTGTTGGTGGGAGGTAATAAAATGGCGGAACACAGGAATCGATCATCAGGCTGGAAACATGCTAAACTGACCGGGCACATGAACGAGGATCAGGTCAAACTGCTTCTTGATATGGATGAAGGGTACAGGTCGGAATTTCTTGAACGAGTAGGATACCCCGACGATACTATTCTTCGTTGCACGATAGGTGGTTTGCATGAAACAAATGTCCCTGGTGTATTAGGGCGTAAAACAAAGTCAAAAACAGACTTGAAAGTTTACTGTAGTAGTGGTAAACAGATCAATGTTTCAATAAAGAAAAGTCTCGGTGGACAGGTTTATTTTGTTCGTGTAGACTTATTTTTCCAGGTTTTTGAAAAGCAGTTTGGCAAGTGCATACCTGAACATGTAAAACGGGCAATGAAGCTTTTCTGGGCTGCAGCAGATGATGCAGTAAGCATTATCGAGCGTTATTCTGACAAAAACGATGTAAAAAACTATAATCTGCAAATCCGCCATAGAAGTCTCAATGCAACAACCCTGAAAAACTATGACAGTAGCCTTTATGATGCAATGTTAAGGTGGTTCAGAGAAAATGCATATGAACTGACGAAATTATCATTTACAATGGGGGCTGCACTGGACCCAAACGAGTGGTCTGAGTATGTTTGGTATATTAACACTTTGGGCGAGAACCAGGTGGACGATATTTTCCATATTGAGGAGATATGCGAAGCAGCAAGAGATAATGCCATAGAGCAAACGATTTATGGTGATAGCAATGGAGGAACCACCGTTCAGCTGCCATTTGGTTTCGTACAGTGGCACCAAGCGCAAATGCAATTCCATCATGGATACTGGAAAGTTAAGGCACTTTGTGATTGATTTATAGGCACCAGCCCTCAAGGGATGGTGCCTATTTTTTATTCAAGCGATTGCATCGCTTTGAGCATCTGCTTCGCTATAGCTTTGGAAAGAAGAGGAGGAACGGCGTTTCCAATTTCCAATCGCTTCATTCCATCGCCTCCATAGAACTTGTAGTCATCTGGAAAGCTTTGAAGTCGCGCACCTTCTCGGATTGACATAGCTCTTGAATCGCGCGGATGAACGCATCTTGATGAAGAAGGGCATGCAAAATTGCGCGTCACAGTGGTTGAGGGACGATCCCACCATAGTTTTGCATAAGTGTTGGGGTAGCCGCTCTTGGGGCGAAGCTCCTCCGGTAAATCATCCTTGCTCTGTCCATCACCTAACGCCTGCATTAGTCTTACAAGATGTTCGCCATTTTTCGGGGCAGCGTGTTCGGTTAATGCGTCGCAATTTTTTCTAACGAATTTGAGGAATGCATTGGATGGTGCTCCAGAATAATGTGATGCGCTTTCGCCACTTTTTAAAGAAGGCAAATCTGCAAAAGCATCTTTCAATGCTACATAGGGGAGCAGTCCCTCTCCGTGTGTCGGTGCTGGATATTCAAAAGGATTGCACTCCTTGAATCCTACAAGGATGACTCTTTCACGATGCTGAGGCACCCCATAATTCACGGCATCTAGAACTTGATATTTCAGCGAATACCCAATTTCCTCGAATTCCTTTTGGATTCTAACGAACAAACGCCCTTTGTCCATACTTAGCATGCCAACAACATTTTCAAAAACAAACGCTTTCGGCTTTAAGATTTGAAGAACACGCTTATACTGCAGGAATAGATTAGCTCGGTCGTCCATTTGACGCTTGCCTACCGTAGAATATGATTGGCATGGGGGGGCCGCCAACTACGATGTCAACCTGCCGTCCATTGAGAACTTCCAAGAGGATTTCCTCCGTAAGGCTTGCAATATCATAGTTCAACATTTTGACTTCCGGATGGTTTAGTGTATAAGCGATAGATATATCCTTTTCTATTTCATTTGCAGCTATTATATTGAACTCCGGTAGTTTGGAAAAACCATAACTTAATCCGCCGACGCCTGCAAATAAATCTATTACATTGTAGCGTATCATATTTCGTTTCTTCCCTCATCCTCATCTATGTTGGGCAGAGCGGTCAATATGTTCCGTACGATTCTCGAAACGACGGGAACTGCAACTGAATTGCCAATCTGCTTATATACTTGTTTCTCGTTCTCTTTTGGTAGGATAAACGATTCTGGAAATCCTTGCAGCCTGGCTGCTTCTCGTGGCGTTATTAGTCGAACAGAATAATCGTCATAGAAAAACGGGATTCGCTCAAAACGACTGCCCATTGCGGCAAGGAGCGTAGGGCAGATGCCTTCCATTCCGCGTGATAGACCCCAGTCGGTAAATCTGTATATTCTGTTGCGGTCATCCATGTATTCCATCATACGATCCCATATTCGATGACCATCCATATAGTACTTGCTATCTTGACGATTTTTATCAAAAAGATCGAATGCGGTTTGAGTTAGGGGGATTGGCTTTGGAAACTGAAATTTGCTTAAGTATTTTTTGTTCCGAAACGCAACGATGTATATTCTGTTTCGTTGTTGCGGCAAATTGCCATACTCTTTCGCATTCATTACTTTGTAAGTCATATGATAATTCAGATCGGAAATGGTTTGACAAATGATGTCAAAGGTCTTTCCGTCATCATGTTTTATTAAATTCGCCACATTTTCAAGAAAAACAACCTGTGGGTGAACCGCATGAATAATTCGTGCGGTTTCAAAAAACAAATTCCCTCTAGGGTCATTAAAACCCTGTAGAAGTCCGACAGAAGAGAATGTTTGACACGGAAAACCTGCGGTCAGAATATCAAACTTCGGTACGCTGTGAGCGTCAATCTGTTGAATATCTCCTTCGACAAGATAATCATTTCCAAAATTTAGACGATAAGTCTTGCAGGCGTATCTATCAATTTCGTTTGCCCATATTAGTTTGCAACCATTCTCTTTGAACGCCAAGCAAATCCCGCCGATTCCGGCAAACATGCTGCCTACAGTATATGAATTGCTCATTTTTCCTCCTGGTATTCGGAAATCAACGCCACGGATCTCCTTAATTGAGATTTTACATATTTTGAGCAGCTTTTGAATTCTTCATTAGAATTGAGAAGGGCTAAAGCGTCATAAGAGAGATTATCTAATGCAATCATTCTTTTGACTCTGTTACATCTTGAAATCGTATCTTTGGCGGCAAAATGAGAAAAGTGTTTCTCGTTGATAAGCCATTCGTAAAATGTAGCCTCGCCCATTGCGACACCTCCATTCATTGGTAATTCAGCATACCACAGAATCACGTCAACGTCAACTCCGAATTATTCTTGTCTTCAAATGAAAAAGCATGGCCGTGTTCGTGGCCATGTTTTTTCATTTGCGGTTATTCCGGACTCCTTCATTCCGTTGAGGGGCTTATTTTTCCTGTCTCTCAATCAGGCATTCATGCTTTTTGCTGCCTTTGTCGTAGTTCACTCCCACTAGCAGGAGCTCGCCTGCGTAATATTCAGTTGTTGCTTGTTTATTCCCCATAGATTCTATAACCGTTCCGTCCCCCTTCTTTCACAGCATAGAGTGCCTTGTCTGCCCGGCTGAAAATCTCGTCGTAGGTCAGGTCGGCGCTGTTTATCAGGGCGATGCCGATGCTGGCAGACAGCGGTGGGCGTTGCACCGGATCTAGTTCATGGGCGGCATTGAGCAGCCTTTGGGCGAAGGCGTGGAGGGCGTTTTCGGGGATGTTCCTGAGATACAGCACGAACTCGTCCCCGCCGAAGCGTCCCACGCCGTCACGGTGGCGGGTGAGGCGGATGAGGGCGTGGGCGAAGTCTTTCAGTATGTCATCGCCGTACTGATGGCCCTGGGTGTCATTGGCTTCTTTGAAATGGTCCAGGTCTGCGATGATGAAGGCATCGGAGACCGGCTGGTCAGGCTTCAGCAGGCTGAGGTTCTTTTTCACGAAGGCTTCCATGGCAGCCTTGTTCAGCACGCCGGTGAGGGCATCTGTTTCTGCCTGTTCCTTGTAGGCATCACGGGATTTCTGGGCTTCACGGAGCTCCTGCAGGGTTTCTCCCAGTTCATGGTTGGTCTGGGTGAGCGCCTTTCTCTGGCGTATTACCTGCCTGTTGTGATGGATGGAAAAGATCAGGGTGGTGAGGAGCAGCAGGAAGACGCCTACGGCGAATCCTGACTGAAGGGGGTAGTGGCTGAAGAGGTAGGCGGTGGAGATGCTGGGGTGGGTGTCAAGGCCACGGCTCCGCACCAGCCGATCTACCTGTTCGGTGGAAATCCGCAGGATGGATTTGTTGAGCACGGTCTTAAGGACTGGGGGCAGGTTTTTGCTGATGACGATGCATACGGGGATTTTCACGGAGATGGTAGGCACTGCTGTGAGAGTGGGGTACATGAGCAGGGCGCGCTCTGCCTGCAGATGCATGGTATCGATGAGGGCGTAGTCAGCATCTCCCCGTCGCACTGCCTCCAGGCAGTCATGCATATCATCGTATTGGTAAAAGCTCCAGCCGATCAGCTCATTCTGCAGATACACCAGCCCCGAAGGGGATTGGCGGGTTATCATGGCCAGCCGGTGGGGCTCGGTGGTGAGCTTGGAGAAATCCTCGGAGGTGGGGCCGATGAAGGTCATTTCCTGGGCAAAGAGGGGGTTGCTGTAGGCAAACTGGCTGTAGTTTTGGGTATGGGCGGAGTAGGTGTCGATGATGAGGTCAGCCTTTCCCTCTTTCAAGGCCTCAGCGGCATCCTCATAGTTGGCGTAATGGTTGAATTCAAAGGAAAAGCCTGAGGTATTGGCGAGGAGCCGGAAGAGGTCCGGATAGATGCCCTGCACCTTGTCAAGGGCGGTGGTGTGCTCTACATAGGGGGGCAGGCTGCTGAAAAAGGCTACTTTCAGTGGGGCGCTGCGCCTGATATAAGTGCTTTCCTCCGGTGTGTAGGTAGTGATGAGGGGGCGCAGGTAGGTCCGGAAGCGCTCATGCATCTGCAGCACATATTCAGGGTCATCCTGTCGGAGCTGGTCGTCTGCCCGGTCAAGGTCATCCAGCAGGTGCTTGTTCTCTTTCAGGGCTGCGATGTTGGTAGGTATCAGGTCAAAGGCCAGCAGGAAGGTTTCCTCGCCAGCGAAATTGGTAGTGCTGTCCAGCACCAGGTTGATTTCCTGGGCGTGCAGGGCTCTCAGCATCTCCTCCTGATTGGCATAGATGCGCGGCTGCAGGTTCAGCTTGTTATCCTGGCAGAACTTCATGAAGGCTTCATTGATAGGGCGGTTTTCGTACAGCCCCACAGAGACGCCGTCCAGATTGGACAGGTCACGGGAATGATAGTGTTTTTCCCCTTCCCGGGTATAGAGGGCTATGGTGTCCAGAAAGAAGTTGTGCTTGGTATATGACAGTTCCTCCTGCCGGGCAGGATTAGGCTCCATGGGCAGAAGCAGGTCAATATCGCCCTGCCGGAGCCGGTTTAGCCCCTCCTGGGGGGGGACTTCTACCAGTTCGTAGGTCCAGTCAAGGTATTTTGCCAGCTCTGTCAGATGCTGGCCGTAGAAGTGGCGCACATCCAGAGAACTGGCCACGGAGGGATCCGGGCGCAGGTAGCCTATGCGCACAGTGATGGGGGCGGCCTCATGCGGGGCAGGGGGCGGTGGTGCCAGGGTACCATCCGGGCCGCGCTGATCCTGCCAGAGCACGCTGCAGAGCAGGAGCACGACAGCCAGAATGGGCACCAGGAAGAGTTTGTATGACATGGTGAAAACACTCCTGATAGTCAAGGTTCTTTTCTGGATATATTTGCCAAAGATAGTGAAATTCCTCCCTGCAGGCAGAGTTTTATCCACAAGGGAACAAATGCACGAAAGTCCTATACTGTGGATAATTACGCCATCGGGGCAGTATTTTTTGCGACTTATCCACACTTTCCACAGGATAAACTGTGCACAGTGTGGATAAGTTGTGTTTTTGATGGCTATAATCTGAAAGTTGTATGTAAGGGACATATGTCTGCCTTGTTGCCCTGTGGATAGTTATGATATATTAAATAAGGTTAATGGACCAGGGCAGCGGTGGCGAAATCTTCAAATAAAATCTTTGCCGCTGGAAGGAATTTTGCCCTTTGACGGTTAAATATCGAATGTAGAAAGAGGCGCTTGCGATGGAAATTTTCAAGAATGACTGGCAGGAACTTCTGGCACCTGAGATGCAGAAACCTTATTACAGGGAACTGCGTCAATTCCTCATAGGGGAGTATCGGACGCGCCGCATTTATCCGGATATGTATTCGATCTTCAATGCGCTGCATTATACAGCCTATGCAGATGCCAAGGTGGTTATCCTGGGGCAGGACCCCTATCATGGGCCGGGGCAGGCTCACGGCCTGTCCTTTTCTGTCCTGCCGGGAGTGCCTGCGCCGCCGTCTCTCATCAATATTTTCAAAGAACTCCAGGATGATCTGGGCTGCGCTGTGCCCAACAACGGCTGCCTGAAGCCCTGGGCAGAGCAGGGGGTATTGCTCCTCAATGCGGTGCTGACGGTGCGGGAGCATCAGGCGGCCTCCCATCAGGGACACGGCTGGGAGCAGTTCACCGACCATATCATCGAGCTGCTGAATGAGAGAGAGAAGCCCCTGGCGTTCATCCTCTGGGGCAGCCCTGCCCGCAGGAAAAAGTCCATGATCACGAATCCCCATCATTTCATCGTGGAAAGCCCGCATCCGAGTCCTTTGTCAGCTTTCCGCGGCTTTTTTGGCAGCAAGCCTTTTTCGAGGGTGAATGAGTTCCTGGTAAAGACAGGGCAGGAACCCATTGATTGGCAGCTGCCAAATATCTAGTCAGGCTAGGGCGTGTTGATTAATTCACTCAGCCCATCTTCACGGGTCTTGACTGTCCCTGCTTCGTTGACAAATCCTCGACATAGCACCACTATGCCTGCGGTTTGTCGCCTAGCAATGGACAGCCAATCCCCGCAAATCTGGGCCAAGTTCATTTAATCAACACGCCCTAAGGCCATGCCCTGAGCGCTTTGGCAATGATATTCTATTGAAGAGAGGTGACCCTCATGACCTTGCTGTTTTTTGCCATCCTCCCTATCCTCTGGCTCATTGTGGCCCTGTCCGGGCTGAAGATGGCTGCCTGGAAGGCCTGCCCCGTGGCGCTGGTGCTTTCCTTCTTTGCCAGCGTGCTTTACTTCGGCATGCCCTGGGAGTACACAGCCAGCGCCATGCTGGAGGGGACGGCGCTGGCCTGCTGGCCCATCCTGCTCATCATTACGGCTACTATCTATACTTATCATTTGTCTGTGCACACAGGGGGCATGGAGGTCATCAAGGCCATGCTCACCTCCGTCAGCTCGGACTATCGGGTGCTGATACTGCTCATCGCTTTTGGCTTTGGGGGCTTTCTGGAGGGCATGGCAGGCTTTGGCACTGCCGTGGCCATTCCTGCCAGCATGCTGGCGGGCATGGGCATCAATCCCGTCAGTGCTGTAGGAGTGTGCCTGGTGGCGAATTTCGTGCCTTCGGCCTATGGCTCCATCGGTATTCCGCTGGTGACTACCGCAGGCATCATGGGCACCAGCGCTGTGCAGCTGGCTACCTATGTGGCCCTGCAGACGGCGGTGCTGGGGCTTTTCTGCCCCCTGCTCATGGTGGTCATTGCCGGAGGGGGGACGAAGGCCTTGAAGGGCATGCTGCCCATCTGTTTTGCGGCAGGCCTGAGCTATGTGCTGGCCCAGCTGGGAGTTTCTTACTTCCTGGGGCCGGAGCTGGCAGGTGTCACCGGCGCTATCTGCACCATGGGGGCCATCATCGGCACCGTGAAGCTCTTTCCGCCCCAGGACGAAGAATATGTCATGAAGCGGTCAGCGCAGGAGCAGATTGACAGCCGCACGGCCTTCATGGCCTGGTTGCCCTTCCTGCTGATTTTCGTCCTGCTGCTGCTCACCAGCAAGCTGGTGCCTTCGGTGTATGACTCTATCTCCCAGGTCCGCACCTCTGTGCTGATTTACAAGGGCGAAGGTGGCACGCCTTATACCTTCCAATGGATAGCCACTCCGGGCATGGTGATCTTCTTTGCCACCTTCCTCAGCGGCTTCATCCAGAAGACGCCTTTGGCAGATATGCTGAAGGTGCTGAAGTCCACTTTCTTCAGCTTGAAGCCTACCTTCATCACCCTCATCAGCATCATCGCCACTGCCAAGGTCATGGGCTACAGCGGCATGACCACTACCATTGCTGACCACACGGTGGATGCAACGGGGCTTATGTACCCGGCCATTGCCGCCTTCATCGGCTCCGTGGGCGGCTTCATCACCGGTTCCTGCACCAGCACTTGCATCCTTTTGGGCAAGCTGCAGCTTGATGCAGCCGTGGCCGTGGGGGCAGGAGCCAATACCCAGGTGTGGATTGCGGCCGCCAACGCAGTAGGGGCCTGCGCAGGCAAGCTCATCGCCCCCCAGAGCATAGCCATAGGCGTGGCCGCCATCGGCGCGGCGGGCAAGGGGAGTGAAAGCAGGATACTATCTGTGTCCATGAAGGTATATATACCCTTTATGATTGTGCTGGGGTTGCTGGTGTACTTCGGTGCCGGGGTGCTGGATTAGTGGAGGATGTATGGATTCTTATAGAAGCGTTTTGGAAGCAGTGAGAGAGGGGAAGACAAGCGTAGAGGAGGCTTTGCTGCAGCTGCAGAAGGAGCCTTTTGCAGATATCGGCCTGGCCAAGATAGATTTTCACCGCAGGCTGCGTAAAGGTGCCCAGGAGGTTGTTTACGGGGCGGGCAAGACGGCAGGGCAGATAGCCGCCATCCTGCAGGCCATGGAAGCAAGAAATGCCCTGCCGGTGCTTATTACCCGCCTGGAGGAGGAAAAGGCGCTGAAGGTGCAGGAAGCCGTGCCGGCTCTGACATATCATCCTGAGGGAAGAATTGGCATCTTAGGAGAGGTGCCGGAGCCCGATGGCAAGGGCAAAGTGCTGGTGCTCACCGCCGGCACCAGCGACATTCCCGTGGCAGAGGAAGCGGCTCTCACGGCTGAGTTCCTGGGCAATGAGGTGGTGCGCTGCTATGATGCAGGGGTAGCAGGCCTGCACAGGCTGCTGGCCCATCTGGATGAGATCATGGAAGCCCGGGTCATCATTGCCATTGCCGGCATGGAGGGGGCGCTGCCCAGCGTGGTAGGGGGTCTTGCTTCCTGCCCGGTGCTGGCAGTGCCCACCAGCGTGGGCTACGGCGCTTCCCTGGGAGGGATTTCAGCCCTGCTGTCCATGCTGAATTCCTGCGCCAGCGGCGTGTCGGTGGTGAATATAGACAATGGCTTCGGGGCGGCTTTTCAGGCCAGCCTCATCAATCATCTGGCATGAAAAAAGCAGCCCTCGGGCTGCTTTTTACTCTGTTTCTTCGCTGTAATGGTCGGTATGGAGGAATTCATTGCTGATGCCTTGGCCGTTTTTCGTCCACACCCTGTATAGGGAGGGGTGCAGATGGCTGCCCTCGGTGTAGAGGGAAATCTGGCATCCATCCAGGTCTGCTCCCACGCCTGCCACATAGATGGTGATGCTGCTGCCAGTGCAGCTGGAGAAGAGGTAGACATTGTGGGGGAGCTGGTTGCGGAATGTGAAGTCCAGCAGGCCGTCCGCTACCGTGGCATCGCGCCCTGCAGGGACATAGGACGAGGGGTAGAAGTGGGCGGTGCGCTCCACTGGGGTCAGGCCTGCCAGCAAGATGGCGTTGTAGAGAGTGGAACTGACCTGGCAGACTCCGCCGCCGCTGTCCATAGCGTGCTTCCCATCGATGATGACACCTGCATCCAGGAAGCCATTGGCTTTGGAGCGGGGGCCCACTGCGTTGTTGAAGGAGAAGACTTCCCCGCTGCGTACCAACTGCTGGTTCAGCTTCCCTGCGGCCAACTCGATGTTATGCCCCCTGTCCCCGGGGTAGTAGCTGGTGGTGTAGCTGGCCAGGATAGTGTTCAGCGGGGAGAGGTCTGAGGTCTTCACTGCCGGGGCTGTGACTGCGGGGGCCAGGGCCAGCTTCAGGGGCAGATGCAGTTCCTTGAGGTAGAGCCCAATCTTTTCCAGCAGTTCTTCCTTGGGCAGGGCGGAGCCGTTGCGTCCCGGCAGGAGCTTCAGGCTGCCGTCTGCCTGCAGGGTGAGGGCGGCGTCCTGGGGCTGCACATCTATTTCCCGGGCAATGGCGTTGATTTTTTCCTCGACGGCTTTTTCGTCATAGGTGACAGCAAGCTCGATATTCCTTTTCACAGATGCGCTGGCCATCTGGTCAGCAACATTGGCGGCAAAAGTTTTCTCCGGGTCATGGCCTACCCGCCAGGCTTCTGCGGCGGCTTCTTCCGCATGGATTTCCAGCTTGATATCTGCGGGGCTGTATTTCCATGTCTTGTCCTGGTAAGTGAGTATCAGAGCGTCGTTGCTCAGTTTCTTCTCAGCCAGCTGGCGGAAAAAATCCTGTACCTGCTCCCGGCTCATGCCTGACAGGCGCTCCGTCCCATAGTACACGCCCATGGCCACGCGATTCTGGTTCACCACGGCCATGACAGAGGCAGGGATGGCCACTATCAGGGCTAGGCAGGTGGCGAGGGCGAGAAGTATGTATTTTGTATTGGTGCTCAAGGTGCTTTTCACCTCTTTTTCATATAGTCTCAAGAAATCATAGCACACGGATAGGAGAAAAACAACGCCTTTTGACGGCAGGCGTGAGAGAAGGTAAACTTATCTCAGGGGAGGTGAGCACATGGAAGAAAAAATCATCAAGCTCTCCTTTGGCAGGCTGAAAATCGCGGTCAGGCCGGTGGGGGCGGATTATCTGCTGCTGATAACAGGGGGGAGGGAGCATCTGGGCTGCACGGTGATGGCAGAGCCACGCCCTTCCTTGACAGGCGCAGGCATCAGCGCCACATCCTCCGTCCTGAATGCTTCCGGCCACAAGGATGAGTTCATCTGCCGGCCCTTGGCGGAAAAGCTTTCTGCCCAAAAGAATGCCCGGGTGATCTGCGCCGGCGGTTTCCATATAGACAACATAAGCCCCGCCCAGCTGAAGGAACTGAGCGAGGCCTTGGAACAGGTGGTCTGGAATTAGTGCTTGGGAGCCTTGGGGTCATCTACGAATTCGATGGCGTCCAGCATATTTTTCATCTGGCCCCGGATATTGCCCAGGTACTGGGCATAGAGTTCTTTCTGCTCGGCAGTTTCCTCAGGGGAAAGGCCTTCGCTGCGCTTCTTGCGGGCCAATTCATTTATGCGGCTGATCATTTCTTTGGTAATCATAAATGTCCTTTCTCTGGCAAAACTTGATAAAACTCGAATGATGGCTGTATAATATACTTGCAGCATGAATCAATGGGAATGATAAGACAAAGTTTATTTTAGCAGGGGGAAATATTTATGGCAACTAAAAAGAGCGAGACTGCAACTACCAAGAAAAAGGCAGAGACCAAGACTGCAGCCAAGGCACCGGCCAAGAAGACCTATGCCTATGTGTTCTTCAACTGTGATGATGGCAAGAACCAGACTTCTATGAATATACGCTATAACAATGAGATTTTCGCGGACAAGGTTACCTCTCGCAAGGCACTCTTGGAGAAGGTGCTTTCTGAGGTAAAGGCAGGCCGGGTAAACCTTGCGGATAAGGACCTGGTCAGTGAGGCTATCCTCAAGGGCGAGCCCCAGGAGGCAAGCAAGTACATGCAGTATGGCACCATTGAGCGGGTTATCATGCACTGAGGCATGCTAAGGCGTTCCGGACATGGGCATGGCAACGCTCCACTTGAGATTTTTCCTGCGGAAAAATTTCACACATTCCGCTTATGCCATGCCCATGCCCCTCACTTACGGCAGCTAAATTGAAATTTGGCACCATAGAGTTGGTTATTATGCGCTGAGGCATGCTGAGGCGCTCCGGACATGGGCATGGCAACGCTCCACTTGAGATTTTTCCTGCGGAAAAATTTCACATGTTCCGCTTATGCCACACCCATGTCCCTCACTTACGGCAGCTAAATCAAAACCGGGCAGAACGAACTGCCCGGTTTTTTCATTGTGCAATTTCAGAACAGCCCCAGGGTCTTGGTCACCAGTATCCACCCGAAGATAGTGAAACAGGACAGCCCCGTGGTGAAGATGACGCAGTTGCCTGCCAGCTCCGCATCGCTGCCCATCTGCTGGGCCATGGCGAAGGAGGCCACGGCGCAGGGAGTGGCGAAGATGGCGATGAGGGTCACGAAGTCCACCCCTGTAAAGCCAAGCCACGCGGCCAGGGTCAGCAGTAGGGCGGGGGCTAGGACCAAGCGAGTGGCAGAGCAGAAGATCAGCTCCCAGCGGTGATGGCTGGTGGTGCCCAGGCGGAAGCTGGCCCCCAGGATGATGAGGGCCACGGGGGTGGTGGCGGCGGCTACCTCCCCCAGAGGCTTCAGCACGGAGGCGGGCAGGTGCAGGTCTATGAGCCGAGCCAGTCCTGCGGCGATGGCGCCCAGGATCATGGGATTTTTCAAGATGTCCTTGCAAGTGGGCCAGAGATCCAGCTTGCCTCCCCGGCAAGTCTCCAGCGCCACCACGGCCAGCACATTGTACATGGGCACGATGAAGGCGATCATCATGGTGGGCACAGCCAGTCCCTCGCTGCCGAAGATGTTGCCCACCAAGGGGATGCCATAGAGGACGAAGTTGCTGCGGAAAATAGCCTGGGCTATGGCTCCCCGGCGGATAGGCAATTTCTTCTCAAAGGCGTAGGCGGCGCCCATGCCCAGCAGGAAGAGGAAAAGCACTCCCAGGCACCCGAAGACGATGAGCTTCGGCCTGAAGGCGGCGGCATAGTCTGCCATATAGAGGTTGTAGAACATCATGATGCAGAAGAAAACCTTGAAAACCATGCGGTTCACATGATTCAGCTCTTCTTCGGTCAGGAGTTTCAACTGCTTCACCATGGCGCCGATGCCCATGAGAATGAACATGGGCACCACGGCGCTCACGGCAATGAAAAAATTACTGGTCATACTGGTTACTTCCTTTGTTTTAGTCTGCCAACATTATGACACAGATGGGGAGAGAAGGGAAGATTGACGGTCAGGGATTTTGCAGAAAAGAGCAGGGATGATTGACAGCTGTCAGCAATAATTGTTAGAATAAAGTAGGAATTGTTTGAAAATCATAGCGGGGGGTGTGTTTTATGTCTCCATTAAGACAAGAAGCAATTTCGATGGTGACGGCCATGCCGGAGATGGGATTGGCAGCATTGATGCAGTATATAAGGGAATACCAATCCAAGTTCAGCGAAAACGAAGATGAAGTGACCGTCAAGATGAAAGAACATGACCCTTTTTTAATGGCGCTGGGTGATGATAGGCTGGTTACACATACAGGGATAGATGTAGAAGCATATTTGAAGGAGCTAAGGGAAGATGATCGAATGTAAGCGTGTTTTTCTGGATACAGCTCCTGTAATCTATTATTTGCAGCAAGACGAAAAGTATTTTAAAAAAGTCAAGAATATTTTCTACAATTTGCGAACATCAAAAGCGTCATTTGTGTCTTCTGACATTATGTTGGCCGAATACAGTGTCTTTCCCTTGCGAACAGGTAAAGAGAATTTGCTTCGAGCTTTGAATGAATTCGTTGTTCTGGCTGATGTGGAAATCGTACACACATCGAATGAAATTGCCATGCAGACTGCCAGGATACGGGCTGATTATAAGGGGTTCAAGAGTATGGATGCATTTCAGATTGCGACGGCTGTGATTAGTGGTTGTGACCTGTTCTTGACTAATGATAAACAGTTAAGGCAATATCGGGATATGAAGTGTACTACAGTTGAAGACTTTGATATTTGATAGAAAATTGGGGTGGAAAGCATATGGGAGATATTAAAATTGTCTTTTCGGATATAGATGGAACCTTTTTGAATGGCAACAGCCAGGTGAATCCCAGGACGGGGCAGGCGGCCAGGGCTTTGGTTGCGAAAATGCCCTTTGTGCTGGTGTCGGCCAGGATGCCGGAGGCCATCTATCCTATCACTGAGGAAATCGGCATCAAGATTCCTATTATCAGCTACAGCGGCGCCCTGGTGCTGACGGAAAAAGAGGAAGTCCTCTTCGACAAGCGCATGGAGGGTACGGACACGGGCATGGTGCTGGGGGTCATCCAGCGGGATTTCCCTCAGGTAACTTTGAACTACTACGCAGGACGCCACTGGTATGTGGAGGGCATTGACCAGCGGGTGCAGCGGGAAATGGACATCACCCAGGCTCAGGCCGAAGTCAGGGACTTTGAGGAAATCCTCCTGACTGAGGAAATGCCCAACAAGATTCTGGTGATGGCAGAGCCGGAGGATTGCGAGCGCATGGAGAAAGAGCTGTCAGCGCAGTTCCCCTCCCTGCACATCGTGCGCTCCTCGGATATCCTGCTGGAAATCATGGACAAGAGCGTCAGCAAGGCTGCGGGCATCGAGGTGATGCTGCAGCACTTCGGCCTCACGGCAGAGGAATCGCTGGCCTTCGGGGACAATTACAACGATGTGGAAATGCTGAAATACTGCGGCAGGAGCGTAGCCATGGGGAACGCCCCGGAGGATATCAAGGCCCTTGCCAGTGCGGTGACCCTCAGCAATGAGGAGGACGGGCTGGCTGAGTATCTGGAGAAGAATGGGATTATCTAAATAAAAACTGCCCGCAAGGCTTCTGATGCCTTGCGGGTAATTCTTTATGGCTTGATCAGTATTCGTAGAACATCTGCTGTATCTGCTGGCGGTCGCTGGTCTTCGTGAGGGCCAGCTGCAGCAGGATGCGGCATTTCTGCGGGGTCAGGGAGTCGCCATTCAGGAAGCCTGCCTCTGTGTAGGACTGCTCCGCAGGAATGACGGTGCCGCTGCCTGTGCGGGTGCTGCGGACTATGATGATGCCTGCCTGAGCGGCGCGGGCGAGGGCTTCTTCGGCATCTTTGTGGATGCTGCCGTTGCCGGTACCGGCGTAGACGAGGCCCCGCGCGCCTGCTTTGATGGCTGCGTCTACGAAGAGGGCATCGTCACCGGCGTGGCCGTAGATGACCTTCACATAGGGGAGCCTGTCAGCGTCTTTCAGGTCGAACTCCGTGTGGCCTGCGTGGCGGCGGTCAACCCTGTTGTAGAAAGTTGGGTGGCCATCGTTCATGCAGCCCAGGGGGCCTAAGGGGGATTTGAAGGTATCCAGGGAAGTGGTATGGCTCTTGGTGACATGGCGGGCGCTGTCAATCTGGTCGTTCAGGCACACCAGCACCCCGCGGTCATAGGCCTGAGGGGAAGCTGCCAGGCGGACGGCGTTCAGGAGGTTCATGGGGCCGTCGGCGCTGATGGCGGTAGCCGGGCGCATGGCACCGGTGATGACCACGGGCTTCTTGCTGTGTACGGTGAGGTTCAGGAAATAAGCAGTTTCCTCCAAAGTGTCTGTGCCGTGGGTGATGACGATGCCATCTGCATCGTCACGGGCGAGAAGCTCATTGACCCGCCTGGCAAGCTTCAGCCAGACCTCATCGCTCATGTCCTTGCTGTCCAGGGAGGCAATCTGCTCGCCTGTGACATGGGCGTAGTCCTTGACTTCGGGCACGGCCTTGATGAGCGTCTCTACGCTGAGAGCACCGGCCTGGTAGCCGGTGACAGCAGTGCCTTCGGCTGCGCTGCCAGCAATGGTACCGCCGGTGGCGAGGATTATCACATTTGGTTTTTCAGCTGTGCCGGTCAAACTGCATCGTCCTTTCTGAAGCGCGACATATCGAGGAAGAAGATGTCCCCCATATCTTCAGCTGGGGGCTCTTACCATAAAAACTAAAGGATTCAGGGCATTTGCATTGAATTAAGAAGGAAGGGAGGTGTGAGTGTGTCTATTATAAACAAATTCATACATAAGCACAAGCGCTGGCTGAAGGTGGGGCTGGTTCTCTTCCTGGCTGTGCCTGTGATAGCATATGGTTTTCTCGTCTTTTTGAGCTACCGCGCCGCTGGCATCTTCAACTATGTGGCGGAGCACCGCCGGCTTTTTCCCGGCACTGTGACGGTGGAGCGCATTTCTGCCACGCCATTGGGGGAGGTCAGCTTCGAAAATCTCATCTGGAAGAACCCGGAAGGAGTGATCTTGGCGGATATTCCCCAGGGGGAGTTCCATGTCAAGCCGCTGGATGTCCTGTTGCGCCGCTTGGGCAGTCGCAGCGTTACTTATGTGAGGATGGAGGGGGCTTATCTGCACCTCATCTTTGATGAAAACATGGAACTGACGGGTTTCCGGCCGGCAGAAGAGCCGAAGCAGGAAAAGAAGAAAGGGCCGGGGCTTTCCATCGTGGGACTGAAGGGAGAGCGTCCCTTTGAGTGCCAGGTGGAATTCAAGAGCGGCACTATTGAAGCGGAGGCTCCTGGCAATAAGAAAACCTCTCCCCGCCGTCATGTCGTCATCGGCCATGCGGATCTTGTGGGGAAAATCAATACCAAAAGCAAGGCCAATCTCAATATCACCGGAGGACAGTTTTCCGGCACCGTGGAGGCTGATGCCTTCTACTTGTCGGGGAATCTGGACTTCACTCATGAAGTGCCCACCTATGACTTATATATCAAGCTGAAGGACTGCAATCCAGAGTCCCTGGATGTGGGCATGAAACTCAAGGACCTTGCCACAGTGGAGGGAAGGCTCCTGGGGCATTTGCCCAATCCTGTCTTTGACGGCAGGATAAGTTTTGCGGAGCTAAACCTGCCGGCTTTGAAATTCACCGAGGTGTCGGGGAACTGCCACTATGAGAACGGCCGCTTCACTGCCAATGAGGTGGGGGCAAAGATTTTTGGCGGCACGGTGGATGCCAAGGGATATTTTGACTTGGAGGAGAAGGCCTGGGGGCTCATCCTGCAGGGCAAAGATCTGAAAGCCGGGCCGGCGGTGCACAATTCTTCCCTCAAGTGCCGGGTAGTGCTGAATCTGGAAATGGAGGAGAACCGCCTGCGCCAGACCAAGTTGGTCAGGGGGAACTTCAAATCCGGCCCAGGCAGCTACCACCTGCTGCCCTTCAACAGCCTGTCGGGAAAATTTGAGCAGGTGGGCAAGACCATCACCTTCCGGGATGCTGTGATAAGCCTGGCCACAGGAGATGTGACCACTGATGCCTTCAGCATAGAGAACGGGCGGCTAAAGCTGGGGCCCATCTATCTTCGCGAAGGGGAAAACACAACCAGAATAAGGTGAAGCAAGGCCTTCCTCTCAGGAGGAAGGTTTTTGTTCATGCATGTATTGCAAATGATAATTGATTGCATTATAATAGTAAAAGATAACAGTTATCATTTATCTTGGCAATGGTGGTGATGAGTTGGGAAAAGAAGGATTTGAACATCTGATGGGCTTTCATGGAGCTCCTTTTCTGATGGGGCTGAGGCCTGCCTGCCTGCTGTCCTTTCAGAAGAGCAGGTTTGAGGATTTTGAGGGGCTGCTCTCATCTTATCTGCCTTGCTTCGAGTGCAAGGGGATTTCGGTGTTCCGCCTGTCGGAGGGGGCGGAGTTCGTGCTATTGCTGTTTTACAGGAAGAAAGAACTGGAGCTTGCGCTGCGGCAGCCGGAGGCAAAGGAACTGCTGCTGGAGCAGGGTTACCGGGAGCAGGAACCTCTGGAGGAGATGCTGGAGTATTTGCGCTCCCGCATGCAGGTAAGGAAGTCCTTTCCCCATGAGGTAGGGCTTTTCTTGGGCTATCCTCCCGCAGATGTGCGGGGCTTTATTGAGCATCGGGGCCAGGGAGCCCGCTTTGCAGGGTATTGGAAGGTCTATAGCCAGGTGGAACGGGCCAGAGAGCTTTTTGCCCTGTATTCTGAGTGCAGCCACGCTTTCTGTACCAGGCTGGATAAGGGAGAGCCCTTTCCGGAATTGGTGCAGGCAGTATAGATTGTTTTTGATGGAGGTTTTGGCATATGAGCAAGATTGCAGTGGTTTATTGGTCTGGCACAGGCAACACGGAACAGATGGCAAAGGCCGTCCAGGAGGGAGCGAAAAAGGCCGGCGGGGAAGCAAGCCTTTTTGAAGTGGAGCAGTTCGGCGTAGAGGATATGGATGCTTTTGATGGCTTCGCCTTCGGCTGCCCTGCCATGGGGGATGAGGTGCTGGAGGAAGGGAGCTTCGAGCCCTTCTTTGCAGAGGCCGAAGGGAAGCTGGCCGGAGTGCCTGTGGCCCTTTTCGGCTCCTACGGCTGGGGAGGCGGCGCCTGGATGGAGTCCTGGGCGGAGCGCACCAAGAAGGATGGGGCAAAACTTATAGGCGATGGCCTGGCCATTGAGAACGGCCCCACGGATGAGGGAATCGCCCAGTGTGAGAAACTGGGGGCAGACCTGGTGGCAGCCCTTTGAAGACGATCGCTTCCATGTGAGCAGAAAAAATGGGATAGGATATGCTTCCCCCATGAAAGGCAAAATTGCCTTCATGGGGGAAGCTTTTTCTGTCTGTAGGCAGGATTATGGCTGAATATGGAGAATGAATGCAGCAGAGAAATGCTCAGAATGAATTATTGGGGAGGTTTTAGCATGAGGTTTTTCAAGACTGTCAGGCTGTTTTGCCTGACCCTGATGATGGCGCTGGCCTTCAGCGGCATCGCTTTCGCAGGGAGCCAGGACTTTGACCTGGAGAATGGCACAGGGCGGACCATAGCTTATATTTACCTGAGCCCCACCAAGGAGGCAAATTGGATTTACCAGGACGAATTGGGGCCCAATGATGTGCTCAGGCCCGGCGAGTCGATCTTCATCACCTTTGACCCCAGGGACAATGTGCGCTACTGGGATATCAAGGTGGTCTATGACAATGGCAAGGAAGATTATTGGGTAGGCTTGGATCTCTACCGTATTTTCAACATCACCATCCGCCCCGGCGGCACGATGACCTTTGAAAGCACCTGACAAAAGAATCCGGAATCGGCAGGCGGGCAGATGGATGCCCGCCTTTTCTGATGGTCGTTTGGCGGCATTTGCATAAGATGATGTCTTTCGCCATGAATGGGAAAATCTCAATAGCGGTGAAAATGTATATTTGGAATAAGCGGGAATATCTTAGTTTTTCCTGCGGAATATTTTTGATGATTATAGAAAAAACAACGGAATGGATATTTTCATTAAAAGAAAATTAAGCTTAAATTAAAATAAAGTTAAAATAAAATTAAAGTAAAATTAAAATCAAAATGAAATAAAAAATAATGAGGATTACGGATGATGAATCATCCGTAATCCTCATTTTGATTGCTTAGAAAGCAAACAGGAAAATAGAAGAAACAGCGATGAAGAACAGGTTGATTTTTATACATTCGCGTGAAAGTGAATATACAAAGTCAGAGAAAATATCAGATTCAGTAGGCAGTCTTTTGATGTCATTGTTGTTATGCATGTTGCATCCTCTCTTTCAAGAATATTGTTTTATATGTTGTATGTTCTTCTGCAATATATATCGTTTGTTTTGATGAAAACTTAAATTGTTTTTGAAAAAATTTGATGGTTATTTTTCCTTTTTTTACAAGAGAAATAACAAAATCACAAGTTATTTATCGAATGAGTTCGAAAAAACTTAAGCGTTTTTTTCTTATTGATGCTCAAAAATTTTAAGGATAAATAAGAATAGTATAGGAAAAAAGTCCCGCTTTATTGCGGGACTTTTGCTTTTAAAGGATATTGATTTTTTATGCGAAAGCGCTGTGCTTGGGCGTTATTCGCCATCGCAGGAAAGGTCTTCTCCGTTGGTTTCGATGACCTTTTTGTACCAATAGAAGGATTTTTTCCGGGAGCGTGCCAGGGTGCCCTTGCCTTCGTTGTCCTTGTCCACATAGATGAAGCCGTAGCGCTTCTCCATTTCGCCGGTGCCGGCGGAGACCAGGTCTATGGGGCCCCAGGGGCAGTAGCCCATGAGGTCAACGCCGTCTTCATCAACGGCCTTCTTCATCTCGGCGATGTGGGCCTTGAAGTAGGCGATGCGGGCATCGTCGTTGATTTCGCCCTTTTCGTTCGGGGTCTCGTGGAGGCCGATGCCATTTTCTACGATCATCAGGGGCAGCTCATAGCGCTCCTGCAATACATTCAGCATATAGCGCAGGCCAACTGGGTCGATGGGCCAGCCCCAGTCGGACTCCTCGATGTAGGGGTTTTTCACCCCGTCGAAGAAGCCGCCCTGGAGGTTCTGCTTGCGCTCCTCCACGGAGGTGGTGGCGTGGCTCATGTAGTAGCTGAAGGCGTAGTAGTCCACAGTGCCCTCGGCAAGGGTCTCCAGGTCCCCGTCTTCCATCTCCACTTTGTAGCCCTTGTGCTCCCATTCTTTCAGCACATAGGTGGGGTAGTGGCCCCGCACCTGCACATCGCCGAAGAAGAAGCTCTTGTCCATTTCCTTCAGGGCTGCTATCTGATCCATGGGGCGGCAGGTCTCAGGATAAACCGGGGTCATGGCCAGCATGCAGCCAATCTGGAAGTCCGGGTTGATTTTGTGGCCTTCGATGACCGCCTTGGCAGAGGCCACGAACTCATGGTGAGCAACCTGGTACATGACGGCTTTCTTGTCCTCGCCCTCTTTGTAGAGGACACCGCTGTTGGTGAAGGCGGTGAAGGGGACATTGAGCTCGCGCTGGTTGTTGATCTCGTTGAAGGTCATCCAGTACTTGACCTTGTTCTTGTACCGCTCGAAGCAGACGGTAGCAAAGCGGACGAAGAAGTCCACCAGCTTGCGGTTCCTCCAGCCGCCGTACTCGGTGACCAGATGGTAAGGCATTTCGAAGTGGGACAGGGTGATGACCGGCTCCATGCCGTATTTGTGCATTTCGTCGAAGAGGTCATCGTAGAACTTCAGGCCTGCCTCGTTGGGCTCTGTTTCGTCTCCCTTGGGGAAGATGCGGGTCCAGGCAATGGAAGTGCGGAAGCACTTGAAGCCCATTTCTGCCAGCAGGGCAATGTCTTCTTTGTAGCGGTAGTAGAACTCGATGCCCTCATGGTTGGGGTAGTTCTTGCCGGGGAGCACGCCCTCGGTGATTTCGCGGGGCACACCGTGGCGGCCTGCGGTCATGACATCAGCCACGCTGACGCCCTTGCCGCCTTCCTGCCAGCCGCCTTCCAACTGATGGGCAGCTACGGCGCCGCCCCATAAGAATCCTTTAGAAAAACTCATATTTAAGTCTCCTTTGCTCACTGTTTTCCAAGGGTTTTTAGAAAGCCTCCCCTTTCAGGGGAGGCCTGCTTTTCACAGCCTTTTGAATTTTACTTCCCGAGTTCTTTGAATTTCTTATAGACTTCGATGAACTCCTGGGCGATGGTCTTGAAGCCCTCGGCGCTCATGAGCTGGTCCTCGGCGTGGAGAATCAGCAGGGAAAGGGTGCTGCCGGGGCCGCCTTCGGCCTCCTGCTGCAGCAGGCCTGCGTGGGCATTGTGCCCCTCCACGAATACCTCGTCACCCTCCTTGATGAGAGCTTCGGCGGCTTCGAAGTCTCCCTCCTTGGCCTTCTGGATGGCCTCGATGTAGGAGCTGCGGGCAGTGCCTACGGAGGAGATGATGTTGAATGCTATAAGTTCCAAACCTTCCACGGTGAGATTTCCTCCTTCTTAGCCGATGAGCTTCTTGGCAGTTTCCAGTACGCCCTTGCCGTCCATGCGGCCGTAGAGCTTCATGTCGATGGCTTCCACGGGAATGCCCGGGCAGGCAGCCTCGACCTTGGCCTTGGCAAAGCGCACCTGGGGACCAAGGAGGATGACATCAGCATCGGAAGCCTTGTCTTTGGCTTCGGCGGTGGGGTAAGCGGCAATCTCGCACTCGAAGTTCTCAGCGGCAGCAGCCTCCTGCATTTTCTTCACCAGCATAGAGGTGGACATACCAGCGGCGCAGAGAAGAATGATTTTTTTCATGATGATGCACTCCTTTTTTATGTAACAGAAATCAACTTTCATTTTATGGTTGCGATGGTTTTATCAGCCTTCGGCCTCTGCTTCTTTTTCCTCTTTATAGAAAGCATTATCCTGAGCCTTCACGAAGGGGAAGTAGATGGCGGTGGCGGCGGCCAGGCCCAGGATCTGCACTACTGCGCCCTGCCAGCCGTTCATGAGGAAGCCGGCGATGATGGGCGGGGTGGTCCAGGGCACCTGGATGGCGCTGAAGGGAGCCATGAAGCCGATGGCGATGGCAGCGTAGCAGATCAGCATGACAGCCAGCTGAGCCAGGCAGAAGGGAACCAGCATATAGGGGTTGAAGACGATAGGCAGACCGAAGATGATAGGCTCATTGATGTTGAAGAGACCAGGGACGGTGCCCAGGCGGGTGATGGTTTTCATCTGCTGTGAACGGGCCACCAGGTAGCTGGCGATGAGCAGGCCGAAGGTTGCACCGCAGCCGCCCGGTTTCATCATGGTATCGGTGATCTGGATGGTGAGGATATGAGCATCGGGGTTGCCGATCAGGCTCAGGCCGGCATCCAGGATCTTCTGGTTGTCCAGAGAGTTGGCAATCATCAACGGGGTCAGGATACCACCCACCACATTCGGGCCGTGGATGCCTGCCCAGAAGAGGACAGTCATCAGGAGTGAGAAGACGGAACCGCCGATGACCGTATCAGACAAGCCCTGCAGCGGGGTCTGGATAACGGCGAAGATGAGTTCGGGGAAAGTAGTGGCTCCCATGAAGTGGCAGAGACCATAAATCACGGAAGCGGTGGTGAAGAGGATGACGCCGGGGGTCAGGGCTTCGAAGGCTCTGGCCACGCCGCCGGGAACCGCGTCCGGCATCTTGATGCCGACATGGTTCTTTTCGCACCAGCAGCAGATGAAGGAGGTGTAGAAAGCCACCAGGATGGCGGTGATGACACCGTTGCTGCCCGCCCAGAGCTTGGGCATGACATTCTCAGCCATGCCGCCGCCTTCCACGGCGACAGAAGCGGGCATGATGACGACGAACATGGCAAGGGCCAGGATGGAAGCCATGATGGCATCGCAGCCTTCGGCCTCTACATATTTGTAGGTGATGGCCAGCACTGCGATGAAGCCCAGGATGTTGAAGGTACCGCCGGCTACGGCGTTCAAGGGGTCAGTCCAATGGGGGCCGAACATGCTGGCCATGAGCTCCGGATAGCCCGGGATAGGCAAATTGGCAATCAGCAGGAACAGGGAGCCGCAGATGGTGAAGGGGGTGGTCATGATAAAACCGTCCCTCAAGGCGGCTACCGCTTTGTACTCGGCGAAGCGAGCCATGAATTCGACAAATTTGTCGAACATCTCTTGTTTCGTCATGAGTGAAGCCTCTCTTTCTCAAAAGCTAAAAATAAAATCCTGAATCTTAAACTTATGATTTCCTGCTCCCCTGCGCGCCGGGGAGTGTTTTCCTTGGAACGCCTTTAATATAGCATGCCTATTCTGCGTGTTCAAGGGATTCAGACAGTTCTGGAATGGTGTTTCAAAAGTAATGAAAAAATCCGAAACAGAATAAAACACTGTTTCGGAAAGCGTTTTCTTTATTGTTTTAATCGCATTTTACCACAGGCGGTCTTTTTCGTCGGGATGGCCGATGCTGGCTTCAAAGACATCGTAGAATTCCTCGATTTCCTGGAAGTTCCGGGAGAGGAAGATGCCAAAGAGCACATCCAGATAGTAGCGCACCCCCACGCTGAAGATGTTGCCGCCGCAGTCCAGGTAGTCAAGGGTGTTGGCCACATAGAGAAATTCGTCGCAGAGCTTGGCCAGGGGGGCATCCTTCTGGCAGGAGAGGAGGGCAGTGGGCACACGGCGCTCCTTCAGTATCCTGGCTGTGCGCATCAGCCGCCGGTTCTCTCCGGAGCGGCTGATGAGGAGAGCGAAGTGGGTCTTGTCGGAGATGAGGGCCTGGGAGAACTGGCTGTTCATGGCATTGTGGGCCACCGCTGCCCGCTTCACCTGCAGCAGATTATACACCGCTGTTTCGGCAATGGCGTAGTTCTGGTCATAGGCGTAGAGGTCGATGACGGTGGCCTTGGCCATGCGTCTGGCTATGCGCTCCAGCTGCGCAAGATCCATCTCATTCTTGGTTTCCTCGATGGCCTCCACTTCCAGCGCCGCCATCTTGCGCACGATGTCCCCGATGGAATCCTTGTCCGTGATGGGGCGGCGTATGATGGCGGACACGGAGCCGTCCTGCACCGCCCGGCTCATCTCGCTCATGAAGCGTATCTTAAACTCGTTGTATCCCTTCAGACCAAACTTCTGGCACAGGCGGAACACCGCCGCCGGGCTGGTGAAGGTGCGTTCCGCCAACTCCCGGATGGAAAGGCTGGCGATTTCCGTAGGATTCTTCAGCATGTAGTCAATGACGGATTGCTCCGTAGGGGAGAAGCGCTCCGCCTCCCGCATGGCTTTCAATAGTCGCATGGATGGGGCCTCCTTGTGGGTGTCGAGCTTATGAATATGGCCTATTCTCCCCAAAGCGTGATGGGGAGGACTGTTTGATAGTGTTCAAAATCCTTGTCAACTGTGTATATGATGAAATTATTTCTGACGGCAACGGCGCAAATCAGAAAATCAACAGATGAGCCTTGTATTCCTCTGCGCCTGCACATATTAGCGTATTGGGCGGCCAATTCGTAGTCTTCGGTTGCTATGTCTGCATCCGGCAGGCAGGAAAGCAGTTTTTTCAGCTTGATGAATTTTTCTTCGTCAGTAAGGCCTGATAATATTTCCTGCCTCACCGGGCCGATGAGTACAGCCCGCAAATCACGCAGCATTTTTGCAAGCGTGGCAGCTATGGCAGGGGAGGGCTCTTTCCTTCTCAGCACTTCTGACCAGATGCAAGTGTCGACCAGAACTTTAGACATGGCGATTCCTTTCAGCTTTGTAGTCGTAGCTTTCATCGAAATCAAAAGTACCAAAGGCATCAATCAGATCTTCGGCTTTACGGCGCTGAATGAATTCCGTCAGCGCCAGGGTGACAGTATCTTTTTTTGTCTTCAGGCCGCCGATGCTGACCGCCTGATTCAGCAGGTTGTCGTCAAGAGCCAAATTAGTTGCCATAATAAGCACCTCCTTTGTATTCATTATATCACACATTGCAATGTGTGAGTAGTAAGCAAAAAGACAGCCTCGCAATGGTACGGGGCTGTCTGTATCAAGATATGTTATTTTCCTTTTGGTGGAGACGAAGGGGATCGAACCCTCGACCCTCAGATTGCGAACCTGATGCTCTCCCAGCTGAGCTACGCCCCCATGTGCTGCGCACAAATGCTATTTTAGCACTGCGGGGCATGGATGGCAAGGATTTGTTGCCAAAGTGGGTGATTTTTCTAAATTTTTTATTTGAAGATGGAGGCCTTTATATGGTAAAATTTTCTTAAAGGATTGAGTCAATATCTTAGGGAAAGGGCGTGGGCATGATGTCGGGCATGGGTATTGCTGCTGGGGGCGGCTTTGGTTCGCCTTATGGCATTTATGGCGGCTATAGTGATTATGGTCACGGAAATGAGGCTGGCTACGGCGAGGAGAACATCAATGGCGGCGTGAAGGGCTATGGTGAGGAAGAAACCGGCGGTGGGTATAGCGGCGCCGAAAGTACCGAGGGAGAGGAAAAGGCTGCAGACACCGGCGAGTGCGAGACCTGCAAGAATCGCAAATATCAGGACGGCTCGGATGAGATGGTGTCCTTCAAGGCAGCGGGGCATATCGACCCGGACAGTGCTGCCTCGGTGGTCATGAGCCATGAGCAGGAGCATGTGTCCAATGCCTACCAGAAAGCCGACCTGGAGGGCGGCGAAGTGGTGCGGGCCAGTGTGCGGCTCAAGACCGACATCTGCCCGGAGTGTGGCCGCACTTTCATCTCCGGTGGCGTCACCAGCACCCAGATACGCTATGTGAATGAAGAAAATCCCTACCAGCAGGAGCTGAAGTCTGCTGATGTGAGCAAATACCTTGGGGCTAATGTGGATGTGGCCGCAGGGTGAAGGCCGTTTGAGCCTTCCCACTTTGGGAGGGCTTTTTCCCATGTGGAAAACAATTTTTCATGTGAAGCAGGAAAATCTCTTGTTATGGCGAAGAAAGTAAAATCCCCCTTAGGGGCTTATTTTGGCCTTAGGAACTGTTCATAAATAAATTTTAGATTTGACTTGCCTAAATCTCCATATGCGTCGTTGTCGTCAGTCGGCATAGCACCACTATGCCTCCTTCCTCCGCCTAGCCTATGAAGATTTATCCTGCGTCCTATCTTAAAATTTATTTATTGCCAGTTCCCTATCGGGAAAGCGTCAGCACTCGATGGTTATTGTGATATAAGAAGAATTTATAATAATATTCTTTTTACATTATCTATAGCTATTTTGAAATTTTCAGTGTATAATGGAAACTAATAAGCAATATGTTGTCATGACAGCGTATTCAGCAACATGGTCTCTTTCTGATTTGAGCCATCGGTGTGGGGATCTGGTAATGTGTAAGGAGGTAACAAAGTGGACAAAAGGGAGAGTTTGTGGGATCTTTATCTCAGAAAAGGCATGAGCCGCCGCAGCTTCCTGAAAGCCTGCGTGGCTCTCACTACCCTGATGGGCCTGACCACTGATCAGGTTTCGAAGGTGGTAGAGGCTGCCGAAACGAAGCCGCTTCCTGTGGTGGTGTGGATCCATGGTCATGAGTGTACGGGGTGCGATGAGTCTTTCATCCGCTCGGCTGCGCCGCTGGCCAGCGATGTGGTGCTTTCCCATATCGATTTGGAGTACGACCACCTGCTTTCTGCTGCCTGCGGAGAGCCCTTTGAGCGTCATCTGGATGAGGTCATCCAGAAGTACAAGGGACAGTACATCCTGGCAGTGGAGGGCGCTGCCTGCACTAAGGACAATGGCGTTTACTGCATGTCCGGCGGGCATACTTTCACCCATCTCTTGAAGAAGGCCAGCGCAAATGCTGCTGCCGTAATAGCCTATGGCACCTGCGCTGCCTATGGCGGCATCCAGGCTGCCAAGCCCAATCCCACCGGTTCTTCCGGCATTGGGCCTTTCTGCGGCTCCACCCCGGTGGTGAATGTGCCGGGCTGCCCGCCTATCCCGGAGGTCATGACCGGCGTCATCATGCATGTGGCTATGTTTGGCACCGTTCCTCCCCTTGATGGCGAGGGCCGTCCCAAGCAGTTCTTTGGCAACCGCATCCATGATACCTGCTATCGTCGTCCCTTCTTCGATGCCGCCATGTTCGCCGACTCCTACGATGATGCAGGAGCCAAGGCCGGCTGGTGCCTCTACAAGCTGGGCTGCCGCGGCCCGGAGACCTACAACTCCTGCGGCAATATCCGCTGGTTTGAGGGACTTTCCTATCCCATCCAGTCCGGTGCGGCCTGCATCGGCTGCTCCAATGCCACCTTCTGGGACGACGGACCCTTCAGCGACCGCCTGCCCAAGTACGGCAAGCTGGGCAATGCGGACAAGATCGGCGCTGCCATGGGCGCAGCAGCCGTGGTGGGCGTCGCCGCCCATGCGGCAGCCTCCGTGGTGCAGAAGAGCCAGCGTGAAGCGGCTGAGGCCGAGAAGAAAGAGAGCAGGTGAGAGTGAATGAAACGTGTAGTAGTAGATCCAATTACTCGTATAGAAGGTCATCTCCGAGTGGAAGTCAATGTAGATGAAGGCAGCGGCAAGGTGACAGATGCCCTGTCCTCCGGCACTGCCTGGCGCGGCCTGGAGCTGGTGATGAAAGACCGCGACCCCCGTGATGCCTGGGCCTATATCCAGCGCATCTGCGGCGTGTGCACCACCGCCCATGCGGTGTGCTCCGTCCGGGCGGTAGAGGATGCCCTGGGCATCCGCATTCCCCGCAATGCCAACTACATCCGCAATATCATGGCGGCAACACTCACGGTGCAGGATCATATCGTGCACTTCTATCACCTCCACGCTTTGGACTGGGTAAGCCCCGTGGATGCCCTGGCGGCAGATCCTGTGGCTACGGCTAACCTGCAGAATACCATCCTGCAGACTTACAAGCTGCCCTTCCGCTGCCCTGGCGCCTCCCAGACCGAGGCTTATGAGCATGATTATCCGGCAGCTACGCCCCAGTATTTCCAGCAGATCAAGGACAAGGTGAAGTCCATCGTGGACAGCGGCCAGCTGGGCATCTTTGCTGCCCAGTGGTGGGATCATCCCGATTACAAGCTGCTGCCGCCTGAGGTACATCTCCTGGCAGTGGCTCACTATCTGGAAATGCTGGACAAGCAGCGCGAGCTGGTGACTCCCCATGTCATCTTCGGCGGCAAGAACCCGCATCCTCACTATGTGGTGGGCGGCATGCCCTGCTCCATTTCCATGAATGACGGCAATGCTCCCGTGAACGCTGCCCGTCTGGCAGTGGTGGACCGCGCCATCAATCTGGGACGCACGCTGGTGAACAACTACTATCTGCCTGACCTCCTGGCTATCGGCCAGATTTATGTGAAGGCCGGCAGGGTAGATGGTGGCGGCCTGGCCAAGACCCGCGTCATGAGCTTTGGCTGCTATCCCCAGGAGAGTTATACCGGCACCAGCAATGGCGGCTACTTCGAAAGCCTCCTGGTGCGCTCCAACGGCGTGGTGGAGAACTTCGGCGCAGGCGCAGCAGGTGCCAAGTTCTACGAAATCAAGGCAGAGGATCTCACGGCTCCCGAGACTATCACCGAGGGCGTGGAGCACGCTTGGTACGAATATCCCGAGGCAGAGGGCAAGGACCTGCATCCCTGGGAAGGCGTCACCAAGGCCAAGTACACCGGCCCGAAGGAAGGCACCGGCACCGAGTGGAAGACTCTGGATGAAAACGGCAAGTATTCCTGGCTCAAGACGCCGAAATGGAAGGGCAAGGTCTGCGAGGTCGGTCCTTTGGCCAAGTATATCATCGTCTACACCAAGGCCAAGCAGGGCCTCTTGGGCGAGCTGACCTGGGCTGAGAAGATGATGGTTGACCAGATCGAGGCAGTTTCCCAGGTGCTGGGGCTGGCTCCCGAGGTCTGGATGCCTACCATGGTGGGCCGCACCGCTTGCCGCGCCCTGGATTGCCAGGTGGCAGCAGAGATCAACAAGTTCTTCTTTGACAAGCTCATTGCCAATCTCAAGGCCGGTGATACCCAGGTGGCCAATATGGAGAAATGGGATCCCGAGAGCTGGCCGAAGGAATGCAAGGGCGTGGGCCTTTACGAGGCACCCCGTGGGGCACTTTCCCACTGGATCCACATCAAGGATGGCAAGACGGAGAACTATCAGTGCCTGGTGCCCACCACCTGGAACTCCTGCCCCCGTGACAGCAAGGCCGGACAGGGCGCCTATGAGCTGGCTATGATGGACACTCATGTGGCCATCCCGGACAAGCCCTTGGAAATTGCCAAGGTCATCCGCTCCTTTGACCCCTGCATGGCTTGCGCTACCCATATGTACAACAGCAAGGGAGAGCGCATCGCCACCATGACCACAGACCCCTATTCCGGCACTAAAGTCGAGAACTGATTTGCTTGACGAGATAAGACCGGAGAAAGGAGTTGTGACATGAAAGAAGTAAAGCGCAAAGAGTTCTATGTCTTCAGTCCCTTCTTGCGCATATTCCATTGGATTATGGTCGTGATGATCGTGGTCCTGTTCTGCACGGGCATCATCATCGCTACGCCCCTGCAGTCCGTGAATCTGGAGCCCACCTACTCCGTGACTTACATGGATTTGGTGAGGGACATCCACTTCGTGGCAGCCTTTATCTTCGCAGCTTCCTTTGTGCTGAGGATATATGGCTTCATCATCAACAAGGGTGACAGGCTCTTCCCCCACTTCTGGAAAGGTTATTTCTACCGCCAGACCGTGGAAGTGGCCATGCACTACATGTTCCTGAAGTTTGAGCACTCCTCCTTCCTGAGGAATCCGCTGGCGCGTGGCTCCTATGCCTTCCTCTATGTGCTGGTGGCCATCGAGTTCATCACCGGCTTTGCCATGTACTACCTGGTGAACCCCAACAGTGTTTTGGGGTCTATCAGCAACTGGGTGCTGATTTGGTGCGGCGGTGAGATGATGATGCACCTTATCCACCACTATGTGGCCTGGGCCATCATCCTCTTTGCGGTAGGCCATATGTACATGGTCATCCGCGCAGAGTTCATGGAAGGGGAGTCTGAGGTCAGCTCCATGTTCTCAGGCTACAAGTTCCTGATCCACAATCCTAAGGATGCCAGCGACTCTGACCAGAGCGGCGAGAAGCATCTGATTTAAGACTGCACATGCCCCTAGGGGGGTCGCATTTACGAAACCAGACATGGTATAATGGGCGCAGACCATAGCCTTCCCCTTGAGGGGAAGGTGGCACCCGTATGGGTGCCGGATGAGGTGGAAACGCTCAAGTTGAATTAGCGAATGCATTATATTGCTGACAGAGATTGGAGTTGATACCCATGTGCAAAGAATGCGGCTGCGGTGAGGCAAACGGCAACACCAGAATGCAGTTCACCGTCCATGGCTATACGGAGGACAGTGCCAAGGAGTGCGAGAAGGCACTTTTAGGCCTGCCAGGCGTCATGTATGTCCATATCCACGCCCACGACGGGGAAACCACGGTGGACTATGCACCTAGCAAGACCAAGCTCAAGGACATCCTCAAGGTCTTTGAGGAGAGAAGCCTGGAAGCTGACATCTAAAATTAAAGGAGAGCGCCTTCCTGCCAAGCGTTGGCGGGGAGGCGCTTCTTTCATTGCTCGGGTGAGCGTGCTAAGGCGTTCGGGGCACAGGCATAGCAGCGCTTCACTTGGGAATTTACCATAGAATCTAAGCTTCCGCTGCGCGGTGCTTTGCTTCGCATAGCGCCGCTTGCGCTCGCTAAGATTTATGGTAAATTTCCAAACGCTCAGCTTATGCTATGCCTGTGTCCCTCACTCACTGTAGCATAAACTATGATAAACTGGAGGGGTGGACATGCACGAGATGTCCCTGGCAGAAGGGATTCTGAAGATTGCGCTGGAATATGCCGAAGATAATGAAGCAAAAAAAGTGGAGGAAATCGGACTGCTGATTGGGGAAATGAGCGGTGTGGTGGTGGACTCTCTGGACTTTGGCTTCAAGATGCTGGCCAAGGGCACCATCGCCGAAGGGGCCAAGCTCGTGGTAAAGGAGATACCCCTCATAGGCCGCTGCACCAAGTGCGGTGAGGAAATGCATGTGGACCACTACGATTTCTGGTGCAAGAAATGCGGTGACGGGGTGCTGGAGATCATCTCCGGACGGGAGATGCAGGTGGAATATCTGGAGGTAGAATAGATGGAAATACAGGTCATGAAGAATATCCTGGGAGAAAATGACCGGGTGGCGGCAGAAAATCAGGCCATGTTTGCTGAAAAGGGGATTTTCGTGCTGAACCTCATGGGTTCGCCGGGGGCAGGGAAAACTTCCCTGCTGGAGAAGACCATGGAAAAGCTCCGGGACAAGGTGAAGATGGCGGTTATTGAAGGCGACCTCTACACCAGCAAGGATGCAGAGCGCATCGACAAGTATGGGGTGCCGGTCATACAGATAAATACCGCTGGTGGCTGCCATCTGGATGCACCCATGGTGCAGAAGGTGGCAAAGAAGCTGGACCTTGATGAGCTGGAGCTCCTGATTGTGGAAAATGTGGGCAATCTGGTCTGCCCGGCGGAATTTGCCGTGGGGGAGAATGAGAAGGCGGTGGTGCTGTCCATCACCGAGGGGGCGGATAAGCCCATGAAGTACCCGCTGATTTTCAAGGAGTCGGCTATTGCTTTGCTGAATAAGGTGGATTTGTTGCCATATTGCGACTTCGATATGGCGGGGGCGAAGGAGGATATTGATACGCTTCATCCCGGGATGCGGGTGATTGAGGTTTCCTGCAGCAAGGGTGATGGGGTGGATGAATGGTGTGAGTGGCTTTTGTCCAAGGTGAAGAAGTAGGCCCTCTTTGTGAGGTTACGGCTGTTCATTTTCTCTGGCGCAGAGAAAACGAACCAAAAGAGACAGCGGACTGAAATCACATCGTGTGATTTCCGCGTCCGCGGGGCCCATCCATGGGCCCTGGGGTTCGGGAGTTCGGCCTCGCTGCCCTGGTGGGCAACATTGGGGATTGTTTTTGGGGGTGGATTTATGGCGGAAGATTTTGGTTTTAGTGAAGCTGAGATTAAGGCTGAGCTGGATAAAGTCTTGCATCAGTCAGATATAACTGTGCTGGGTATTGGCAATGTGGTGCTCCGGGACGAGGGCTTTGGGGTTCGCGTGGCGGAGTATCTGGACAAGAATTACATCTTCCCGGAGAATGTGCAGATTGTGGATGGGGGCGTCCTGGGCATAGATCTGATGCAGTTTGTCACGGATACGCAGAAGCTCCTGATCATTGATTCCATCAATGGCGGGGCAGAAGCGGGGACAACTTTCAGATTTGCCAATGATGAGGTATTGGCTCATTTCCAGGATAAGCTTTCTGCCCATGAGGTGGGCATACAGGATGTGCTGGCGGCGTTGGAGGTTACCGGGCGAAAGATACCTGAGGTAGTGGTGATAGGGGCGCAGCCCTTTGACCTTTCTGCCGGGGTGGAGCTTTCCACCGGCATGGCAGAGCTTTTGGAGCCTATGGCAGAGCAGGCCTTGAAGGAGCTGTCTGCCTGGGGCGTGGTGCCGGAGGAGCGCTTCGGAGAGATTGAGCAGGATCTGTCTGTAGTGGCAGAAGAATTAGTGAGGAAAGAGGCAGAAAAGCCTTCCCCTTGAGGGGAAGGCAAAACATAAATAATAGGGGGCGTGCGTATGTGTTTAGCTGTTCCTGCTAAACTTTTGGAAGTTGATGGTGCATTGGGCAAGGTGGAGCTTTCCGGGGTGACCCGGGAGGTGAGCATGATGCTCCTGCCGGAGGCAAAGGTGGGGGACCATGTGCTGGTTCACGCCGGCTTTGCCATGCAGATAGTGGACGAGAAGGAATTTGAGGAAATGAATGCCCTGCTGGCAGAGATGCACGGGGCGCCGAGGACGGTGAACGAGCTTGGCAGCTGAACTGAGCCGCGCGCAGCAGCGGCAGGTGGCGGGTGAGCTGGTGGCTGAGATTGGGCGCCTGGGGTCAAAGTGCGGGCGTCATCTGCGCTTCATGGAGGTCTGCGGCACCCATACTGTTTCCATCTTTAGGGCGGGTATCCGCCAGATGTTGCCGGATACGGTGGAGCTGGTGTCCGGCCCCGGCTGTCCTGTCTGCGTCACCCCGGATGAGTACATGGATAAGGCCATCGCCTATGCCCGGCGGGAAGATGTTATCATCACTACCTTTGGTGATATGCTGAAGGTCCCCGGCACCGAGTCCAGTCTGAGCGAAGCCAAGGCAGCGGGGGCGGATATCCGCATCGTGTATTCCCCCTTGGACAGCCTGCAGGTGGCGAAAGAGAATCCCGACAAAAAGGTTATCTTCCTGGCGGTAGGTTTCGAGACTACTGCCCCAACGGCGGCGGCTACGGTGTTGGCGGCAGAGCAGGCAGGGCTGAAGAACCTCTATATGCTCTCGGCTCAGAAACTGGTGCCTCCGGCCCTGCGGCTGCTCATTGATGACCCGGAGGTGCTGGTGGACGGCTTTATCCTGCCGGGGCATGTGTCCGTGGTGACGGGCACTGAGGTCTTCCGCTTTTTGGAAACGGAGTACCATATCCCCGGGGTGGTGACAGGCTTCGAGCCCTTGCAGATACTCCGCTCTCTTTATAGGCTGACCAAGCAGGTGGCAGAGGGAGTGGCAAAAATAGAAAATGAATACGGCAGTGTGGTGAAGCCAGAGGGCAATCCCACCTCCTTGGCAGTGATGGAAAAGGTCTACGAACCTGTGGCCGCCAAGTGGCGCGGCATTGGGGAAATTCCCGCCTCGGGGCTGAAGATGCGGGAGACTTACAAGGCCTATGATATCGAGGAAGTCCTGCCCCTGCCGGCGGGGCAGCTGCCGGCCCCTAAAAAGACGGGCTGCCGTTGCGGTGAGGTGCTGAAGGGTATAGTCACCCCCCATGACTGCCCCCTCTTTGGCAAGGCCTGCGTGCCCACCCACGCCATCGGCCCTTGCATGGTGTCGGTGGAAGGAGTCTGCGCTGCCTGGTATAAATACGGGAAGGGAATCTTTAGCTATGGCAATCAATAACGAACATGAATATATCACCCTGGCTCACGGGGCAGGGGGAAAAATCAGCCAGGAGCTCATGGAGCAGGTCATCCTGCCGGAGTTTGGCAACCCTATCCTCAACGAAATGCATGATGGAGCAAGGCTTTCCCTCTCCGGCAAGCTGGCTTTCACCACGGATTCCTATGTGGTGCAGCCTTTGTTCTTCAACGGGGGAAATATCGGCAAGCTGGCGGTTTGCGGCACGGTGAATGACCTGGCCATGACCGGGGCGGTGCCCCGCTATATCTCCGCCGGAGTGATTCTGGAGGAAGGCTTCCCCGTGGAGGAATTGCGGAAAATCGCCCATACCATGAAGGAGATGGCAGAGGAAGCGGGCATTGCCATTGTCACCGGCGACACCAAGGTGGTGGAGCGGGGCAAGTGCGACGGCATCTATATCAATACGGCAGGCATCGGCGAGTTGATTGAAGGCGTGGAAATCTCCCCTAAGAAGGTGAAGCCGGGCATGAAAGTGCTGCTCTCGGGCTACCTGGGCGATCATGCGGCTGCTATCCTGGCGGGCCGCCACGGTCTGGAACTGCCTGACTACATCAAGACGGACTGCGCCCCGCTGGCAGGGCTTACTCAAGCCCTGCTGCAAGCTGCTCCCCATACGGCAGTACTCCGCGACCCTACCCGCGGCGGCGTGGCGGCAGTGCTGAATGAAATCGCCGCTGCCAGCCAGTGCGGCATCATCATCGAAGAAGAAGACATCCCCGTACGGGACGAAGTGCAGGGAGTCTGCGATATTTTAGGCTTTGACCCCCTGTATCTGGCCAACGAGGGCAAGTGCGTTGCCTTCGTGCCGGAAGAAGAAGCCGAGGCGGCTCTTGAAGCCATGCAGCAAAGCCCCTATGGCAAAGAGGCCCGCATCATCGGCGAGACCACAGAGAAAGCCCCCGGCCAGGTAGCCCTCCGTACCGCCATCGGCGGCCTGCGGGTGGTGGATATGCCTTTGGGGAATTTGGTGCCGAGGATTTGCTGAGGGGGCACTGCAGGGCGAAAGGCAGCGCTTCAAGTTGCAGGGCCTGGTGGAGAAAAGCAAAAAATGGTCTTGCTTTTCCTTTTGATTCATTGTATTATAGGTAAGGGAGGCGCATTGCCCTCGTGGCAATGTGTGGCAGAAGGTATAGAGGCTGCGAAAGCGGGGACGTTCGGTTGTCCCCGCTTTTGTGTGCGTAAAAATGATTTGTCTGTATTATGAAGTTCGTGCAAGGAGATTTATGAAGACCAGTACCTTATACGCACTGATGGGGCCCCGGGGAGCGGGGGCCACTACTTTGGTAAAGATGGCTATGGATATGGGGATAAACTATGTTCCCGTCTACACTACGGAATGGCTACACGGTCGCTCACGCCGGGGGGCACTGCTGAAGCGCATGGAACCTGAGACTTTCAATGATGAGCGCTTCTTTGCCCAGACGGGCTGGCGTGGATATCAGTACGGCTGGTACAAAGAGGATATCCTGGAGGCCATGGCTACATATCGCTGCAACCTCATATTGCTGAACGAGGCTGCCATTCCCACTTTTCGCCAGCTGCTGAGGCGCAATCTGGTGGTCATCCATCTCATGGCAGATTACACCACTCTGATAGAGCGCATGGGAGCGGATAAGATTCCCCCTGAGCAGATTCAGGAAGAGCTGAAGTACATTGAGGAAAACAAGGTCCTCGATGGCTGGAAGCAGGCAGATTTCGTCATCAAGAACATGGGGACGAAAGAGACGGCCTTTCAGCAGCTGTTGGCTATTATGGGGCTTACCAGAGCTTTGTCGGCAGAAGAACTGAAAGAACAATTGAGCACGTAAAAAACGCTGACCGCTTTTTGGAACGGTCAGCGTTTTTTGCAACTGCGAAGAGTTTGCTCTTTGCAGTTGCGTATAGATTTTTAGAACAGCACCTTGGCCAGGTGTGTGTACTCGGGGTCGAGTTTTTTCTTGTTGGTCACCGCGTCATGCAGGTTGATGGTCACCACATGGCCCTTGCTGAAGCCGAAGACGATGTCGGACAGGCCGGAGATAAGAGCCAGCGCGGCCTGCTCGCCCAGCTGGCTGGCGCGGACACGGTCCAGGACCGTGGGGGACCCCCCACGCTGGATGTGGCCCAGCACGGACACGCGGGTGTCGATGCCAGTCTTTTCGCCGATGTAGGCGCCTACATCCTGGGCATTGCCGGCACCTTCTGCCAGCACCACCAGGATGTAGCGCTTGCCTGCATCATAGGCTGCCTTCATGTCGGTGCAGATCTTGTCCAGGTCGTACTCTTCCTCGGGAATGAGGATGTACTCGGCGCCGCCGGAGATGCCGGCCACCGTAGCCAGCCAACCGGAATTGCGGCCCATGACCTCCAGCACGATCACGCGGCGGTGGGCGCTGGCGGTGTCACGGAGCTTGTTGATGGCATCGATGATGGTGTTGGCGGCGGTGTCGCAGCCGATGGTATAGTCAGAGCCCCACACATCGTTGTCGATGGTGCCCGGCAGGCCTACGATGGGGATGCCGGTTTCTTCGGACAGCAGGGAGGCACCGCGCAGGGAACCGTCACCGCCGATGACGCAGAGACCCTGGATGCCGCGGTCCACCAGATGCTGGAAGCCCATCATGCGGCCCTCGGGAGTCTTCCAGCGCTTGCAGCGGGCAGTGCCCAAAAAGGTGCCGCCCCGCTGGATGATGTCGCCCACATCCTTGGACTCCATCTTGTACATATCCTCTTCCAGCAGGCCATGGTAGCCGTTGTTGATGCCCCAGACCTCGACGCCCTCATAGAGAGCGGTACGGACTACGGCGCGGGCAGCCGCATTCATGCCAGGGCTGTCGCCGCCGCTGGTCATTACTGCAATACTCTTCAGCATTGATGAATCCTCCTCAGATACTATAGAAATTTATCTTGTATGAGCAAATGTGCATAAAGCGCGGGGTAATATTCCCGACAGGTTTATCATATCATAAAGTTGGAGGATTTACTAGAAAATAATTGGCAATCATAGCCCCCTTGACAGGGGCGTGTTTCCCGTGATAAATTCTAGGTATCAGCTGTGTGACTGACGGTAGGGGAATACCCCAGGGGAGCACAGCAGCGAGAAGCCGACCGTCTGGGCAATTGCCTGGATCAGTGTCGGTTTTTTTATGTAAAAAAGGAGCGTATCATGGCACAGGAAATGGAACTGAAGTATGGCTGCAATCCCAATCAGAAACCTGCCCGGGTTTTTATGGAGGGCGGGGATTTGCCCTTCAAGGTCTTGAATGGCCGTCCCGGCTATATCAACCTCTTGGATGCTCTGAACAGCTGGCAGCTGGTGCGGGAGCTGCGCGAGGCCACGGGGCTCCCTGCTGCCGCTTCCTTCAAGCATGTGAGCCCCGCCGGGGCTGCGGTGGCGGTGCCCCTGTCTGAGAGCCTGCAGAAGGCCTACTTCGTGGAAGGGGTGGAGCTGAGCCCCGTGGCTACGGCCTATATCCGCGCCCGTGGCGCTGACCGCATGTCCTCCTACGGCGATTTCGTGGCTCTTTCCGATGAGTGCGATGCCCAGACTGCTTCCTTCCTGAAACGCGAGGTTTCTGATGGCATCATCGCTCCTTCTTACTCCGAGGAGGCGCTGGAAATCTTGAAGTCCAAGCGCAAGGGGACCTATCTGGTGCTGCAGATGGATGTGGATTACCAGCCTGAGGCCATCGAGCGCAAGCAGGTCTTCGGTGTGACCTTCGAGCAGCAGCGCAACGATGTGAAGATTACCGCGGAATGCCTTTCTGAGCGCCCTACCCAAAATAAGGAAATATCCGGGGATGCAGAGCGTGACCTCCTCATTGCCCTCATCACCCTCAAGTACACCCAGTCCAACTCCGTCTGCTACGCCAAGGACGGCCAGGCCATCGGCATAGGCGCAGGCCAGCAGTCCCGTGTCCATTGCACCCGCCTGGCGGGCAATAAGGCAGATGTGTGGTATCTGCGCCAGAGCCCCCAGGTCCAGAATCTGCCCTTCCGCGAGGATGTGCGCCGCCCCGACCGCGATAACGCCATTGATGTCTATGTGGGCGAGGAGTGGCAGGACCTTTTGGAAACCGATGCCTGGAAGAATATCTTCACCGAAAAGCCGCCTGTCTTTACCCGCGAGGAAAAGGCAGCCTGGCTGAAGACTTTGAAGGGCGTCTCCCTTGGCTCTGATGCCTTCTTCCCCTTCGGCGACAATGTGGAGCGGGCCCACAAGAGCGGCGTGGAGTACATCGCCCAGGCCGGCGGCTCCATCAGGGATGACAATGTCATCGAAACCTGCGACAAGTACAACATCGCCATGGCTATGACCCATATACGCCTTTTCCATCACTAATCAAAACTTTAAGCAGGAAATGTCGATTTCATGACGAAATATACACCTATAGTACAGGATGAGCTACAAGATTTATGTCAATATAGCTAGCCGGCTGGCAAGGGGATTGGATTGGCCGGTCGGCGCGGGAGGTGCTTTAGATGTATTTTTACTGCGAAAAATGCAAAAAGAAATATCCTATCAACAGCCATTCCTATCAGTGCGAATGCGGTGGCATGTTCAAGCTGCACAGGGATATCGGGGAGGATTATTCCGACAAGATTTCCCTGGGTGAGGTAGTGACGCCTTTGGTGCATTTCCAGTCCGGGAAGCTGGATTTCCTCCTGAAGCTGGAGGGCACCCAGCCAACGGGTTCCTTCAAGGACAGGGGCGCCCGCAGGCTTATCAACGAGATTCACAATGTGGGCATCGAAAAGATTGCCCTGGATTCGGCGGGCAATGCCGGAGCGGCTATCTCTGCCTATGCGGCAGCCGCCGGCATGGAGTGCGAGGTTTATGTACCAGATGACACTTCCCAGGAAATCCTGCATCAGATCGAGTCCTATGGGGCATCCATCAAAAAGGTGAAGGATGGCCGCATGCGGGCTTGCTCCGTGGTGAAGGAAAACCTGGGCGATGCTTACTACGCTTCCCATGTTTACAACCCCCTCTTTGTGGAAGGGGTCAAGTCCATGGCCAGGGAGATTTACAAGCAGCTGGGCGAGCATGTGCCTGACTATATTTTTGTGCCCGTGGGCAACGGTACCTTGCTGATGGGGCTTTACTACGGCTTTTTGGAATTGGGGCGCCTGCCGCAGATTGTTGGCGTCCAGAGCGAGAAGTGCGCGCCCCTTTACGAGGCGTTCCACGGCCTGGAGCCACAGCCCAAGACTGCCTCCATCGCCCGCGCCATCCGCATCGAGCGTCCCAAGCGGGGACTGTCCATCCTGAAGGCGCTCAAGAACTGTCACGGCGACATGATGACGGTGAAGGACGAGGAGATTCTGGAAGCCCAGAAACGCCTGGGCAAGGCGGGCATCTATGTGGAGCTTTCCGCAGCCTGCGCCCTGGCCGCCGCCGAGCGCTTCTTCCAGGCTGGTAAGCCGGACAACTACCGCGTGGTGGTGCCCCTCACCGCTACGGGCCTCAAGAGGTAAGCCATGCTTTACGGTATCATCGACATCGGCTCCAACACCATCCGCATGGCCATCTACCTCATAGAGGGGGATCGTATCGAGTTCCTCATGAAGCAGAAGCATACGGTGGGGCTGGCAGCCTATGTCCATGACGGGGTGATGGCTCCCGAGGGCATAGAGAAAGCCATCGAAGTGCTGCAGGAATTCAAGTCCTTCCTCTACAGCTTCAACATCACCAAGATTTACGCTTTCACCACGGCAGCCTTGCGCAACGCCAAGAACAGCGAGGCGGCGGTGGGTGCCATCGAGCACGCCGTGGGCCTGCCTATCCGGGTCATCAGCGGTGATGAGGAGGCTACCTATGATTTCGTGGGAGCTCTCCATGGCATTCCTGCCGAAGACGGTCTGCTGATTGACATTGGCGGCGGCAGCACGGAGATTGTGGCCTACAAGGCCAAGGAAATCCGCAAGAAAGTCAGCCTGCCCATTGGCTCCCTGCTCTTTCACTCCAAGTATGTGCAGGGCATCCTGCCCAGCATCACCGAATGCCTGGAGATGTACAGGGAAGCTGAAGCTACCATAGGGGCAGTGACGGCTTTTGCAGACGTCAGGGAAGCGGCCCTCATCGGTATCGGCGGTTCCTTCAAAGGGGGCTGCGCTCTCTACAACGAGCTCTTCAACCAGCCCAAGGTGAACACCCGCATGGAGGCAAGGCGTTTGGCCACCCTCATTGGCACCTTCCGCCGGGATCACGGCATCACCCAGGAAATGGCCATCATGCTTATGAAGGCGGTGCCCGAGAGGCTGAAGACCGTGATACCGGGCCTGATTATCGCCGACGTGCTGGCCAGGCGCTTCCAGTGCAGGGGCATTACCTATAGCGACTCAGGAGTCAGGGAAGGGTTTATCTACAGCGAGATAGTGCACAAGGACAGAAGGTTTGAGAAATAGTAAAGGCGTGCTACCCGAAGATGGGCGGCACGCCTTTTTGATTTGACGAAAGCAATTTGAATCTGTATACTATCCGTAAGCTACAAAACGGTAGGTGGTTAGCCCTCTCATCAAAGCTGGCGTTAGAAGCGCGTGGTCGATCGGCAGATGGGAGGTGATGGTATGGACAATTTGACGCTTCAGTTATTGCTGATTCTGCTTATTATTCTTGCCGTCAATAAAAAGAAATAACCGCCCCTAGCCTCACAAGCAGAGCGGTTTATTTCTATATGAATTTAACCAATCAGCAGAGGGCTAACCGTTTACCAGTAGCCCGCCTCCTGTTAGCCGCAGGAGGCTTTTCTTGTGCCAATTATACCATGAAATCCCTCTGATTTCAATGGTTTCATTGCAGCAGCCCCAGTACGCTGCTGCTTTCGCTGTTGGCTTGGGCCAGCATGGATTGGGAGGCTTGGAGCAGGAGGTTGTCCCGGGCGAAGTTTACCATTTCCTTGGCCATGTCCGCGTCGGAAATGGTGCTTTCTGAGGCCAGGACGTTTTCCTGACTTGTAGTGATGTTGGCGGCGCAGATTTCCATGCGCATCATCTGCGAGCCAAAATCCGTCTGGACGTGGAGGATGTATTTGATGGCCTGGTCAAGGTCTTTCAGGAAGCCTTCCGCACCCTCACGGGTACGCAGGACTTCGCCCTTGCTTTGTGCACCTTTCTTGGTAAGGTGCCAGGCATTGTCACGCCAGAGCTGTTGCTTTTTTTGCAAGTCCGTGCCTTGGTAATCCTCATAACGTTCCGGGTAAGCGTCCGAGTCCGGGAAGTCGCCCCCGTCAAAATCCGTGGGCAGTTTTTCCGGCTCCAGCAGGAATTCGCTGTCAGAAGGAGGGAAAAGAGCCTCAAGAGAAGTGTTCCAGAGGCGTATCATGGTTTTCTCGCTGGCCTTGGTGCCGGATTGGATGTAATGGTCCTCCCAGGGGTGGTAGCCGGAGGCCACGGTGGTGGTGGTAGTAACCTCCACACTGGTAGTCACGCCCTTGATGCCGTTGTAGAAAACAGGGGTTGCATTATCTCTGGCGGTGGTGAAATAAACCGTGTTTCCGTTACTATGAACCATGAGGGTATGTACCCCAATCTGATTGTTTGGGGCGTTGCTGACACCAGCACCGGTGAAGTTGTTGCTTCCCTTGGCCTGGTTGGCGGCAAGAATGCCATCATAGACGGCATTGGCAATATCATCAGCGTTCTGCGCACCCTTGAGGCCGATGATGAACTGGCGGGCATCGGGATAGGTGTCGTTGATGGAATCCTGTCGTTGCCCCGAGCCAAGGTCTCTGGAGGTGTCAAAGACAATGGTGGCAAACTGCTTGCAACGGTCGCACATTATGGACAATCCTTGCAGGTTGAAATCTTCGATGGTGTGTCCTGACAGCGCAGTGGTGAAGTCTAGAATCATGCCGTTGGTGTTGGGCTCGGGACTGGATGTGGAATAGACCCCCATGATACCCCAGGTCGACATTATTCCTCTATTGGTGCCGCCCACAACGAAAATATCTCCAATGGTGGTATTGTCTATTTCCGTTATGCCTGGGTCGAAGGGGGCAAACTGGGTGCTTTCACTGATTTGGGTGACATTCTGTACCGCTTCCGTCCTGTGGTTTAACAACGTCATGCCATTGTAGGTGGTTTCCTCCGCAATCAAATCAAGCTGATTGAAAAGCTCGTCCGCCTCGATGGCCAGCACATCCCTGTCCTTTTGGGAGTAAGTATCGTCCGAGGCTTTCAGGGTGATTTCCCGCATCTTCTTCAAAATGTCCAACTGGCACTGCACCGACTCGGAGGCGGTCTTGAGCATATTATAGCCGGTATTCACGTTGGCGGCGCAGGCATCCAGTCCCCGTATCTGTGCCCGCATACGCTTGGCAATGCTGTAGCCGGAGGCATCGTCCCCGGCGCCCGTGATTTTCAGCCCGGAGGAAAGCCGCGCCATGTCCTTGGCCAGGCGGCTGTTGTTGGTGCCAAGGATATTGATGGAGTTCACGGCGGACATATTGTTGACGATTTTCATTGCCATGCCGGCCACCCCCTTCCTGCGCCTGTAGGCACGACGAAGAGAGGAGGCCGCAACTCTCCCCTGGAAATGTGCATATTGACTTGGGCGGAGTGGCCTATGCCCCCCCCGAATGGACAAATGCTCTCATGACAATCGCTCCCTGCTTGTTGTGGCCGCTGCTTCCTTTTCCATAGAAAAGCGGGTTAAGATACTTCCTCTGTTCTATATATCGTAGAAAAGGGGCAGGGAGTTAAGAGGAAATTTTGCAAAAAAAGCCTGCCACCCGAAGATGAGGCGGCAGGCCTTTGTGATTTGACGGAAGCAATTTCCATCTGTATACTATTCTTAAGCTACAAAACGGTAGGCGGTTAGTCCTCTCATCAAAGCTGGCGTTAAAAGCGCGTGGTCGATCGGCAGATGGGAGGTGGTGGTATGGACAATATGACGCTTCAGCTGTTGCTGATCCTTCTGATTATCTTTGCCGTCAATAACAGAAAGAAATAACCGCCCCAGTTCCCCAACTTTGGCGGTTATTCTATGCAATAACTTAAAACCTTGAGGACTAACCGTTTACCAGTAGCCCGCCTCCTGTTACAGCAGGAGGCTTTTTCTAATGCAGATTATACCATGATTTTCATTTGATTTCAACGGGTTCCTTACAGGTGCATGTCTACCAGGGTGCCGCTGGCGCCCTGCGCGCTCTTGTCTGCTTTCGCGGTGTAGGTATGGGCAGAAGCATTGCTTTTCTTTTGCAGGTAGATTTCTGTAATCCTGGTATCTTCTGAGGTATCGCCAAGCTTTCTGAGCATATCCTGGAAGGAGGTCTTCCCCTCTTCGTAGTCCTTGACGGGGTTCTCCGCTGCCTTCTGCTTGGCAATGGCCCCGCTGATGCTTTCCTTCAGGGCTTCATAGGCAGACCTGTTGATGTCACGGCCCTCGACTACGCTGCCGCTCTGGATGGCCGGATGCGGGTGGTAGGATTCTCTGGGCTTCATGCCTGCGGCATAATCCACTATGCCGTCCATGGTTTTCAGTACCTCGCTGATGGCTGCCATGGAAACCTCCTCCTTTCTATGTGCTTTTGATATCTTTATTATATCATAAACGAAATATTACGACAATGACTTTCGGGGAAATAAAGGCCGCCTCATAAATCTAAACAGGCCATTTGCAAGTTTATGAAACGCCCCTAGGGATACTACGGAAACCTTTGAGTTGTGCAGTACAAATATATGGTGGCTCCTGATATAATTGTCTACAGGGAGCTTTATGCAGACACTGAGCTGAATGCAGGAGTGTCGGTGGTTGATGAGGCATCGGCCCATCGTGCAGATATTCGTGCAGCAAACGGGGGATATTGACTGCTTGTATCATTTTGCTTTGTATGAGTTAATGGAGGCTGTGCAGGAATACGGTGCAGACGATGCTGAAAGCCTTATGAAGACATTGATTGAGGGCAAAAGGATAAAGGATATATCGGACTTGCCGTTGGATTTGAGTGTTTGAGCCTGTTTTGGGGCTGGAAAATTACTTTCAGTTAAGGTATAATAAAATGCTAAGTTTTTATGTCCTTGATAGGTTAGTTGATTTTTTATAAATAGATTTTGAGGTGAGAAAGTGGATTTTGGTCAAGGCAAGATTGTGCCGGTAGATCTGGGGCACCAGATGAAGACGGCGTATATCGACTACGCCATGAGCGTTATCGTGGCCCGCGCCCTGCCGGATGTCAGGGACGGGCTGAAGCCTGTGCATCGCCGTATCCTGTACGCCATGCAGGAGGCGGGCATGGGTTCTACCAAGCCCTATAAGAAGTCGGCGCGTATCGTCGGTGAAGTCCTGGGTAAATATCACCCCCATGGTGATAGCTCTGTTTACGATGCCATCGTGCGCATGGCGCAGGATTTTTCCATGCGCTATATGCTGGCAGATGGCCACGGCAACTTTGGTTCCGTGGACGGCGACCCTGCGGCTGCCATGCGTTACACCGAGGTGCGCATGTCCAAGATTTCCGAGGTCATGCTGCAGGATATCGACAAGGATACCGTGGACTTCGTGCCCAACTACGATGAGTCCCTGAAGGAGCCCTCCGTGCTGCCGGCCAAGTTCCCGCAGCTCTTGGTGAACGGCACCGCAGGCATCGCCGTGGGCATGGCTACGAACATCCCGCCCCATAACCTCAGCGAGGTCATTGATGGCACTTTGATGCTCATTGACAACCCGGAGGCCGAGATGGAGGAGCTCATGGGGGTCATCAAGGGGCCGGACTTCCCCACGGGCGGCCTGGTGCTGGGCCATGAGGGCATCCGCTCTGCCTATATGACGGGCCGCGGCATCATCAAGATGCGGGCCAAGGCTCATATCGAGACCCAGTCCAATGGCAAGCCCCGCATCATCGTCACGGAACTGCCGTATCAGGTGAACAAGGCCCGCCTGATTGAAAAGATTGCCGAGCTGGTGCGGGACAAGAGCGTGGAGGGCATCACGGCTCTCAACGATGAGTCCGACAGGAGCGGCATGCGCATTGTCATCGACCTGCGCAAGGATGCCAATGCCAATGTGGTGCTGAACCAGCTCTACAAGCATACCCAGCTGCAGGACAGCTTCGGCGTCATCATGCTGGCGCTGGTGGATGGCAAGCCCCAGGTGCTGAACCTGAAGGAAGTGCTCCACTACTACATCAAGCACCAGGAAGATGTCATCACCAGGCGTACCCGCTACGAACTGGCCAAGGCCGAGGCTCGCGCCCATATTTTGGAAGGCTTGACCATCGCCCTTGATAATCTCGATGCAGTCATTACCACCATCCGCGAGAGCCGTACGGCAGACATAGCCAAGGAAGCCCTCATGACGGGCTTCAAGCTTTCTGACAAGCAGGCCCAGGCTATCCTGGACCTGCGCCTCCAGCGCCTCACCGGTCTGGAGCGGGAGAAGATTGAAGAGGAGTACAAGGATACCTTGAAGGCCATCGAGGAGTACAAGGCTATCCTGGCAGACGAGCAGAAGGTTCTTGCCATCATCAAGGACGAGCTGCGTGCCGTGAAGGAAAAGTACGGCGACGAGCGCCGCACCAAGCTTACGGTAGACACCTCCGAGATCGATGTGGAAGACCTCATTGCCGAGGAAGATGTGGTCATCACCCTTTCCCACAACGACTACATCAAGCGCATGCCCCTGACTACCTACAAGAACCAGAAGCGCGGCGGCGTGGGCATCAAGGGCATGGCTACCAAGGAAGCGGATTTCGTGGAGGATATCCTCATCACCACCACCCACCACACCATCCTCTTCTTCACCAGCCGTGGCAGGGTCTTCCACCTGAAAGCATACGAGATTCCCGAATCCAGCCGTCAGGCCAAGGGCACGGCCCTCATCAACCTGCTGCAGCTGGAGTCTGATGAGAAGATTCAGGCCATCATCCAGGTGAAGGGCTTCGGCGATGACCAATATCTCTTCATGGCCACCCGCAAGGGCATCGTGAAGAAAACTGCCGTGTCCGAGTTCGCCAATATCCGCAAGGTGGGCCTTATCGCTTTGTCCCTGGACGATGACGATGTGCTCATCGGCGTGAAGCCCACGGATGGTGAAAGCAGCCTTATGCTGGGCACCAGGTCCGGCATGGCCATTGCCTTCTCTGAGGAAGATGTGAGAGCCATGGGCCGCAGCGCCCGGGGCGTGAAGGGCATCAGCCTGCGTGAGGGCGATGAAGTGGTAGGCATGGATCTCCTGCGCCGCAATGCAGAAGTCCTCACCGTCACTGAGGAAGGCTTCGGCAAGCGCACCTCTGTGGAGGAATACCGCACTCAGAGCCGCGGCGGCAAGGGCATCATCAACCTGAAGGTCACGGAAAAGACCGGCCCCGTGGTAGGCATCAAGGTGGTCAATGAGGATCAGGAACTGATGCTCATCACTGCAGGGGGCATCGTCATCCGCATGAATGTCTCTGACATTTCCGTGTACGGACGCAGCTCCCAGGGCGTGAAGCTCATGTCTACCGGGGAAGAAGACCAGGTGGTGGCGCTGGCCACGGTGGAACAGAAAAACGAATGAAGTTTCCCATATACAAGAAAAGCTCCCGTTTTCCGGGAGCTTTTCTCATGCAAAGAACTGGTAGTAAAGTGACACCAGGAACAAGGCTACGGCTATGGCGATGGTGACAAGCCCTATGCGGGCCACATACACCATCTTTTCCTCGCTGAGCTTGCCATGGCGCTGGACATAGTTGCAGCTCATGCTGATGCCCAGGAGCACATACATGGCGCGGCTGATGTTGTTCATGTATTCCCAGCCGAAGATGGTCATGACGGCGATGAAGCCAATGACGGCCAGCAGGATATAATCCTTGCCAACGGGCTTCTCCTTGGGGGCGGCTTTTTTCTCCTTGGGATGGAGCTTCTGCTGCAGCTTTTTATATTGTTTGGACATATTTTAACCCCTTTCTGTGGTCAGTATCTACGCTACATAATATATATTAATCACAGCCTCTTGGCAAGGGTTGCAATTTCTCTCGAATGTGAGAAAATAGAAGAGATTGTTCCCTCTATGTTAAGGAGGCGTGAAATGATTAAGCTGATAGCAACTGATTTGGACGGGACTCTCCTGCCTACGGGGACGGAGATTTCTCCCGAAAATATTGAGGCGGCAAAGAAAGCTGCAGCGGCCGGGGTGACGGTGACCATCGCCACGGGTCGCATGTATCGGGCGGCTCTGCCGGTGGCGAAGAACCTGGGGGTGGATGTGCCCATCATCACCTACAACGGCGCCCTTATCCGCACTGTGTCGGGCAAGACGCTTTTCTCCAGCTTCCTGGCCCCGGAGCTTATCCGGGAGGTGCTGGACTTCGTGGAGGCGCAGGGCTGGTATATGCAGACTTACTCCAAGGACTGCCTGTACTATCCTGAGCATTGCCGCCAGTCTGACCGCTATGAGGCAGCCCAGCTGGTGAAAGGCGAGGCTGTGGGCTGGCAGGGGCTCAAGGAGCATACGGAAGAGGTCACCAAGCTGCTCTGTGTCACCGACAGCTCCGAGGAAACCGAGCAGCGCATTGCTGCGCTCAAGGAACGCTTCGGTGACAGGATTGCCATTGTGCGCTCCAGCGCCTACTACGCAGAAATCGTCAACAGGGGCGTGTCCAAGGGCGAGGGCCTGAAGAAGCTGGCTGAGCTCCTGGGCGTGACTATCCCCGAGACTATGGCCCTTGGGGATGCGGAGAACGACCTTTCCATCTTGAAGGAAGCTGGCCTTTCCGTGGCTATGGGCAATGCAGTGCCTGAGGTGAAGGCTGTCTGCGATGTGGTCACCGGCAGCTGCGAAGAAAACGGCTGGGCTGAGGCCATTTATGAATATGCTTTGAAGGGGCGGTGAGCAGCATGCACGATGAGGAAAAGATTTTGGAAGAAAAGCTGGAAAAGGAGCCGGGGAAAGACACCAAGGCGGCAGATTTCCGCTTTGTCATCGTCACGGGTATGAGCGGCGGGGGCAAGACCCAGGCCTGCCGCTATCTGGAGGACCTGGGCTACTTTGTCATCGACAATCTGCCTCCGGTCTTTATTCCCAAGTTCGTGGAGCTGGCCAAGCAGTCCGGCGGCCATGTGGGGAAGGTGGTGCTGGTGGTGGACACCCGCAGCCGGGAGTTCTTCGACCAGTTCGTGCATATTTTGGATGATATGGACAGGGATGACCTGCCCTATGAAGTGCTCTTCATGGACGCCTCCGATGCCTGCATCATCCGCCGGTACAAGGAAACCCGCCGCCGCCATCCCATGGCCCCCTCCTCCCGCATCAGCGAGGGCATTGCCAAGGAAAGGGAAAGGCTGGCGCCCATCAGGGCCAAGGCCACCTTTGTCATCGACACCAGCGAGCTGAAGAAGGTGGAGCTCAGGGACAAGGTGCACCGCCTTTTCGGGGCCGGAGAAAGCGGGGAAATGAACATCAACATTCTTTCTTTCGGCTTCAAGTTCGGCATGCCCCTGGATGCGGATATGGTGCTGGATGTGCGCTTCCTGCCCAACCCCTTCTATCTTGATTCCATGCGCCACAAGAGCGGTGCGGTGCCTGAGGTGGCTGACTATATCGCGGGCTTCCCTGTGACACAGGAGTTCATGGCAAAACTTGACGATATGGTGGAATTCCTGGTGCCCCAGTATCAGAAGGAGGGCAAGAGCCAGCTGGTCATAGCCGTAGGCTGCACTGGCGGCATGCACAGGAGCGTCTTTATCGCCAAGCACATCTATGACCTGCTGAAGGACAAGGGCTTGCCTGCCAGACTTGAGCACAGGGACCTGATGAAAAATGATGTGCGCGAGCATGTGCGTGAGGAGTGCTGACTATGCATTTACTTAAATGGCTGTACCCTGGCATGAAGTTCAAACGCTGGCTGGTGCTTTTCTCCGGCGGGGTCATGTTAGTCAGCCTGGGTTTGGCTCTGGTGTTCAACTACAAGTACCTGGATGCCATAGAAGAAGCCATTTTCCGCGCTGTGTACCTGTGGCGGGGCAGCTATAACTACGCTTTCACCTCCCTTGTCGGACTAGCTGTGGTGGCGGTGGGAACGGTGCTGATGCTCTACGCTACCAGGCACCTCATACGCTCTGTCATCATGGTGCTTTTGCCTGACAGCTCGGAGCGGCTGGTGGATATCATCTATGAGAAGCGTCGCTTGGGCAAAGGCCCCAATGTGGCGGTGGTGGGGGGCGGTCATGGCCTTTCTGTGCTGCTCAGAGGTATGAAGGAACTCACCAGCAATGTCACCGCTGTGGTGACGGTGGCTGATGACGGCGGCTCTTCCGGGCGCCTCAGAGAGGATTTGGGCATCGTGCCACCCGGCGACCTTCGCAACTGCCTGGTGGCGCTGGCAGATACGGAGCCACTGATGGAAAAGCTTTTCCAGTATCGCTTCAAGGGCAAGAGCGAGCTTGCTGGGCATTCCTTTGGCAATCTCTTCATCGCTGCCATGAATGAGGTGACGGGAGACATCGAGCAAGCCTTGAAGGAATCCTCCAAGGTCCTGGCAGTGAAGGGGCGTGTCCTGCCCGCTTCTACCGCCCATGTGCGGCTGGATGCCATCATGGAGGACGGCACCGTGGTGGAAGGGGAGTCCAATATCCCCGAAGCCCACAAGCGCATCAAGAGGGTGCGCCTCTTCCCGGAGCATGTGGCCCCGGTGGAGTCTTCCCTGGAGGCTCTGGAAAAGGCAGATGCTATCATCCTGGGCCCCGGTTCCCTCTACACCAGCATCATGCCCAATCTGCTGGTGGATGAAGTGGCAGAAACTATCCGCAAAAGCAAGGCCATCAAGATTTATATCTGCAATGTCATGACCCAGCCCGGTGAGACGGACGGCTATACGGCTTCCATGCACGCCAAGGCCATCATTGACCACGCAGGCCCCGGCATCATCGATTACATGATTGTCAACGACACGGAGATTTCCCAGGAAATGCTGGAGGAGTATGCCCAGCAGGGGGCTTATCCCGTGAAGGTGGACGGAGAGGCCATCAACGCCTTGGGCATCGGCTACGACCGGGCAGACATCATCAACGAGGCGGAGCTTATCCGGCACAATCCTGACAAGCTGAGCCATGCGGTGATGAAGATAATCTACGAAATGACAGGTCGCTGAAGCTATGCCATCATTTGCAACAGAAGTGAAAAATGAACTGGCCCGCCTCAGCTATGAGGATTCCTGCTGCCGTACGGCAGAACTGGCGGCGCTTCTGCGCATGGGGTCAACCCTTACCTTTGGGCTGAGGCGCACCTTTGGCCTGAATTTCACCACGGAAAATGCGGCAGTGGCCAGGAAGGCCTTGCAGCTCCTGAAGGCTGAGGGGGGCGGCATCAAGACAGAAATCACGGTCAGCCGCTCCAAAAGGCTGAAGAAGAACAACAGCTACACAGTGCAGGTGCCGCCTGCACCCGAAGTGGCAGGGCTGCTGGAGCAGCTGGGCTTCCTGCAGGATGAAAGCCTGAATATGGACACCGATATTGCCATCCTGAAGAAGAATTGCTGCCGCATTGCTTATTTGCGGGGGGCATTTCTGGGAGGTGGCAGTGTCAACAAGCCTGAGGCATCCTATCACCTCGAACTGGTGACGGGAAATTTTGCTTTTTCCCAGACCCTTTACCAGATACTCAGGCGCATGGATTTTCCCGTGGGAATCACAGACAGGAAGGAAAGCTACATTGTCTACCTCAAAGAGGGGGACGCAGTCATAGATTTCTTGGCCATGCTGGAAGCGGCAGATGCCGTAGAGGCCTTCGAAGTGGCCAGGAATGTCAAAGAAGTGCGGGGGCAGGTGAACAGGCTGGTGAACTGCGAGACAGCCAACCTGCAGAAGGCTGTGGATGCAGCCGGACGGCAGCTCGCAGAAATCGAAGCACTGAAAGGAATGGGGCTTTGGGAAAAGCTGCCCCGAAAATTGCGGGAGACAGCGGAGGCCAGGCTGGAAAATCCGGAGGCAAGCCTTACGGAACTGGCAGAAATCCTGGGCATCACCAAATCAGGTGCCAGCCATCGCATGAGAAAGCTTGGGGAACTATCCCGGGCGGCAAGAGAAAATGATGAGGAATGATTGAGGTTTGAAGATAGCAAGATATGAGAAAAAGCCCGGCTTCAAGACCAGGGCCGGCAAATTCCTGCAAAGAGGTCTTCTGGCATTGGGACTGGGGGCAGGCTGCCTGGGGGCATGGCTTTGCCTGACGCCTGCGCCGGAAGGCTTTCCGATACTTGAGTATCACATGATAAGCGACAAAGCTCCTGACGATGCCTACGAATATGCTGTGCCGGTGGCAGATTTCAAGGAGCAGCTGGATTATCTGAAGTCCGAGGGATACGAGACTATCACCCTTCAGGATTATATGCGGGCCAGGAAGGGCGCGATAAAACTGCCGAAAAAGCCCATCGTGCTGACCTTTGACGATGGCTATGATGACAATTATACGAACCTGCTGCCCATATTGGAGGAGAAGGGCATGAAGGGCACGGTCTACATGGTGACCAACGATATAGGCAGGCCGGGCTACCTTACCTGGGACCAATTGAGGGAAATGCAGAATCGCGGCATAGAGCTGGGCAGCCATACAGCCAACCATCAGCCCCTGACAGAGCTTTCTGACCAGATGCGGCAGGATGAGCTGAAGCTGTCCAAGCTCCTGATGGAGTGGAATGGCCTCAAGACCATTTTCACCTTTTCCTATCCCAACGGCGCTTATGATGACAAACTGCCGGGGCTGCTGAAGGACAATGAATATCTGACGGCTGTTACAGGCGAGGCCGGGCTCAATGATATGCAGACCAATCCCTATCTTTTGCATAGGATAAATATTCCCCATCCCCGCCTGGGCTTGTGGGAGTTCAAGGCCAGGCTCCTGAAGGGCGAGCTGATGGCCCGCTTGGGCTGGAACAGGCATAGGGAATGAACGCAGCAGAGAGGAAGGGCAAGATTCAGAGATGACCTTTAAGGGTAAATTGGCAGCTTGGGTGCTTTGCGTGCTCGCCTGCATGCCTGTGGGGGCGGAGGCCCGCCATCATGGGGAAAAGGATAACAGCACGGTGGTGCATACAGAGAGAAAGCTCCCTGTTAAAGATTGGCGACAGGAGGTTATCATGGAAAAGACCCGTGAAAGAGGGCCTGTCAAGGCGAAGGAGATCAAGGCTTTAAAGCATTCCAATACCATGCACAAGTGGACTGTGACCTCTCGTGATACGGGAGGCACCCTGCTTTTTTCCGACAGTCCCGAATATGTGGATAGGCCTGGCATCCTCTATCAGGATACAGTGCAGGGCAAGGCGCGGGTGCTATATTATCACCTGAACAATACGCAGGTGCCCCAGAAAGTGGCTGTAGTGCTGGAAAATGCCAATCCAAAGGAAAAGGCCAACATGGTGCAAGTGACCCGTGGGGGCACTTCATGGCCAAGCAAGGACTATCTTTTGGTAGGGAAGACTACCCAAAACCAGTATTTCGGAGAAAAGAAAAAGGACCTTATCCTGGTGATGAAGGACAAGAAGCGCCTGCTGCAGCCCAGCATGGACGAAATTGTCCTGCAGCCGGGGGAATTGGTGTACGGCGTCTACGACTTCACGGCAGACCATCCCGTGAAGGCTTCTGTCATCATGTATCCAGCCAATGCAGACCCCCTCAGCTTCATGACCATAGCCAAAGTGCTGCCCAGGGACTCAGTGGCCCTCCGTGGCACCTTCAAGGGCATGGACAGGGAGATTACATCCCAGAGGGAATATGACCCTGAAAAGGACGGCACGGTTTATATAATGCTGGCTGATGACAAGTTAGATAAGTACAAGGTGGGCGTGGATGCCACCGACGGTTCCCGCGCGGTGAATTATGGCAATTATGGCGTGCTTTACAAGCTAGCTATTCCTGTAAAAGAGAACGCTCCCCGTGTGCAGTATTATTTGACGCCGCTGGGGGGGACCTACGCCGGTGCCATGACCGTGCGCCGTGACCACAGTCCTTATACCAAGAAGATTGAAACTCCGGCAGGCCGTGTTTTCTTCGGAGATCAGACTGAGCCGGAGCCGGAGAGCGTGTCCAAAGCCCGCGAGGATGGCATCGCTATCTTCGGCAGCCATATGGAACTGGCCGACCTGGGCAATTATGATAACTCCGTGCCCACTTATTTCGAGTTCTCCCCGCCGGGAGCCTCGAATCTCCCTGCCTGCTTGATACTCATGCCGGCAGAGTAGAGCAATTGTCTCCCCTTTTGGGCAATGTCATTAAGTTAAGCCTTCCCCTTGAGGGGGCGCGGAAGCGCGGGAGCGCGGGAGCCCAGTGGGCTCCCTGGCAGGTGCCCCGTTAGGGGCGGATGAGGTGGAACATTCTCTTGTTTATCTGCCTTATCTTGTTCATTCGCACCTCATCCGTCAGCCTTCGGCTGCCACCTGTCCAGGGTGTCCCCCGGACACCCGCGGCTTCGCCGCCCCCTCAAGGGGAAGGCATTTGGGGCAATGATGCTTAACTAAATGACATTGACCTTTTTTGGGGGGTTAATTTCTTTTAAATTTTTTTCAAAAAAGGTGTTGACATATCTGCCAACTGCGTGTATCATAATACAAGTCGCTGACAGAGAGCGCAAACACAGAAATGAACTTCTCGAGTTTTGAAGCCTTGATTGGCAGAGAGAAAACTTGAAAAAAGAAATTCAAAAAAGTGCTTGACACTCCGAAAGAGACAAGATATAATAAACAAGTCGCTTCGGTGAGGCGGCGCTTGAGAAATCAAGTTGTTCCTTGAAAACTAAACAATGCAAACGAAAACAATTTGTTTTCAAGCCAGATGTTAGTCAAACAGAAATG